>NZ_JBIACK010000003.1:0-373214 GCF_042865285.1 Cytobacillus spartinae | reverse complement strand
CGGACTAATCTCTTGTGTTCAACATTACAATAAAGTACATGCTTAGTATAAGATTGAACCGCCGTATACGGGTCCGTACGTACGGTGGTGTGAGAGGTCGGAGGTTCGTCACCTCCTCCTACTCGATACAGGATTTTTTTTAGAAGGTTTGATTTATAAGGGTCGCAACTTCCTAGTTTTATGTTGAATTAATTTAGTAGGAATTAGTGGTAAATACGTAGTCGAAAGAACCCAAACGATGTATGCCCACAAACAAATGTGTGAAATTTGTATTATTATTCTCGGGATAGAAGTTCATTTTTTACAAGAATTGGATTTCATAGACCATTCCAAAAAAATTGATGATAGTTTATTATTATGTTATAGGAAAATTTTCACATGAAGTATATCAAAAGATTGATTAGCTAATATAAATTAAATAGTAAAGATTCATAATAATATACTGCCAAAAGGCACAATAGGCGTGGAGGTTAAGAGTACATGGCTGTTTTAAAAGCTGGAGATAAGGTTTCAATGAAGCTCGGTGGAGAAGCAACTGTTATTTCAGAGTTTGGCTCAGGTGGACAAGGTACGGTATACAAGGTCTCCTATAATGGGAGAGAATATGCTTTAAAGTGGTATCATAAAGGGGTTTTTAAAGGAAAAGAGAAGGAGTTTTACGCTAATCTTGAAAACAATATCGTCAAGGGAGCACCAACAAATTCATTTCTATGGCCGATTGGTATAACTTCTGTCTTAGATGACCAGTTTGGTTATATTATGGATATTCGTCCACAAGGCTATGAGGAATTAACGGCATTTTTTGTAGGTTCTGCAAAGAGAAAACAGGTACGTTTTAAATCTTTTGAAGCGATTGCTACTGCGGCTATTAATATCATTCAGGCTTATAGAGAGTTACATAATAGAGGTTACAGTTATCAGGATATTAACAATGGTAATTTCTTTATTGATCCATCAAACGGAGAAGTACTCATCTGTGACAATGACAATGTTTCACCATATGGAACCAATCTTGGAATTATGGGTAAACAGCGCTACATGGCACCGGAAATTGTGCAAATGTTGAATGACCCAGATAAGTCTTCAGATAGGTTCTCACTTGCAGTTATTTTATTCCGGTTATTGTTTATTAACCATCCATTAGAGGGGCGTTATTCAACACCTCCTTGTATGACGAAGGAGTTGGAAAGAAAATATTATGGAACTGACCCAGTATTTATCTTTGATCCTACTGATAGTCGAAACCGCCCGATTCCAGGTACGGATCATAATCTTAAATTGTTTTGGAACGTATATCCGTTATATGTGAAGGAAGCGTTCGCAAAAGCCTTCAGCAAAGATGTGATGTTAAAAAAAGCACCGAGAATTATAGAAAAGGAATGGCTAGACATTTTCTTTAGACTCAAAGCCGACATTATTAAATGTCCTAATTGTAATGAGGAAATGTTTGCGTCTGATGGGCCCTCAAGCAAATGCTTTGAATGCGGGAAAACTTTATCGAGATGGAATACACTTGAAACACGTTCTTATCATGTACCGCTATTTGTTGGTAGTAAGATTTATTTATGGCATGTCGATTCCTCGGAAGATGATATCAACTCTGTATTAGGTGAAGTCATTGCCAACAAGAAGAACCCCTCTATATATGGGATTCGAAACCTTTCTACTTTGAACTGGAAAGTGAATCTTCCTGATGGATCGCAACGTGCATTAGCGCCAAATGAAACCGTTCCTGTACAAAGTGGATTTGTTATTGAATTTGGAAATATGTCTAAAAATAGTGGGAAAATTATCTAATTAATGAAAGGAAGTATGAATGATGTCACTACTTGATAAAATTGCACCAGCTCCTCGAAAAATTATGACCCTCTTCTATCTTGTTGACACTTCTGGTAGTATGTACGGCGAGAAAATAGGGAAAGTGAATGCTGCGATGGAAGAATGTATTCCGGACCTAACTGAAATCTCAAAGCAAAATGATGATGCTGAAATTAGAGTAGCTATTATGCAATTCTCAGATGGTTGTTCTTGGATTACACCTCAATCTGGACCAGTAGGTATTGAAGATATTATTTGGAATGATTTAAATGCAGGTGGTTTAACCGACCTTGGTGCAGCCCTTATTGAACTTGATAAAAAATTATCACGCAATGAATTCTTACAGTCCCAGACAGGTGCGTTTGCCCCGGTTATTTTGTTGTTCAGTGATGGTGGTCCAACTGATAATTGGGAGAAAGGTCTTGCTCAAGTTAAAAACAATAACTGGTTTAAGAATTCTATTAAAATTGCTATTGCTATTGATATTGATGGCGAAGCAGACAAGGATGTACTTGCAAAATTCACAGGTAATAGTGAGTCGGTTATTACAGTTAAAGATAAAAATATGCTAAAAAAAATGATTCACAAGGTAAGTATTCGTGCGTCCGAATTCCAAAGCCACAGCAAGCAGTCTAGCGATCATTTAAGTTCACCAGAAGAAGATTCTGGAAATATTGTTAAGGGTGTAATAGAAGATGTAGACAATGAGAACACTTCAGATCCTGTAAATGCAGCTGATTGGAGCAATTGGTAAGTGAGACTTGCTCATAAGGGGGCTTTTATCCAATGTCTATATCTATGAAGGCATTTAATAGAACTTCTATTGGACATAACCATATTAGAGTAAACAAAGTGTGTGAAGATGCATCTGGAAGCTATACATCAGATACCATGACGATAGCCGTAGTTGCTGATGGTCATGGTAGTGATAACTACCCTCGTACAGAGATAGGATCAAGGTTTGCAGTTCAAGCAGCTATGAATTGTGTGAAAGAATTTATGGAGAGGATTGCTCCTGATGAATTGAACAACGAGATAAATCACTCTACCATATTTGCTCAATTATCTAAAAGTATCCTTTCTGCTTGGCATACCCTTGTTGAGGATGACTGCACAGAGAATCCTTTCTCTGAGAGTGAATTGGCTGTTGTAGCAGATAAATATAAAAAATATTATCAAAGTGGAGAGAATGCAGCAAAAGCTTATGGTACTACTTTAATCATAATCGGAGCAACGATAGAGTATTGGTTTGGTCTGCATATAGGAGATGGGAAATGTGTTTCCGTTGATAAGGAAGGGAACTTCTCACAACCTATACCTTGGGACGATAATTGTCACTCCAATATCACTACATCTATATGTGATTCTGATGCATCAGATGAATTTCGTTATTTTGTAAGCAAGGAAATTCCACTAGCAGTTTTTATTGGTACGGACGGCATTGATGATTCTTATTCCGGAAATGATGAACTTGATTCTTTCTATCGATCAGTTTTAACGATCTTCGGTGAACATGGCTTTGAAGTTGGCTGTGATGAGGTTGAAAAATATCTTCCCACGCTCTCACAACGTGGAAGTGGTGATGATGTATCAATTGCTGGAATCTTAAATATAGAAAAGATTGCAGCATCAGTTGACTTGTTAAAAGCACAGAATGAATACAATGCAGCATTATTATTAAAATCTAAAGCAGCCAACTCTTTACTTTCAACAAAAGAAAGAATGGAAAAAGCAAATGCTATTGCAATTTCAGAAACGAAAGCAAACAGTGTTGATACAATAACGAAACTTGAAAAGGCTAAGGAAGATTATGCTAAGTCTCAGCGTGATTATGATGAGGCAGAAGCTGCATTTAGATTAGCAGAACAAAAACTTACCGCATTTCAAAATATGAAAAATGATGTGTCTAATGAAGTAGAGAAGGAACCACATGATATTCTAAGAGAGTGTAAAACATCTGTAACTGAACATTCTATGGAAAATGTTCAAGGTCCAGATGCTAATTTACAATAATTAAAGAAGGTTAGGAAAATGGGCAAGATGGAGATAAAATCCGTATTTCAGCAAAAACCTAGTATACTCATGTCCCGTGTTAGAATAAAGGGCTTCTTTAGCGATTTCTATACAAACGATTTTAAAAAAGTTAATTTGCTTATGTTGGCATATGATAGTGGTGTCCTTGAGACACTCAAATCTTCTTCTCCGATAAACGAATTTGATCGAAATACTCTGATCACAAAACTTATAAAACAGTATTCTGTTGTGGAAGAAGCAGCTATCTGGGCAATTGATACTTGGCTTTCAGCAGTAGATGTTCAAGTTTTACGTGAACTAGCAGAGGTAGAGGTAGCTCAGGCTTTGGACGCTACTCGTAAAGCAGAAGAACTGGAAAAGGAAGCGACTACTAAACTTCTTGGAGAATCAAATCATCATGGGCTATCTTCAGAAGAAGATGGATACATGGACATTATTGAAGATCCGATTGATATTAGGGATGAGTATGATACCTACTATGTCAATGCTAAAATAATTAAATCCCAAGATAGAATCTACGTTCCTTGTGGAGTGGGTAACTCAGATTATGGTTTTTTTATATGCGGTATAAACAAAGTTTATAAATGTAACCATCCATATGCAAATGTGTATGCACTTGTATACAACTATATGGTTCGCAATTCTAAAATCAAAGACGAGGATAAACCTCATATACTTAAGCAAGAGGCAACCCTGTTTGACCTTGATTATAAGAATGTTTTCCGCTATTCCATCATCCTTTTACAGATGGTGAAAAATAACCGTCTAAAGAATGATACGATTGAGATAAATTTTGTTGGAGTCAAAGATGAAATAAAGTTGGCAGTTAAGATGATAAATCATTATTCTGCCCTCTTCTGCAGACTTATTGGGATCGAACCACATAGCATAAAAATAGCATTTAACAGCAATGCAAGCACTGTGGGACTAGCATATAATAAAGGAATTTATATTGAAGAAAATCAAGATTTAGTTTCAAATGCTCGAGAACTTTGGATTGGCCAGCGCATTAATTATCGTTTAACAAACGGTAATCTTCGTGATTTAGAGTATATACTTTCTGAGATATCACCTTTTGACAGCTTTAAAGAAGGACAATTTGAGGCCTTAAAAAATATGATTTCTTCAAAAGAACACGCAGTTTGTATTATGCCTACTGGAAGCGGGAAATCTCTTATCTATTATATGGCTTCACTCTTGCAGCCATTGCCAGTGTTCGTAGTGACACCTACAGACATTTTGATTCGTGATCAAATCCGTAATTTACAAAAGTTCCACCATTTCGATAATGTTTCCCATTTGAAACTGACGACAGATAATAATTTTCGAAATTATGAAATGTATAACAGCCTTTTATTTCTTACCCCGACAACATTTCAAAATCGCAATTTGCTTAGTAGATTTAGGCATATTAATAAAGATCTCCAAGTTGCTTTTATTGTTTTGGATGAAATCCATTGCCTATCTAATTGGGGACATGATTTCAGACCTGAATATTTAATGTTGTCTAAATTTCTAAACAAATTCTTGGACAGAACCACTTTCCTTGGCTTTACTGCAACTGCAAACTATACAGTTGTTGAAGATATTCAAAAACAGTTAGCAATACCTCAGAGGAATTTTTTCTCACCAATTACTTTTGATAAATATAATATTTCTTATGATTTCCGGTGTGTTGTCAATACCGATGAAATGTACGAAACAACTTCTGAAATCATACAGGAGTTATTACGTAAAAACGAGAGAACTATCATTTTTACAAAGAAAGAAGAGATTGCTCTTAAAGTTGCAGACGCTGTAGGGTACGAAGCTGATGTTTTTCTAAGAAGTAACCCAACCGCCTATCATCATTTTGCTGATGGGAAATGCAAAGTCTTAGTTGCATCTGAAGATCTCGGAGTTGGGATTAACTTCCCAAATGTGAAGAATATTATACATTTTGGATTACCTGTATCTAAGAATGAATATGTACAGGAGATTGGTCGAGCTGGTCGAGCAAATGAGCAAGTTACTTCTTATATTATTTATTTAAATAGTACATCAAAGAATGTGAACCCTTCTCTTTTGAAAAGAAATACAGGGATAGAACATATTTCTGATTTGAGCAACAAGTTTAATAACGATTATTCAGATGCCTTCCGTAAACTTAACGACAATGCGGATTCAAAGGAATCTTTATATAATCAGTTGATTGCGTTGTATGAGAGATTTAGGGATGAAGGAAGAGCTCATTACGTTACACCCCATGCTATCGAAACCATTGAAACCTATCGTAAAAATTTATATATGCTTTATGTTGTTGGGTATGTACATGATTGGTATTCTTATTCAGCAAACGATGAAGCTAGTACGGTTAGTATCTTTGTGGATATTAGCTCAACGAATCACCACTTATATTCTAAAGCTGAAAATATTATTAATCGCATGAAGGAAAAGGCTTCTGATTATTTTGATTTTATGGGTAGTAATCGGGAAAGTATTGTAAAGATTGCAAGAGCCTCAACTATTGAAGAAATAATCAAAGTTTATGTTGATTGGTATTATGCTAAATATTTGTATCTTCACAAAGAGCAGTTTTTAGATTTCTTGGCTTTCATAGAGGGAAACCAAGAAGGGGATAACGAAAAAATTACAAGTGAGATTAAGGAGTATTTCACTCTACCATTTATTGAGATTATAAGTGATGAAGAACTTTACTCTAATTTATCACTAAAAGAGCTTACTTTGAAGATCCATAAAGGTATTGGAAAACATACCATTGCCAATATTGAACGAATAAACAGTAACCGCTATTCGTATAGACTGGACTTCTTTTTGTTCTTAGGCGGTCTCCAACTGAATTCTAGATTTGACAGTAATCGACTTGAACGAATTCTGAATCATTTATCTGGTGATGAGTTACATGAACTAAAAGATTCTCTATTTAGTATTTTCTCCAAATGTAAGTTAGAAGGAAGACTTTCAATTCTTAAGTATTTAGATTCTAAAGACAATTCATTGGGCATAAAGTTCTTTGAATTCTTTAACAAAGTTTACGAAGCTAGAGAGAAAGATACGATTTATTACGGTGTAATGGCTAAATATGCTAATAAACGTTTCAACAGTTTTAGGAGGACATAAGTATGCTAGAATCCATTGACCAGCTTGAGAAAGAAATAGAAACCTTCCATCAGAATGTTTTAGCTTCTAATGAATTTAATCAGCTTATCTCATCATTATTAGAGCAAATTAAGAAGCAAAAAGAAGAATTCTCTCATTCTTCGACGGACTTGTTAGAAAAAATCAGTACATCTACGATTACGATTCAGGAACATAATAAACGAGCCCTTGATGAGTTAATTCGTACAATTCATTCACAAACATCTGATTTATCTGTTCAGAGTAGTAATGTCATAGAGCAATTAAAAGAGGTTCCTGCTACCACTGAACAGAAGAATGAAGTATTGAGAGAGCATGTTACTTCTTCTGTTCGGGAACTTGAAAACTTAATTAACAGCCTTCCGGATCAGGTGAAATCGGCCAATAGTATCGTTATGGGAGAAGAGTTAGCTAAGTTTAAAGCCGAGCAAGACCGGTACTTCTCTGAGCTTGGAAAGGTTGAAGAAACCATATCTGCCTATAAAACAGAATTAGAAACAAAACACTCAGCTTTTTTAAGAAAGTTAGAATCTACTAACATAGATCAGATATATAAACTTGCTCAAGAAACGAAAGATTCGATGAACAAGAGATTTACATTTCTGTTTTCGGGACTTGGTGTAACTATTCTATTGATAATAGTTTCATTTTTTATAAAGTAGGTGAAATAGATGCGTGTAGTAATTGCTCTAAGCAAATGCAACTCTTCAAAATCACTTTATGGCATTCGCTTTGAACAGATAGATTCTAACTCATGGGAATACACATGGGCATTTCCGATAAAAGAATCTGCTGCAAAACAAGAAGGATTCGATAAAACAACAATAAAGGGTACACTTATTGAGGGAGATGAATATCCTGGTTGTCCTTTCTGCAATGCAATAGGATTTTTCCTCTGCAGCTGTGGACAGCTTAATTGCTGGAATAGCAAAAAGCAAAGGGTGACATGTAGTTGGTGCGGTGAAACAGGAGAATTAAGTAATGGTATTAATAAAATTGATGTAATTAATAATCTTTAATATTTTTTCTTTTGGTTTTTAGCTTTTTACTAATAGACTCATTACTAAATCAGCTTCAACAATTAAGTCCAAGTAGAAGTGACTCATCTTTTGAAAAAGTTTGTGAAGACTTATTAACTTAAAATAATTATGAAACAGTAAGAAAAAATTATTACAATGGTAAAAATGGTGATGCAGATTTAGTGTTAAAGAAATTACACGATTCCCTATTCACCGTTTGAAAACGGGGAGTATTATTTATTTGTTCAAATCAAATAACATAAAGGTGAAACAGGTGACCAAGCTGATGACCAATTAATTATCACTATGAAAGACGATACTGAATATATTCCTACAAAAGGATGTGTCATTAGTTTGGCAGAAACCTAAATTTTAGTGCCTGTCACTTGTCGAATTAGACAAGTGACAGGCATTTTTTTGTAGTTGATGATACTACAAAATTTACTTGTGCTCCTAATCCGTCTTCTACAGAGATTAATTTATAACAATCTTCCCGTTCACCCTTTTGTCCAATCTAACTCATTAAAATTTAACCATAAGCTTGTAGGAGCAGGGCTAAAAAAAGAGTGAGATTTCCTTATGAAATCTCACCCTCTGACTCATTAGAAACACTGAAAAGAAACCACACTGTTAGGATTTATTACATTATAAATCCAGCCAATTCCTCTCCATTGGAATCCTATGATTGTATTTCTACCAACAAAGGTTGGAAAGAACCAAAAGCTGTTTCCGTTTCTTAACCATATATAAGTGTTACGGAACAAACAACCATTTAGCCCACCAGGTCCCTGTTGCCAAGCAGGGATAGGTGGAGAAAAACCAGGTGGCGGTCCCATTGGAGTAGGACCTGACTGTCCTCCTGCAGATGGTGGTGCAATAAATTCTCCTGGTTGTTGTCTATTAAAGTAGTCAAGATACTCAACGGTATCATAATTAAAATAATCGTTATAGTAATTCAAGGTTCATACCCCTTTTCTACATAATTTCATCATACTATATGTGAAATTCCCTAGGCTGGTGACATTTAGTGTATGCTTCTTATACAGATTAAGTTAATCCTTAAGAATAATAGATCCTTAGGGTGGTGGTTGTCACTTGTCGAATAACTACAAGTGACAGGAACCTTAATTCAAGAAAACTTTCAATAAATTCAGAGATTCTTGGTTCATATATCGTTGCGAGGATATTACCAAAGGATTCTAAAAATGATTCTTGAGACAAAGCTGCTATTAAAGGTGATCGATCGAGCCTGTCTTTTTGTAAGTGAATAGAAGAATAATAATGTGCATTTAGAAATAAAGGATGGTATAAGTTAAAGATTTCTTCTACCTCTTCAGATATAGGAAGATTAGAAGAGATACAAACAATAAAAAGGGTTGAGGGTGAGCACTTAAGTATCACACTCGATGGAGGATTCTTAATGCTTTAAAAGCAGTAAAAAGAAGAAGAGGTGAGATTAAGTTTTAGTGGTTCAATGAGTCCGATCTTGATTGAGCCTGTTGGGAATTTTTCTTATATGCAGCTTATTTCTCCTGTTCGGACATCTTAAAAACATGCCTCTAGGTCAAGGGGGGAGGAAAGGTGTCCTAGTAAGTTGTTTGGAGAGTGGAACTGCGCCTCTGTCAATCTATCAGTCTAGTGTCTTTTTTATGTTTTAGTTTATGCACTAAGGGAAATAGGAACTATGAAACTATTTGAAAATCTATTAAACATAAGGTAATATGTGGTATATCTAGTTTTATATGTAAGAGGGTATGCCATGCAACTTTTTATCGGATATCACGGAACTTCCAAGCAGAACGCCATCAACATACTAAAAACAAGTTTTACTATAGATTATAAAAAAATAGGTTGGCTTGGGACAGGTATTTATTTTTATGAAGAGAATTCAGAAATGGCAGTAGAATGGGCTTTATATAAATGCAAATCGGCTCCAAAGGACGTAATCCGTAGCGAAATAAAAATACCAGCAGAAGAGGTTTTTGACGTTTCAATTCCAGGTAGTAAAGACAATCGATTTTTTCATGAATTAAGGAGAAAACTTGTTGAAGTTGAATTGTCAAAAAAAAATCTTGATATTACTGTAAAAAACAAGAAGGATTTTGATGGTAAAACTTATAATTTTATATGTAAAACAAAGGGTTATAAATTAGTAAGAGCCTTTACGTATACTTATACCGATCAGGATAGAAGTACGGGACTAGATTCAAGAGTTCCAAATGGAATTGAGTTATGTTTAAAACAACCGTCATATGTTCAAACTAAGGATAGTATATATGCTAAAGAAGACCTTATTTAAGGGGTGAAGGTAATGGATGATGTCAAAAAGGAAGTTCAAGAGCTGTTTGATTCTTTATCAAGGGATGAGTTAATTGAACTATTAACTGAATCTGGTTTCGAGGTAAATGAGAATGGTACTGGTAGAGTCATTTATTCTGATGAACATACTAAAACATCTAAAATTTATGCTAAAGTAACGGGTACTTTTAATACACAAGAACAAAGGAACACACATGACTCAACAGGGGTCAATTCATTCCCTGTTGCTTGTTAGTTATAACTTAGCTCTATTAATCTAGTATTAGGAGTAGTTTAAATGAGTAAAAACGTAGTAAGTGAATTAAGGTTTAATGACTTTGCAATTGATAGAATGGTTTTTCAAAAGAACCATACATATACACCAACTGATAAGGAAATAGGATTAGAATTTGGTTTAAGCGCAGAGGCATCTATTTCTTCAGAAATGGACGAATCTATAATAGTATTAAATTGTAAGATTTTCGAAGAAAACTTTGATGAACATAATGTACCATTCTTCTTAGAGTTAAGTATGAGGGGTTATTTTAACTGTAGTCAAGATTTTAACATAGAAGACTTCCAATTTAATGGTATGGCTATACTCTTACCCTATCTTAGGTCAGTTATAACAAGCTTTACAGCTCAGTCGGGAATTAGTCCTGTAATATTACCACCCATAAATGTATATAAAGTGTTTAAAAGAGATGGAGATAGCCATGATGATTAGAATCACGGCTATTTTTTTATTGGAGCAAGATTTACCCTAAACAAATATAGCCTATTACCAAAAAAACAATGGGCTCTGACCATTGCCTTATACATATTTCCTACTGACGAGAATGTTCATCTCTAGTAAAATATAGTAAAAGATTGTCAGTTTTAAGGAGAGTTGTTATGAGGGATTTAGTTATTCAAGTGCTATTAAAATTTAGTAAAAAGACGATTGGGATTGAGGAGCTTGAAACATTTCTCCCATTAACAGATATGTCATATGAACAGTTTGCTAAACTAGTTCTTTCATTGGAAGAAGAGGGCATATTAGAGATGGTTAAGTCCCATGGTAGAAACATGAGAACCCCTTCTTTGGCATATTCCTACCGTATCCAAACTAAGCTTTTAAAACAGGATCTACATCAGGAGATTTTCAAGCTTAGACTCCAGCTACATCCTTCTATTGAATTAGACCAATATTTTAAAATAGACCCTTCAAATTGGAAAGATGATCTTCCTTACATTTATAAAATTCATGACTACATAGAAAAGAATGGGCTTCCGGAGTATGAAGTGCCAGCACCAGAAAGAAGTGTGGAGCTTGTTGGAGATGAGAAGTGGATTGATGAAAAACAGGGCAAGGAGCTGCTAGAAAGGATTGGACTTTTGTCTGCCATGAAGGTAATACCTGTTTCTGATCCAATCATGTTTGCTGTAAACCCTGCAACGATAACAAATCAAAACCACTTGCACTTAATTGTCGAGAATAAGACCACGTTTCAAGCGTTAATGCATACATTACCCGAAACCTCCTTTACTACGTTAATCTATGGGAGCGGGAATAGGATTATCAAAAGTATTGAACAGTTTGAGCGGCAATTACCAATTGCAAATGCACAACATACCTTTTTTTATTTTGGTGACATTGATCGATCAGGTATCTTTATATGGTACCGGCTAAATGAGAAAAAGAAAGTTCATCCTTATATTCCTTTTTACCGAGGTTGCTTGGAAAAGGCACCATTAGAAGGGAAGAGCAATCAACGTTTTGATCAGGAAGCATTGCTTAGGTTCTTACCCTTTTTTACAAAAGAAGAGTCGGACAAACTTCAGTCGATGCTAGCTGAAGGAAAATACTTTCCGCAAGAGGTATTGAAAACAAAAGAGCTTCAGGAGATTTGGAGGCAGAATCATGGAGTGGAATGAGGTCTCAGAGATTACTACTGGATTTCGTGAACGGATGCGAAGGTTGGCATTGTTTGACCCGTTATATGAACTCGATCGAAAGAAGCTTAAAGATCAACTGGACCAACCGGTGGATATGAAGGGTTTAGGTTTATTAGCTTTATTATTTTTCTTTGAGCAAAAAATCATGCGAAATCAAAGAGTGGGGACAAAAGATTTAGCCACATTTATACAAAGGTTAACCGAGAACCAGTATGCAATGGATGTTAGAAGTTGTGAAGAGATTGCATCCGCTATCATCTTAACCTTTCGACCGACTACCGGAAAAAAGCGTTCATACGTATATCATAATTGGGAGTCAAACCAAGAGGAGGAATTGGAATACTCTCTTTTAAAAGCAAATTCCTTTGATTCCAAAACCAATACGCAGTTCTATACATTAGATGAAGATGGTCTAGAGCTTGTTTTTGCTACCAAGGAGTTTTATAGCGAGTTCCAATTATCTATTAATCAACTAATGTTAAGAAAGCAATTGGAAAAAGGGGAATTCAGCGGCGCTCTACGGCAGATCAATGAGATGCATATAGATGTGGAGTCTTTGCACGAACGTATGACCAAGCTGCGACATGATATCCAAAGAAGTATTGTATCTGAGGAAACGTTTGAAAGATATAAGCAACTGCTAGAGGACATTCATTCGCGTTTGGAAAGAGAGAATGAGGAATTTTCGGAGTTAAGGCAATTTGTTAAAGAGACAAAGGAACGTCTCTATGAAAAGGACTACCATTTAAAGGAACCACAAGCATATTCTGCTGTCTTAACCATTACAAACCGGCTAGAAGAAGTACATTATGAACACACAAAGCTTCTTGAGAAAAGCATAGAGTTAAAGAATCATACTTTAAAAGCTGCGCAGGAATCCTTATACTATACCGGAATTGATGCTTTTAATTTTGACCAAGACATTAATGCTAGAATGATTGGTACGCCACTTCCTCTAGAGGCAATGAAAGGGGTACTTCATCCATTTTTAAAGCTTCATCGGGAAAGAACCTGGTCTCCATTAATTATATTTTCTGAGCAAAATATCCGTGAGGAACGAGAAGAGAAGGTGGACTATGGTTTTATGGAGGTTGGGGAAGAGAAAGATCATGATTACCTTATTCGACTTAGACACAATTATGGTCAAGTGATGAGGTGGTTCTTGGCAGCCTATGAAGAAGGATATTCAGAGCTTTCAGATATAGTAGAGTTCTTGCGGGAGAAAGAGGAGCCTCTTCTTCATCAGCGCTTTTTTTACGATTTTTGGATTCTGTTGCATCAGCGTTCACCTATTATTTCTGGTGTAGTAGAAGTAGAGGGAGAAGAAGCGGTGCAGAATCATAGTTTAGATGAAGCTTTGGTTCTTTTGGGGGATAAAGTATTAATCGTAACAGAGAGAAAAGAACAATTACTCGTCACAAAACGCTTTTCTATTCAAAATATGAACTTTCATATACAGGAGGATTTTATAAATGAATTATAGCGAAAGCAAGGTGATGGAAGCCTTTGAGCTGTATACGATACTTGCAAAAGATGGATATGCAGGAGCAGAAGCGCTAGCTATCTATGTTGCGGACGACTCCATTCGTGGATTAGTTGACGGTTTTGCCCATAAGGTCGACTGTGTCATTGTCATTGCAGGGGAAAAGATTTTCTTAATTCCTGAAACCAAGCTTTCTCCCTTTCATGTGAACAATGAATATTTGAAAAAGACGTATCTAAAATCAGGTTCAACTAACGCTGATATCTATCTTCTATATTTTACTACAATCATATTATTTGGTGGTTTCTATGATAGCTATCAGACCCTTGAACCTACGAGAGACTTTCTACAAATCGATGAATGGGCAAGAATGGTAGATGACCGTATTGGCATGCTAAAAGAACTTGATTTAGAGAAGCTGAAAGAGCGGGAAAGAGAGTTTTCTTACAATTGGATACAGATAATTGATAAATGGGAAGACATGAATGATATTAAAGAATCAGCGAAAAGACAAAGTGGGAATACCATTAGTCGACTAAGTTTTATGGATACGGCGAAACGGTTCTTAATCGATCAAGAGTTAATTAGTGAGATCGGAAATAACGAAGTCATTTTAACAGAGAAAGCAAAAACCATTGTACAGCGTTTCTTTATGGAAGTGGAATACAACAAAGGTATATTAGAATTTATCTATCAGTGGGAGGAGGAAAAGCATGCCCTCAATAAGTAAGATTCGATTTACGAATGTGGTCTATGAAGATGGGTTGAAACGATATAATGATGAAACTTTTAGGTTTGATGGATACAACGGTGCGATCTTACTAGAGAACGGTGGGGGAAAGACCGTTTTTATTCAAACGGCTCTTCAAGCCATTATTCCTCATACCTCACTTGCAGATAGAAAGGTAAAGCAAACGCTTCAACTAGATAATTATCCTGCTCATGTCGCGATTGAATGGATTTTATCTGAAAAGCCTAGAAGATATTTAGTTACGGCGGTAAGTTTGTTTTTAACAAAAGAAGGGCTGGATTCCTATCGGTATGTGTATCCATATGAACCAGGGAACAAGAATGGAATTGAAGGCATCCCGTTTGTTCGCCCGGACTATAATCGGCCTTCGGACCGAGGTGAGATTTCAGATTATTATCAGCAGATGGCCCAGCAGCATATGAACGCCCATACCTTCCAAACGATTAAAGCTTTCCAACAACATATCGAGGATCAATACCACATTATTGCAAATGAATGGGATAGCATTGTGAAAATCAATAGTACGGAAGGGGGAGTCGAAGCCTTTTTTGATGAGTGCAAACAGACAAATCAACTATTTGACCGATTGTTAATCCCTACAGTGGAGGGTGCTATATCTGGGCATTCTCCTAACACCTTTGTGGATACTTTTGAGAAGCGTCGAGATAGTTTTAAGTTATATAAAGAGTTAAAAGGTCAAATAGAAGAGAATAAAGCTATTGAAGAGCAACTAAATCTATATTCCTTAACCTATGAAGAACTTTTTGGAAAACAGCAAACATACGAACAAGTGAAGCAGCGTGCTAAATCGGTGCTTGAGGAAATCCTACGACAGGAGCAAAGGACAAAAGAATCGTACGAGGAAATACAAGGGAAATTGGCTCAGTGGGATTTAGCAGATAGAGAACAGCAGAAAAAGCTTATGTCATTAAACTATCAAGTCGAGAATTCCAAACTTGAAGAAATTGAAAAGGTGTTTAAAGTTCAAGAAGAGGGTCTGCAAACTGAAAAGGAAAGTCTAAAGCTAGCTGATAAGCAATTCTACTCTTTGAAACTAGCTAAGTCGAAACAAGATTATAAGAGCCAACAGGAAAAAGAGATCTTACTAAAAGAGAGGCTAGCTGCTTTTGACCAACAAGAGGTTGTGGAAGAGGCTAAGGAGAGGTTAGATCGAAACAGTCAAGAAATCATGGGATATTTTCGTGTTGAGTTGGAGGAAAGTCAGAAGCGGAAAAAAGGACTTCTTGTAGAAATCCAGCCTATTGAAGAGCAAATTGAAAAAGAAACTGAGAAGCTTGAAATTGAGAAAGAGCAAGAAGAGTTAATAAAACAATCCTATAATCAGAATGCAGGCAAATTAGAGGGCTTAGAGAAGCAAATGAAGCGTATTAAAATGCGCATTCTATCTAACCCAAGTCAAGAGACCGTCGAGGAGCAACTGTTATTGTGGGAACAACGTCTTGTCCACTTAGATGAGGAAAATGTCCGCATAACCTCGCATAACAAGCAGTTAATAGAAGAAGAAAAGAAAGTGCAGTCTCAGCTCGAGAATGCTAGGAGCGGTTTGCTTCAAAAGGAACGGGAGAAGTTTCAAGTACAATCAATTATCGAACAGGCAGAAGTTGCACATCAAGTAGTTAAAAACCATCTAGCGAAACTCCGAGCTAGATGGGCAACGCTCGATACTGTCTACCTGAAACAGGATTCTTTAACTCAACAGATTCAAGATCAAATAAGGCAGTTTGCTATCGAAAAGGAATTCCATCTATACAAGGAAAGAATGGCTTATCGACTAGTCGATGATTATGAAAAGCAAGCTACATTTTTCGCGGATCCTTATGTTGAACAACAAGTGGAAAAATGGAAGAATCAATTTCATTTGATACAAACCGGCGTACAGTACTTGCAATCACTTGGAGAGTTTGTATTACCTGTTGCTTTGGATTACCCACTATGGCCGATTACGCTGATTACTACAAAATCGGAAGTTGATCAAGTGAAACAAAAATTGCAATCTGTCTCTGAGCATTTACAATATCCTGTTGAAGTCATTAGCTTAGAGCAGGCCCGTGCCATTATGCAAGGGGAAACTATTAAAACGTATCCTGTTGTACCCGAACATTGGAAATCTAATCAAACAAAAACACATTTTCATGAGTGGAAACAGAAAGCGAAGGCTCGTGCTGAAGAGACAACGCTCTCTCGTAAAGAGATAGATTCACTGATTGGGCAGTGGGAAAAATCATACGAGCAACTTCAGCAGTTTTTAACGAAGTATCCTTTTGAGTATGTTCAAGAGCAGCGGGAGAATCTTGCTAGTCTTCATACATCCATACAAACTCTAAAAATTCAACAACGTGATTGGGAGCTGAAGTCACAAGAGTGTCTTGAGCAAATCTCAAAACAGAAAGAGCGAATTCAAGCAAATAAAGAGGAGTATAGCGGCTTATCACAAAAAGTCAGCAGTGGTCATGAGTATATACAGTTGAAAAAGGAACACTCTGAAATCAATCTTCAACAAGCTGAGTTAGCTAAAAGAATTAAGGAATACAACGAACTACTAAGGAAAATAAAAACTCAGTTAAGTCGTTGGAGTGAAGAAAAAGAACAAATTACGGAAAGAATCCGTTCGGAGGAAGCTGTATATAACAAGCTAGTAGATGATGATCTTCATAGAGAAGTAAAAAACTTTCCACCCATTTATAGCAATAAAGGCAGAATTGTGCTGGTTGAGGAGCGTCAAGAGTTACAGTATGAATTAAGGAAAATATCTAGTAGTAGAAACGAAATTACATTACGTCTTGATCAAGTAGTTCAAGAAATGACTCGACTGGAAAAAGAAATGGATGAGTTAAAGCGTGATTATCCAGAATTAGATGAAGAGATGATTTATCTTCCAAATGGTCAAGAGTTGATTGACTCCCTTCGTAATAGGAGAAGAGAGTTAGAAAAAGAAATTGAAAAGCTAAATAAATTATATGAGAATCAGAGAACGTTGAAGGTAAGACAAGACCAAGTGGTCAAGCAAGTGCTTGATCAGTTCAAACTAGCTTTTCCTAAAGAAGAGCCTCTAACCTTCTCTATTTCCTTACAAGAGGTAGAAGATCAATTAGTAATAGAGAAAAAGAAGTTAAAGGAACAAAAGTATTACTTAATAAATGAGCAAAATCGTATTGGCGAAGAACAGGCAAATATTACGAAGGTTTTTTATAAACTTGAAGGCTCTAATGAGGCACATCATTTCAAGGGACCTTCTGTTCAGTCAGGTTTTTTGAGTGAAGAGGAGATCAGAGATTTTACTTATGAACGGCTACGTTTTGTGGAGGAATTAACTACTCAATTAAGACGAAGTGCTGAAGCTGTTTTAAAAGAAACTGAGAAGGTTGACAGGGCCAAGGATAGGTTTAAGTCGTTTTGTAAGTCGAAAATAACCGATGTAAAGATGAGAGAGATGGCTCGTCAAGGTATTGATAATAAAAAAACATATACAGAAGTAATTGAGTTTCAGACAAATATGAAAAAACGTATTCAATCAGCGATAAAATACAGTGAGACTACTATTATAAATCATGATAAAGACTTAGAACATTTTGTTACAAACATTAATAGTCATTTGTTGACCATAGCGGGGGAACTGGCGATAATTCCAGAGAAAACGAGGGTGAAAATAGAGGATACTTGGAAGAAAATCTACCAGTTCAAGATACCTGAATGGACGGAAGAGGATGGGAAAAGCCGAATTAGAAAACATATTGAGTGGATACTAGAGCAACTAGATTCTGAGCGTTTTCTAACTGCTGAGGGTACTGAGGATTATGGGAAGATTCGAAAAGAAATTGAAACCTGGCTTCAGTCGAAACAATTGCTTCGAGTAGTTATGAACAATGAATCCATTAAAGTGAATTGCAGAAAGGTTACGAATGACAATCAAGTCACCACTCGATCTTATTCTTGGGAACAGTCCAATGTATGGTCAGGTGGAGAAAAGTGGAGTAAAAACATGACGCTGTTCCTAGGAATTCTAAATTATGTAGCTGAAAAACAAAAACATATAGAATCTAATATGAAGCGACATCGAGTGGTTATTATGGACAATCCATTTGGGAAAGCATCCAGCGACCATGTGTTAAATCCAGTATTCTTTATTGCAGAGCAATTAGGATTTCAAATCATCGCGCTCACTGCTCATGCAGAAGGAAAATTCTTAAGAGATTACTTCCCAGTAATCTATAGCTGCCGCTTAAGAAAAGCAGCAGTATCTAACAGCCAAATCATGACCAAAGTCAAACAATTACACCAGGCATTCTTCCAAGACCATGAGCCGCAAGCACTTGAGCGATTAGGTGAGGTAGAGCAGTTGGAGTTGTTTTAACCTTACGTGTATATTGTAGGGTGGGGGGAACCCTGAAATATATTGTGAAAACTTAAGACACAAGGGGATGGTTTTGTTGTTACAAAGAAGCACTAGAACCGTCCCTATACTATTAACGATAATAAGAAGTATTAACCTTTTAGTATCTATGTTTATAAGTGATTTGTGGAAGAATACTTTAACAAATAGATATGCTCCCTATACCAAGCTTGTTTACATTACATATCATGTAATGAAAGGATTACAAATAAGGAGAGTGTATACATGGGGATTATTTATCCTACAACTACTTTTTCTGTTGTCATTGATAGGGGTGGTGTGGATCCGGATATTTCATTTGAGATATCATCGTATAGGATCAATTTTTCAAATACCACAACTGGAGGGGGTGGATTCGATGTAGAAGCAGGAGATCTTTTTGTTCAAAAAGAACTCGACATTGCTTCTATCCCTCTTTTTGAAGCGGTAACAGAGGGAATATTTTTTCAAACATTGACTCTTACTGTTACTCAAGATGCTATTACTTTATTAACAATTATTCTGGAGGATGTATCCGTAACAGGGTTCGATCAGACCGGTTCAGGTGATGGAGTTTCAGAAGAGGTAAGGTTTCATTATGAGGTTATCACAATGGAGACTGATGCGTTTGGTCTTAACCAAAGTGATACCTTTGACAGAAACGCATGATTAAATGTTTGTTATAAAGTAAACAAAAACAATCCTCATCTTTCCTAGAGATGGGGATTGTTTAGTTATTAATAATTAGCTATGTCTAAGAGAAATCCATTAGGTAGCCGTGTAAAGAGACCCTTGCAGAAGTAATTTTAGTGCCTGTCACTTGTCGAATTCGACAAGTGACAGGCACTTTTTTTATTTGAAAGGGGTTACTTCTGAGGACATGGTTATTAATGAGAAAACAAAAGAAATAGATATTACCCTTCCTCATGCAAAGTTCATCCAGGACCCATCACTGCAGATGGATAAAATACACGCCGTTGACAATGGCGGGCTTTTCCGTGCTGATATTAAAATGAATGAGGGGTTTGAGAAGGCCGCTGAGGCACAAGAGCAAATTCGTCAAGATGCCATCTCTGTTGGTTTACAAGAAACTGCAGAGAAGAATGCAGAAAAAGTGTTAAAGGAATTTTTTAAAAACATTGGTTATACGGTAAATGTCACGTTTAACTAATAGGACGGCCAGCCCATACTACTTGGGACTGGCCCTTGTATTTACTGGGGGAGCCATAGACGATTGCCCAAATATTTTGAATATATGGTTTAATATATATGTGTAATCAAATCTACTAATCATTGGAGTGATTTCATGTTGAAAAATCTATTTAAGAAGAAAACAGATCTTGACGAATTATCTTCATCTAATATTGATGAAGTCGACAAAATTGAAATTGAAGAAGAACTACTTGCTGATTTAAAAGATGAAGTAGAAAAACTAAATGCTGAAGATATAAACCAACACGAAGAGCATTTCTCAGAGGGAAAGTTTTGGACTAAGGTTCAAAAATTCTCTAAAAGGGCTGGAACTTCTGTAGTCTACGCCGTTCTATTACTTTATTACACACTTCAAAAGCCTGATGTACCATTAAAAGTTAAAGCAACCATTGTTGGGGCTTTAGGTTATTTTATTTTACCTCTAGATATTATACCTGACTTAGCGGTTGGTGTAGGATATGCTGATGACTTAAGTGTTGTAATATTCGCTTTAGTTCAAGTAGCTTTATACGTGGATGATGAAATTAAAATGCAAGCCAAAAATAAACTAAAAGATTTATTTGGTGAGAATGTAGATACAACTGAGATTGATAATAAATTTGGTAGATAATTTATAATTATGCTTCTAAGGTTTAGGAAACATACTTTATTTTCTTGGATATATAGTAAGAACTTTACCGTTTTATTGGAGTTTAGCTACATGGAGTTTTATTTTAGTGCCTGTCACTTGTCGAATACGACAAGTGCAGGCACCTTCTTTCTAGGAGCAGACAAAAAGAGAGTGAGATTTCCTTATGAAATCTCACTCTCTGACTCATTAGAAACATTGAAAAGAAACCACACTGTTAGGATTTATTACATTGTAAATCCAGCCAATTCCTCTCCATTGGAATCCTACGATTGTATTCCTACCTACAAAGGTTGGAAAGAACCAAAAGCTGTTTCCGTTTCTTAACCATATATAAGTATTACGGAACAAACAACCACTTAGCCCACCGGGTCCCTGTTGCCAAGCTGGGATAGGTGGAGAAAAACTAGGTGGCGGACCCATTGGAGTAGGACTTGGTTGTCCTCCTGCAGGTGGTGGTGCAATAAATCCCCCTGGTTGTTGTCTATTGAAGTAGTCAAGATACTCAACGGTATCATAATTATGATAATCGTTATAGTAATTCAAGGTGCATACCCCTTTTCCACATAATTTCATCAATACTATATGTGGAGTTACCTAGGCTGGTGACATTTAGTGTTTGCTCCTTACACAAATTAAGTTAATTCTTAAGAATAATAGATCCTTAGGATAGTGCTTATCAGAGCTCGGTTCTGATTTAGCCTGTTAGGAATTCTTCTTGTAAGCAGCTTATTTCTCCGGTTCGGACAAAGTAAATCAATAATTTTAGTGCCTGTCATTTGTCGAATTCGACAAGTGACAGGCACCTTTTTTCAATTAATAGTTAGACTTGTAACTTCTAAATGTATGTCCTCTCCACAAAATGGAAATAGCAATTATTAATCCAACAATAGAAAAGGACAGTATGACTAATTGAATATCAAATCCTCTAGAAACGAGTAAAGTTACACTTGCATAGGCAAGCGGATCAAACCCGTTCATGGCTAAAAAGACAATACTCATGACCCTCCCCATAACGCGGGGATCAGTATCTTCTTGTGCTGAAGTGAAAAATGGGATGGATACAAATGTCATGGTAAATCCAATTAAGAACGCTAACGCCGTTAGAATATACAAATTAGGAATTTGACTAAAAGCAATAGCTACTATTAATGTTGCAATTAATCCTACAATCGATGTTAATCCCCTACGGCGTATTTTAACCATACCGATTATTGCTGTACTTATTAGCATCCCAGCCCCTAAAGCAGCTTCAATGTAACTAAGATTAATGGGTGTCCCCCCATAAGCGTCCACTAAGATTGGGATTGCAATGGTTATCGCTCCGAAGGCAAAGAAGTTTAACGTTACTAATATTAGGATACCTGTAATTAAAAATTTACTTGCTTTTACATAAGAAAGTCCTTCTATGAGATCTTTAAGCGGTGTTTGTTTAATTTTATTGTCTACGGGACCTTCTTTTATAAATGGTGGGAACATAAATAAGGCAGATAAAAGAACTACTATAGCGGAGACTAAATAGCTAGTTGTTATGCCAGCGAATTCCATGACACTCCCAGTTATAATAGGTCCAATAATAAGACCAATCTGCCCCAATCCTTGAATAATTGCGTTTGCTTGCTGAATTTGGTGTGTTTCTACTATTTTTGGGATTAATGATGTCCCAGCTGGTCCAGAAAATGCATCTAATGTTCCAAAAATGGAGCCAAAAATGATTAAATACAGAAATGTTAATTGATTTGCATTGTGCAATAAGAATATGATAATTAGCAGAACTCCTTGGATTGAACTCGTACTGAACATTATTGTCGTCTTCTTGAATTTATCAGCAAGAACCCCTCCAAATGCCATCATGAGAATACGTGGCACAGTAATGGCAATAAGAATAATGCCCAATGAACTAGCAGAATTTAAATCAGAGATGACAAACCAAGTTGTTGTCATAAAAAACATACTAAACCCTATTAGCGCCAAAAAGCTACCGATAAACAGAAATATAAAAGTGCGATTCCGAAATAATGATTGTTGTTCCATAGATAACCATCCTCTCAAACTTATTATAGAACCAATCATAAATTGTGACGTAATGTCGTAAGCAAACATTTTCTACTATTAAATTCTTTTATTTATTTCAGAAAAAGATTAACAAGTGTATTGATTGTGACCTTACGTAACAGCTTATAATTCAGTATGGTGGTGTTAACATGGAAATGACAATTGGTCAGTTTGCAAAATTAGTAGGTTCAACGGTAAGAACACTAAGATACTACGATAAAATGGAGTTACTTACCCCAAACAAATTAAATAAAAATGGTCGAAAAGTATATACACGATTAGACTGGGAACTTTTTCAACAAATAATGATTTTAAAACATTTGGGCTTATCTTTAAATGAAATTAAAGAACAAATGACTAATCAGAAGTTCAATAATCGAGAGTTGTTGCAGGTGCAGAGGCAATTAATTGAAAAAAAGTTAGCGGAATTAAATGATAAGTTAGAAGTAATTACGAGAATGGAAAGGCTGTACCATATTGAAGGTGTTTCTGAAGAAGAGTTAAATGAATTTACTTTTATCATGCTCGATTTATTTAGGCGTGAAAAATCACAAATTCAAATATGGGAAGAACATTTTACAGATGACAAGGAGCTTTTGAAAGAAATAAAATTGCTTTATGATCCTGAATATCAGGAGAAAATGGATAAAGCAATATGGCATTTAATTCACGCGATTAGAAACGCTATTCATTATAATGATTCTACCAACAGAAAAAAAGTTCAAGAAATTCTAAACGAAATGAATGCCCTATTCCCTACAAGTAGAAACATTATAAATCTTGTAGAGGATGATCATTTTTTAGCAAAGTACAATCATGAGTTCACTAACTATTTTCCTGAAAACATAGCTAGCTATATTTATAAAGAATTGAAAACATATTATGATGAGAACGGTAATAATGAGTAGGATATGACGGGTGACTGTTTGTTCCACTAACTTGAGCTACTGTTGAGGTAGAAAGACGAAAAACAACAGATCCATTTACTGCACAGTACAAAGATACTATTCATAGAGAAAAGGGTATAACAGCGGGAGATATTTTGAATAAGATACCTTGTGTTATAAGATAAGCACCTATACACCATGTCATTCTGCAATTACTATCCAAGTTACTAAACTAATATTGAAATAGATAGAAAAGGGTACCCCAGTAAAATCTTACTGGGCTACCCCTTAATCTTTATCTAAAACACCTTCGTAGTCCAATCCTCACAATTCCAAATATCAGTCGCAATTTCTCGATAGAAATCAGGTTCGTGGGATACCATCAAGATACTTCCGCGATAGGCCTTTAAAGCACGCTTCAGTTCTTCTTTAGCGTCTACATCCAAGTGGTTGGTAGGCTCGTCTAGAATTAATAGATTCGTTTCTGTGTTTAAAATTTTACACAGACGAACTTTGGCCTTTTCGCCACCAGAAAGGACTTCGACTTTACTTTCAATATGTTTCGTCGTTAATCCGCATTTTGCTAGAGCAGCACGGACTTCAGCCTGATTCATGCTTGGGAATTCGCTCCAAATTTCTTCAATACAAGTGTTGTAGTTGGACTGTTTAACTTCCTGCTCGAAGTAGCCGATGTGTTGATACTCACCGCGTTCCACTTTACCCTCCAGCGGATCAATTAAGCCAAGAATACTTTTTAGAAGAGTAGATTTACCAATACCGTTTGCACCAACAAAAGCAATCTTTTGACCGCGTTCCATTTTCAAGTTCAAAGGGCGTGAAAGTGGTTCATTGTAACCAATCACAAGATCCTCAGCTGTGAAAATCCAGCGACTTGCTGCACGAGCTTCTTTGAAATGAAACTCTGGTTTCGGTCTCTCTTTCCCTAATTCGATTACTTCCATTTTGTCGAGCTTCTTTTGACGAGACATCGCCATATTACGAGTCGCAACACTTGCCTTGTTACGAGCAACGAAATCTTTCAAATCAGCGATTTCTTGTTGTTGACGTTTGTAAGCAGACTCTAGCTGTTGCTTCTTCATTTCATGAATTTTTAAGAAGTTATCATAGTCACCAACATAGCGATTTAACTCTTGATTTTCCATGTGATAGATCAAGTTAACAACATTGTTCAAGAATGGAATATCATGTGAAATCAAGATAAATGCATTCTCATATTCCTGCAGGTAGCGCTTCAACCATTCGATATGCTGTTCATCCAAATAGTTCGTAGGCTCGTCTAGTAATAGAATTTCAGGCTTTTCTAGCAAAAGCTTAGCCAGTAAAACTTTCGTACGTTGTCCACCGCTTAGATCATCTACATCTCGATCGAGTCCAACATCGTCTAATCCTAGACCACGAGCAACTTCCTCAACTTTTGAATTAATTTGATAGAAATCATTACTATCTAACGTTTCTTGTAGCTCTCCAACTTCAGCAAGCAGTGCATCGATATCAGCACCTTCATCACCCATTTTTGCATAAAGGTCATTGATCTCTGCTTCAGCATCAAATAAATATTGAAATGCAGTACTCAAAGCTTCACGCATTGTAGTACCTTTTTGAAGTACAGCATGCTGATCCAAATAACCAACACGAACCTTTCGTGACCACTCCACTTTCCCCTCGTCGGGTTGCAACTTTCCAGTAACAATATTCATGAAAGTAGACTTACCCTCACCATTTGCCCCAACAAGTCCAACGTGCTCTCCTTTTAAAAGGCGAAAAGAAACATTATTAAAAATTGCACGATCACCGAAACCGTGGCTTAAATTTTGTACGTTTAATACGCTCATTTTATTTACCCCTTATCTAAATGTCACATGTGGATATCATACTAAATCTAGACTGGATTTTCTATCTTAAAGTTATTATTTGTGCATAGATATGAGGTTTTTTATGTGGGAATAATGTATAAAAAATGAAAGAATGAGGGACAAGGGGAGGGACAAGGGGACAGGTACGGCGTCCCAGCAAAAATTGAGGGACAGTGGACCTGTCCCTCTGTCCCTACCATAGAACAGGTTTAACAACCATGAACCAAAGCATAGACACTAATAAAATAATATAAATCCAGACTGTGCGTTTTAGTTTAGAAACGAGTTCTGCCCTGCTATGACATTCTTCATGAAATCTCCGAAGTGTCGGGGAAAAGGCACGAGCTAAAAAGAAGAGTGAACAAAACATAATAAAAATGGTCATGATAATCCAAGGTGTTTTCCATGTCCATGGTCCGAAAATGACTAGTAGAATCCCTGATCCTACTAGTACATGACCGGCATGCTTTGCTAGACGAACAGCAAATCGGAATGTATCCAAATGCGCGTTAAGTTCGACTTCTTTTGCATGCATAAGCTTTCTTGTTATCGGAAGTAGACTGAAGAAAGGTCCGATTGAAATAATCGCGCTTAAAACATGGGTAAAGATTAAAACCTTATATAAAAAATGCATACTTACTCAATAACAGGGCTAAATTCATGAACCCAAACTTTCATATGGGGAAGCCAAGGCATCCCAGGATGGTAGGATAGAATGGCTTGTTTATACTCTTCAACGGTTTCAAAACCTTCATGTTGAGCATGCTCGTCTGTTAGTTCACCTAATGTTTGAGCGTAAACACGGTTAACGATAAACTTTTTATCTTCTAAAACCATAATTTCTCCTACATCTGCGTATCTTCCGTTCCTGCGTGTAGCTATTTTCTTGCCTTCAATCACTTTATTAACATCTTCCGGCATTGTCACCAATCTCTCAATTGAACATGTTTTTGGTGGTAAAGTATGGTTTAAATCTTGGTTGGACATAAAAAAACTCCCTTCAACTTTGCTTCCTTACTAATGTATCATACTTTTTCATAAAGACGAATTGCTTATGAACTTGGTTCAGGTAAAACAGGGGACGGTTCTGGTGTTTCAATAGAAATATCAGGCAGTCACTACGTTTTTAACACCTCGAAATTACTCAAATGAAGTAATTCCTATTCGATGCAAACCTCTCAATCAATTCTTCTTAATTGTAGTAATTGAAAATAAGAAACAAATATTCCTGATGGATCAAAATGTAATCTCTATACCCAATCTCTCCTTATTTACTGTTAATCCCTAAAGTTTTCCCCATATAACTACCACGTTCAAATCCTTCTACCAGCCTTTTTTTAAATATTCCAAATACGAGGACAAACGCTGCATATATTAAACACAACCATCATAAAATCAAAATAAAACAACAAAAAATCAAAAAAATCCTCAGTTTCATGTTGTTTTTTGTGTATATAGGTTATGCCCAAGGTGGAATAGAGATGAGAGAGTTGGGCTTTAAAGGGACTAATTTTATTCATGCAAACTCTTCCGCTTTTGAAAAGAATGTTCAAACAGATCGTAGGTGATGTTAAATGTCTATCTCTTTTGAGGAAAGAAAAAAAGTCATTTTTAATATGCTGAATAGGCAAGACCGAGTGAGGATTGCTGAGTTAGTTGATGTTCTTGGTGTTTCTGGGGAGACCATTCGCCGGGACCTTGACAGGATGGAAAAAGAGAATCTACTCAAAAAGGTTCATGGCGGCGCGGTGATGGAAAAGGGACATTCGTTGGAACCTCCATTTGATAAGAAGTCGATGGTGAATGCGGAGGGAAAACGAAATATATGTAGAGCTGCTGCTGAACTGGTTGAGGATGGAGATATCATCATGATCGGTCATGGGACCACTCCTTCACATATGGTTTCCTATTTAAAAGGTAAAAAGAATATAACAATCGTAACACCGTCAATTCCTATTTTAATGATGTGTCTGGATGGATTTGAGGGAAGGGTGATCTTTACAGGGGGAGAACTGGGGAAAGATCAAAAGTTAACAGCGGGTCCAATAGCCGAAAAGATGATTGATGAGTTAAAGGCAAATAAAGCGTTCATTGCCCCTGGTGGTATTTCTACTGAAAGTGGCATTACGGATTATGATATTTTCGGTGCAAACTTATCACGAAAACTGATGGAACGAGCTGATGAAGTGATTGTACTCGCTGATTATTCAAAACTTGGTAAAACAACATTTGCACATATCTCATCCCTTTCAGAAATGGATCGTCTTATTACGGATAAACCATTATCACCTGATTGGCTCATACAATTAGATTCGCTTGAAATAAATATAGTCGTTGGTTGAGTAATTAGTAAAATCCAATGAAGTAAAAAGGAGTTAGGAAAATGCTGAAAGTGAAGATGTCCAAATCAGAAGTGTTAGAAAATTCGATTAAGTCATGGAATCCTGGTAAGACTCGTCAATGGCAAGAGGATGGAATTGATTTTGTTATGGGAGAGCGTCGAGGCTATTATGTGTTCGATATGCATGGCAAGGAGCTCATGAACCTTCATCTAAACGGGGGAACGTTTAATTTGGGGCACCGAAATCCGGAGATTATTGAGACCCTTAAAGATGCAATGGATGAATTTGATATTGGTAACCACCATTTCCCTTCAATCGGACGTGCGATGCTAGCAGAATCGCTTGACCGGTCTACTCCCAAAAGTGTTCGCTATTCGATCTTTGCGGCTGGAGGTAGTGAAGCGATTGATGCAGCGATAAAATGTGCTCGTTATGCTACAAAACGGAAAAAAGTTGTGTCTATACAAAACGGCTATCACGGTCATAGTGGATTGGCGGTTTCGTTAGGACATGTAAGATATTCTGGACCATTTTTAAGTCAAGGAGAGCCCGGTTTATTTATACAAGTTCCCTTCAACGATTTAGATTCTATGGAAAAAGCACTTTCTTATGAAGATGTTGCTTGTGTTGTAATTGAAACAGTTCCGGCTACATATGGCTTTCCAATGCCAGAAGAGGGCTATTTAATGGGTGTGAAGCAATTATGTGAAAAATATGGCTCTCTTTATGTAGCAGACGAGGTTCAGACGGGTTTGATGAGAAGTGGAAAGCTATGGGGTATTGAGCATTATGACGTGGAGCCAGATATTCTCGTTACAGCTAAAGGACTTAGTGGTGGTATCTATCCAATTGCTGCAACCGTAGTGAGTGAAAAAGCAGGAGGCTGGATGAATGAGGATGGCCTTGCGCATATCTCTACATTTGGTGGAGCAGAACTCGGTTGTATAGTCGCAACTAAAGTGTTAGAAATCTCTCAACGTCCAGAGGTAGTCAAAAATGTTGAATATGTATCCCGTTATTTGAGAACAGGTTTAGAGCAAATAAAACAGCGATATCCTGATTATTTTGTAGGCATTCGTCAGTTAGGGGTCATTATGGGGCTGGAATTTAGAGAAAAGGATGCAGCAAAAGATGTCATGCGTCATCTATACAATAATGGTGTTTGGGCGATTTATTCCATGCTCGACACGAAGGTGCTGCAATTCAAGCCAGGTCTATTGTTAGATAAGGCATATTGTGATGAATTGTTAGAACGCTGTGAGAAAAGCATTAAGGAAGCTTCACAGCAACCAGCGTTTATCAATTAATACGTTTTGGAAAGGGGGAGATAAATAATAAACCTATGGTGATGAATTTACTAGAGTTCCAACTCAGTTATTCTAAAAAAATGTTTAAGAATAACATTCATACCAGTACTTTTTCCAACCATTCTTTGCCGTGTTTGTTTGTTTGAAACTTTATATTTTGGATAAGGGGGAACAGAAATGGGGGACTCGAAGAACTTAGAACTAAAGAAGACATTAACACCCTTTCATCTGTGGGTAATAGGTGTAGGGATCGTTATCTCTGGTAACTTCTTTGGCTGGAACTTTGGATTAGCTGAGTCTGGTTATGTTGGAATGTTAATAGCAACAGCGATTATGGGGATTATGTACTGGTTCATGTGTCTAGGAATCTCTGAACTATCAACAGCTTTACCACATGCCGGTGGTCCATATTCCTTCGCGAGGAGAGCGATGGGACCATTAGCGGGTTATTTAACGGGAATAGGGGTTATTCTTGAGTATTTTATTGCTGCTCCCGTTATTGCAATTGGTATAGGGGCTTATATTAGTTTTTTATTTCCAACGGTTAGCACGATTGCTGCAGCGGCATTCATGTATATTTTCTTCATGGTTGTTCACATTATCGGAATTAAGGAATACGCAAGGCTAGAGGCTATTTTAGTATTCATTGCATTAGGATTACTCGTTCTTATGTATTTTGTGGGGTTACCGCAGATTCGAGTTGAAAATTTATTTGGTTCAGGTGATGAAGCGTTAATTCCAAGTGGCTTTAAAGGTGTCTGGGCAGCTCTTCCATATGCTATGTGGCTCTTCTTGGCCATTGAAATGCTTCCAATGCTTTCTGAAGAAACGCGAGATCCAAAGAAGGATATGCCAAAAGGAATCATTTCTGGGATTGTGACGTTAATGATTCTTTCCGTTTTAACGACGACAGTCGCCATTGGTTTAGGTGGAATTGAACTGATGAGCACTGCCGATGACCCACTACCGGCAGCGATTGGGGCTGCGTTCGGTAATACGTATTGGCTGGCTCAAGTTCTTGCTTCAATCGGGCTAGTAGGATTAATCGCAAGTTTTTCAGGGGTTATTCTAGCTTACTCACGTCAAATCTTTGCGTTATCAAGAGCAGGTTATTTACCTGGGGTCCTATCAAAGCTACATGAAACAAGAAGAACTCCTTACCTAGCCATTATTTTACCAGGGATCTTAGGGTTAATTTTAGTAGTGTTATTTAATCCAAATGACCTTATTTTAATTTCAACCTTTGGTGCTCTTGTCTCCTATATTTCTATGAATCTTTCAGTATTGATTCTTAGAAAGAAAGAACCAAATCTGCCTCGTGCTTATAAAACACCTTTATATCCGTTTACACCAATTGTTTCATTAGTTCTAGCAGTCATCTCGATCTTTGCGAGTGTATTTGCAAATCTTACATTCTTCTTTGTTAGTATTGGCGTGTTTGTCGTTGCGATTATCTATTATTACGCTTGGGCACGTCACCGAATTAACAAAGATGCACCGGAAGAACGAATGGACGCTTTCGAACATTAAACATGATAAGAAAGGAGAGCCAGTTCACGTTAACTTGGCTTTCCTAATCTTTTTGAAATAAGGAGTAGGGAAATGGATAAAAAGTTAGTTGAAGAGATTACAAGGCTTGTCCTTGAAAGAATTAATGATTACGAGAAGCAACCCCAATACACCCTACCTCTGAACGAGAGTGAATTAAGTGATTGGAATCATCTTCATAGTCATAAACGTGAAGGAAGTACATCTAGTCAATATTCAACCCCTCTTTCAGAAGAGGAATTAAAGGATTGGGGCCGCATTAGTAGTTTTAGCAAGGAGTTAGTGGATAAGAGGGAAACTAGTGGACAAACAAATAAGGTAAGATTTTCAAAGGTTGTCGGCTAACCATATAAATTAATGAAATTAGTAGGAGGAAGATTATAATGTCAGGTTTAAACGGTGCGCTTGGAATGATTGAAACAAAAGGACTTGTAGGTTCTATTGAAGCTGCGGACGCGATGGTAAAAGCAGCGAATGTAAATATTGTCGGTAAGGTGCATGTAGGGGGAGGAATTGTTACAGTCCTTGTTACGGGAGATGTAGGAGCGGTAAAGGCTGCAACAGAAGCTGGAAGCGCTGCTGCTCAACGAGTAGGGGAGCTATTATCTGTACACGTAATCCCTCGGCCACATAATGAGCTGATTGGGATTTTGCCAAAGGTAGGCGAGTAAATAAATAGGCTTCGAGGTGATACTAAATGAAAGAATTTGATATGAATCATTTAGTTGATGAAATTGTAAAAGAAATCACGAATTCGAGAAACACATACGCAGCTACGACCACAACCACGCTTACTGACAATAGAGTTCCAATCGGTGTATCAGCTCGGCACTGTCACTTAACTAAATGCGATTTTATTAAGCTTTTTGGCGATACAGGTTCCCTTACAAAAAAAGGGGACCTCTTGCAACCAGGTCAGTTTGCAGCGAATGAAGCTGTGACCATCGCTGGACCAAAAGGGTCAATTGAAAGAGTAAGGGTGCTCGGGCCATTCAGGAAACATACACAGGTTGAAGTTAGCATGACAGATTCTATTAAGTTAGGTTTAAAACCTCCCATTAGAGAGTCAGGGAACATCGAATTCTCATCACCTGTCACTATCATAGGTCCTAAAGGGAGCATCTATAAAGAGAAGGGTCTAATCATTGCACAAGCACATGTTCATATGTCTGTGAATGATGCTAAAAGGCTTCATGTACAAGACGGCGATTTTGTTCGCGTGAAAACGTTAAATGAACAAAGACCAATTTCATTTGAAAAGGTCAAGATACGCGTATCTCCTAACTATGTCCTCGAGATGCATATTGATACGGATGAAGCGAATGCCGCCCATATTCAATCTGGTGATTTCGGGGAGATCATTTTAGGTGAAAAGAGATGATGGATTCTAAAATGATTGAAACCATTGTAAAAGAAGTCATCAGTCAGCTTGAAGGAATTGGTCATTCTGTCAAGCCAAAGCTTCTTGTTGTTTCAAAAGAGGAGGGTATGGAGGGAGAGATTAACGTACTCTTAAAAGATTGGGAGATTGTTAGAGTTCATAATCAATCAAAAATATCCTTCAATGATATACAACAAGCTTTATTCCTTAATGTTCATCAAGATGCTCTTGCGCGGATGGCAGCTGGTTTTACGGATACGCATGAAAGTAAGCTATTTGCAGACTTAATCTATCACGAAATGCCGATCACAATGACACTTGAGGCTTCCTTACAGAAACTTTTAGATGTTAACGGAAAGACACATCGGTACCCTAACTATATTAAAAAGATAGTTACTTTTAAGGAAACAGTCGAGGGATTTGGGGTTAATTTCCAAAGTGTTAATACATTGAAAGCATTTAAAATGCAGGATTCACAGATACTTAAAAAACTTATCACTCAAGAGGATATAGAAAACCTTGTAGGAAAGCGGTTAACCGTTAAACCTAGAACAATTATCACGCCACTTGCAAAGGATAAAGCTAGGGAACTTGGAATTGAAATTTATTTTACTTAACAGCCTTTAATGTCAGGGAGGCCTGGAGAATGGTTATTGGTTCTGTTATAGGAAGTATTTGGGCCACTAGAAAAGAAGAAGGGTTAACAGGGTTGAAACTATTAAAGGTACAGATAGACGTTCCAGAGGAACCTTCAATCCTAGTAGCAGTAGACCGAATTGGTGCTGGAGTGGGTGATAAGGTGATTGTGACTAGGGGAACTCCAGCATCATCATTTTTGGATACACCTGTTCCAATTGATGCACTTATTATTGGAATCATTGACCCAGAAGATCAGAAAGGATGAGATTCGTGGGAAGAGCTGTTGGAATGATTGAAACGATAGGAATTGCCACAAACATCGAAGCAACCGATCTCATGCTAAAAACAGCTGATGTTGTTGTATATCGGCAAAACAAAACAGATCCAGCCTTAGTCACAACTTATATTGTGGGTGATGTCAGTGCGGTCAAGATAGCTATTGAGGCGGGAAAACAGGTGGCTGAACGAACTGGTGCCCTTGTTGCGTATTCTGTCATTCCAGCAGTAGATATTAAAACAGATGAATGCTTAATAAAGTAAGCTTTTTCAGAAGGCAGGTGACGAATATTGGCAGAAGAAAAGAAACGATTTATACAGGAATTTGTTCCTGGCAAGCAAGTTACACTCAGTCACTTAATTGCTAATCCTGATCCTGATCTCTATGACAAGCTTGGTTTAGAGCAAGCAGGTGCATTAGGTATCTTAACACTTACTCCGAGCGAAACCGTAATCATTGCTGGTGATTACGCTACAAAAGCAGCCAACGTTAAGATTGGCTTCCTCGATCGGTTTACAGGAAGTCTTGTCTTAGTAGGGAGTGTGTCAGAAGTGGAGACAGCGCTTATAGCAGTGAATAGTTTTCTTGAGCATACATTAAGCTATACGCCATCTTTTATTACAAAATCTTAGGTCGGGTGGTGTCCATATAATGAAAAACAGGGCCATGCTAATAGGGGCAATAGGGACTGGGAAAACAACGTTAACGTTGGCTTTGTTAGGAAAAAACGTTAAGCCGTACAAGACCCAGAGCCTTATCTATTATGACTGGATTGTTGACACCCCTGGTGAATATACAGAAAACCCTTTGTATTACAAAAGTATAATGACAACAGCACTTGAAGTGACGCATGTGCTATTCATTCAAGATGCAACAAAAAGAAACTCTATTTTCCCACCCGGATTTAGCACGGGAATAAACAAACACATCATTGGTGTTGTAACGAAATGTGACCATGAAAATGCTGATGTAGACCGAGCTGTTGGCTATTTAAAAAAGGTCATAAATAAGGGGCCCATTGTTCTCACTTCGGCTGTGGAAAACCAGGGTATTCAGGATCTACAAAAGCTAATAACATGCTCTAGTATGAAAGAAATACGAGACCTCGCAAGTACACTTGAAAATGCCTTAATTGTATAAAGCAGAGGCTTTAAAACCATTATTAAACCCGACTATTTGTCGTTCACATACATGTATCCCGAAGTTGGGAGGATATCAAAATGAGCTTACTCTCTAAAGATGAACACATCATAAGTGTAGGAATTGATATCGGAACGAGTACAACCAAAATGGTGATTAGTCGTTTTTTGTTAAAGAATACGGCAAGTTTATCACGAGTTCCAACGATTCAAATTGTAAATAAAGAAATAGTTTATCAAAGTCATATTGTTAGAACTCCGCTAGTATCTAGAACCGAAATTAATATGAATGCTATTGAAAAATGGATACTCGCGCAGTATCAAGCAGCTGGCATTTCCCCTGATGATGTTCAAACAGGTGCAACCATTATTACAGGTGAGGCTGCTACAAAAGCAAATGCACAGGAAGTCATTAATCATCTTTCCATCCGTGGTGGTGATTTCTTAGTAGCAACAGCCGGTCCAGATCTAGAGGGAATTATCGCGGCAAAAGGATCTGGCCTTTATGACGCCTCAAGAAAGTCAGATAAAGTTTTTGCGAATATTGATATTGGTGGAGGTACTGCCAACATTGCGGTCTATCAATATGGCAAACTACTTGGAACATGCACACTACATATTGGTGGAAAGCTAATTGAATTTGACATGAAAAAAGCAAACTATGTTTCCAATCAAATTAAACCTTCCTTTGATTTGATTGGTGTTCACATATATGAAGGACAGGAAGTGTCCCGTGATTCAGTAAAAAGATTTACAGATTACTTGGCTTCGGTTCTAGCTCGTGCGTTAGCCAATCAACTAGAAGACAGTGATCAACCTTTTTTACTTGGTCATCTTCCGAACTGGAATAAAAAGATAGACGTCATTTCATTTTCGGGAGGTGTAAGTGAATGTATGTATCGCTATGAGAAACATACGGAAGCTACTGCCTTTTATGATGATATTGGTGTGATTCTAGCTGAATCTATTTTGGAGAGCCATGAGTTAGCTCTATATGAGTGGAGAAAACCAGATGTAACTGTAAGAGCAACGGTTATTGGTGCTGGGACTCAAACGACTGATATTAGTGGGGCAACGATACAAGTAGAATCAGCATTACTTCCTATTAAAAATATACCCGTCCATCGAATAGAGTGTAATGGAAATTTCAATATATTACCTAGGATTAAGGATGCCTTTAAAGAAGGGGTCCGTTTATATGACCCACTTTATGAAGGGCAAAATTTTTCCATCTATTTGGCTGATATCCCTATTCTTCGTTTTCGTGAAATTCACCAACTCGTAGATGCTCTTGTGGAGGGGAATCGGTTCAAGAAGAATCCTTCTGACCCATTGATTGTAGTTCTAGAAAGAGACTTAGCCAGAGCTTTAGGACAATCTTTACAGGTGAAATATCCTAATCAACCATGTATCTTTGTTGATCAAATCAGAGTAGAGCATGGAGATTATTTGGATATCGGAAAACAATTACAATCTGGTGTTGTACCAGTGGTGATTAAAACTTTAGCATTCTAGGAAATTAAGGGGGTGCGGACCATGAAATTAAAAACAACCTATCTAGGTGAAGTCCATTCATTTTCAGATCTAAAAGATCTTTTTGCAAAAGCGAATGAAGAAAAGTCTGGTGATCGATTAGCGGGAATAGCGGCTGAAACAGTTCAGGAAAGAATTGCTGCAAAAGAGGTATTAAGTGGTCTAACACTGGCTGATATTCGAAATCATCCACTACTCCCACCTGAAGAGGATGAAGTCTCTAGAATGATTGATGGATCGGTCAATGAACGAACCTATTCATCTATTAAAAATTGGTCGGTCGCAGAGTTAAGGGAATATATTCTTTCTAATCAGACGACTGATCGTGATTTGAAAAGAATAAGCAACGGGTTAACTAGTGAAATGATTGCAGCTGTGGCAAAGTTAATGTCCAATATGGACTTAGTGTATGCAGCTAATAAAATTGAAGTCCTTACAAAATCCAATATCACCATTGGACATAAAGGAACACTATCTTCCAGGTTACAACCAAATCATCCAACTGATGATGTGGAGGGAATTATCGCCTCTATTAAAGATGGTCTATCTTACGGAATCGGCGATGCGGTAATTGGGATCAATCCAGTTGATGATTCCGTCGAGAGTGTAAAAAGATTGCTTCATGCTACTCATGATTTTATTCGTGATTGGAAAATTCCTACGCAAAACTGTGTATTGGCTCACGTGACCACCCAAATGAAAGCCATTCGCCAAGGAGCACCTGCAGACATGATATTCCAGAGTATTGCAGGGACAGAAAAAGCCAATCACTCTTTTGGTATTACGGCTGAGCTTTTACATGAAGCCAATGAACTTGCCCGCAGAGAAGGAACAGGAACAGGGCCTCAACTACTCTATTTTGAGACGGGCCAGGGTTCAGAGTTATCGGCAGAAGCACATCACGGAATAGACCAAATGACACTAGAAGCTAGAAATTACGGGTTTGCAAGATGCTATAACCCGTTTATCGTGAACACGGTTGTTGGGTTTATTGGTCCAGAGTATTTATACAACAATAAACAAATTATCCGTGCGGGACTAGAGGACCATTTTATGGGGAAAATGCATTTGCTTCCTATGGGTGTAGATGTCTGTTATACGAATCATGCGAAGGCAGATCAAAATGACATGGAGGATTTAGGCGTTTTGTTAACAGCTGCTGGAGTGAATTTTCTCATATCGGCACCGATGGGTGATGACTGCATGCTTAATTACCAGTCGCTTAGCTACCATGATATTGCTACATTGAGGCAAACGATGAATAAACGAGTTGCTCCAGAATTTCATCGTTGGCTTGTTGATATGGGAATTCTCTCAAATAATGGATGGTTAACGGAAATGGCTGGTAATCCAACGATTTTTAATAGATAAGCAATCTTATGAAAGATACTCTAGTTTGGATAGAAGTAATTAGTAAAGGAGTGACACAATGGATGCCCAGTTAGTAGAAAAGATTACTAGAGCTATAATATCTAAACTGTCCGAAAACGAATTGGCCAGCAAACAAGTAGAGGTAGTTGATTCGAAATCTGATAGTCACCTCGATATGGTTAAATTCTCTCCCATTTCAAGAGAAGTAGTAGAGGAGAAAGAAGAACCATCAGATAACCTGAACGAACACAAGGAGATATCCGAAGAACTTCGGGAGATGAGATCAAAAACACCAGCGCGAATTGGCGTAGGTCGATCAGGACCACGTCCACTTACGAATACGTGGCTTAAGTTTCGGTATGACCATGCCGCAGCAGTAGATACGGTTTCTGGTGAGGTTTCAAAATCTGTTTTGGAGAGACTTAAATTATTTTCAGTGACAACAAAAGCTACTGAGCATGAGGTGTATATTAGACGTCCTGACTACGGAAGAAGATTATCTGATGAAGGGAAACGTTTAATAAAAGAAAAGTGTGTTCAGAACCCTAAAGTTCAAATCCTTATTTCAGATGGCTTAAGTTCAAAAGCCATTGAGGAAAATGTGGAAGATGTCTATCTATCTCTTGAACAATCACTCTCAAATATGGGCTATCAACTAGGGACTCCATTTTACATTGAACGTGGTCGAGTGGCCATTATGGACGAAATTGGAGAAATACTGAAACCAGATGTCATTGTACTGCTGATAGGGGAGCGTCCAGGATTAGTTAGTGCTGAATCCTTAAGTGCTTACTTATGTTATCAGCCAAGGGTCGGAACAATTGAAGCAGATCGAATGGTTGTATCTAACATCCACAAAGGGGGAATTCCACCTGTTGAAGCAGGTGCTTATTTAGGAACCGTTGTGGAAAAAGTACTAAGATATAAAGCTAGTGGAATTTCTCTTGTTCAAAAGGAAGAGTAAAGGAGACTCCTGCTATGAAGCTAAAACCCATTTACGCAGATATATTAGCCATTCGAATTATCTCAAATGTTCACCCTGATATGATTAAAAAATTTGGATTACCCCCTAACCATCGAAGCATGGGTATGTTTACCATCACGATGGATGACGTCGGAATGGTTGCGCTTGACGAGGCAACGAAGCAGGCGGATGTTGAAGTGGCTTACAACCACTCCTTTTATGCAGGTTCAGGGAATGCCTCAGGTCCGTTATCAGGTGAATTCATAGGGATCTTATCTAGTACCAATAATGAAGAGGTGAGAAGTGGCATAGATGCTATCGTTCAAACGGTGAAGTCACAGGCCCATTTTGAGGCGTTAAATGAGGAGGAGACACATGCTCTATTTGCCCATGTGGTGCCACGTTCAGGAAAGCTTTTATCAAAAGAGGCTAGTATTCAGGAAGGTGAGGCGATTGCCTATTTGATTGCGCCTCCACTTGAAGCAATGTTTGGTATCGATGCTGCTTTAAAGGCAGCGGATGTTGAATTGAGGAATTTGTTTAAACCACCTTCGGAAACGAACTTTGGAGGGGGACTTTTAACTGGTTCACAATCGGCATGTGAAGCGGCAGCAAGTGCTTTCCGGGATGCAGTCATCACTGTCTCCGAAAAGCCAACGCATTATTAATGGGGGGATGTAGAATGAGCTTGGATCAGGACCTTCTATCCATACAGGAAATGAGAAGTGCACTAAAAAGAGCACATGATGCCCAAAAAATATATGAGACCTTCTCGCAAAAGGAAGTAGATCGGATTGTAAAACATGTAGCGGATGCTGCTTTTCAAGCATCCGAAAGGCTCGCTAAGATGGCTGTAGAAGAAACGAGAATGGGTGTTGCACTGCATAAGAAAATTAAAAATGAAGTTAGCTCCCGTGACGTCTATCAGTCTATTAAGGATGAAAAAACGATTGGTGTGGTTCATCGTAACCATGTCTCGAAAGTAACAGATATTGCTTACCCATTTGGAGTGGTAGCAGCAATTATTCCCACCACTAATCCTACATCTACAGCGATTTATAAAACATTGATTGCGTTAAAAAGTGGAAACGGAATTGTCGTAAGCCCACATCCACGTGCGACCAACTGTACGATTGAAGCATTAAAAGTGTGTAATCAAGCAGCCATGGAAGCGGGGGCACCTGAAGGGTTGATTGGCTGGATATCAAACCCAACGCTAGAAGCAACGACGCAGCTGATGAAACATAAGCTCACGAATGTTATTTTAGCAACAGGTGGAGTAGGACTTGTTCGGGCGGCCTATAGCTCAGGAAAGCCTGCCTATGGGGTTGGGCCAGGAAATGTTCCTGTCTATCTCGAACAAACGGCAAATGTAGCGAAGGCGGTAAAAAATATTGTGGATAGTAAAACCTTCGACAATGGAACCATCTGTGCAACGGAGCAAGCCATTGTGGTCGACGAACAGATTAAGGACATCACGATTAGAGAGCTGAAAAAGAATAAGGTTTATTTTGTGGAGGGCGAAGAGAAGAAAAAGATGGAGCAACTCATCTCTCCAACAATCGGTCAGCTCAATCCCGATATTGTAGGAAGGTCTGCGGTAGATATTGCACGGATGGCAGGGATACATGTCCCAGCTGATACTCGTGTGATTATTGCTGAAGAAGACCGTTTGGAAAAGTCAGCACCGTTTTCAATTGAAAAGCTTTCACCCATTCTTGCACTATATACGGCATGGAATAAAGAAAAGGCAAAGGAGATCTGCATTGAGTTATTAAATCTTGGTGGGCGAGGCCATACCATGTCTATCCATACAAATGACCAGCAAATTGCTGAGGAGTTTGCCTCTTTAATGCCGGTTTCCCGAATCTTAGTTAATACTCTATCTTCAATTGGGGCAGTTGGAGCTACTACTGGATTAATTCCCTCCTTTACACTCGGATGTGGATCTTATGGAGGAAATATAACAGGTGACAATATATCAGCACGCCATCTCATTAATGTAAAACGATTGGCATTTGTGACAAAAGAAGTTCCAATCCCACAAGAGGAGTTAAAATCACTAAATTCCGTCCATATAGATGATGAAAAGATTCATGAGGTCGTGTCTAGAGTGCTAGAGAAGGTTCCATTTGATCAAAAAAACATGAATAAGAAAGAGTTAATGTTTCTTGTTCAGAAAATAGCTTCAGAGATTCATAGCTAAACAAGAAGGGGGCAAAAAGAATGGCTGATTTTAATGGTGCATTAGGAATGATCGAAACTAGAGGGCTAGTTGGTGCAATAGAGGCTGCCGATGCGATGGTCAAGGCGGCGAACGTGAAATTGAACGGGAAAGTGCACGTTGGAGGAGGGCTTGTAACAGTCTTCGTTAGTGGAGATGTCGGGGCTGTTAAGGCGGCAACGGAAGCGGGTTCTGAGGCAGTCAAACGCGTTGGAGAACTCCGCTCAGTACATGTCATTCCACGTCCACATGGTGAGTTAATGGGTGTTCTACCAGGTAATTAAGTGCCAGTTAGAAAAGCTGAGGTGGTGGAAAGTGTGAATAAAGCTCTTGGGATGATCGAAACGAAGGGACTCATTGCTTCTATTGAAGCAGCGGATGCGATGGTGAAGTCTGCAGATGTAACACTTGTTAGACAGGAAAAAGTTGATGCAGCTTTAGTGACAATCGTGATTGAAGGGGACGTTAGTGCTGTCCAAGCCGCACTAGAGGCTGGAAAAGAAGCGGCAAGCCGATTTGGTACGATTGTTTCCTCCCTCGTTCTTCCTCATCCAGATGAAGAAACAAGAAAGCTTATCAGTAAAAAGGAGAAGAAGGATGAAGTAGCGTCTGAGAATATAGAAGTAGTAAATGAAAGTGAAGTACCTGAGGTTGAAGATGACCATGAGGATACGGACGATAATTAGGAGTTTTACAGAAATGAGGTGAAACAGTTGAAGACATTTAATCGAAGAAAATTTGCGGTGATTGGAGCTGGTTTCACCGGTGCAACGTGCGCGATGATGTTAGCTCAAAAAGAGCTAGGAGACGTTGTATTAGTCGATATTCCGGAGATGGAGAAACCGACACAAGGGAAAGCATTGGATATGCTTGAATCGGGACCCGTTTGGAAATTCAATGTCTCTATTAAGGGCACGTCCGATTACGCACATATTAAGGGTGCAGATATGGTTATTGTGACAGCTGGGATCGCTAGAAAGCCAGGAATGAGTAGAGATGACCTCGTTTTAACAAATAAAGAAATTATGATAAATGTTTCTAAAAAGATAAAGGAATATGCACCAGATAGTTATGTTCTTGTGCTAAGTAATCCAGTAGATGCCATGACCTATACTTGTTATAAAACAACAGGTTTTCCGAAGAATCGAGTAATCGGTCAATCTGGTGTTCTTGATACCGCTCGCTTCAACACATTCGTGGCAGAAGCTTTAAATATTGCTGTTGAAGACGTAACTGGTTTTGTCCTTGGGGGACATGGTGATAGTATGGTACCACTCATTCGTTATTCGAATGTAAGCGGGATTCCGCTGGATCAAATTTTACCCAAAGAGCAAATTGATGCAATTGTTGAGAGTACGAGAAAAGGTGGGGGAGAGATTGTAAGTTTACTAGGAAACGGTAGTGCTTACTACGCACCTGCAGCTTCTCTTGTTGAAATGGCGGAAGCGATTGTCCATGACAAAAAGCGTGTACTTCCAGCCATTGCGTATTTAGAAGGTGAATATGGATACCGTGATATCTACTTAGGTGTTCCAACTGTATTGGGGGGGAGTGGAATTGAAAGCATTATTGAGCTTCCTTTAACACTTGAAGAAAAGGAACAGTTGGACGTTTCTGCAAATGATGTTAGGAAGACAATCAAGTTAATATCATAGCATGGTAGAACACTCCTAAAGTATTGGGAGTGTTTTTAACTATTAAAAGAATACTATTTTGAAATCTGGAATATGGTCACTACTATTAATTATTAGAATATTTGGATTTTTACAAACATAAACATAAGTATATTAGGAATCCACAACATTACACAACAATCCAAGAGAACACAAGCTAGGTTGAAGATAATCGGTGTGGTTTTATCAAAATGACGAAAGGGTGGTCTAGCATGTATCAATCTGTAAAGGGGAAAACGGTCATTGTCACAGGTGGTAGTAAAGGGATTGGTAAGGGGATTGCGTCTACTTTTGCCAAGAATGGTGCAAACGTTGTGGTGGTTGCCCGAAATTTAGATACGTCTAAAGCTTGTGTATCTGAATTAGCTGCTGACAATGGAAATGTGTATGCCGTTAGTGGGGATGTCACAGACCGAGAATCGATGGTAGAAGTTGCGAAAGAGGTATTTGGGAAGTTTGGTAGCATTGATGTTTTATGTTCTAATGCAGGAATTTTCCCTTCAGCAAATCTAGAAGAAATGACAAATGAAGATTGGGACCTTGTTATGAATACGAATGCAAAAGGAACATTTCACGCTGTCCAAGCATGTATTCCTTACTTAAAGAAGGCTGAATATGGAAGAATTATTATTACTTCTTCTATAACTGGTCCTGTTACAGGGTATCCAGGTTGGTCTCATTATGCAGCAAGCAAAGCAGCTCAATTAGGTTTTATGAGAACTGCAGCTCTAGAATTAGCAAGTGAGAACATCACAGTAAATGCAGTCTTGCCGGGCAATATTTTAACAGAAGGCTTGGAAGAGTTAGGTGAAGAGTATTTACAAGAAATGGCAGAATCAATTCCGATGAAAAAACTAGGTAGAGTTGAGGATATTGGCTATGCAGCACTGTTTTTAGCAACGAAGGAAGCAGGGTTTATTACTGGTCAAACCGTTATAGTCGACGGGGGACAAATTTTACCAGAAAACTAGAATTGAATTTTGAGTTTCATAGTAGGTGGTCTTAATTATGTCACTATCCTTTGAAGAACGAAAATCAAGAATACTAGAAGGACTGAATAAAGACGAGAAGGTGAACGTTCAAGAGCTTGCCAAACAGCTTCAAGTTTCTGGTGAAACGATTCGTCGTGATTTGGAACGGTTAGAAAAGGGGGGATTTCTCAAGAAAGTTTATGGTGGAGCAGTGAGAACGAACCAACAAGAGTGGGAATTGCCTTTCGATAAAAAAACGACTATCCATAAACAAGAGAAAAGGGCCATCTGTAAAGAAGCTGCCAATCTGGTGCAAGATGGGGACATCATTATGATTGGCAATGGAACAACTCCGTTAGATATTGTTCCTTTTTTAGCAGATAAAATTAATGTGACTTTAATTACTCATTCTGTTCCCTTAATGTTGAGTGCCATAGAAGTTTTTAAAGGTCAGTTGATTTTCATAGGTGGGGTATTTGAACGGAGTCAAAAATACACGAGCGGTCCACTTTCAGAAAGAATGCTTGATATGTTAAAAGCGAATAAAGCATTTATTGCTGCTGGTGGCATATCAGAGGACAACGGGATCACTGATTACGATATTAGTGGCGCTAGTATTTCTCGGAAGTTAATGGAACGTGCTGACGAGGTCATTGTCCTAGGTGATCATTCTAAATTTGGTCAAACTACATTCGCACATATGTGTTCTTTATCTGAGGTGTCAAAAATTATATCAGATAAGAGCTGTCCAGAAGAATGGAATCACATTTTGGTCCAAAAGGGAATTGAATTGATCATCGCAGAGGAAGTTTAAGTACTTAAACAAGTTTAATAGAAAAATATATGAGAAAGGAGTAGTTGAACTCATGAGTAATTCATCAGTTGATCCCTTAAAAGATTCCTTAAAAAAGTATTATCAAATTGCTAGTGAGGCCGTTAAGTGTTTCTCATTTCTTACTAAAAGTAACATAGAACTATTAAATTACTCTGAAAATGCAACCTATTTAGTGCAGAATCTAACAGAGACTAGTCAAAAATACATTTTACGAGTAGGAAGACCAGGATACCACACAAAACAAGAGGTGGAATGTGAATTAAAATGGCTAAAATCCATTGATCAACACTCTAAAATTAAAGTTTCGCTCCCTATTTTAGGGAATAATCAAGAGTATGTTCAGGTTGTTAAATATGGAAATGAGAACTTTTATTGCACTTTATTTACTTTTCTAAAGGGGAGTGCGCCGGAGGAGAATAACGAGCTTGAGCTTGTCAAACAATTCGAGGTTCTTGGTGAAATCACGGCCCAATTACATGAACATGTTGTAAATAACCGCGAAAGTCTTCAGGATATGACTAGATTAACCTGGGATTATGAGACGATTTTAGGACCTGAGCCAAAATGGGGAAGATGGCAGGATGGTTTAGCCATTACACCAGAGCGTCTAGAGTTATATGAAAAAGTAGCGGAAAAGATTAAACAGAGGTTAGATTACTTTGGAAAGGATCATAATCGATACGGACTAATCCATTCAGATATGCGCCTAGCTAATCTACTGGTAGAAGGTGACGAAATTAAGGTCATTGATTTTGATGATTGTGGATTTGGTTGGTTTTTATATGACTTTGCTACCTCCCTTAGCTTTATCGAACATAAAGCGTATGTACCTTCCTTAATTTCTTCATGGTTAAAGGGATATAGAAAAATCCGCGCGTTATCGGTAGAGGAAGAACAAGAAATACCAACATTTATTATGATGAGAAGACTACAATTAATAGCGTGGATTGGCAGTCGTGACAACGAAACTACAAGAGAGCTCGGAAGTGGATTTACAGATGAAACTGATGCTTTAGCCAAGAAGTATTTAGAACATACTACCATATAATTATAAATGTAAGCCCTTTCATTTTGCTTGTGATAAGTATGAGGGGCTTATCTCCATTTTTAAAAGGGACAGGGGGACAGGTTCCTTGTCCCATCAAAAAATAGTAGCGCAGTGGCCTTTCAACGCTTATAATTTTTACTTTCCTGCAGGAGTGTATATCTTTGTGTAGAATAACTTATCTGAAACCCCAATCTAAAGTAGCTTCTAAAAACCCTCTATCTAATTTCATAGAAATCTCCCAAAATACATTTCCTATTAACTTTCATTACTCCAAAAGAGAATCCAAAAACCCCTTTCTGTACAAATTAAATAGTTTCGAGGTGAATAATTTTGCCAAGGAGAGCGAGGAAAAAGAGTAGTAATGGCATGTACCACATTATGTTGAGAGGAATCAATAAGCAGAGTATTTTTGAGGATGATGAGGACAAGCATAAGTTCCTGAGCATCTTAAAAAAGTTTAAAGACATAAGTAGGTTTGAGCTTTACTGTTACTGTCTAATGGATAATCATGTTCATTTATTAATGAAAGAGTCGGAAGAAAGTATTTCTATTACTATTAAGAGGATAAGTTCAAGCTACGTATACTGGTATAACATGAAATATGAACGTTGCGGACATTTGTTTCAAGAACGATATAGGAGTGAAAGTGTTGAAGACATATCATACTTTTTAAAAGTGCTTCGATATATCCACCAAAATCCTATAAAGGCAGGCTTGGCAAATAGTGTATTAGAAAGTAAATGGACGAGTATTAATGAGTATTTTGAAAAAGACACTTTTGTCGATATAGATCTTGGACTCTCTTTATTTTCTCAATATCAAAACACAGCTATTCAATTGTTTAAGGAGTATATGGTTAAATCGAATAATGATCAATGTTTGGATGATAAGTTAAAAGAGAGAATGTCTGATAGTGAAGTAAGAGAACACATGCATAAGATAGGAATATCAAATATTAGTGTATTACAACAACTTGACAAGGATAAAAGAGATGTAGCACTGGCTAGGTTGAAAGAGCTAGAGGGCGTAAGCTTGAGACAATTATCAAGAATAACAGGAATATCAAAAAGTGTTATTCATAGGGCACTTCAATAAGGTGGGACGCAGGGACAGGTCCCTTGTCCCAGCAATATTTAGGGACAAGGGACCTGTCCCCGTGTCCCTAAAACACCAACAACGACAACAGAATGATCAATGTGGTCATTGCCCATAACAAGTATCTAGTTAATCTTCCGTCATGATAGGTACTTAACTTATGTCCTGTAGCTACAAATCGTTTAGCTATTTTACGATATACATCTTCATATGGATGTCTCTCATCATTCTTCACTAAATATTTCTTTAATAAAATAAATGTAAGGATGGACAAAAGAAAGGGTTTCATTCCACTTAACAGATGTTTTGTTTCGAAATAATGAATATCTACATGCATGTTCGTTAAACTTTCTAATAAAGAAGGATGAACCCCAACCAATAGCATCATAACTGTTAAGATTCCCAATCCTAACTGCATGCCGATTGCTGGTTTTTTTTCTAAGCTCACATTACTATTTTTAAAAAAGGCATAATAGATAAATTTTAAGAACATGAGAGAAGTCCCGAAACTCATCAGGTTCAAACCCCATGTTAATACTGGGTCGTGTAAAGCGTCTTTAATAATGGTTTTGCTCATATAACCATTAAAAAAAGGAACTCCTGCTATCCCCAAAAAAGCTACCCATGTTGCAATTGAAGTCACGGGAAGTTTCTTACGCATGATTCCTAAACTCTCAAAGTGATCTTTTCCTGTCGTATAAATGACCACCCCCACTGCCATAAATAGTACTGTTTTATATAAGATGTGATTAACAAGGTGAAAGATGGCTCCCGCTATTCCCTCTGCAGTACCCACACTAATCCCCATAATCATATACCCAACCTGGATGATGATTGAATAACTCAAGAATTTACGAACTTGACTTTCACGTAAGGCCATAACAATTCCAAACAAGGCGGAAATAAGACCGGCATATGCCAAAATATGCATCTCAGACAGCAGACGGGACATGACATATACGCCCACTTTTGTCGTATAGATGGACAAAACGACTGCTACATAAAAAGGAGCTTTGCTGTATGCTAGTGGCATCCAAGTATGGAAACCGATAAAAGCAAGCTTAATGGCTATGGCAATCATAAAAAAAGGGATTGATGCTTCTTCTATAGCATTCAATGATAAACTACCTGTAGCCGAATACTGTAAAAATAACCCCCATAATAGACTTAAACTTCCTGCCACATGAATGAGGAAATAATAATATCCTGTTTTCATCGTCACATCGCTTGCCAATAGAATAAGAAAAGCTGAACTGATGGTCATTAAATCCCAGAAAACATAAAGAGTAAACAAATCTCCGGAAAAAACCACGCTTAGGGCACTACCAATAAATACAAATATCAAACTTAAATGAATTCGAGAACATACACTTATTGAATAAATAACAGCAGCCAAACCAGCAAAAGCAAAAATCAATCCTGTTAATTTACTGATAGGATCTACTTTAAAAGGAACTAGGGTAAGTGTTAGAAAATCCAGTTGAAAACTAGAACCAGGTAGTAAAAAGTAAGTAAGGATAAGAGCTCCTGCGGTTACAACGAAAGATAGGATATATTTTAATCGATCATGAACGGGCAAAAGTAAAAGAATAGCACCTGTAAAATATAAGAGACCTGGAGTAAGCATCTTCAACCTCCTAGTAAAATTCTTATGTATTCCCCATTATCTAGCAAAAAGTCCGGAATTTTATTGATTAGACTTAAAGGCAAAGAAGGTACTATCCCAAACAAAATACATAAACTGCCCAGAAATAGAGTTGGTAATTTTAATGAAAAGTGCGGTTCTTCTATTACGATTTCTTTTTCAGTTTTTGTATATAAGGTAACAATTACTTTTAAATAGTACGTTAGAGATAAGAACGTTCCGACCAGAATAAAAAAGCCAGCATACACAAAACCAGATTCTAGAGCTGCTTCAACAATCAGCCATTTACTGAGAAACCCGTTAAAGGGAGGGAGGCCAACGATGGCAAGGGAAGCAACCACAAATGTAAAAGAAAGTAGAGGGAATTTATAACCCAAACCTTTTAGATCTTTTATTTTAACAGCGGTTAAACTATAGTTAAAAATGGCTGCAACAAAAAATAAAGTCCCTTTCATGATGGCGTGATTTAGAATATGAAAGCTTCCCCCAATTAATCCTTTTTCACTGCCTACAAATAATCCAACCGTGATATATGCGATCTGGGCAATGCTAGAATATGCAAGAAGCCGAATTAAATTTGATTGCTGAAAGGCTAAAAAATGAGCCATCAAAAAAGTGATTACCCCCCAGAAAACACCAATCTGAAGCATTCCACTTTTATCTAGGAAATCAAGTCCAAACACAATATAAAGTACTCTGATTAATGCATATACAGCAGACTTCATCACCAATCCCGATGACAAAACATTGTAAGGGATAGGGGAGTCTTCATATGCATCTGGTAGCCAGGCATAGAGAGGAATTAACCCTATTTTTATGGCATACCCAAACACAAAAAAGGCCATAAGGATACTCTTTATCTTAAAAGGGATGTCTTTAAATACGAGAGAAATTTCTGCCATATTTAGCGTTCCAGTTAAATAGTAAGTTAAGACGGTAGCGAGTAAAATAAAGAAGGTCCCTAATGTAGACATGGTCAAATACTTGAATGTACCTTCTATTCCTTTATCCGTATTTTTCAGCACCGTCAAAGCAACTGAACTCAGAGAACTCACTTCCAAAAACACATAAAGATTGAATAAATCCGTAGTCAGCACCATTCCTGCAATGCCGCCGATCATCAAATAGGTAAAAGTAAAATAGATATGTTTATGAGTTTTGAGATACTTCAGGGAAAAAATAATAACAGGTAAAAATAACAAGGCTATGATTAACAAAAACATGGCAGAAAGAGGATCCACCATTAAATTTATTCCCAAGAGCCCCCAGCTACCAACACTGTAAACGTTTGGGGGATCACTATTTTGAATAGCTGAAATTAATATATAAAGATAAAGGATTGCACTACCGATTACCAAAGGAGTAAGAAGTTTTTTAGAATAGAACACTTTTGATATTCCAAGAAAAAATGCGGTTAATAAAGGTAGTATGATCACCCAGACAGCTGATTCCATTATTAACCTCCCGAAAATTAAAAATTATCCTCTCAGTTTTCGAACCTGATCCACGTTTAAAGTTCCATATCTTTTATAGATTTTAATCACCAACGCTAGCATGACCGCTGTTACACTTCCCCCAATCACAATGGACGTCAAGGCGAGTGCCTGAGGGATAGGATCCACTACGATTTCATATGGTTTGTCTAAGATAGGAGCCGTTCCACCTGGTTTATAACTTACTAGCATTAATAATAAAATCAACGAAGACTCTGCAATTGAAAATCCTATCACCATTTTTATTAAATTTTTCTGGGTAATGATTGTATAGATACCAAGAGAAAACAACATGATGACGACTATATATGGGATTTCCACAATTATTTCTCCTTTACTAAGCTACTAAAAATGATGGCCATCCCAGCTCCTACTTTCATGCCAATCATGACATTTAAGAAAGGGATTAACCCGGCACTGATTAATTCACCGGTCTCTCCAGGACCAAAATGGGCTTGTCCGTTGGCGAGGAAATTGGCTCCAGTCCATACTCCTAGTAATCCCAGTAAAATAAAACCGATCACACCAATATCTTCTGCTAACTTTTTTTGGGCAGGTTTGAATTTATACTCGGAGAAATCAACCCCATAAGTTATGGTCAAAGAAATAGGAATCATAGCTAAAACAACTCCTCCAACAAACCCTCCGCCAGGACTTAGATGACCGAAACTTATTAAATAGGCTCCTAAAACAGCTACATATAGGGTGATCCATTTCACCGTTTGACTAACCAGCGTGGTAAATCTAGTACCCAACATTCTTGCTTTTCTTACGGGAACCATAAAAGCTAAAATAGTGCCAGCTGTTAAAAGCACCGTTGTTTCACCCAAAGTATCAAAAGCCCGGTAATCATATAGGACTGAAGTAACTAGATTGATCGCACCGGTTTCCTGTACCCCTTGAGAAATATAGTGTTCAGATAAATGTCTTTCACGATTACTATCAAGGTTCTGTATTTCATAGAATACGTTTAATAAGAAGAGAGCCAGTAAACCAACAAGGCCAAATTTATAAGATTTTTTAACCAATGCTTGAATCTTATTCATTTCGTCGATACTCCGTTTTATTGATTGCAATGACAAAAAAGCCAGTCGTTAAGCCTGCGGTAATGACGGCCTCAGCCAGAGCCGCACTCGGGGCCTGGAGAATGACAAAAATAATGACTAGAATGGCACCGAATATAGGGAGAGCAATAACGGAGGTTGATAGATCTTTAGCAAAAACCATGAAAAATGCAGTAAATAGTAAAAAGACCATTAAAAGATTCAATATGATATGCATCAGGATTCTACCTCCCATCACTCATCCATGGTTTTAGGGATTCCATTCTCAGTATTTGCAAAACTGGCAATGACATGAATGACTATTGGATTCGTGATTACTAACAAAATAATGATTACGATAAGCTTTAAAGATACATAAATACTGCTTTCTAGAAATATACAACCCACTAGTACTGAAATACCTCCAGCCATCAAGCATTTCGATCCGGCATGTAACCGCGTGTACAAATCAGGAAAACGAATCATTCCCACAGCAGTACTTACCACAAAATAAATACCAACTATAAAAAATACGTAAGCAATTATTTGCGTTAATTCAATCACCAGCACCACCTTTTTCTGGTTGTCTAAAGTATTTTGTCATGATTAAAACAACGATGAATAGTAAAACCCCATAAACTAAAGCCACATCCATAATCATTTTTCTATCAAAAAAATAACTTAATAAAACTAAAACCAATAAAAACATGACACCTATGGAATTCATAGCAACGATCTTATCCGGTAAACTAGGACCTTTTATTACTCTATAAAAAGTTAAAATAGCAGATAAGACAATCACTAGTATTAAATAGAGCACTTCGATCACACTCCAAATTGATTAATCAAATATTTTAGCGATTAAATTCTCATGTTTTCTCATAAGTGCTTTCTTTACTTCAGCTTCATCGTCACTTTGAACATCTATCCAGTGAATAAAATAGCTCTTATTTAAATGGTCAAAATCCAATGCCAAGGTGCCCTGAGTCAAGGTAATAAAGTGGGCTAGAATAGCACTGCTGTTTGAACTTTTAAGAGACGTTTTTATTCTAATTTTTCGAGAAGAAAATGACGGTTTCATTTCAAATGCATGTCTGGATATTTTGAACGCAGATAAATATACATCATATATAAAAGCCAAGATCACCCAAATGATGATATATATTTTTTTGAGAAATTCTTTCGTTCCATATTTTGTTTGTGCGAATATAAACTGATCTGCGTACATAAACGAAATAATCGAACAAATCATAATACCAAGCGAAAATACCTCGATATTAACGCGACCTGCAAAAATAAACCATAATGCCAGAGTTAGAAAAAAAGTTAATAAATTTTTCTTCAAATGATGTACCTCGCTTTACAATTAGCTATCACTTGGAATTCTTATTATTACCAATTAATGAAATGTTATGAAGAGATAAATTCTAAGGATATGGTGTAGTACAATGTGTTAAGTTCGTGTATAGGACAGAAGAATAAGAAATTGATTGAAACCCTTGTAGTTAGTGGGGATGATTGGGAAATAAAATAAGCATTTTTGACGCAAACTCCAATGAATTTGAAAAAAAGTACTTAATCATGGTATAAGTGTAACAGAGGTAAGGGCAGGGACAAGGGGACAGGTACTGCGTCCCAGAGGAATGGTGGGACAGTGAACCTGTCCCTCTGTCCCTGCCATATAATGAGAGGATTTGAACTTTAAGATGAATAATAATTTTTGGCGTGATTTACCACGACCTTTTTTTATATTAGCACCAATGGAAGAAGTGACGGATGTTGTTTTTAGGCATGTAGTGAGTGAAGCTGCAAGGCCTGATGTTTTTTTTACAGAGTTTACAAATTCGGAGAGTTATTGTCACCCTGAGGGGAAGAAAAGTGTACGTGGTCGGTTGACTTTTACAGAGGATGAACAACCGATGGTAGCCCATATTTGGGGGGACAAGCCAGAATTCTTCCGGGAAATGAGTATTGGGATGGCGGAGCTTGGGTTTAAGGGAGTCGATATTAATATGGGCTGTCCTGTTCCTAATGTGACGCAACACGGAAAGGGTTGTGGCCTGATCCGTCGTCCGGACGTTGCTGCCGAATTAATTCAGGCAGCAAAAGTGGGAGGACTGCCTGTAAGTGTAAAAACAAGGCTTGGATTCTCTGAAGTGGACGAATGGCGTGACTGGCTGACACACATATTGAAACAAGACATTGCGAATCTTTCCATTCATCTGCGGACAAGAGAGGAAATGAGCAAAGTCCCTGCTCATTGGGAACTGATCCCTGAAATTAAGATACTACGTGATGAGGTGGCACCAGACACACTCTTAACGATCAATGGGGATATTCCTGATTACCAAACGGGCTTAAAGCTTGCTCAGCAATATGATATTGATGGGGTTATGATTGGACGTGGTATTTTCCATAATCCATTTGCTTTTGAAAAAGACCCGAGAGAACATAGTAGTGAGGAATTACTTAATCTCTTAAGGTTGCATATGGATCTCCATGATAAATATTCGCATTTAGAACTACGACGGTTCACAGCTCTTCATCGTTTCTTCAAAATCTATGTTAAAGGATTTCCAGGGGCGAGTACATTAAGAAATCAATTGATGAACACAAAGACAACTGATGAAGTGCGGGCATTGCTTGATAATTTTGCGGTGAAGAATGTTGATGGCATGGTGGAATAGTGAAAGTTTCAATAGATGAAAAGAAATAGTCACCTTAGCTTGGTCGAGCAGGGTGGCTATTTTTTTTTCACAGCAACGACAAGTGATTTCCAAAAAAGTGGAACTTTCTCAGTACCATTCTGTTCTATTAATACTCATAAAAGTAGATCCTCGTCTGATAAAAATCACTAGCTATAATTGTTTTGCTAGGCTTACGGTTTGGAACGGCAAAAGTATGTGAAACGACCATTGTTTCTTTGGTTAACTGCTCATGAAATTGCTTTTCTAGTCGAGTCATGGCACCAGGATACAAATAACAAACGATTAAATTGTACTTTGACAAATCGGATTTATAAAAATTTTTCCGTAAAACAATTAGATTGGTTTGAGAGAATAACCATTTTCTAATGACTATAAACGTGTATGGTATGAGGGAGTTTTCAAAGGCTGTAATCGTAGCAGAGGGAAACTTTTTGGCAAGTTGAAAAGCTAATGTTCCCCAGCCAGCACCAAGTTCCGCAATTTGAGTTACGGGTTCAGAAGGAAGATTTTCAACCAAAATCCTCTTAACTTTTGGTAATGTCGGCATAGGTGAGATTCCATTTTTTATGGTTGCATACACAATGGAAAGAAATGAAAAGAACACTATTGAAAAAACAATGCTATTTAGTATAAACATGATGGCCCCTAGTTTTTATCCTATTGTACCAAATGGTTTGGGAAAGTAATAACACATCAAAAGATTTTGCAAATTTAAAATGAATAAGAAATATATTAGCGGAGGTGGACCGGACTAAATATCCCCTCCATCTTTCTTTTACAACGTATTCTTCGTATTAATCGTACTCTTCGTATTCATAGCCCATTGGCATCGATTTGATGTAAGGAGATATAATCTTATAATCACATACAAAAAGGGGAAGTGTCATAATGAAATACACAGCATAGTGTCTAAACACAGTAGGGGAGAATACATAGCATTAGTGCCAGCATTCTATAATGGCTTTGAGTATGCAAGAACATATTCATATGATTTAGATAAGCTAGAAGTACTTGACCTTGTAGAACAGGAAATAGATTACTTGCAGCGTAATAAAATGGAGATACCTACTGACATCGTGTTAGATGGAGAGTTAACTAAATACCTACCCTATGATGAATTGGAAGAAGGAGAAAGTTTTGGAGAGCCGTTTATTATGACAGTTGAGATTAAGGTGAAAAAATAACCTCAGAATATTATAAGGCTCAAAAAAGTGCACTCTCATTACTCAAGAAGTCGATAAGTATTCGGCATAACAAAGAGTTGCAGGCACTGCTTATAATGAGAAATCTGGTACAATTAGAAAAAATTATATGGAGGCTTTAATATGTACAGCTTTAGGAATGATTACAGTGAAGGTGCACATCCTCGGATCTTGAATGCATTAATGGAAACCAATCTTGAGCAGGAAGCGGGATATGGAGCTGATCGTTTCACTCGTGAAGCGGTTGAATTTTTAAAGGGTAAGATGGGACAAGCTGATGTGGATGTTCATCTGTTATCAGGTGGAACACAGACAAATTTGATTGCTATTTCCGCTTTTCTTAGACCGTATGAAGCAGCGATTTCTGCGAGTACTGGCCATATTTTTACCCATGAGACAGGTGCGATTGAGGCTACGGGACACAAAATTCTATCAGTGGAAACGAGCGATGGGAAGTTAACCACTGCTCACATTGAAGGGGTGCTTGAAGCTCATACGGATGAGCATATGGTTAAGCCAAGACTAGTGTACATATCTAATTCGACTGAGATTGGCTCGATCTATTATAAGAACGAGTTGGAAGAGTTAAGTGCATGTTGCCGGGAAAACAATCTCCTTCTATTTATGGACGGTGCGAGACTGGGGTCTGCGCTTTGTTCTGAAGAAAGTGACCTTTCATTAAGCGATCTTCCGAAACTAGTGGATGCCTTCTATATTGGTGGAACAAAGAATGGCGCGCTTATTGGGGAGGCGCTAGTGATTTGCCGTGAAGCTCTTCAAGAGGATTTTCGATTCCATATGAAGCAAAAAGGGGCACTGCTTGCAAAGGGGAGGCTTTTGGGAATTCAGTTTCGAGAGCTTTTTAGAGATGACTTATTTTTTGAGTTAGCCCTCCATGCCAATAAGATGGCAGGACTCATCAGAGACGAGATAAGCTCAGTTGGTTTTAAATTTTTGACACATTCACCTTCAAATCAAATCTTTCCTATCTTACCAAATTCATTAATTGCAAAGTTAGAAGGTAAATACGGGTTTTATGTTTGGGAGAAGATCAATTCAGAACACTCTGCAATTCGGCTGGTAACGTCTTGGGCAACGAAAGAAGAAGCTGTGCTTGCATTTATTGAGGATATGAAAAGGGAGTTGGATTGATCTTGGGATTCTTTTTTCATACCAATAGAAGAGAGTTCGTAATTCCGAGTGGTTTCTTTAATGATATTTTCCATAATCCATTTACCTTTAAAAGAGAGCCGAGAGAACATAGTAGTTAATAGTATAGGGAAACAGTAGAAGAGTTCTACTTCAAGGTAAAAGTGAAGTTGGTGTAACTATTTCAAACTTTTTGAAAAAGATCTAAAGGATCAGTAAAAAAAATGAAAAAATATGAAAAAACTCAAAATGATATATTAAAATTTTTTCAGTAGTTCTGTCTTTGAAATGATAATTGATTGAGAGTAAATACTTAGTTAAATCAATTATTAATTGAAAGAGAAGTGTTAAATCAACACTTCTCTTTTTATATGGAAAAGATCGTGTCACCCTTTAGACTAACTATCTCCTTCAGTTGTTTAAATGAAAAAACATGAAAATAAATAAAAAAAGTTTGAAAAAAATGAAAAATAATGATTGAAACCGTTTTCGGTTGATGGTAAATTAATATTACAGAAAGTCAAATACGAAATTGGAGGATCAAGATGAAACTTGCAACAAGGATAAATTCAATCCTGCCAACAGTTAATGGAGATATTACAAGCGCCCTAAGAAAAGTTTCAGAGATTGAAGGCATTACATGTGTTGATTTAAATTATCCAGAACATTTTTCGACTTATTCAATAAGTGAAGTAAAAGAAACACTAAAAGAAGCAAACCTTGAAGTTAATGGTCTTGCATTAAGATTTAGAAGCCATTTTATTAATGGGGAGTTAGGAAACAACGACAAAGGAATTGCAGAGGATGCTTTTGCACTATGTAAGGAAGCAGCAGATGCTTGTAGAGATCTAGGTGGTAAAGTCATTACCCTTTGGTTAGGGTTTGATGGGTTTGATTATCCATTTCAAGTGGATTACCAAAAGGCATGGAATCAAGTGAAAGAATATGTAACAGCTCTTGCTGATTATGCACCCGATTTACAAATTAGTATTGAATACAAGCCTTACCAAGAAAGATCTTATGCATTAATAGATAGCATTGGTCTCACACTTCTGATGGTAAGTGAAGTCAATCGTGAGAATGTTGGAGTAACGGTTGATTATTGCCATATGTTGATGAAACGGGAAAATCCTGCATATGGTTTAAGCCTAGCAGCTGATAAAGGGAAGCTTTACGGTGTTCATTTAAATGATGGATACGGAACTCACGATGATGGTCTTATGGTTGGAACAGTATCACTTATGCAAACATTAGAGTTCATGTATTACCTAAAGAAATATGATTACAACGGTGCTATCTACTTTGATACATTTCCAATTCGGGAAGAACCGTTAGCAGAGATTAGACAGAATGTAAAAGCAATTAACAAGATTAATAGTTTAGTAGATGAGCTTGGTTTAGAGAATATACAAGAAATTATTAGTAAAAACGATGCTATCGCCGCAAACGAGTTATTTTTTCAGTGCTTAAAATAAGTTGAAGACTCAATATCTTCCTTAGTAAAGGAAAGATATTGTTACCTTAAATGAAAGCGATTACTCAATTAAACTAGGGGGAAAAAAGATGAAAATTAAAAACCGTGTTTTAATGACAGGAGCTTTAGCATTTTCTTTAGCATTATCAGCTTGTAGTAGCAGTAGCGGTGGAGAAACATCAGACGGTGCAGATAAAGGTGCATTTAATCCAGATAATGCTGATGGTCAAACGTATGAGGAAGTAAGAGCTAGCTTAGGCGATGTACCAAGTGTAGCTGACGAAATTAAGTTAGGTGCAGTAGCGAAGGCATTTGAAAACGAGTACTGGAGAACGTTAAAGGAAGGTATGGAAACAGGTGCTAAGGAATTCAGTGATAAAGGCTTTAATCTTACAGTTGATGTAAAATCTCCTCAAGGGGAAGCCGATGAGGAAGGTCAGTTATCCATTGTTAAAGATATGATTAATAAAAAGTATACAGCATTATTGCTATCACCAATCTCTGATAGCAATCTAGTACCGGGGGTTGAAGATGCAATAAAGGCAGATATTCCTGTTATTAACGTTAACGACGGAATTATCAAGGAAGCACCAAACTTTGTAGGTCCAAAAGCTGACCAAAATGGGGAATCAGCGGCTGAATGGATTTCTGAGAAGATCAATGGTGAAGGGAAAGTAGCGATTATCGTTGGGATGCCAAAAGCGTTCGCTGCTAGACAAAGAACTCTAGGGTTTGAAAACTGGATGAAGGAAAATGCACCAGACATTGAAATTGCTGAAAAGCAAAATGCGGACTGGGATCGTGCAAAAGCAAAAGATATTGCGGCAACTTGGATTAAAAAGCATGATGACTTAAAAGCGATCTTCGCTAACAATGACACAATGGCATTAGGTGCACAAGAAGCTGTTAATGAATCTGGGAAGGATATTCTTGTAGTTGGTGTAGACGGAATTGGTGAAGCTTACGAATCTATTCGTAAAGGTGAGCTAGATGCAACAATTGATTCATTCCCGCTGTATAAAGGGCAAATTGCTGTAGAAATGATTTTACGACAATTAGGTGGACAGGAGCTACCACGTGTTATCTGGACTCCACAAGCTTTAATTGATTCAACGAATGTTGATACTCCAGCAGAAGAAATTATTAAATGGGAAGATCCAGTTGTAGCAAAGTAAGAGGGTAATGATATTAGTCCATGTCTATAGTCGGATCGATTGATTCGACTATAGTTTTTAAAGGGGAATCGATAATGGAAAAGCACACGGAAAGCATCGTAAAATTCCAGAATATTTCAAAAGTTTTTCCTGGTGTCAAGGCCTTAGATGGAGTTAGTTTTGATATTAAAAAAGGAGAAATCCATGCTTTACTAGGAGAAAATGGTGCAGGGAAGTCAACCTTACTGAATACATTACATGGTGTCAACAATGTGTATGAAGGCACTGTTGAAATTAAGGGAAGAAAGGTTTCTTACAAGAATGCAAATGAGGCCATTCAAGATGGGATTGTAAAGATCCACCAAGAGGTAAGCTTAATACCTGAATTAACAGTTGGACAGAATATTGCTCTAGGTCATGAGCCTAGAAAAGGAATGTTCATAGATTATAAGAAGCTTCATCAAGAGGCAAATGCTATACTTTCAAAAATGAAATGTAGCTTTAAAAGTGAAGATATAGCTGGGACCTTAAGCACTGGGGAAATGCAAATGATTGCAATTGCGAAAGGACTCTATCATAACGCGCAATTGATCTCATTTGATGAACCTACAGCGTCCCTTTCTAACCAGGAAGTAAGAACTCTTTTTTCAATTATTAATGATTTAAAGGAAAATGGAATTACGATTCTTTATGTCAGTCATAGATTAGATGAAGTGTTTGATATATGTGATCGTGCTACGGTTTTAAGGGACGGAAAGCATATTGAAACTTTCAATATAAAGGATGTAAATAGAGAACAGTTGATTAAAAAGATGGTAGGTCGTGATGTATCTGCATATGCAGTTAGAACAAAACCATCCCCGAAAACTAATCAAAAGGTATTAGAGGTTGAAGATTTATCTGTTAAAGGTGTATTTGAGGATGTTAGCTTTCACCTTCATAAAGGTGAAATACTAGGTTTTGCTGGTTTAGTAGGGTCGAAGAGAACCGATGTGGTAAGAGCCATATTTGGTGCTGAACAAAAGTCGGGTGGAACGGTCAAAATTAATGGAGTTACTGTAAATATTAAATCACCGAAGCAAGGTGTTCAGTTAGGAATAGGGTTAATTCCAGAGAATCGTAAAACACAAGGATTTATAAAGTATTTTGATAATGCCAATAATGTCGGCCTTACAAAAATGGAGAAGTTCACGAAGTTTGGCCTTTTAAATCATACAAAGAAAATGGAAAACTGTAACTACTATATTGATGAAATTAATCTTAAGCCTAGCGATCCGCACTATATGACAAGTCATTTAAGTGGAGGAAATCAGCAAAAAGTGGTCATAGCAAAGTGGCTATCCTCTGATGCAGAAATTCTCATATTAGATGAACCTACTAAAGGGGTCGATGTTGGAGCGAAGGCAGAAATTTATCGTGTGTTAGAGGAATTACTTGAGAAGGGGAAATCCATTATTGTCGTTTCCTCTGAATTGCCTGAGGTTCTTGGATTGAGTGATCGGATTATTGTGATGAGAGAAGGAAGAAAAGTAAAAGAATTTGAGAATCACAATCTGACAGAAGAAGATATCCTTCAATATGCTATGGGGGTAAACAGTGATGTTAAAAACGAAGGGATTTAGTAGAGAACTAAGCTTGGTAGCAGCAATAGTCCTAATGGTCATCGTATTTTCAATTATTGAACCCGTTTTTTTAAGTGGTGCTAACTTGCTAGATATTATGGATCAAAGTGTAATTAATGGGCTGTTAGCTCTCGGGATTACGTATGCAATTATTACAGGTGGTATTGACTTAAGTGTTGGTTCCATTTTTGCAATTGTCATTGTTGTGGTAGGGGACTTGCTAGTTAGTGGAATGAACCCTGTTGTTGCCATTGTATGTGGTGTGGGTATAGGTTTTGTATTAGGAATTTTCAATGGTCTATTAATTACAAAGCTTAATCTACAACCGTTTATTGCCACTTTGGGTACGATGAGTGCATATAGAGGGATTGCCTATGTTATTACAGGTGGATGGCCAGTCCTCGATATTCCAGATAACTTTAGAGGGATCTTTAACTCTGATGTATTTGGAACGATTCCTGTATCCATCTTTGTCCTGTTTGGTTTTGCTATCTTCGGTCATATTATTTTGAAGTACACGAAGCTTGGTACTTATATTTATGCGATTGGTGGAAATGAAGAAGCTACCCTTTTATCAGGAGTAAATGTGAACAGAAGTAAAATGTTAGCTTATGCAATTTCAGGAGCTGGAGCTGCCTTAGCTGGTATGGTTTTGTTGGCTCGACTAGGATCGGGAGAACCAGCGGCTGGGCAAACTTATGAGCTTAATGCTATCGCTGCAGCTGCCATTGGTGGGGCGAGTCTTGCAGGTGGTAGAGGGAATATGATTGGAACTCTTCTAGGTGCCATTTTACTGTCAACGCTGAAAGTAGGATTAGTCGTTGTAGGCGTAGATAGTTTTTGGCAATATATTGCAACAGGAGCTATAATAGTCATAGCAGCTTATTTTGAAGTGATACAAGATAAATTGAAAAATATTAAGTTCAGCAAGAAAAAAGTTGCTGAAGGAGCTGGTAGCTAACATGGAAAAGAATGCGGTTACAATTGTAGGTAGCATAAATTACGATATTATTTTCAAACAAAAACGATTACCTGTAATTGGAGAAACGTTTACGGCAGATAGTGTAGCTTTTACTGGTGGTGGAAAAGGCGCCAATCAAGCTGTCCAATGTGCAAAGCTTGGTCTAGAAACCTATATGGTCGGCAAAGTAGGTAATGATAACTTTGGACCGGAGCTGCTTAGTAAAATGGAGAATTATGGCTTAAATGTTGATTATGTAGAAACAGCGCATACAAACACGGGTATCGGAGTTGTGAATGCTATTGAAGATGGACGATTAGTAGCGACGATTTCTAAAGGTGCGAACTATAGTCTAACTTGTGAGGATATTGAAAAGGCTGAAGGATTATTTGAAAAAAGTAGAATGGTTATCCTTCAGTTAGAAATTCCCAAAGAAGTGGTTGAGTATAGTATTCAGAAAGCAAAAGAGCATAGTTGCTATGTGATTTTAAATGCAGCTCCTGCGAGTGAAATAGATGAAGAATTCTTGAGAATGGTCGATTGTTTAGTGGTGAATGAAACAGAAGCTAGCTTCTATGCAGGCGAAACAGTATCCACCGTTGAAGAGGCTGAAAAAGTGTGTGAGAAGCTTTTCCAATATCCTGATGATCTCTTGATTATTACGCTTGGGGAAAAGGGTAGTCTTTTATATGATGGCGAGCGAAAGGTTCGTTTCCTTCCCAAAAAAGTGGATGTTATTGAGACAACAGGTGCAGGAGATTCCTATATTGGCGCTCTTGCTTATGCGTTGATCAATAAGATGTCCTATGATGAAATGGGAGAATTTGCTTCTTTAGTGAGCTCAAGAACGGTGACTAAGGTGGGTGCGCAAGAGGCAATGCCAACTCTAGCAGAGGTTAAGGAGTAAGAGGAATAATTATTAGATTGAGGTTTTAGTATGATCCCTTATGTTAGAAGAGAAAAAATTATGGATGAGCTTGAGAATAAGCAAATCATGTATATTGAGGATTTTCTTAAAATCTTTGATGGGGTTTCGGAATCCACGATAAGAAGAGATTTAAAAATGCTTGAGGATGAAAATTTTATTGTTCTTTTGAGAGGAGGAGCAGTAAAGCTAAAGCTAGATTCTCATGAAATTCCTGTTGGAACGAAAAAGTTACTTTATAAAGAAGACAAAGAAAAGATAGGGAAATTCGCTGCGTCTCTTGTTGAGGATGATGATTGCATATACATCGATTCAGGTACTTCCTGTACAGCGATGTTCAAGTATATTAAGGCAAGAGGTGTAAGAGTCGTCACGTCCAATACACAGATTCTGAACGAAGTTAACCATGTTATTGAAAGCTGTATTGTGGTAGGGGGAGAAGTGAATAAGAAAATTGACTCTATCTCTGGTCCCTTGACAGATGATACCCTTAAAAATATGAACTTTGATAAATCGTTCCTCGGGGCTAGTGGATTTGGGACGGTAGTAGGAATTAACACTCCAGACTTCCGTGAAGCTAGCAAAAAAAGCATTGCTAAAACAAATTCAAAAAAGTGCTATGTGTTGGCTGATAGCTCAAAGTTTAATAAAAGTACTTTATGTAAAGCTTTTGAAATTCAGGAGTGTATACTGGTGACAAACAAGGAGATTCCTGGGCTAAAGGGTATTTCTGAATATATTGTTGCGGAATAAACTGGGACAAACGTGAACTTAAGTTTGTAGGAGAGAGTTAGTCTTTTCTACAATTTATACCTGATAAAAAGCTATTCTCCAAAAAGGAGAATAGCTTTTTCTTATTGAAATAAAGGTGGAGGTTAGGATAATTTTTTCTTTTAAGGAGTATTGTAGTTTGAATGCAAAATGTATTAGATTCTACGAGTTTGGTAGCCCTAAAGATGTGTTAACCGTTGAAAACAAAATAATTAATCCACCAGAGGATAATGAGGTCTTAGTCCGCATGCTTGCACGTCCTATAAATCCTTCTGACTTAATCCCGATAAGAGGGTCCTATTCACATCGGATTTCTTTGCCTAATATACCTGGTTATGAAGGAGTTGGAGTTGTAGAGGATGTAGGTCCTTTAGTGTCTAAAAGCTTTATTGGAAAACGGGTTCTACCGTTGCGTGGTGAAGGTACTTGGCAAGAATACGTTAAGACATCAGCAGAGTTTGCTGTTCCGTTACCTGATTGTATTGATAATTTTACGGCAGCACAGATGTATATTAATCCCCTTACCGCCTGGGTGGTTTGTACAGAAGTTTTGAGATTAAAAGTGGGAGATGTTTTATTGGTGAATGCGTGTGGCTCATCAATTGGACATATATTTGCTCAATTATCGAAAATCATAGGTTTTCGGTTAATCGCTGTCACTAGAAGTGATAAACATTCAGAAGAGTTACTTCAACTTGGCGCATCTTATGTGATAGATACCTCTGCAGTTTCACTCTATGAAACAGTTATGGAGTTAACGAATGGAATAGGTGCATATGCTGCGATTGACTCCATTGGCGGTTCGGATGGAAACGATTTGGCTTTCTGTGTACATCCTAATGGTCATTTTTTAACCATTGGGCTTCTTTCCGGGGTGCAGGTGAACTGGAAAGAGATTGTAGGAAAAGCAAAAGTAAATGCTACTATATTTCATCTACGGAATTGGAATGCTAATGTCTCTGCTCTTAAATGGCAAGAAACATTTAACCAACTAATCACCCAAATTAAAGAGAAGAAATTACATTTGATGAAAGTAGACTCCCAGTACAACTTAATAGATGTAAAAAAAGCGGTTGAGGTGGAAGCTGCTAGAACGACAAAGGGGAAAGTTTTTTTAACAAGTTAGTGAGAGCAGATTTCGGAAAAACGTGTTAAAGCGAGCAAGTGTTTAGGGGGATTTAATGTTTAAAAGAAAAGAATATACATCCACAGAATATAAGAATACATCAATCGTTTTCTTTATCATCTCGGGGTTTATGCTATTGGGGATTATGATTGCAGGTTTCGTTGAAGGTTTTGACAAAAGTGCCATATCACCCATTATATTGATGGTAACTTCTTTTATTGTGGGGATTTTGTACAGAAGGAAAGGGAAAAGAGAAACTAACTTGTCAAAGTAACGGTGTGATTACTTAAAGGATGTTTATTGGATTCATCTCCGCTGTCTCTCCCCGTAATATTAAGCAGAATAGTATTCTCAAGTATTCGAAGAGTGACAGGAATTCTATATTTTCAGTTGAAAACAACACAGGGATTAGATCAAGATCTAATCCTTTTTATAATGCTATTTTTCTATAAGATTGTGTTTAGAATGGAAATTATTAGAACTTAATGAAACCAAATGAAGGGTTACTCGTAAAAATACATATGCAGAAATGCACAAGAAAGGAATGAACTCACCAACGACAATAAAAGTAAAAACTAGGAGGAAGCGATGAAACCGGTTCTCACATTAGATAACGTCAAGAAGTCGATTAAAGGGAAGAGCATTATTAACGGACTTAGTTTTACTGTTGTGGAAGGAGAGGTTTTTGGTTTCTTGGGGCCTAACGGAGCTGGGAAAACAACGACCATTCGGATGATTGTAGGTTTAATGGGGATTACAGAGGGAGATATCGTCGTCTGTGGAAAAAGTGTAAAAAAGGATTTCGAAGGAGCGGTCGCCAACATTGGTGCGATTGTTGAAAATCCAGAAATGTATAAGTTTTTAACTGGCTACCAAAATCTCCACCAATATGCTCGGATGCATAAGGGAATCACGAAAGAAAAGATTGATGAAGTGGTTGAACTTGTCGGGTTAACCGCTAGAATACATGACAAAGTTAAAACGTATTCACTAGGGATGAGACAGCGGCTTGGTTTAGCGCAATGTTTGTTACACAGTCCTAAACTCTTAATCTTAGACGAACCAACGAATGGATTGGATCCCGCAGGAATAAGAGAAATTCGAGATCATTTACGCATGTTAACAAGAGAAAAGGGTTTAAGTGTAATCGTATCTAGTCATTTACTATCTGAAATGGAAATGATGTGTGATCGAATTGCTATTATCCAAAATGGTAGTTTAGTCGATGTTCAGCAGGTACGTGATTTTGTGCAACATGACCAACTAGTGTATAACTTTGAAACCGGAAATCTTGGAGATGCAGTAGTCTGGTTAAAAGAGGAGTATAACGCAACGATAGTAGAAAATGGATTTACCATTGAGGCTGGGAAAGCTGAAATTCCGGCTATCTTTAAAAAACTGGTCCTTGAGGGTATTGATGTCTATGGTGCTAAATCTGTTTCGAAATCATTAGAGGATCGCTTTTTAGAAATAACCGCGGAAAAGGAGGCGTAAAAAGTTGGGAAAACTAATCATCAATGAATGGATAAAAATTTTTAGAAGACCTGGAACCTATGTCATGATTGGGTTGGTGCTCCTTTTCATTCTAGCTTTTGCTGGATTAAATAAATATGAAGAGATTACTAGTGAACCAATGAACAACTCCAACTGGAAGCAGGAACTAGAAACACAGATTAAAAATGACAAACAATATTTGAGTGAGATGGGTGGAGTTAACTCAAATCTAAGAATGTTTTATGAGCGTGAAATTGCCATTAAGGAATACCAACTTGAGAACGACTTGGCTCCGCAAACGGAAAGTCATGTGTGGACATTTGTTAATGATGCACAGGCAGTCATTAGCTTTGCAGGATTATTTACAATTATTATTGCGGCTGGTATCGTTGCTTCAGAGTTCTCCTGGGGTACGGTTAAATTACTTTTAATTCGACCAATAAGTCGATCAAAAATATTATTATCAAAGTATCTAACTGTTGGTTTATTCGGGTTACTTTTACTAGCGTTAATATACTTCATGTCCACCCTAGTTGGACTTTTGTTGTTCGGTCTGCCAACAAGTGAAGTCCCTCATCTAGCCTATATCAATGGAGAGGTCGTTGAGCGGAATATTGCTTTCCACCTAATCGGGCAATATCTCTTAGGATCGATCGACATTTTAATGATCGCGACCATGGCGTTCATGATTTCCGCCGTATTCCGTAACAGCTCTCTTGCAATCGGGATCTCACTGTTTCTCTTTTTCATGGGTGGAACAGCCACCATGCTTCTTGCCGGAAGATTTGAGTGGACCAAATATATCTTATTTGCCAACACCAACCTGTCCGTATACTTTGACGGTGTGCCACCGATAGAAGGGATGACACTTTCTTTCTCTATCATTATCCTAATCGTTTACTTCGTTGTATTTCACCTCCTTGCTTTTAGCGTATTTAGCAAGAGGGATGTGGCGGCGTAGGTCAGTCGCCGGGCAGATTGAACTGCCAAGTATCCGAATAAACTTCACGCAGATAGGGGCGTATTAAAATCACAGAGGCGAGTGCTCAAGAAGAGCAGTCGCTTCTTGTGAAGGGAAAACGACGGTAAAAAATGAAAGAGAATATTAAGCCAATATAATCGAATATAAAACGGAAGAAGTTTACAAATAGCAACAATCTATGCAAAAACAGCCTTAATAATTGCTTGATAGTATTAAATGATAAGGTTAGGAGAATTTATGGATAAGTTATTACAAAATGAAAGCATTAGAAAATATGGATTCTTCATAGTTGGGCTATTATTGTCAGCTATTGGTACTCTTGTAGCATTTGAAGGGGAGACAAGTTTTATTTATAAGCTTGCTTTTATGATCCTTTCTATTTGTGGGGCAATTCAAGTAATAGCCACCTTTATTAAAGATAAATGGAAAAGTACAGAAAAAATCTTTAAAAATTCATTTACCTATAGTGGATATGTGTTAATGACAAGTGTCGTTTGGGAACACCTCGTGAATGGGATAATAAGAGTTCCGATTTGGGGTTTAGTGTTATGTTACTTGTTTGTAATAGCAGGATTATTTATAGGGGTTGCAAAAGTCATGGAGGTTATGAATAGAAAGAGTTCTATTCAAAGATAAGTGGTTTTGTGAAGTTGGTAGTTTGGTAGTTTCAAGCTTAAGGGGAGTCGAAAAATGGTTCCAAGCTTTAGAAACAGATTGACTATTTACTTATGAATTAGGTCTAACTTGTATAGGGGCTGGTATTATATGAACTATCTAGTAATTATTATTGCTATTTTTGTTTTGTTATTCGCCTTGAGAAAAATCTCTATGATTAAATATTCTAAAAGGCTTTCTGTATTAAAAGAAGCTAAACAAAATGTAATATCGATGCTATGGGGAGTATTAGTAATTGCGGCAATTATCTTTATCCCTTATCAAGTTTGGATATTAACTGGAAGTTCTCATTATTGGGATGGAGTGTACATTATAGGCGGTGCTACTCTGTTTACAATCATCATCAGTTTTATTTTTTACTATAAAAGTACGGTGAAATATAGCTAACAGGTGGAGTTGTCGGAATGACAGCTCTTGTTTTGTTAAAGCAACGTGGGGAGAATGGTATTAAAATTAAACGATAAAATTTAGTTTTGGTGCGTTTTGAAAAAGTTTATCAAACAAATTAATGGTATTCGAACCTATGAATGAACGCAACTGTTCTGAGTTCGTTCATAGGTTCAGAACCATTTATTTAAACACCACAATTATTACATAAATTTGAAACATTTCCATGTTGTAAAACGTAATACTATTCAAGGTGAAAAAACTTACATTTCGGAGGAAAAGATGAGAATAAAAACAATTACTGGATGGTCAGAAAAAGATTTTGATAAAAAAGTCAATGAGTTTCTAAATGACACTACAATTGAAATAGTAGACATAAAATTTACGAACCCAATATTCTTTTATAGTGCAATGGTTATTTATAAAGAAGCAAAATAACATTTCGGTTCAATATTCTGCAAAAATTTTTGCCTCTCCAGACTACATTCACCGATTGGGATTCTATGTCTAGAAAAATAGATAGATGATGCAGATCCACACCAAAATACATAAAGGGGAGAATTACGTGGGAGTTTTAGAGTTGTTGTGGGCATATATAGTCGTGTTCGTTTTGGCTGCCCTTCCATTTTTTGAAGCTTATGGAGTCATTGCTTTGTCCATTTTCGCTGGTTTACCTGAAATACCAGTGATATTAATAAGTCTATTCGGTAATATCCTAACGGTTTTATTGCTCATTCTTTTTATCGATAGAATAAAAGAGTGGAGAAGGAAACGAAAAGGCGAGAAAGTAGAAAAACAGCCAAGCAAAAGGGCATTACGTGCTCAAAACTTATGGAAGAAATACGGTTTGCCTGGTTTAGCATTAATCGGTCCTTTATTTGTTGGTAGTCACTTAACAGCTTTCATGAGTGTTACTCTTGGTGGACAAAAGAAAAGTACCTCTATTTGGATGATTATAAGCATTACTGTATGGGGCGTCGTCTTTGCCTTGTTAAGTCACTTTGGTGTCGATTTCTTAGGCTATGAAGACAGAGGGATTCTTAGAGATATTATTCAAAATGATTGATAGTAAAAAAATGGGCAGTTCAGGTGTTTTAAAGAAACACTTGAACTGTCCCTTTGTATTTTTAGAAGGAGAATTGAACTTGTCATGAATTGACGAGAAAAAGAGGCTTGTTCAAGAATGATAGTTATCAGATAATTGTGATAAAAGGGGGTATTTTTTTGACTTACGGTACGAACAGAGTGGATTACTATTTAAAAGACAATTGTATTTTAAGTGCCAATGTTAAGCATTGGGAAAATTATATAGCAGCTTTGAGGGCCAGTAATACTGTAACCATATACAAAAAAGAATATGTGGTGAATAAAGTTAATATGGTACATGACCCTTCAAATATACTATTAAAAGTAAGCGTTGAACCGCTTAGGGTTTATGATTAAGTATCTCAAAGCAAATAAGTCCCATGCAATCGTTGAAAAGTAATGAAAGAGAGATATTCTTGACCAACTGAAATTAGTTATCCGATTTTTCCCGTCGTACTATCGTTCTAATCTATAAAGTTCTCCGTCTCCCATCATCCATTGGATCCCTAATTTTTGTGAAACGTTGCCTTTGATCAAAAAATAATCCCAGCTCAACTTCCCAATTTAATGTGATTTTTCCCTCTATTTGTGGGAATCAGCCTCCGATAAAATGAGGGCACAGCGGCAATTCTGTCGCTCAACTCTCAAGGAGGTCGATTTGTATGTCAATCAATTGGTTACGCTGGATGGCTCCCTTTGCGATCCTAGCCAGTATACCTTATTTAATGAAGCCTATGTGGGGTGTTATCTGCCAAGTAGGAGTCAATCATTCTCATGGAGGGGTCTGCAAACTTACTTTGCCGTCGGAAATTTTTGCACAGATCATGACCTTGCTCGTATTGGTTGCAGTGTATACTTTTCAGGCTTTTCGGGCTGGACGATTTGGTTTCTTCAGTTTCGTACTCAACTTTATTTTCACGTCAATGATGATAGGTGTTAATTCGTTTGCTTTCCTCTATGAAGATATGATTCTAGGGGAACGCTTTAATCCACCATCTGAGATGATGATCATTTTCATGATTGCGCTCTTCGGGTGGATTTTGTCCTCCGTGCTATTCGGTCTTTCAAAATTGCTTGCCCGTACTTTGCCTAGATGGACAGCGGTAGCCTACATGGTCGGTCCTGCCATGACTCTGTTGCCGAGCCCTGGTTATCTGTTAGGAGCAGTCATTTTTGGGGCTGGGTTAATAGGTATGGGCGTCGCTCTTTGGTACCACAAACCAATTGGAGACGAACCTTTGCAGACAAAAGTAAACAGCTAGAACTATTTGGGAGGGGAGAGTATGCGCCTTACCGGTTACAGCCTCTTGGCAGCTAGATTCTTGTTTGTTGCAATAGCACTGTTGTCGGCTATCGTCTGGTTGTCAGAATTACCAGGTCAATACGGCATACTTAGCACCACTTGCCCGGAGCAAGGGAACTGTCTCTCTTATTCCCAAATCACCCCTACTGCGGCCAATGCATTAAATAAGGCTGGATTTTCCGTAGCCTTCTATGCCGCATTTATGATCAGTCTTTCCGTCGTCACCTTCACCATCTTCCACGGTGTTGCTTGGTTGATTGCATGGCGTTCAGATAGATGGTTTCCACTCTTCGTATCAACATTCCTAGTGACAGTTCTCACCGGGGGTGAGGCCTTGGTGGCTGCTAATCCCACTTGGGAACTGCCTGTGACAGTGCTCCGTTGGATTGGAGCCATCTTCCTAACCCCATTTCTTTGTCTTTTCCCTGACGGCCGGTTTGTCCCACGGTGGACCATTCCGGTGGTCTTATTATCAATCTTTCCTTACACTGGCAGTCTGCTTCTGGAAGGAACGCTGATAAATCCAGAAAAATGGCCCGTGTGGCTAAATATGCTGTTCTGGTTAGGACTCCACTTAGCGGTGTTGGGTGCTCAGATTTTTAGGTACCGACACGCATCTGGAACAGTTGAACGAAGTCAGATTAAGTGGTTGCTGTACGCTGTTGGATTAAACCTCCTCTTTATGAGTATTTTTCTAGTGTGGGAAATGTTCGATTGGGAGGCTGCAACCGGTCAACATAGTGCGTTCATATTATTATTTCGTCAACTGTTGGAGGAACTGGGTTTTGCCATGTTACCACTGGCCGTGGGAATAGCCATAATGCGACATCGACTATGGCAAATCAATCTGCTAATTAACCGGACACTCGTCTTCGGTTCATTAACCGTATGTGTTGCCGGTCTCTATATTTTGATAATCGGATATCTTTCCGCGATTTTACAGACAAGGGGGAATCTACTGATTTCCTTGATTGGTACAGGAGTTGTTGCGGTCTTGTTCCAACCCTTAAGAGAAAAGTTGCAAAAGGCGGCTGATCGCTTAGTATACGGTGACCGTAGCGACCCTTACGGTATCATTTCTCGGCTTGGCGAAAAACTTTCCGCTGCTGCTCCTCCTCAGACTCTATTACAAACAGTTGCTACTACTGTGCGAGAGGCCATGGGGCTCCCGTATGCTGCCATTGCTCTAAAGGATGGCGATACTCAAACCATCGTTGCATCTGACGGTGAGGCAGTTCCAGATTTACACTCGTTCACGCTGGTGTTTCAACAAGAATTGGTAGGCCAGCTGTTACTAGGTCAGCGATCAGGTGAAGATAGTTTCACCACTCGGGACCTGCGCCTTTTGGAAGATATCTCACGTCAAGTCGGTGTAGTAGCGCAAACCGTACAACTTACTCAGCAACTTCGGCGATCAAGAAAGGAGATTGTATCAGCCCGAGAGGAAGAACGCCGCCGCCTGCGACGGGATTTGCACGATGGTATGGGTTCTACCCTTGCCGCGCTTCACCTACAGGCTGGCCAGGCACTAGAAAGAATAAAAAGCGACCCCGACACTGCAGAAATACTTCTTGAAGAGGTACATGCAGAACTTCGTAATACGATGGGGGAGGTTCGACGAGTGGTCTATGATCTACGTCCGCCTAGCCTGGATGAACTGGGTCTAATTGCTTCGCTCCGTGCAAGGGCTGCCCAACTTTCGGAGGGGAGTCAAGCGACTCTTAAGATCTTGATAGAGGCACCCGAGTATCTGCCGACCTTACCTGCTGCGGTAGAAGTAGCGGTCTATCGTATTGTACAAGAGGGCTTGAATAACGTGGTGAGGCATAGTCAGGCAAGTGTCTGTAGGCTCCGAATTTTCCTGGAGGAGGAACTCCTGCACATTGAAATTACGGACGATGGGATTGGTTTTCAAGCTGACTACAAAGAGGGGGTGGGTCTTAAGTCGATTCGAGAGCGTGCTGAGGAACTGGGCGGAACTTTCTTGGTGGAATTGCCTAAAGTTGGAGGCACTCGCCTGGTAGTTAAGTTTCCAATAAGGGGGGAGTAAGAGAGTGAATATATTGAATGTACTAATTGCGGATGACCACCCGTTGTTTCGCAAGGGACTTAGGACGATGTTGGAGTCATTGCCGGAGTTTAAAGTAGTCGGTGAGGCGGCAACTGGAAAAGAGGTGATCGCTAGTGCAGCAGACCTCCAGCCAGACCTTGTGTTGATGGATTTACAGATGCCTGATGGTGGTGGAATTGAGGCGATTAGAGCAATCCGCCATGCTAGCCCCAACATCCGGTTCCTGGTGATTACACTCCACGAGGACGACGATTCTGTCTTTGCAGCTCTCCGTGCAGGGGCCAGCGGTTATGTGTTGAAGGATACTCATGAGGTGGATATTAAACGAGCACTTCTTGCTGTTGCTGCGGGCCAGGCCATCTTTAGCCCAGCTGTTGCATCTCGGGTGATCAAATTTTTTGAGACCACTGCTGCCTATGTACCTAAGGATGTTCTACCTAATTTGACCGACCGAGAGCGGACTATTCTCCATCTGATGGCGCAGGGAAAGAGCAATCCAGAAATCGCGAAGGAGCTAAACTTGACTTTGAAGACGGTCGCAAACTACTCGTCCAACATCTTTGCTAAGTTACAGGTTGCGGATCGGGTTCAGGCAATCCTTTTGGCTAGGGATGTTGGGCTTGGCTAAGAGCCAAAGAAAATCAAACATTAACATGAATTTTTGCTACCTACAAGAAATGAAGAAAAACCTGGGGAGGGTTCTGGTGTTTAAATTAAAAACATCTGAAACCCTCCCTAAGTTTTTTCCTCATGTTTTTTTCTACTATTCTACCAGTATGGTAAATATTCTATCATCTCCTAGTAATTACAAGAATTACCCATTATTTTCCCGTATTGTTAATTTGAAAAACTATTTATAATAGACTTATAGGCCGCCTAGAATAAAACAACTGGAGAGGATTAACATGATGAAACGTAGAGTTTTGGTTTCTAGTATTCTAGCATTATCTCTAATGGGAGGTAGTTTGGCTTCCGCGGATCACACAACTAGTAGTTATACCATTCAAAGCGGGGATACTTTTTGGAAAATATCCCAAAAGTTTAATGTTCCTTTTGCTGATCTATTAGCTGCAAACCCTAATAGGGATCCAAATAATTTGTATGTAGGGCAAGAGGTGCAAATTCCTGTTAAGCATACAACCACCGATTACACACCTTATAAGATACAGAGCGGGGATACCTTTTGGAAAATATCTCAAAAGTTTGGCATATCCTATGCAGATTTATTAGCTGCAAACCCAAATGCTAATCCGAATAATTTGATTATAGGACAAGAGATTCATATTCCTGTTTCTCCAGAACTAGAACAAGAGATTGAAATTCCTGTGTCTCCAAAACCGTCAACCAACTCTTATGTTATCCAGTCAGGGGATACATTTTGGAGCATTAGCCAAAAGTTAGGTGTTCCATATACAGAAATACTTGCAGCAAATCCAACTGCCAATCCGACCAACTTATATCCAGGTTTGGTTATTCAAATACCAGTGAAAAGCACATCTATTGAAGCACCAGCTACATATGCAGATGGAAAGTTTCCTTTAGCGAAAGGAACCTATCAGCCATTTACGGATACGTATGGGGATGGAAGAACATTCAACACTGATGGAACACAAACCAGAAAGCATGAAGGAATCGATCTTATTGCTCCAACTGGTACACCTATTTACAGTATTTATGACGGAGTTGTTATTAATAAAGGCTGGAATACGTATGGAGGCTGGCGTTTAACCGTAAAGACTCCAGATGGAAAAACGGCATTCTATTATGCACATATGTCTAAATATGCTTCGAATACGGATATTGGCACTAAAATAACAAAAGGCCAACTTATTGGTTATGTAGGTAGCACAGGGTACGGTCCTGAAGGTACAAGCGGTCAATTCGTTCCCCATTTACATATAGGAATGTATGATATTGCAAATGGATTTACAGCATTTAATCCATACAACCATTTAAAATACTGGGAAAGTAAGAACTAATATATATGCCCCTTGCTCATTGTTTTGAGTAAGGGGTTTTTTGTGTTGATGTTGTAACTACTGACAGTTACGCTTTTTTCACTGAGTCTTAGCATATGAAAGTAAACTAGCGCCTGCTATAATACCCAAATTGAGCTATAATTCATAAAAACAGGCACTAATGTTGAATGTTAGTGCATGAATTTGGCTTTAATAACAAAATCGTGCAATAAACAAACCGAAGTACAATCCGCACTTTTGAAATAGATACAAGAAACCAAGTATACTTAAACCAAAATTTAAAGGAGCTAAAGGCATGACGGAATTTTGGGAATCAAGTTTTATAGAGTAACAAACGATGTGGGGGTTTGAACCTTCAGACTCAGCCATCCTGACAAAGGACTTTTTCCTTGAAAAGAAGGTTAAGGATATATTGATACCTGGGATTGGATATGGTAGAAACGCGAAGGTTTTTATAGACAATGAAATCAACGTAACAGGGATTGAGATCTCAAAAACAGCGATTGATTTGGCGCGGGAAAATGGGCTTCATATTCCTATTTTTCATGGTCCAGTCAATGATATGCCTTTTGAAAATAAACTTTATGACGGCATCTTTTGTTACGCACTGATTCATTTATTAAATAAAGATGAAAGAGCTAAGTTTATTCAAGATTGCTATAATCAGTTAAAACCAAACGGATATATGATTTTTACGACAATCTCAAAAGAAACCCCTATGTATGGAAAAGGCAAACAACTAAGTGAAGATTACTTTGAGATCATGGAAGGCGTGAAAATGTTCTTTTATAATTCTGAAACCATTAAACAGGAATTTGGCCAATATGGTCTTTTAGAAACATCAGAAATCGTAGAGCCACATAAAGATAATGAAGACAAACCTCCATTTAAATTTATAATGGTAAAATGTCAGAAACCACAATAAAAATAAGGTAATTTATCACTTAGGATGAATTACCTTTTCTTTTTAAAGTTAGCTAAAGAACGAAACCTTATAGGATTAAGCACGTATGGTTAATAAAGGTGAGGTGAACTAATTGTATTTTCCATCTAAGAAGGATATTTGGTTCTTCTTCATGTTTTGGGGGATGATACTATTTCTCGTTTTTATTTATTTTGTTGGGTCAGATCCTGTTGGGTTTCAACTGATTACTTATAATAGTGTAGCAGGAATCATCATAAATGTTTTGATTATAGGTTTATTATTATGGCTTTGGTTTGGTACGGGATATAAGGTTGAAGATGGACTTATAAAGGTTAGATACGGTCCATTTAGAAGTTCAGTAAAGATTGAAGAAATACGAAAACTGAGTAAAATAAAGAGTCCATTTACAGCACCTGCGCTATCCGTAGACAGGGTAGAAATACTTTATGGACAATATAACGTTTTGAATATATCTCCTAGAGATGAAAAAGCGTTTATTCAATTGTTAATAACAGAAAACCCTAATATTCAACTAGATAAAAAACTATCTATTAATTAAATGCCCAAGGGGGGTGCAAGATGCCAAAGAGGAAAAAACTTTATTTCTTGATTATTTTTACTGTGTTCTGTGCTTTATTTGCGTATTTATCTTATAATGGAGCATATTCAAACAAGGGGATATTAGAAAAAGTTACAGATCGAGAAGGGTATACACTTCATCTTATTAAAAATAATGAGACGGTTGAGTTCTATGTAAAACCTGAATGGATTCCTTTTAATAGTAAGAAAGAAAAAGAGTTTGATATCGAAATTACAACGAAGGAAAATACAAATATTATACTGGATAGTGTATGGAATAGAGAAAATGATATCTATTTTACTTTTGATACTACGTACAACCTGGATTATAACAAAGGACGCTTTATGTACAATGGGATCTTTAATGAGGACGGAACATATACCACTAATAGCTCTCATCAAGAGTACTTTTTGTATAATCATAACAAAGAAATCATAGATGTAGGTCAATATGGTCAAGGACCCAACTCAGCGTTTGGGTTTGCTATTAATCCAGAGAATTATGATTTAATAAAAGATGGGTTCTATGTTCGATATTCGGGGTTTTATTTGTATGAATATACTAAGAATTGATATTGTATTAATGATTAAAGGAGCGACCTAACAAAATGAACATAAAGAAGTGTACGCTAGAAGACTTATCCGTTCTTCAAAACATTAGTTATGAAACATTCGATGAAACATTCAAGGATCAAAACTCACCTGAAAATATGAAAGCCTATATGGATAAGGCATTTAACATGAAACAACTAGAAAAAGAATTATCCAATGTTTCGTCGGAATTCTTTTTTGTTTATGTTAATGATGAGGTGGCTGGTTACTTGAAGGTAAATACCAATGATGCTCAGTCTGAAGAAATGGGTGACGAATCCCTTGAAATTGAGAGGATCTATATAAAGAGCAAATTCCAAAAACACGGGCTGGGTAAATATCTTCTCGATAAAGCGATAGAAATGGCATTGGAACGTAATAAACAGAAGATTTGGTTGGGTGTATGGGAAAGGAATGAAAATGCGATTGCTTTTTATAAGAAAATGGGGTTTGTTCAAACGGGAGCCCATTCTTTTTATATGGGAGATGAAGAACAAACTGACTATATTATGACCAAACCGCTAATTAAATAATGAATTAACCTTATTGACCGTCAAAAAAATATACTGCATGTTTACCTAACAATTAGACGGGTATTTCTATGTATACACACATAGAAAGGCGTGAATATGATGTTAAGATGGTCAATATTATTTTTACTTATCGCACTTATAGCAGCGTTTTTCGGCTTTATTGGAATAGCTGGAGCAGCAATTGAAATTGCTAAATTTATCTTCTATATTTTTCTCATATTATTTATTGTCTCGCTTATTAGTAGCGTTATTAGGCGATAATGATGAAGTATACTAGAGTGACCTTTATAGAAGCATAGCATTGATATGATAGCTTTCAATGAGCAATGAATGCCTTGGGACCAATCCTTATTTCTTGGACAAGCAATGTGTTGCTATACCCTTAATATGTTAAGGGATTGGTCTACAGGACGATTAGTTTAGTTCACAAGAATACATAGCTTTAGGAGGTAGATAAAATGGAGAAGGTAACCCCGTTTTTAATGTTTCAAGAAGGCAACGCAGAAGAAGCGATGAATTTTTACACATCGATCATGGAAGATTCTCAAATAACAAACATTGTTCGATATGGGGCGAATGAAGCTGGACCTGAAGGCACCGTGATGCAGGCTACTTTTACCTTGAAGGGGCAAGAATTTATGTGTATTGACAGCTACATCAAGCATCAATTCACGTTTACGCCTTCTTTCTCGATTTTTATTACCTGTGATACGGAAGAAGAACTTGCTAATCTTTATGAGAAACTAGGTGAAGGCGGTCAAGAGCTTATGCCTCTAGGCGATTATGGTTTCAGCAAAAAGTTTGGGTGGATAAATGATCGTTTTGGAGTTTCGTGGCAACTAAATCTTCCTTTTGAAGTTTAGGGTGAGGGGAGGGGGTTACTTCAAAAGAGGTAATCCTTTTTTAGAACCATTCGTACAACAGACATATGTAAAAGACCACACAATGTGGTCTTTCATTTTCTATCAATCTAATAAATTTTCTTCCTGCACCCTCAAAATTACATCCACGCGATCTGTTACTTCTAACTTTGAATAGATTCTAGAAATATGATTTTTAACGGTTCCTTCTGCTAGATAAAGACTTTGCGCGATTTCGCGATTGTTTTTTCCTTTAACGATGAGGCGTAATACGTCGAGTTCTCGGTCTGTTAGACCATAATTGGCGTTTTTCCCGGTATCATTTTTTGGGGAAGGTGCACCACCAGCCCATTCGGCTACCATAATTTTTGCAATCTCCTGTGGAAGTAACGTTTCGCCTTTATGAACTAATCGAATGTTTGAAGCAAGGTCTTCCGGTTCCATTGCTTTTAGCAGATAACCAGAAGCTCCGGCTTTCAAAGCGTCTTTCACATAATCCATATCATGAAAGGTGGTAAGGATAATGATTTGAATGTCGGGAAAATGTTCTTTTATGTACCCTGTTGCCTCTATCCCGTTCATCACAGGCATATTGATGTCCATAAGGATCACATTTGGTTGAAGGTCCTTGCACATATCAATTACTTCTTTACCATTCCCGGCAACACCAACGACCTCAATATCCTCCTCTTGACGAAGTACAATTCGTAAGCTTCCTCTAATTAAATCCTGATCGTCAGCGATTATTATTTTTATCATGGTTATCCAGCCTTTCCTGTTTTAAAAGGTAACTGACAAATAATCTTTGTGCCTTTGTCTTTATGGGATTGAATATCCAATTTGCCTTGGTATGCTTCAATTCTTTCTTTCATGACAGAGAGTCCGAAGCCATACTGTATTTGATCCATTCCGATTCCATTGTCCTGAACCGTTAATGTGACCAGCTCAGGTTGTACAGAAAGTAATATATGAATATTGTCCGCGCTTCCGTGACGTTTTGCATTTGTTAAAGATTCCTGTAAGCAACGCACAAAGGTTAATGAAATTTGTGGATGGACGGTTATGTCATTCCCAACTGCCTCAAATGTAACGGTAGTTCCGGTAGATAGTGAAAACTCAGTTGCAATTCCTTTAAGTTCATTGGTAAGAGATTCACCCTCTTTTAATGGTGAAATATGATGGATTTGCCTTCTTACATCTTCTAGGCCGTCTCTACTTATTTTGCCTAACTGTTTGATATTTTGTATGGCCTCTTCCGGTGAGTCATTAATGAGGTATCGTGTTGCATCTAGTCCCATAATGACGGATGTTAACGTATGTCCGACCGTATCATGTAGTTCACGGGATAGCCTATTTCGTTCCTCTAGTAGTGTGATTTTTTCTATTTGTTGAGCATATTGCTCCAGCACTTGTCGTTGCCTCTCATTCTCTTCTAAAAGTTGGTGCATCTTTCGCTGCGTATCGATAACTTTCCAAATAATACAGCCCAAACCAAAGAAGAAAAAGCCCTCTATAACAGAGATGCTATAGGTAGGTACAGGTAAAACAATGGCCATCGCAACGGGTGGTATTAATGAAAACCAAATCCAGAGTGGGACTCTAAGTCTTACTGTATGTATAGTGGCAGCAGCACACATAGTTGGAATCGCAATATATGAAAAGTATTCACCGATAAAATAAGAGCTATAGATAAAAAACATCCCGGTAACCACTAACTCAACCACAGGGTAAAGCCACTTTTTCTTGTGTCCGGTATAAAACCAAACGAATTGAGGGATGACACCTGCAATAAGGCATGCCAAAAGAATTATATAAAGGCTCTCATTACTCCCCTTATATTCATAAGGAATTAAAATTAAGTGAAGAACAACCCAAATGATTCGTACATAAAACAGCGTAATATATGCCCAATGCTCGTTTGTAAAAGATTTCACTCTTTTCACCTTTTTTCCACCTGATATAGTTTTATCATACTAGATTCATATAGCTACGGAAAGACTAATTGTCATGGTGTTCATGCTAGAGTCATGGTGTAGTCATGGGTGGTCATGGTCTAGTCATGGATCAACATATGAATACAAAACGTTACTGCAAGCACTATAAGGGATTACCATTTCTTTTGCATAATTGGGGTAAGAAAAATAATCTCAATTTAGGAGAATGATAAATTATGAATCGGCTTAATAAACTTCAATCTTTTTTTAGAAATCATCCTTTTGTGTTTGCTTTTTTTGTCCTAGTGGCAAGTCGTATTGCAGGTGGGATTACCATTCAGGCTGTTCAAATGGTTAGACCAGGTTTAACTGTTGAAAATGATCTAGGTTGGCTATTAATGACTGTTTATGCTTCAGTAGCGGTAAGTTTGGTTTATTGGACAGATATCGCGAAAGAAATAGGGCTGAAAAAGCCTCATTCCTATAAAGAGTGGCTTTTTGCCCTTCCACTTCTTATTCTTCCACTTTACATTTTGAGTGAAAAAGGGATTTCATCGTGGGGGTTATCTCAAAACCTTGTTCTATTAATTGCAGCTATTGGTGTTTCAGTAAATGAAGAAGTAATTTTTAGAGGAATTTTATTAAATGCCTTTCTAAAGAGATGGGGGAAATGGGTTGCCGTTTTTGTGCCTAGCATACTCTTTGCTTTTACTCATACAACAAACGTGATTGCTGGTGGAGATACAATGTATGCCATTTATCAAACTTTATGGACATTTGCTGGTGGGGTCATTTTAGCGGGAATTCGAATTCGTACTGGAAGCTTATACCCAGTTATTCTCTTCCACTTTGTATTGGACTTTGTTGAATATTTCGCGACAGGAAATTATGGCGTACACTCTGAACCCTATGCTACTACTCTGCTTATACCGATCGTTATCATGAGCATTGTGTTAATGGTTTACACGATTATTCTGTTGTTTAAAAGTAATGACCTTAAACAAAAAGATAGTAACTATTCCTTATAAAATTCTACACGAGGACGGTTCAAGCGTTTGTATAAAGCGCAGGGACCGTCCTATGTTATCTTAGGTCCCAACCAACAGAAGACAAGAACTAACGAATATTCCATTCACATAAAGTTATTGTTAGGGTGGGTTGCGGTTTGTGCCTTACAGAAATAGTCACCAGAGCCTTGTAGGCAGGTGGCTATTTTTGGTTACAGTGACGCCTTATTGCCATCGCATTGGTTCAAATTTCCTCAATCAATCCACTTGGTCGTTTTTATGGACAAGAGCACATTTTGTCTAAATGCCTAAACAAGTATAGGTAAATTCCATATACCTATAGTAAGGGCAAAGGCACCAGTCAAATCGCTGATAGGCTAAGAACTGGGACAAGCGCCCTCTCTAAGAAAAATGTTAGGAGAAACGACTTTAGACTTTATATTGTTCTAACATCATTCGCCGTAGGGAATGTACCAGTAGAATTATAGACTGAATTGAATGACTTGCTAGCCATTTAACTAGCAACGAATTTTTTTAAAGCCCGTGAAGGAGGTGAAGCCGGTGAACGAAAAAAAGCTTCCAGAAATATCAAAAAGCCTTATTAGCCTGCATGTAAAAGACATATTAAAGAAAAACAAAGGCTTGAATCTTAGAACTCTCTCTGAAACCGAGAAAAAAGAAATTAAAAAAGTCATTGAGGATTTACAAGAAAGAGTCGATGAATTTGTCAAACAGGCTTCTGAGAAGAAAGAGAAGGAAGAGTAATAACGATAAAATTAATAGGAAAGGGGAAAAATAACTATGTTACACGGACATTCTACTCCTAATGAGGAAAGTACAAAAAAATGGAATGCGTTAGATCCTAATCACGCATTCCCTTACACGGATGAAGATGAAAATGTGTTGGAAGAAGCCGACAACGTTTCAGAAGTTGGTCAATTTTCTAGAGAAATGATTGTCATTAAAGATAGTTTAGATGTAACAGTTACTTCGACAGAAACACAAGTAGGGGCATCCCTACAAGCTGCTCTCCAAGTGGCCATTGCACTAGTGGTGAATTTAACTGTAGCAGACAGTGATCAGGCTGAAAAATTAACTCAAGAGTTGATGCAATCTTCTAAGTTGGAACAAGTGAATAAGCAAAGTGTTTATATCGAGAACTCTCGAAACGTTAACGTAGACATTACAGATACTGATGTAGCAGTTTCTCTTCAACTAATGCTTCAAGTATTGCTGGCTCTATTAGTTGAAATAGATATATTATAGATAGAAGAAAAGTAGATATTAAGGTAGAAAGCCTTAATATCTACTTTTTTTGAGTAAGTATAGAAGTAACTACTGTTTTTCACACGATATTGAATAGAGATTCCTTAATAAAAAGTAACCTGCCAATCATAAAAAGTGAATATAAGTGGCAGGCTATTTTTAAATTTGGTATAACCTGCAGCGTTTTCAATCTATTCATTTGAAAATTTCTCCCGAATTCCTTTCAAAAACATATTAGCAGCAGCTGAAAAAACTTGATGCTTCTTCCAAACAATATCTAATCCTGATTCAAGTCTTGGTTCAAGTGGTCTAAAGCAAAGGTTGCTCTCACTAGATGTATTTACGATTTTATCAAGCGCTACCGCATAACCAATGCCTTCTTCTACCATAAGGGAAGCATTATAAGCAAGATTGTATGTAGTCACGATATTTAGATTATCAAAATTTTCACCAAACCAATCGGCAAACTCGTTTTTCGAATAAGTTTGTTTCATAACCTGGCGTGAGCAGATTAGTGGAACATGTAATAAATCTGCTGCTTGAATGGTTTCTTTTAAAGCAAGTGGACTGTCTTTCCTCATCACAACGCCCCAGACGTCTCTTCCTGGGATATTAATATAATTGTACTTTGATATATCTGCTGGTTGAATGAGGATCCCAAAGTCGAGCAATCCTCTATCGAGCCGTTCCGTTACATCATCTTCGTTGCCGCTGTAGAGATGATATCGAATATTTGGGTAACGAGCTTGCAATTCCCCTGCAACACGTGCAATCTTTCGCATCGCTTCTGTTTCCCCCCCACCTATATAAACATCTCCACCGATTGTTTCTTCCATCGAGCTAAATTCGGTTTCAAGTTTATCAACCATCGCAAGTATTTCTTCCGCTCGTTTTCTCAAAAGCATTCCTTCATCTGTAAGAATCATGCTATGACTGCTACGAATAAATAGTTTTTTTCCTAACTCTTGCTCTAGGTCTTTTAACTGTCTTGATAAGGTTGGCTGTGTCACATGCAAGTATTCAGCAGCACCTGTAATACTGCCTTCTCTAGCAACCGTTAAAAAATATCGTAAAACTCGAAGCTCCATCTATTACGCCTCCTCAGTAATGTTTTAGTATATCCAATTTAGAAATGCTCATCAAGCATATCATCATATAAGATATAGGTATTTGTTATAGACGGTTGAAGCGGTTAGAATAAAAATAACAGGTCATTAGCACTTCGAAGAAAGATGTTTTCGACTATGTCTACTCAACATTCTTCCAACGAAAAAAGGGTTCTAATGAATGATGGGCCGCAAATGCGAAGCGGGTTTTTAAATTAACCATTAAAATGGATGTTCACTAAAGGAGACAACAAGAATGAAACAACTAAAAAGGGTCCTACTGTTATCCATATTCATTGTAATTGTAGGAATAGGGGCGTCCTTAACCTTGAAAGTGGCAATTGGTGTAGGGGCATGGGATGCATTAGCACAATCTTTTTCATATTTATTTGGAATTAAAGTAGGAACCATTGGAATGATTTTAAATATTTCTTGTGTGTTAGGCCAATGGTTGATTCTGAGAAAGAATTTTCATTTCAAACACTTGTTACAAGTACCCATGGTGATTTTCCTTGGTATGGTCATTAATTTCATCTTCTATGATGTTTTAGGGGCTATCACGATTGATAGTTATTTGATGAAACTTGTGTTGTTTGTTATTGCCTTAATTGTATTAGCTTTTGCGGTAGCAAGCGTACTGATTTTAGATGTGGTAACGTTTCCTCTAGAAGCATTTTGTATGGCATTAGCGAAAAAGACAAAGTGGAAATTTGCTGTCATCAGACAATCAGTAGACATTATAAGCATTCTGCTCGCTGTCATTTTTACATTTGGATTCTCATTACCGTCCACATTAAGGGAGGGTACCATTATTGGAATGCTCATTTTTGCTCCACTTTTAGGATTCTTTATGAAAAAGATTCAACCCCTTTTTAGTAAATTAGGGCTTATCGATGTAGAACCAGAGACTATAGAAGTAGAAAATCCGATAAAAGTGGTAAAGCCGGAAACGATTTAAGATTTGAATATTGGGTCGAAATGAAAAAGCATGGATTTAATTCCATGCTTTTCGTTTTAGGAAAAAGTTTCAGTTTTATAGGACTCTCTGTAGAATGCACTAAATTAAAGCTAGGAAAGATAAAGATTTAATAAGAAATTATTAACTTCAATTAAGCACATTTTTTTCCTTTTTAAGAGAAGGATATTATATTATCTGTGGTTTTATTAAGGAGAAATTGATGTTGAAGAAGAATCATAACAGATATTATTATATAGGTCTTGTTTTTATCCATAGCATTCTTTTATTTTTGTCTTTTTATAAAAAAACAAATAAAAAAACGGTTTTCTTTACGTTTATGTCAATTGTAGGTTTAGCTTTTCATTTTGAATACCCACTCTATATTTCTAAGGCATATAAATATAGAACGAGGTTATTGAGAGTAAAAGAACAAGATAATTCATTAGGATCAATATTCTCCCAAGGCATATTTGTCCCCTCTGCTGCTATTTTCATTTCAGTCTTCCAGTTGGGATGGAAAATAAAATTAATATTCACTCTTTACTTTATGATTGTTGAAAGGTTTTTTATAAAGGTAGAGGTCTACAGAAATAAGTGGTGGAAAACAACATATACTGGCATATTTATATTTCTTTACTTTTTTATTAGTGATGCTTGGTATAAGGGTTTGAAAAAAAATAACAAATACTTATTGAATATGACGGTTTACAATTCAAGTCATGTGATTTATATGTGTTTGTTATTCTTACTTTCACTGAGCAAAAAGTTCAGGTATAAATCCAAGTTATTTACGGTCAATCCATGGTATCACCACTATTCCTTTATAAAGATATACTTGGTTTTTGAAACAGTTCTAACTACACTCTGTATAACCCAAAGAAATAGATGGTTCAAAATTTTACCAATTGGAATTACATTGATATCAGATATTATTTTTACTAAGTATAAAATCATGAGAGTAAAAGGATCATACTGGTCTATTCTTTTTCCGATTCGACTCACGGCTCATATACTTACATTTATAGTCAATTTCTTAGTGAAAAGGCATTCATTCAATCATAGATAAAGAAATGGGAGCGGCTGTTCAATAAGAACAGTCGCTTCTTTGTGCTAATGGTGCAGTTTAGTAGAACAAGCAATGTTATTATTATTAGAAAAGGGTAAGGGGATTCGTTCATGCAAATATTTTGGTTTATTTTACTCGGGATGATCATTGCTGTTGGATTGGTTATGGGACTAGCTGAGTACGGATTAGTTATACTTGGTGGAGGCGCATTTGGCTTACTATTATACATAGCAATTAAGCTTAGCAAGAAATAGCATTTAGTAATACAATTCGGGTGCGAGTACTGAACAAGGGTATTCGCTTTTTCTAGTTGAAAAAGGAATCCTACAAGATATGATTGATTGAAAATAAAGAGGGGTGAATCAAACGTGATCCATCAAATGGGTTTATATGGTGAGTACTTCGATTCAATAAAAGAGGGGAAGAAAAAGGTTGAAGTCCGCTTAAATGATCAAAAAAGAAGAATGATAAAAGTTGGCGATACGATCGAATTTATTAAAGTCCCTGAAAAAGATGAAACGATGCGAGTTCAAGTGACTGATTTAAAAATATACGATACGTTTCAAGCAATGTATGAGGAGATTCCTTTTCAAGATTTTGATTGTGAAGGTTGGACAATGAAAGAAATGGTGGATGGAACATATGAAATATATTCACCAGAACAAGAAAGTGAATGGGGAACATTAGCAATCACAATAAAATATTGAGTATGAGAACGGGGACGATTTTTCAAGAAGGAGAAGGGATTTTTCTTATTGAATAAAGAGCGTTGTGAACTAAGACATGTTGGAGGATACGATGGGATACATTATGGATTTAAGAAAAATAGTGGGTAGTCGCCCACTCATTATGGCTGGTGCATGTGTTATTCTTGTAAATCATAATAATGAGTTATTATTACAACTTCGCAGGGACAATCATTGTTGGGGGCTAGCTGGTGGGTCATTAGAACTTGGGGAAACATTAGAGCAAGTAGCTAAAAGAGAGTTGTTTGAAGAGACAGGTTTAATAGCAAAGAACTTAACCTTATTTAATGTCTTCTCGGGAGAAGAATATTATTACAAGTATCCTCATGGAGATGAGGTCTACAATGTCGTGACTGTCTACATATGTAGTGATTATGAAGGTGTATTAAGAAAAGAAGAGAATGAAGTTAAAGAATTAAAATTCTATCATTATACAGATATCCCTTCCAATATTAATCCACCTGACTTACCGATAATAAATGAATACATACAGAAGTGCTTAATGAGCTAGAGGATGCGTTATCAATTCCGGCTTTGATCTTTTTGCTAAATTGAGCTATTAAGATTTAGAGGTTTAAGGAGAATACAACTATGAAACAACATTGTTGCGAGGATATGGATTACCATGCCAATTTCAAATGTCATATTCGTGAAAGTCCATTTGAATGTCCTGATAAAGTAATTATCTTTGATGAAGTTGATAAAGACTATGGTTTGATCATTCATGATGGTGGATCTTCTAGTATAGGAATTGTTTTCTGTCCGTGGTGTGGGGCGGAACTATAACTTGTTGTTAAGCTACCGTACAGTATAGTGAATGCAGAAAAGGATACAGTAATAGTAATAAGAAGAAAGGGATTTATTATGATTGGTCTTTTTATTGCTATTATTATCTTTAATATCGTCGCTTTTACAACGAATAAACGGCTGACAAAAAATCAAATTATTCATATTTGGACTTTTACTATTATTCTTCAAATGGCGTTTGATGGATATATTGACCATAAATTTAAAGGTTATTGGTACTTTACTAAAGACGTTGATATTTTGGATTTACCGACGGTTACGGTTCTAGTTCCTCCAGTAAATATGATGTTTCTAAATTGGTATCCATTTAACTCAACAGGATTGAAAAAGGCTTTGTATTACCTGTATTGGTTAATATTTATCGTCATATATGAGGTGGTAGCACTATTACCTGAACCATGGGGGTACTTTCATTATGGATGGTGGAAATTGTGGTATTCCATTCTCATTGATCCAATATTGTTAATCAGTTTAGTAATATACTATAAGTGGATATGCAAGATTGAAAAAGAATCTCTAATAAATGAGAGGATGGGCTCTAATACATCATAGTTTATCAACCTTTCAATTTTAGGAGGAAGCGATATTAAAAGTTTATGTGCTAAAGGATGCATTTCTTCTCATAATAAGGAATTCCTATTATCACCGTTCATATTTGAAGTATCAAATACTCCTAACAGTAAAAATGCCGAAAAAGTATAAATGGGAAACCCTTGTATTTGGGGTTTCCCACTTTTCGTTCAGTTATCAAATTCAACAGTAACAGAAGCCTATTAAAAATAGCGACTACAAAAACCCCAATCCTTTCGATGATACATACTAAAGGAAATCTTTGGAGAACATATCTTTAACAATTATTCATAATTTGGAGGTTATCATGTTTGACAAAGATATCCCAATTCCACTTACTGCTGGTGAGTTAGCTCAACTATGGTCTCAATATTTAAATGATAGTGCTAGCATATGCATCCTTACCTATTTTTTAGAAAAAGCTGAAGATAAGGAAATTCAACCAGTTATTGAATATGCTTTAGAGATCTCCAAACTACATACTCAAAAGATTACAGCTTTATTAACAGATGAAAAAAGTAAAGTTCCTCATGGTTTTTGTACTGAAAAAGATATTGATATAAATGCGCCTAGACTATATTCTGACAGTTTTGTATTAAATTTTATCAACCAAATGTCCAAGGTTGGACTAACTCTATATGGTGCTGCTGTATCATCATCTGCTAGAAGTGACATAAAGGCTTATTTCATTAATTGCCTTGAAGAAACCATTGAATTAAATAAACGTTCAACGGACTTATTGCTATCAAAGGGATTGTTTATAAGAGCTCCCAGTATACCTTATATAGAAGAAGTTGAAGTCGTGAAAAAGCAATGGTTTATGTTAGATGTCTTTGGGGAGAAAAGACCGTTAATAGCATCCGAAGTAGATAATTTATTTAATAATCTCCAAAGAAATGCACTAGGAGTCGCAACTCTCACAGGCTTTAGTCAGGTTGCAGAGAATAAAGACGTAAAACAATTCTTTTTAAAAGGAATAGAAATTGGGAATAAACATCTTAAACTATTTAGGGGAAAGTTAGAAGAGAGCAAACTGCCTGCACCCATGACTTGGGATTCAGAAGTAACAAATAGTACAACACATACATTTTCGGAACGCCTCATGATGTATTTTACATCCGGTTTGATTGCTATGAGTGTTGGATACTACGGGACAGGAGCAAGTCAAAGTCCGAGAGGAGACATTCCTTCAATGTATAACAGGCTATCCTTAGAAATCCAAATGTATGCTGAGGATGGAGCCAATATTATGATAAAAAATGGTTGGATGGAACAGCCCCCGATAGCAGCAGATAGAGATGAGTTAATAAGGGAAAAGAAATAAATAACGAAAAAGTAAAGCGAATGATAAGCCACCAATAATTGGTGGTTTTTTCGATATAATCATTCAACGAAACTTTCAAAAAGGGGAAGGGATTTTAATTTATAGTAAAGAGGCAGGTGAATTAGTGAAAAGTATAATAATAATTTCCAAATAGTTGTAAAATGGATAGTAAGTATGAGCTTGCTATACATAGGGGGAGAGAGTAATCAGAATTAAAATAGTTATAACGATGATTGGAGTCCTAATAATTGGTGCTTTTTTTCTTATTCCAAAACAAAATGAAGCATTTGCAACTATAGCTACCCAAAATGAAAAAATAATTAAGATTGAAGCTGAGATCAAACGTAACATGGAGACACATAATATCCCAGGTATGTCATTTGCACTTGTCGATCATAATGGTGTCGTTTTTTCAAAAGGGTATGGCACTTTAGATATAAGAGATGACTCTCTTGAAATAAATGAAAATACGAACTTTCATATCGGTTCATTGTCAAAAGTATTTGTATCCTTAGCGATTATGAAGCTACAAGAGGAGAGACACATTGACATTGAAAAACCTGTAGTAGATTATCTCCCTTGGTTCTCCACAAAGGATGAAAAATTATCTAGGCAAATTAAGATTAGGCATTTACTAAGCCATACTAGTGGGTTGCCAGGAAGGCTTAATGTCCACGACATTGAGCAGACAGACAGTCAAGAAATTATGAAGGAAATCAAAAAGAAACTAAAGGATGTTAGATTGGTAGGAAAACCAGGTGACATTTATGAATATACAAATATGAATACAGACTTGTTGCAGCTAGTAATAGAAGAAGTTACAGGTGAGCCCTTTACAACCTATATGCAAGATCATCTCTTTGCTCCACTTGAAATGAATCGTACAGGGTATTTTATCTTTGATGATCGTCACTTATCCAATACTGCTATGGGGCATCGCTATCATTGGGGAAAGATAAAACCTTATCATGAAAAGTTAGTTTATGCCACTTCCGCTTCAGCAGGCTTATCTTCAAATGTTCATGATCTATCAAAGTTTATCCAACTTCTGTTAAACAATGGAATTAGTCATTCTGAATCTATGATTAATACAGGTAGCTTGAACCAAATGTTCCAACCAGTTCAAGATAGAATGGCTTACAATTGGTATGTTGATCCACATAATGTATATATGGAAGGTGGTTTACCAGGATTTACTTCTACGATGGTACTATCATCAGATAAAACGTTCGGCCTTGTTCTTTTATCCAATTCCAAACAATCTATTACATTAGGAACGGGATTCAATATATTTAAAATAGTAAAAGGAGAAGAACCAGTACCATTATTGGCATCAGACTACTCAAAATTAAATGCGGATGCTCAACTTTTACGATCTCTTGCAGTCTTTTTCTCTATTATCACTCTAGTTGTAGTGGGAGTAACGATTGTCCAAATCATGATGAAGAAAAGGAAATTCTCATTCGTAAAACTTAGCGCTAAGGAAATTGGTTTTACTAGTATGATCATTGCTGCTTATCTAGGGGTATTCTATTATCTTCATGTTTATGCTCCTTTTAAAATTGGAGTCCCCACGATATTTTCATTTCAAAAGGAACCTGATCTTGTATCGGCTATCTTGATTTTTTCTATAATGTATTCTATCTTTTCAGTTGCGTTACTTGTGCGAACACTTTTTATACGAAAAACTAATCATCGTAAAGATTCGTCTGAATTAAAGATGTGATGATTCAACAATCGGGGCGTACAAGAAGGGCTGACGCTCAATTATTTAAGTAACCAGTGAGTTTCGGGCATTTGATTTACGATAAAGAGATAACTAAGTATGGTAAAATATAGATATTGATATTTTCATTGAAAAATTAATTGTTTATGATTTGTTATCCTTTTAAGGATGGCTCTATCTTCGATGTGTAGACCAGTAGTTAAAAGGCATCCTATCAGAAGTAAATATATAGATAAGAGGGATCCAAATGATTTCAATATTTAAAGATGATAAAGCCGAAATGGAATATTATCATTTTTATGATAAGTCTTTAGAGATGGTAGGAACTCCATATTCAACGAAAAATATACAGACATCATTTGGTGAGACACACATACTTGTCTTCGGAGATTTGAGTAAGAAGCCTCTTTTGTTACTTCACGGGATGACCATGAGTAGCACGATGTGGTATCCAAATATTAAGCACTTAATTTCCGAGCGTTGTGTATTTGCTATCGACACAATCGGGGATTTCGGAAAAAGTAAGGCTAAAACCATGATTAAAAATAAGAAACAAGCAGCCCAGTGGCTCTTGGAGGTTATGGATGGACTGAAGTTGGATTCCTGTGATTTAGGTGGGCATTCCATGGGGGGATTCTTAGCATTAAATTTTGCCATTACTTATCCAGAGCGGGTATCAAAGTTGTTACTTTTTGCCCCGGCCGCAACTTTTTCTAAGATGAGTCCACTCATTTTTATTAAAATTTACCCAGCATTATTATTTCATACTGAAAAGTTAATTGATAAGGCTTTTCTATGGTTTTCGGGTACTAAGAAGCCGCTTCATCCTATTTTTAGGGATCAAGTGATCGCAGGTTACAGTAATGCTAAGCCAGTTCTGCGAGTTATGCCTTCAGTTTTCACAGAGGAGGTATTTCAAAATTTTCATCCCCCTACCTTATTACTTGTCGGTGAGAATGAAGTCATTTATCCTGCTAGAAAAACAATTGCTAATGCCAAACGGTATATCCCCAACTTAGAAACACAAATAATACCCGGTGCTAATCATTCACTTACCATCGAATATGCTGATATTGTGAATGAACAAATAATCAATTTTTTGGTTAAAAATAATGGGAATAAGTAGTTTAGGAGAAGAAATTTTAATCAAAACCATAAGGATGCTTTGCTTTCATATCGTGGAGCAATGCATCCTTTAGATTAGCTCATTAAGGGGAGGAGAAAGACTAACCATAAAAACGGAGGTGTTGTTTATGAAACAATATGTATATCACATGGTACCGAGTCAGATGAAAGGGGATAAACTGATACCCTTAAATTCTATGGAGGAGTCTTATCCTGAATTGTATGAGAAGTATACAGAAAAGTATTTTGATCACCCGGAAAGACCTAAACTGCTAAAAAAACAAATTCCACAATTAGATTGTTTATGGAATGATGTTGTACACTTTCTCCCTTTACACCCTCATTACGTCTACCAAGCTATTACAGCCTTAGAAATTAAAACGAAAGAAAAACAATCATTTTTAAAAATCCCCATTGATAAACTGAATAACAACCAGAATGCGATCTACCTTTACTCTCAAGAAAAATACAAAGGTCCAGCGGCACCTATTGAGGAAGATGAAATTAGATTATTAGATATTAAGGATTATAGAGAACTTACAGAGTTGCCTTCATCTACGTTTGAATATTACAAAGAAAAAAGTAGAAAAGGAAATAAATTTGGATTGTTTCCTTATATCCCACATGTACTCAGTCTTGGAGAAGTAGAAGTTAGCAATGTTGAAATCATCACTTGGAATGAACTCAAATAGAAGGTAGATTAACCTCATAAATTACCGAAATTTCGAATCTATATCATTTTGAAAGTAATGAAAAAGTGGATAGTTATTACGGGGTTTATTTTGCTCTCAATCTCACAAGAAAGATATCGATTTAGCGATTATCTAAATATGATGTTAGAAAGAACGATTGATCCTAATGAAAATGTTCTTCTAACGCTACCCTTATTGTTTTTATTAGAACTAATCGGTGGATTTTTACACATCTTAGCAAGCCTTTGGCAGTTTGCTCTTTCATGGGAAGGGGTATTGCTTATCGCAGTGATACTAATGCATTTCAATATCCGAGAATATGTGAAAAAGTGTTAATAGGATGGTAGAATTACTTATTAATTGACCAGTGACAAATCAAAAGGGGTTTTTTATTTGAATAAAAGAAGATGGATTAAATGGGGAGTCATAGTCGTACCAGTAATATTGATTGTGGTTTTTGCATTAAGTTTTGTACCACATAAAGTTGTAAATGTTGAACCAACTAATGTATCTAAAATAACCATTTTTAATGGGAATTCCGGGGACATAGTCGAGATTACAGATAAAAGCCATATTCATCATATTATTAGTAATTTAAACGCTGTCACTTTTCAAAAAGGGAAACCTTCATTCGGATATTTGGGATTTAGTTTTCGAACAACCATATTCAATAAAGAAGGAAAAGAAATAAAAGAACTAATTATAAATTCTAGTGATACGATTAGGTATAATGGTTTTTTCTATAAATCGGAGGATTATGCAATTGATTATGATTTTATCGAGAGTTTGATGAATTGAAGTAAAATTAGTCATTATAAAAGTGCCTGGTACCCTCGTTTTTGGCAGTTGTCGAGGAGTGACAGGCACTTTCATCAAGTTCCATTATCTTTATAAATAACTAATAAAAATTGGGTAAGTACAGCTAGAACAGGCAACTCCAATAAGGGTCCTATTACTAGCGTTAAAGCGATTAAAGGTTGATCCGGAAATGCGGTCATCGCGATTGCTAAAGCGATTGGTGAATTTCTAGCTAAAGTGGTCAAGCTTAAACTTATTCTGTCAGAGTTCGGAAACTTCATCAGTTGTCCAATCTTCTGACCAACAAAGAAATTCACTATAAAAAATAGTAGAATCGGTATGGTAATTTGCCACATTAGATCTAGATGATCAAGTAGTAACTGACCTTGTGATGCGAACATCGCAACGATGGCCAGACTTAGAAAAATGATTGGTAACATGCTGAGCCTTGAAATAAGAGTTTCTCTTAAAGGTTGTTTGTTTCTCAAAAGCATTTTGTTAGAAAAGCTAAACCTAATGGGATGAGTAAAACAATCAAGATACATTCCACTAAGAACGAAAACTCTATAACCCCAGTTGTTCCGCCAAAAATAAGCAGGTAAATAGGTAGTAAAATCACTTGTAAGATTAAGTTTAAAGGTAGTATTGCTGTTGATAGCGCGACATTTCCTTTTGCCATCCCTGTGAAGATTAAGTACCAGTCTGTGCAGGGCGTCACCATGAGCATGATAAATCCAATATACAAAGCGGGATGATCACCTAGAAAGCCCATCGCTAGTAGCCATGCCAGGATCGGTGTCCAGACAAAGTTTATCATCACTGCGGTATATGTAAATTTCCGATTTCTAAAGGATTTCTTTATCACTTCCATAGGTATTGGTAAGAAAGTTATATAAAGCATGGCTATTAATAAAGGAAGCATAAAGGTTTCAGCATTCGATCTTATGAGTTCCATTTGTCCTAGCCTTATACCAATCATGACTGCTAAGAAAATAATAAGAGTATATAGTTTTTCAAATAAGCTCATTGTGTATCACAACCTCTAAAGTATATTGCTCAAGTAATTTTACCATAGCTTTACAGGTTTGCTTATTCTAGTAACAGGTTGCTAAATTGTATTAAGACTGAAAATAAGGAGGGGTAAGTAGTGAATCTAGGTTTTGACCGATTAACTCAAATTTCAGACGTTAACGAATGGAAATCTGCATACCACACTGCTATTAAGAACTTGGACGATTTATACCAAGAAGAAGAGCGCATTTACTATCTGATGTATTCACAAGAACATGATAGTAATAGGATCGAAGAAATTCAACATATCAAACACGAACTAATGACAAATAAAGAGCTTATACATACCTTCACTGTTTGGAAAGAAAGATTAAGGGATGAGCCCATTTGGTGCAGAAGAATGGATGTGCTTTTATCGAGGATGAAGCAAGAATCACTTGATAGCCATCCAGAGATAGTCAAAATACAGCAAGCATTACAAAAGAAACTAATGGAAAGTACGTTTAAGGTGGATGGAAAAGAGTATAACTTGGGTACTGTTCACTCCAATGTAATGGAAAATCCAGATCGAAAACTCCGAAAAAAGCTTTTTCTTGAATCAAAAAGAATAGGACGAGAAAATGAAGAGTTATACAGAACGCTTATTCAAAAGAGAAACCAACTAGCTCAGGGTATTGGATATGACAACTATTATCATTTTAGATGTAGCTTAAAAGAAATTAATATAGAGAGTTATATAGCGGAAATGGATGCCTTACTCAAGAATTTAGAGGATTCTTCTGCGTATTGGAGTAATCGGATAAATGAAAAGTTTGGATGGGAGAGTATGCATTTTTATGATCAATATTTTACCACCTTTAATTTTCATAGGATTCAAGGTAGTATTTTTACCTCTGAACGACTAAAAGAAGTGTTAAGTGATGCAGTAAATAGTCTCGGGATACCATTACAAAGCATTTCTGTGACCATTGAAACGTTGGAAATTCCTTATGGTGGTTTTGCCGTTAACATTAATCCTAATGAGCTTAAACTAGTTGTAAATAAACGAGATGCATATTCTGTAGTTTTGTCTGGAATGCATGAGATGGGACATATTTTGGACGGTCACTATGGTTCCTTTGATTACCCAGAATTCTATCGTTTTTATTCAAGCATAGCTGCTGAATCCATCGCTGAATTATTTCAAACAATCGTAACGGATGAAAAATTTTTAAAAAGAAATTTTGATTTAACCGATGAGATATTAGGACAAATAAAAGACGTGAATGCGTTAACTGATTTTAAGCTTGTCCAAATCAACTACTATTATAGTCTAGTTGAATATGAGTTATATAGAAATCCTGAAAGAAGCTTCCAGGAGATTGCAGACGAATGCTATAAAACTGTATTTGGATATGAAGGTGAAACCTTTCATCCGGGCAGTGAGATGTTTTATATCGAAAATCCAGCATTTTTTCAGGACTATAACTTTGCACTAGCAGTTAGAGATATGATTCGTGGGAAGTTTAAAATCAAAAGTCTTTATAATAATCGAGAGGTTTTTAGCGAACTTCTTGAAAAATATATTGAGCCTAATCAACTTTACTCTTGGCAGGAAAGAGTAAAGCGGCTCTGTGATGAGGATTTTACGTTTTCCTATTTAGCTGACACATTAAGTAAAGTTATAAAATAAGTAACTGTCACTCAATAACTCTTTTGGATTAAAAGGTTGTATTTGAAGAGGTATAGACACCTTGTCAAATCGTCTATTTGTTAGGAGGTCAACTTTTGAAAAAGGTTTTGGCTTTATTCTTAATATTTGTTTTCAGTGCCAACTCGAAAGTTAACGCTCTAGAATGGGCATATTGGTTTGTTGTTCATGAAGGAAAGGTATACGAAGTAAAGGAAGAAGAAAGCATTGCGACTAATGATGTTGGCAAAGTAATTGGAAAAGTAGAAACACGAGCAGATGATTATACTGGTGATTATTATGGAAATGCCTCTAACTATTATAAGATTGGCACTCGTTATTTTGAAATAAATGGTGTACTGATAAAAGAGGCAATAGCCATTGAAACAAGACCGAATGAGTATGTTAAAGCTATTTATAAACATGATGTACCAATAGGAAATAAAATAATAAATATATTTAGTTTTAATTTTTGGATGATATCAGGTTTAGTGTTTTTCGTTTTTCTATTTATTATCGTACTGATTTCTAGACAAAGATAAAAGTTGTCCCTTTAAGATTAGATAAGTACCTGTCAATCCACAACTTTTTCGATCAACGGTTGTGTTTGAGGAGTGGCAGGCACTTTTAACCGAAAGAGGTCATTACATTAAAGATCAAGCCTCAATATCATGAAAGAGTGTGCAAGAGTGTAGAATTAACGTTGTCTTTAAATTTTCTAGATAATGGTGGATTCAGCTGTTAGAATTTCTTTAATAAATGAGTGAATTAAGTTATTTTTTCTTAATTCCTACCAGACTATATACTACATCCTTGATAGACCTCTTTCAAATGCTGCAAGATGGTTCAAAGAAGCATTACGTAGTTGAGAAAAAACGGTTCGAGCATCCGTTGGAATGTTCAGGGATAGAAATTTTTCATACATAGAAATATTGTCTATTTCCCCCTGAACACCAGCTGCATATGCAGCTTTAATATTTTCTGGAGTTGTGACGAATGACAGCGATTTATCCTCGGGTAATGGCACTTGATAACGTTCAAAAAGCGGTAATAAAGCATTTATATGTCTCATCTCAGCTTCTTTTATTTGTACAAATGTACGTATAGATCCAAAGTTTCCTAGAATATTATCATATCTTGCTTGAGCAAGGTACTCGTCTTGAAGGGCATATGTCAACATTTGAGGGAAAGTTAAAGTTGAGGCACTTAATGCCCCTGTGGCACCATAATTGTTATTTTGCCGATTGGTGCTTGTTGGCCTTGGTTTAGTATAAAAAGATAAAAACCATACAGCGTGGTTTTGTTCATCTGCCGCTGCACGCCGAAACCTTTCTTTAATCACTGGATCCTGCGCCTTATCAGCTATATCTAAGTAAAAATCCACAGCTTCTTGTTCATCTTTAAAAGCAAATTGTATTGCTGCTTTATACTTATCTGGACATTCCTCAATGACTTGATAGGATGGCTTTTTTCCTGTTAGGTTTGTATAAATTCTGCTGAATTCTTCAAGATGACGTACTTCATCTTTTTGTATCTCAATAATTCTGTTCCTTTCATCCTTTGTAGGTGCCATATTTGCTATTTTCTTATAACAAGCAACAGCACTATACTCTGCATTAATGGCTTTCTGAATATCACTTACAAGGTGAATGTCACTTGGCATGCGATAATAATCATAGTAATGTGGACCATAATGATTCGAATACATGTTTGTCCTCCTTTAGTTTAACTATCTAATTATCATATGGTCTAAACATGGGTGTCTGTGCAAGTTCAATTCTTTATTATTTTGGATTTATTGCAGTTACCTTCAAGGCGGGAGATTAACTCTAGTTCATTGATGGTAAATAAGTGCAGAATTTCTAAAGTAGTGAAGGGATTGAGATGGAAAAAAATAAGTGCTCGTCACTTCTCGATATCATAAAAGATAATGAAACGGAGCCGAAAAATGTCAAACAAACTCCTTTACCTAGAAGAAAAAATAGAGGAAACTTTAGTATCATTTGAGCAAGTAGATAAATACGACAGAGCATTACAACAGTATATACAAATAGAAAATGAAATTCATAAATATATGAAAAATAATGAAGTTAATTTTACGCAAGCACAAAAACTATTGGCTCAATGCTATTTACGTCAAGCTGGAATGTTACGGGAGTTAGGGAGAACAGAAGAAGCTAATGAGATTAATAAGAAAGAAATGGAGAGTGCTAGACTTTCAGGAAGTACGATTGCATATGCTCAAAGTCTATTCTCTACAGGAATAAATCTACTTTCTAGTAGAAGAATTGAAGAGGGGTTGAATTTCCTAAGGAAAGCAAAAAAAGTATTCGAAGCAGGGAATACAAGTGAATACCTTCAAGGTGTAGGTTGGTATTGGATTATTATGGCGGATTTAGGTAATAAAGGGATAGTTAGTGCAACTAATGAAGAGATTATTAACTATGCAAATAAAGCAATTAAAATCCTTACACCGATTCAAAATTCTCAAGGTATTTCAAGAGCCCATGAAGCAAGATCGATTGCATATAAAAAGATGGGTAATAATGAAAAAGCTAATAATGACTAAACGGAAAAAGCTAATAAAAAAAATTATGGTCATTCCTCGAACTCACTTACAGTATTCGAGGAGTGACAAGCGCTTTTACCATACGTACGATAATGATTTGAATATATGTTTGTCCTCCTTTAGTTCTTATCATCAGATTGTTTAAGTCGGGATCTGTGCAAGTTCACTTCTTTCTTATTTTGGATTTCTTGCAGCTACCTTAAAGCAAAGACATTAACTCTAGCTCATGATGAATATGTTTATAAACAGTTAGGGGAAATAAATAAATGCCTGTCACTTCTCCATTTAGTCATTTTTACCGACAGAAATCGAGAAAGGACAGGGAAGTTTAATAAAAAAGGAAAGAAATTAACCTTAAGAATTTATTTCTTCCCTTTTTTATTATCTATTGTAAAGTCTTTGTTCACTAATGTTTGACTAACCTACATACGTGTTAATGACATTTCGATTTATTACTGAGTTTCTTGTTAAATGAACTTCTTTCAACAGCGATCCGTCCTCGGAATTAGGATCAGGTAAATTTAAATTATTTATATATCCTGGTGGTGTTCCCTCAAGTAATACATATCCTCCTAGCTTTAGTGTTTCTCGAGGTTCTTCCCAAATGACTATGCCTTCTTCATTAGTCATTCCTATCATTTTTACCTCATCAATAAATAGACCAGTGCTACTGTCTAAGTAGTCTTCAAATGTTACGTCTGCGATGTCAATCCCACTTAGCTCTCTGGCAAGAATAAAGGTAATGTTTTCTGGATTACCTGCTCTTGGACCACCAACCATTATTTTGGTAACGTTAATGTTATCTTGAGGTACTGTTGGTACTGCTGTTCCAATAGTAAAGTTTGTGCGTAATGTTAAATCTTCTTCTGGTGGGAAGGTAGGATCGGTACTCATAGTGACAAAGTATCTAGCACTATAATTGTTAGTTGTTCTAAAAAGTGTTGCTGTGTATAGGTTGAATACTGATGTTTCAGGACCAATCACCACTTCACCTTCTCCAAGTAAACGACTGCTGCCTGATTGTTCTACTCTCACATAGTAGGTGGTTGGTACAATAATTGGTGTATATTCAACTAAATTCTCAACGTTTATCATTACTTCTTCTGGACTTGTGTAAACTTCTTGGGTTGGATAGATTAATTCAATTTCTGGTACGGCAGTAACTGTTAATTGTGAATAAGCTTGAAACCCACCTTCAACTGTTTCAATAGTTATAACTGCAAAACCAGGTGAAATTGCTTTAACTAATCCATCTTCCGAGACGGTTGCAACATTGTTATCGGAAGAACGCCAAGTCAAAGTTTGTGTTGTAGCATTCTCTGGGGTAACAGTTGCAGTTAACTGTAATTCTCCACCCACATACAAAGACGAAGTTTGTGGTTCTACATGTACTCCTGTAACTGGAACAGCATCTTGACTAGAATCTACTGCAATTAGTAACTCAGCAGTTAGGACGGTATTTTCTACATTTCCAATTAGTGTGTAAGAAGTACCAGGATCTGAGGGTATTTCAAATGTATTTCCCACCGGTTGGCCAGTTTCTGTTTCCCACGTTACTGGTACACTCTTTGTCATATTATCACTTAAAACTACAGAAACAGTTTCAGGAAGTACAACTAGTTCACCACTAATAGCAGTAATTGGTTGGGGGTTAATTACTTGTTCTATACTGACAACTCTTACTATAATTGAATCAGAAAATCCCCCTTCATCTGTAGTTACTGAAATAAGAGCTTCTCCTTCAGAAATTGCATTTACTATTCCTTGATCGTTAACAGTAGCAACAGATGGTGTGTTGCTATTCCAAGAAACAGATTGGTTATTTGCATTCTCAGGAAGTACCGTTGCAGTTAGTTCTCCTTGTTCACCCTCAAATAATCGAAATGGTTCAATATTATCTATTCTAATGCCTGCAACAGGTATATCACTTGCTACATATTCTAAGGTTTCTGTCACATAGCTTTGGCTACCTTTTAAGCGAATTTGTTTAGCTGGGGTAATAAAGCCGGGGACATCTTCTCCTTTAATAACAACATCTCCACTCGGGTCTGTTTGAAAGGTTGCCACATTATCAATTGTACGGACGACTGTTACAACATCTTCTCTTATTAGGGAGACATTGACTTCATCAGGATGCTCGGCACCATCAGGCCATTGCACAGTAACAGAAAGAATAACCTGTCCAGGATCAGTACCAGGATCAGGTCTACCACGATCAACATATCTAGTGATGTCGCTAGTTCTTATAGTGACGATATCCTTTCCACCTTGAGTATTGTCTACTTCTAATCTGATGAAGTCTTCTTGTACTTCTACTAATACCCCTGAAACTGCTTCCAATTGGGAAGTTGTATAAACCTCTAATTGCCTTCCAATAAGATTACTAAGGGGTTCAGTTAAAGGGTCTTCTTCACCACACCCTTGGTCACTAGCTGGCACAAATCCAATAATATCTTTTATTCGATATACACCAATCTTTGATTCTTGGGAATTATCATGCCCTGATGATAATTCCATTCTTACAATCTCTTCAGTTACTTCTATTAATTTTCCGGTAATATTTGGTCTTCGTGCAGCAGGGGGACTTGCAGGGATTATTAACTGAATTCTTTTGTTAATCATAGCTCTCAAGAGTCTTTCAAACTCTGAGCACATTCTTATGCCCAAAATATTCACTCCTTTTAGTATAATTAGTACAATTTATGAGTAATTTGGAAATATGTAAGTGTTGAAGCCTATTTAACTGATAATTAGCTTATCTTTATCATCATATATTATTGTGAAGTATTTCACTTAAAGTATCGATTTCTTATCTACGGTATCGCCTTCAAAAGAGTAATAGAATGCACCTTCTATATTTGTGCACATGTATACCAGGATTAGGATTTGACGTGGAGGCAATATGGGTCCTATTTATACTACAAACACAGCAGTTATTTGCAGTATAGTTAAAAGATGGATTTTATATTGAGGGAAATACTATGCTGTGGTTCCTCGCTACCCTATTTTTAGTATGACTTAGTTATATCGTTTGTCCTAAGATAACGTGCCAATTGCTACTCGTATTATGCATATTTGTATACAAGAAGAAACACACCACTATCCTTAAATCGAGAAGTGACAGGCACTTTTACCAGAAAGGCCGTGATGGAATTTGAGAGGTTATGAGGCAATGCTATTTGATCTAGATGATACCTTGCTTAATAGGGAAAAGGCAGTAGAGAACATGTTCTTGCTAATTTTAGAAAAGTGTTATGGGGTTGTTAAACATTCAACAGAAAAGAAAATGCTACAAAAATTCAAAGATTATGATAAAAGAGACTATGGAAATAATGAAAAAGTAAGAGTTTTGGAGTCTTTTTTTGATGAATTCCCACCAAAGTATAGATTAGCACAAAGTTCCATTCAAGATTTTTGGAATCATCATTTTCCTCAATGCTTTTCCATAAACCAAGATACTATAAATATTGTAAATACGATAAAGAGGTATGTTAAAGTGGCCATTATAACAAACGGCTCAACTCAGAGGCAAAAAGCAAAGATCATCAACACTAATTTACATAGTTGTTTTGAAACTATCCTTATTTCTGAAGAAGTGGGGTTTAGTAAACCCGACAAACGCATATTTGAATTTGCATTAAATAAGCTTAATGTGCAACCGGAAGCTGCACTATTCGTTGGAGATGACATCGAAAAGGATATTCGTGGTTGTCAAAATGCAAATATAAAGGGCATATGGCTCAACCCTCATAGGATCAAAAATGATACCGGGATTAAACCGTATGATGAGATCAGGTCCTTTGAAAGATTGCTAAGTTATTTTACATAAGTTCGTATACTTGAAAATTTATAGTTTAACATGACAGAGATATGTAATTTTAAGGCGTATAAGGATAATCATGTGAAGGTCAATGTACATAAAGTCTAGTTAGGGCAGTCGCCTCTTATTTTAACGACGTAGTTTAGCTTGAAGGAAAAACGAATAGTTGTGGCGAACAACAGACTAACAAATTAGATTCAAAGTGAGGGCCTACAATGCTTGAATTAAAAAACCGCTTAAATGAATTTACCAAAATGCATGACGAGTTTATCCTCGATTGGAACCAGGCAATGAGTTCAGGGGACACATCCTCAGTAGAAAGAATGACAGAGGATTACTATGTAGCTTTCTTTAATAGTGGAAGTGGAAAACCAATTTTTTTCACCAAACAGGAAGCTGTAAGTGGTATGGAGCAATCAGTTAAACATTTTTTAGGTGCAAGTAAGAGGTTTGAAAATAGAGTCATTCGATTAAGAAATAACGAAAGTGCCGTAGTGTTTTATGAGCAATTGATTGTAAAAGAGGAGCAAGTATTAGCACGGTTATTCACCATTGAAAATTGGAGATTGATTAACGATAAATGGATGATTACTAGAGAAACAGAAGAACCGATCAATTAAGTTTATATTCTACTAAAAGGTAGAGTTTAGGTTTATGATAAGTACTTGTCACTCCTCAACTTTTGTCAAAGTCACCGACAGTATTCGAGGAGTGACAGGCACTTTTACCCCGGTAAAGGTACTTACTTTTTTAAACCCATTGTTTACTTTTTTGCCTCACCTTATTATGATATCGTCCAATCGGTATGACAGAAGGGGAGCCCGAAACGGGGTCTTCGATGACCGTGCAGTGAAGACCGAAAATGTCCTCAATCAATGAGCTTGATATCACCTCTGATGGCTCACCCTCTGCAACTAGCTTTCCTCTATGAAGAGCAAATATATGGTCAGCATAACGGGCAGACAAGTTAATATCATGAAGGACCATGACTATTGTTGTTCCGAGTTTTTGGTTTAGGTCTGTCAGTAGGTCAAGGATTTCAACTTGATAGGTAATATCTAAATAGGTGGTCGGTTCATCAAGAAACAGGATGTCTGTTTGTTGTGCTAGAGCCATTGCAATCCACACACGCTGTCTTTGACCGCCTGAAAGTTCATCAATATGTCGATCCGCAAATTCAGTAATCTTCATAATCTCCATTGCCTCAGCAACCGCTTCATAATCTTTTTTTGACCAGCCTTTTAGAAACGATTGATGTGGATACCTTCCTCTTCCAACCAAATCTGCTACGGTTATTCCCTCAGGAACAATAGGGGATTGCGGCAAAAGCCCTAACACACGGGCTAGCTGCTTCGGAGGTATTTTTTGAATCGGTTTTCCGTCCAACGTAACTTGCCCAGATGTAGGTTTAATCAGCCTAGCCATCGTTTTAAGTAATGTCGATTTTCCACACCCATTGGATCCAATGATAATGCTGATTTTATTGCTAGGAATTGAAATGCTTACATCGTGTAAAATGGTGTTATTATCGTATCCAGCAGTGATTCCTTCAGATTGAAAAGTATGTGTCGGTTTCATTATAAATCTCCCTTTCGATTCATTCGGATTAGCAAGTAGATCAAGTATGGTGCCCCAAGAATACCTGTTATAACACCAACAGGGTATCTAGCAGTGAATGCAAATTGCCCAATAAGATCGGATGCTAAAACTAAAATGATGCCAACAAGTCCTGCTGGAATAACGCCTGAAAACCCAACACCAACTAATCTTTTTGCGATGGGTCCAGAAAGGAATGCGACAAAGGCAATGGGTCCTGTTGTAGCGGTAGCTAAGGCAATGATAAGAACAGAACTGATAATAAGGACAAGTCTGGTCTTATCTGTATGGATTCCCAGTGAAGTAGCTGCTTGCTCCCCAAGTTCTAACATATCTAATCGTCTCCCAAGTCCGATTATAATTGGGGCAAAAATTAGAACGGTAATCATAAGAGGGTAAAGGTTTTCCATCTTAGCTCCATTTAGACTACCACTTAACCATCTCATTGCAGTAGGAATATCGTGTTGCTGACCGATAAGTAGCAAATAGGAAATAATAGCGTTTAACATCGCTTGAATTCCGATTCCTACTAATATTAATCTACCAATTGAAAAAGAAGTTCCTCTCGATAATAAGAAAATAATTATCACTGTAGCGAGTCCACCGATCACAGAAGCGATCGATACAACCGTATTACTTGCTTGAAGAACAATGATACAAAAAACAGCGGCTGCACTTGAACCAGCTGTTATTCCAATCACATTTGGGTTTGCCAAAGGATTTCGTAACATGGTCTGAAAGACATATCCAGAAACTCCAAACGCAAATCCAGCAAAAATACCTGCAATCATTCTCGGAAAACGAATCGTACCGACTGCAAATGTTGCACCTTTCACGTCCTCACCAAGTAGAACACGTATTACATCCTGAACGGGATAAATCGTGTTTCCGAGCATAAGCATTGTGCAGCAAAGTGCGAAAGCAATCATTGCAAGGATGGAAGTCACGAGTATAAAACGACGACGTCTCTTGGTTCTACCTACCATAATAAGATTCACGGATTCATTCATCATAACGCACGCATTTTCGCTTTCATAGTTATTAAGATTAAGATAGGAGCCCCGATAAATGCAGTCACTACCCCGACTTCAAGCTCACCAGGTGAACCGATTAGCCTGCCACACACATCCGATATCGTTAAAATAACCGCACCTGAAAGAGCTGACATCGGAATAATATATCGCAAATCAGGTCCAATTAGAAGTCGCATCACGTGGGTAGCTAGTAAACCGATAAAGCCAATAGGACCTGCTAATGCTGTTGCTACACCACACAATAGAACGCCACCAAAAGCAGCAATAAGTCTAAGTGTGCCAGTTCGTACACCTAAACCAGTAGCAGCTTCATCACCCAATGCCAATGCATTCAGTGCAGGAGCTGTGAGTAACGCGATTAATATCCCTATAATTAGAAAAGGAATAAAGATCGTGATAGAGTTCCAGTTTCCTGCCCCAACACTACCAACCTGCCAAAATCTAAATTGATCCATCACGTTTGTGCGGGGGATCATAATGGCCATTACAAGAGACGAAAGGGCAGCACTTGTAGCAGCACCCGCTAAAACGAGTTTGAGGGGCGTGGCACCGCCACTCCCCATCGAACCAATTCCGAATACAAAAATGGCAGTTAAAATTGCTCCTGCTAATGCAAACCAAATGTATTGACTAGCCGTACCCATATTGAAAAAGGATATTCCACAAACGACGAATAGTGCTGCCCCTGTGTTAACTCCTAATATGCTGGGATCTGCAATAGGGTTGCGGGTAACCGATTGCATAAGAGCCCCGGAGACTCCTAATGCAGCCCCACACATGATACAAAATACAGTTCTAGCAATCCTATGGCGAACCACACTTGCTCCGTGTGATTGTACATCAGGATGGAATAAACCATTCATTAGTTCTGTCCATCCCACCGTACGAGACCCAAAAGCAAGAGAAGCCAATACGCTTATACCGAGTAAAATCATAGAAAGAATCAATACTTTTATGAGGTTTTTCGGAATAAGAAACTGCTTATTTTCTGAAACGGATATGTTAGCCATTATTTCAACTTGCTTACAGCTTCTGAAAGTAAAGTTAAATACTCGTCAATTGAGTATTGAATCGCAAGTGGGTTTGGATTTCCAGCCGCTGCAAGTGGAGTGTTATCTCCAATGATAACAACAGAACCTCTCTCTACTGCAGGGATTTTTCCAAGGATAGGATCAGCTTGTAGAGCGGCAAGAGTATCATCGTTCCCATATGATACGAAAATATCAGCATCATTAAGCATATCTGCATTTTCAGCACTTACTTCAATATAGAAACTACCCTCAGGAACTTGACTTGTAATACTTTCAGGGTATTCCATTCCTAACTCAGCAAGGAACGCACCACGTGGATCTGTTGGTGAGTAGATATAGAACTTCGATAAATCAGCAGCGTTAAGACTTACGAATGCAGCTTTTTTTCCTTTGAGTTCAGGGTGTTCATTTGCTTTATCTTGAATTAATTTCTCTGTATCAGCAATAAGTTGTTTGCCTTCTTCTTCCATTCCCATCCCCATTGAATTGTATGTCACTTGTTCACGCCATGAAGCTACCCAAGGACTAGTTTGATAAGCAACAACTGGGGCGATTTGACTTAATGTTTCATATTCTTCTGGAGTAATACCGGAGTATGCTGCAAGAATAACATCTGGATTAGCATCTGAAATTGCTTCAAAATCTAGACCGTCCGTATCTTGGAAGATAGTAGGGTTCTCTTCCCCAAGTTCTTTTAGTTTTTCTGCAGTCCAAGGTAACATTCCGCTATCATCTTGAACTCCATAGTTTGCAGCTGAGAAACCAACAGGAACTACACCAAGAGCAAGAACAACATCATGATTTGCCCACGAAATCGAAACAACACGTTCAGGCTTTTCTTCAATTACCGTTTCACCCAATGCATGCTTGATTGTAATTGGATATTCAGTTTTTGATTCTTCTTCAGAAGTAGCTGTTTCTGTTTTAGACTCTTCGGTTGAAGCTGATTCGGATTCTGTACTTGTTTCCTGACTTGAACAACCAACTAGAGCAACCATAAGCATGGTCATAAGTAATGTAGTGATGAATAAGATCTTTTGTTTAGCCTTCATTTTAAATCCCTTCCTTAATACGTTGATGTGATTGAAAATTGTTATCAGTGATAATAATTATCATTATCATCATTTTATAATAGATTGTCAACTAAATATTTTAATTGTCACACAAGCGACAAAATTTCGGATAAAAAAGGGAGAGAAGAAGGTGAGTTACCGTGCCTCAGTAAAGCTAAGATAGTGAAGCTGTCCCCTTGTTCCAGAAGAAGGAAAAACAAGTTTCTTTGTGGAATACATATATTAAAAATCCTAGTTCAATTCATGAATGAAAAGATATGTAAGGAGATTCGTCACATGCATGACGTAAATGAAAAAGGGAATATCAAGGTTGCTAAGGCTTCGCATTGTGAAGAAGCCGGTCAGGGCAGGGATGCATTAGCCTCTCGTCTACTAAAAGCTAGGAAAGCTTATAGGGAAGGTTTTTTTTCCGATGCTAAAGAAAGCATAGAAGAGGCTTTTGTACTTTATAAAAACTATGTGGACAGAGAGCCACCTTTGAGTGTACAGCTCATGTTTGGGAATGTTTTAGAAAAAAGCGGTAATCTAAAACATGCGTTAACCCTTTTTAATAAGCAATACATGCAGCATCATTCTATATATGCCTTTATAAGAGTAGGATATATCAGTATTGATCTTCGTGATTTATCACTTTTGAAGCAATATGAGAATTCTTACTTAAAACGTCTCCATTCTCCGTCAGTCTCTACATTTGAGAAGTTACAACTCCAAGTGATTTTAGGATATTTTTACTCTTATACTGGCCGAGATACATCGCTTATTCATGAGATGGTCCGGTATCATAAAGCGAACAGTATGATGCTTAGAGAAAAGTTGAAAATAGAAGACTATATACGCTGGATATACAATCTGCATATTCTACAGTTGCTGAACGGTAGTACCTGGGAAGAAAGGGCCCCATTCATCTATGAAGCAGAATCTTTGGCGGAGCAGAGCCACCAACCATCTATGTTAATGAACATCTATAACCTAATGGGAATTGGATTATTGGAAGAGAACGTTATTAAAGCTAAGGAGTACATGCTAAAGTCTAGGGATCTAGCATTAAAGTTAGGAAATAAACAACATGAGATGGCAACCAATTCAAATCTATTTATGTTCTATCAGTATTTGGGGGACACCAGCCATGCCCTAGAGTTGGCCGATCAATCAAAAGCGCTAGGAAAATCCATCAATTCAAACTTCAATGAAATGAATTTGGTAAAGCTTTACTATCTCATTGAGGATTATCCTCGAGCGTTAAAGCTGATTCATGAATTAAAACCTAATCTGAGGAGTACAAACCTGACGATTGCTAGAGTGGATGCACTAGTTTTTCAATTTAAAATCTACTTAAGACAAAATGAAGAAAAGAAAGCAAAGAGGCTTTGGCCCTTTGTCAAAAAAATGTGCGAAAAACATAAGGATCAAGTTAATCAATTATTACTTCAATGCCAATATGATTCTTTACTTAAGCAGTATGATCAAACCATTTCAATTGCAACTAAATGCCTCGAAAAAGAAAACCTAACTGTAGAATTAAAGATAGAATTTTTAATGATTCTATTAGACTCATTAATCAAAACAGGCCAGGAAGAAGCCTTCGCAAAGTATGTGTATTCCTTTGAGAAGTTGGTTTATAACAAAGGTTACTTTGGTTATCTGAGCTATGTCTATTATTATAAGGGATTGTTTTACTTGGAAACTAAGTCTTATATCCAAGCCAGGCTATATTTTATTAGGGCAAAGAGTTATTTTACTAGGGTCACAAATCTTTTGAGACAAACAGAAATGGAACGAAATATAAAAGCAATTGATCAACTATTGTTAGAAATCTCATCAAATAAGCAGCTAGAATTAATGAATCTTCTAACCAACAATGAAATCATGTTTGACAGCATTCGATTGGTTCATTCTGCTAATCACCTAGAGGATGTCTGTAAAAATATAACGAAGGTTTTACATGAAAATATGACGTTCGATGAAGTTTACTTTCATTTTATTATCGATAGAAAAAGGACGAAGACTTTATTTGTCAGTGATAAGCTGCAAAGTGAAGAGGTGACTGATGAAAAAGTGGACGCAACCTTAACGAAGGTGATTAAAGAAAAGAGAGTAAGTCATTTACAGTTCGGCAACTCGTATTTTAATGGTTTTCCGATTTTCTCCAATGAGAAGGAGGTTGTAGCCATTGTTCTGATAAAGAATCAAAAAATTCTTTCTGGTGAAAGCTTCTATTATCTAGAACAATTTTTGCAATTTACCTCTCCAAAGATTGAAAATGTCATCTTTAACGAGTTAGTCCATGTGGATGATTTGACGAACCTATATAACCGAAACTTTTTCATTAAAAGGTTGCAAGAAGAGTTTCATAAAACAACTGATTACCAAAACGACCTCTCTTTTATTATGTTAGATATTGATAATTTTAGATACGTCAATAACCAGTTCGGTCATGCAGAAGGGGATCGTATTTTGGAGAAGGTGGCTAAAGCCATCCAGCATTCTGTACGCAGTGGCGATATTGTTGGCCGTTATGGTGGGGAGGAATTAATTGTGATTCTACCTAACACCTATTCCGAGATGGCCATGGGGGTAGCCCACCGCATTCTAAATGAAATACGGAAAATATATGTGAACGATACGTACCAGATAACAGCAAGTGTAGGTGTATCGAGTGTTGATAAGGATTCTCCTACCACGATGCAGGAGCTCATAGACAAAGCTGATCTTGCAGAAAGGTATGCCAAAGAGCAAGGTAAGAATCGTGTGTGTTGTTATTGGGAGATTAGTTGAAGCTGGAAAAAAGGTATGAGGGACAGGTTACCTCTACCATAAACTTCCGGCAAAAATGGATCAGTACTAGTCCATTTTAGATGAGGAAAACTAATCATTAATAGAATTTCTAAGTTATATACCTTAAAGGAGGAGACTCTATGAAACTAGGAGCATTTTCTATTAGTCTAAATGTTAAAGACATTCATCGATCAAAAGAATTCTACGAGAACTTAGGATTTAAAACGTTAGGCGGGGATATCAATCAAAATTGGCTTATTATGAAAAATGAACATACGGTAATTGGGCTTTTTCAAGGAATGTTTGAGAAAAATTTACTGACGTTTAACCCAGGATGGAATCAAAATGCTGAAAATCTAGAAGATTTTACAGATGTCCGAAAACTGCAACAGGAGTTAAAGAAAAAGGGAGTTAAATTAATCAAAGAAGCTGATGAATCAACAGAAGGACCAGCATTTATTACAATAGAAGATCCTGATGGGAATCCCATTTTAATTGATCAACACCGATAAAGGGCCACAGAAGTAAAAAGAGAAAAGGCATATTAAACATGCCTTTTCTCTATTAATAATGCGTTCTATTTTGCATTTACATCTGGTTGATGAATGCCAAAGATATTACCTTCTGTATCCTTAAAGTATCCCTGCCACGCCATACCAGGTAAAGCGTACTTTGGCAGTGCTACCATACCGCCATTATCAAGAATTTTTGCTTCAATACTATCATAATCTTCTACTCCCATTGTACATGAAAAGCCATTTAAAGGCTGATTCGGTGCTGGTGCAGGACCTTGTCGTTGCATTAAAGCCCCGTTAATTCCCGGCTGTTCTTCTCCGCCGGTTACTGCTCCAAAATAAGGCATTCCAGCATATTCGCTCCAATCTTGAAATGACCATCCAAATACTTCCCCATAGAACTTTTTCGCACGTTCCATGTCATCTACGTGAATTTCAAAATGTACTAATCTCCCCATGTGTACCTCCTTATTTTTCATAATTATAGTAATTAGTATGTCTACCTTACATTGTCCACAGACCTAATAGAAAGTAAATTTTTCATTCAAGGGAACTGGTATATCGGCTAGCAAAGAGTGGGATCCTGATCCTTCAAGCTGCAAGCAAATTTATTACAGTACTTTTCAAACAAGAAATCAAACTTCACACGGAGGAGCTTACGTTTATAACTTAGTAAGTAGGGTATATAAACAGAAATACCTTGAAGGAGGGATTAAAGTGACAGTATTCACTACTATAGCAATAATCGTAATCCTTTTGGTAATTTGGAAAGTTTATTCGACAGTAATCTGGAAAACAGTTATGACGGGTTCCGATTTACACTCAGAAGAGAACATTAGAGAAAAATACGAACAGCTTAAATCAGAAGGGATTCGCTGTAAATTAAAATCTGAAATCCAGAATAGAAGTGTAGCCACTACTGATTTAAGGATAAATAGTCACCATCAGCCCAATCCAACAGTATTAAAATTATTGGTTCATCGTAAAGATAAGCACAAAATAAATGAACTTGTCTAAAGAGAAGAGGAGTACCCAGATCATGAGTGGGTACTCTCTTTTTTACCACAGTTTATCTAGAATATCAGAGCGAAGAAGATTCGTGTCAATATTACAAGTATCTCCATCAATTCCGTATTGCCAAATGGTTACATTCACAAAATCAGGAACCTCTGGACGAAAGGATGGGGCGTTTTCTTTAGTTGTTATTCCAACATATGGCTCTGAGCTATGCCAGATGGCAATTTCCGAAGAATCCTTAATATTTGTTAAGAGATCTTCGTAAGCAATTGTTAACGGTTCCCCTTCACTAAAAATCCCATAGAAACCAACTAGATAAGGAGAATCCATTATTGTTTCATACCAGCCTAATAGAAAGCTAGAGTCTACTGGATAAGTGGGTTCAATATCGGCGAAAATGTAGATTCCTTCCGGCACCTCATTTTCTTGTGCATATTGAATGGCTGTTTCCGCTTCACTAACACCTTTCTCATAGCCGGTAGCATCTGTAAAGTGATTATAGATGGGGATAATCTTAATATCTCTTTCCTTGAAAAAAGAGACTTCTTCTGCGGTGATTCCATACGACACACCCTCCTTTGTTTCAAGGTATCTACCGAATGCAGCAGGCTCACCGTAATTTTGCTCCACACACCCAAAAAAAAGCTCGTCTACTATACTAGCAGTATCTAACCCCCAAACATATTCGGGGTTGTCCTCGTTGTGTACAGCTTCATCAGCGTTCTCATCCTCGCTACTTCCGGAATCAACAGTGTTTTCATCCACGCTGTCTCCTGCATCATCAGTATTTTCGTCCTCACTGTCTCCCGCTTCATCAGCATTTTGTTCCACACCGTTTTGCTCTTCAATAGGTGTAGATGTTTCCTCAGAGGAGTTCCACGAACAAGCGCTACCAATGGTAAGGATGAATACCCCTAGAACAATTAATAGCCATTTTTTTATTTTGAAAATTGTCTATTCACTCCCGATTGTTTGTAGTCATAAACAGACTATTCAAGTCGGGCGTAGGACGTATAGGTAACTGCATTAACGAGCTTTACAGAAATCTAACAATGTAATGACAAATGGTTTACAACATTTGAATGGTAAGTGTGGTCTATGTTAGTATGGGGGCCAAGCCTAATGAGAGGAGAGGGAATAGATGTTCAAACGAATTTTTACAGGCTTTTTACTAGTAGCAAGTTGTTTACTTGTGTTAGCAGCTTGCAGTAACAATCCATCAGATGAGGGGGCAGGCTCTGATGAAGAAGTGGTGGCTTCTGTAAACGGAAAGGAAATATATTTATCTGAATATAACTTAGCCGTAGATCAAACCAAGAAGAATTATGTTCAGCAAGGTATGGACGAATCATCTTTTAATGATGAGATGTTAGATGAATTAGAAAAGAATGTAATGGATCAATTAATTAACACAGAGCTTTTTACTCAACAAGCCCAGAACGCAGGGATTGAAGTAGAGGAAGAAGCTGTTGATGCCCAATTAAATCAATTAAAAGGACAATTTTCTGACGAGTCGCAATATAAAGAGGCTTTAGAAGCTAATAACTTAACAGAATCATCTCTAAAAGGAGATATTAAACAGGACCTTTTAGTCTCCCAATATGTGGAGTCAAATATAGGAACGCAGACGGCCTCAGAAGAAGAGGTACAAGCGAGGTATGAAATGGTGAAAGAAATGGCTAAGAGCCAAGAACAAGAAGTTCAAGAATTAGAGGAGATAAGAGCCCAACTTGAGCAAGAGGTAGTAGCACAAAAGCAACAAGTAGAAGTGGAAAAACTGATTGAAGAATTGAGAGATACAAATAAAATAGAGATATATTTGTAAAAAAATGCTTTTTGATGATTTTTCAGGCCCAGTTCCTTTTATAGGGATTGGGCCATTGAATATTAAGACAATATAGGTTCAATAGGAAGATAGACATTGATTTGAGTTCCTTTTCCAACTTCACTTGAAATATTCATTCTTCCTCCATGACTTTCTATGATCTTAGTGGTAGTCATCATTCCAAGACCAGTCCCTTTTTCTTTAGTTGTATAAAAAGGAAGACCTATCTTATTTAGAAATTCCTTTGGAATTCCGTAACCTTCATCAGCTATATGAATACAAATCTCCTTGTTAGAGGTCACAGCTAAATCAACTTTTATATCTCCACCGTTTGGCATTGCCTCAATTGCATTTTTCAATAAATTAATTAATACTTGTTTGATCTGATTCCCGATGCAATTAATAGGGGGGATTTTAGTAGAGTTTACTGTTATTAAAGTGTTATTAATAAGTGCTTGAGAGCTAAGTAGGGTAACTACGTGGTTCGTTAGCTCTTGAATGTTCTCTTGATGAAAGTTATGAGCCTGGGGTTTAGCATGTAGTAACAGTTCGCTTGTAATACTTTCAATTCTTGAAATTTCATCAGTCATAATATCGTAATAACTAGGTATTACTTCAAAAGATCCTTTCAAAAGTTGCAAAAATCCTTTAAGAGAGGTTAAGGGATTTCTAATTTCATGAGCAATGGATGCTGATAATTCTCCCACGACCGATAGCTTTTCTTGCCGCAAGAGTATATCTTCAGCCTGCTTTTGCGAAGTTAAATCCTTTGCAATTCCATATACTCCAACAATCTCGTTATCAACGATGATTGGAATGTTTGTCACACTAACAGGCACACTGTGACCTTCTTTATGTATAGCAATCGTTTCGTAATTTTGTGTTATCCCATTTGCTGCTCTATTAAAGTACTCATTTGTATGCTCTAAAAACTCTTCGGCTACTAATGGGGCGTAAGACAAACTCATGTATTCATCAGATGTATATCCAAGTAATTCTTCCATACCAGCGTTAACACTTAAATAGTTTCCCTCTAAATCGAAGGAAAAAACAGCATCAGGGTGTTGTTCAAACAAAGATTTATAATGCTGTTCATTTTCTAATACCTTTTGTTTCTTTGCGGTTATATCTTTGAAAAATACAGATAATCCATTTTGTGATGGATAAGCCCTTACATCAAACCATGCTAGCAGAGGTGGAAAATACGCTTCAAATGATACAGCAATCTGTTCTTTAGCAGCTTTATGATACATCTTATAAAATAGCAAGTCGACCGCTCCAGGAAACTCAGTCCAAATATTTTTATTAATTAAGTCTTCACGATCACGAAATAATAGTTGTGTAGCCTCTTTATTCACATATGTAAAATTCCATTCATTATCCAATGAGAAAAACCCATCCGTAATTCGATCTAAAATTTCAGCTGCATTTAATTCCATATTTTCCCTACCTTTATGAATAAGTTAGCTAAGAGTCTACAAAGTGAACTCCTTCTTAAATAGCCCCAAATTATTAAGCGTAGTTCGCTACATTATTTTATTATATAAATTCTACATGTTGGTTTAATTACCTTTATTAAATTTTGGGTCATCTAGTCTATATGAACTCTCTAATTGAAAGCACTAAGGTTAGATGCCCATGAATTTATTTAATAGTTGGTTGTTGCGTAAATATAGTGGATTTTTTGTGTATATCTGGACACTTTAAATAAGAAAGGAACAATTCAATTTGAGGTGAATTTATATGATATCGAGGCGGCACATATTATTTAATCTTACCATCATAATCATCCCATGGTTATCGTTACTATTTCTAGATAAACGTAATATCAAACGGTATATTCCAGCGAGTGTTATAATTGGAATTGTTGAATTTGTAAGTCACATTTATGGGCACAGAAACAAGTGGTGGAAATTTTATGATAAGCCAAAATCATTTATAAGGGATGAACTTCCTTTTGATATTGGTCCTTATGTTCCCCTTTCTATCTGGATTCTAAAGGCATCGTATGGAAACTTTAAAAAGTTTGTCCTACTTAATGCCACTGCTAATGCACTCTTTACGTTTGTTTTTATGCCTTTTCTTAAGAAAATTAAAATCATTCGGTTAAATCGATTAAATTACTTTCAATTCTTTTTCTACATCCATTACAAAGCATATTTATTATATGGAGCACAATATTTGTTCGAAAAGGTACGGCCTCAACGACTGGGCTCAAGATTTTAGGGTTAGAGGCTGCTTCGGGTAAAAATCCTAAACTTTTCTAATTGTATGTACTCGAACTGATGGGTTTATCTAACGGGAAAATTACCGCTTAATTAGGGGCTAGTCTTCATGAATGGAGATTAGTTCTTTTTGTTGGAGTTTATAGAAGGATACCTGTTTCATTTTATCAATAAATTTATTATAGGGACTGTTGTTACTGTTAAGGTTAAAGGGGAAAGTGAGTGACCTAAATAATAATTAATTAGTTTAGTAGATTGTATTCTCTTAGCCCGAAGAACCACATTTAAGGGATGATGAATGAAAGGGGTTCAAGATTTTTTCTAGTGAGTTATGGTAGATTAGATGTAATAGAAATGGAAGAGGTGGAATATGGAGATTTTAATTGGATTAGTTTTATTAATTCTAGTTATCTCTGGAGTTTGGACTTTAATGATAACTAGGACACCCGACAAAGACTATAGAAGCTCAACAAAGAGGAATACAACAAATTTAACCTTAATATATGTTGTGGTCATAGGACTGTCTCTCATTGCACTGGCGATTTACGTTTGGTTATTATAGCAAGAACATGTTAAAAGTGAGATTTGCCAAGCTTTTGCATAATCAAAGACACCTTACAAATAAGATACCCCCACAAAAACCAAAGTTCCCTCGATTACTATAGTGAATAATGAATTGGAATAGATTTTTCTATCTATAGTGAAATAAATCGTTTCGTAGATAAGATTTTAACTAGTATTTAAGCTTACTTCTGATTCAGGAATTGGGAGGGAACGAGATGACATCTGAGAAGGAACTACTAACGAAATCCTATTATGAACACCTGTTAGAAGGGAAAGAGGGTCACCCTATTCAGATATTGAGTGAAATGTATATGGATGAGAAGAAAAAGGAGATTCCGGATTTTTCCTCCATTCGCTTTTGTCAGGGGGAGGTTTACTTCCTTTATAAGGATTATGAAGCAGCCATTTTTAAGTGGGAACATATAGATGATGATTTAAAAGCTTGGGCATTAAAAAATATTGCAGATGCCCATTATGAGATGGATTTGCTCGCAATTGCAGAAGATTACTACAAATCAGTAAAAACCGATTCGGTTAGTTTGAAAATGGAAGTCTTGCTGCAGCTATTTTCACTAAAGAAAAGACTCGGAAAACTTGAAGAAGCGAACCACTATATCAAAAGTGCAGTGAACCTAAATCCAGATTACCGAAATGTGACAGAGATAGCTCGAACCTTCTTTGAGGAATATAAGGATTGGAGCAGTGCGATAGAACTTGCTAATCGTGAGGCAGTAAGAACAGAAAGGCTTTCGTGGTTCAAGGTTTTAAAACAATATGTTGAACAGGGATATACGGTAAAAATTAAACCAGAGCACTTTATTGAAGCTTTACAAACTTTGTATGATCTCGATCAACTGGAATTTGAAAACCTTGCTGCATTATTGTGGAATAGCTATAAACAAACAAATTCGTATTTTCCATGGCTAAATGAGATTAACCGTTTTCTTACGGATGTAGACTTAGAGGGCCCATATAGATGGAATAAGCTTCCTAATTTATATGAAGAATCGTACTTTGAATTAATAAGCGGAAAGTTTTTAATCAGAGATATTTCGGAACTAATGAAGTTTTATCTAACGAACTGGATGAGAATTTCATCTGGTTCAAATATAATCGTATCCTCATCAGCAGCTCTAGCTTGGAGTGAGTTTTATCCGGATTGTTTGGATGCTTCTATGGTAGAGATGGCTGCGAACTCACACCATATGTCTAGCCAATACCCCTATGGGATGGAGGACGGATGGAGATTCTATGCATTTATTAAGAATTGGTCGAAGAAAGAAGGCTTATTAGTAGGTGATGGACATTATGAATCTCATAGGCCTAACCCTGAAGAGCTGCCCACCTCTGAAGTTCTGTCCATGATTAAGCAGATGATTGAGACTCTGATTAAACAACGAGTGCAAAAGGAAAATGCATTTATTAATAAAATTCAGTGGAATGAGGAGCTTTCCTCCAAACTTAACGGAGTTCACCATCAGTTGAGTGATCTGGAAGTTGAAAAGGTTCGAGCCATTCAAAAATCATTTCGTAATCTAAAAATTGAATTCAGACAGTCTTTAATGGTGAAAATACCAGAATTGCTGCAAAGTTGTTCTGATATGGTCAAGGAAGACAGTGATTTTGGAAAGCTTCATATTGAAATCAATGAAGAGATGAATAAGCGAATAGCTGATTATTTGGAAGACACAGCCACACAGGATTTTCAAAATTCGATCCAAGGTTGGATAAGGGATAGTCAGGATGATTTAAGAGCTTGTCAAACCTTCTTAGTTGAAGTGAGTGAAAGCATTCATAAGCAATATGGTGGAGAGAAGCTTATCCTAAATTGTGACTTTAAGGTTCTTGATGACTGGAGAAGAGATGCAAGTCGAATGACAAATGGACTTGTACATCTTGAAAAAACAAATATCCTCATGCGTTCAACCCTTTCACAATTGTTTATGAAAAGTGTTGGAACGCTGTTTGGTCAGATAGGTCAATTAGCAAAGAATAAAGAAAAGCTGCAAAGTAAGTACAAACAATTCATAGAAAGTGCTGATTACAGTGAATCAGCACAAGCTATTATCAATCCTTTTTTCCAGCAATTAGAGTTATTTGAGAAGTCGATAGAACGAGACATTAACCAGTTTTTTTCGACTCCGTATGAAATGCTAAATCTAGCCATAACGGAAGCACATGATCATGTTCATAAAAATAAAGCTGGTCTAAACAAAATGAAAGAAAATCCTGAGATTTATAGTGATCCACTTACCCTGTTTAAGTTGAAGCTTCGTCAGTATGAGTTGATGAATAGGGTGGGGGAGTTAAGCTCTGAAAGGTCTTAGTGCATGGGACGGTTTGGTGTTTGTAGAAACACTGGGACCGTCCCTGTTTTTTTCTAGCACGTAATTGTTCTTCACCAAATGAGGAAAACAGCACCATATGAATGCAACAAAGTTTACAAAAAAAGCCTACGTAAAAGAACGTCTTTCAACACTTCTATTCCATTTCCTTGAGATAAGCCATACGACTAAACTAAGTACAATTAATAAACCCTCCAAAGATAGAATATACCAAGGGTATGGACCCAAAAGATCGAAGAAACTTGTGCTTTTAGGTTTATGTCGTAAAAACCAGTAATTTCCGTCGGCCTGCTTATTTATGAACAAGATTGCAGGTAAGAGTAGATTGATAAAAACTGTTAGTTTTATAACAGATTTAAAGGTTAAGCTATACCCTTTTGCCCATGAAAAATAAAAAGGTACCCAGACAACCATCATATGTGCATAGAAGAAGTGAATAAATCGAAAGTGAGGAAAATCGTATTTTAAAGCAGGAGTAACGATTGCTTGGGTAGCACCCAATATTGCAATAAAAAATAGGATTTCAAACATTACTTTTTTTCTAGTTAGGAGTAAAACGACAGATAGAATCAGGCCAATATTACAAAGTTCTAAGGGCATGGAACGACCTAGTTTCCATACTCCATTTCCATACATCCATACCTGATTGGTCACTTCAATCAAGATTAAAGAAAAGGCAGCTCCTATCTCAGCTCTTCTCCATTTGTCATCACTTAACTTTTTACGGTTTAGAAAAATTAAAAAGGTTATAAGTATAAAGATGCCCAAAATAATTAAATGATTTCTTGAAAACATATCAAAATCGAAAGACTGATTACTAAGCCCAAACCAATCCACTATTATCACCTCGAGTTTGTGATGAACAAACATAAGGTTTCCATTTCATTTGGTTTCTATGCGGAAATGTATTCCTTTTCTCAATCCTTATGTATCAGCAAGAGGAAGGAAGATTGTTTGTTTAATAGCAAATAACAAAGACAAAGAACCCAATCCCTGTGAATGAGAATGGGTTAGTATTCTTCTTTTTAAGTTTAGTAGCTTCAGCTAATGTGATATCAGATCAATTTTATCTACTATGTTCATAATTACTGAGTTTATATCTGCATAGCCATAATAACGGACATATATAACAGCTTTTCCTTTAGAGGCAAATACTTCTTTTCTCTCCTTATCCTCATGAACGAATAAAGAATCCAATTCCGGATGATTAGTCTCCACGAAATCTTCACGGCTGATTTCAAACCTATATCTTTCGATTAAATCAGAAATTAATTGGTCCGTCATAGATGGAACACTAAGTTGATAAACCTTGGTAAAAATGCCTGGTGAGTACTCACCACTTCCGTCCTCCCACATTTCTCCTGGAACCACACCATTTTCATCTGATTCGTATTGAATGGGTGCTAACGGACTCCAATCATACGTATAGCGGTTGCCCCAATCTACCTTGTCACTCATGTAGAAAGACTCTCCTCTGATTAAAGCAGGATTCTGCTCCACATCTAGTAATCTAACAATGGGTAAGTCTGTACTAACCATTGGCAATGTGTTCGTATCACCTTTTGCAATCTGTATAAATGGTATAATGGCGGTCAGTCCAACAACTGTTGTGAAAAGCACCATAATAATAGAGTTTATTTGGTAGTGTTTTTTCCATGGAGCATGGTGATTGATTGCTTTTCCTTCGGCAAGGTTCTTTCGCAAAGCCCGAATGGAAAGGGCTGCTTGGAGCGAGGAATAGGCCAAGTATCCGATGAAAAAAGTTAAAATTGTTTGTTGAATAACCCCGCCCTCAATTAATACTAAGGTAGGTGTCCCATCAAGGAACCAGATAGCACACAACATCCCAATCATTAAGATCATGGAAATCGCAACCAAACTAGCATTCAGCGCTAATCTTTTGTACATTTCTTTTAATGTAAAGGATTGCTCGGCAGGGTCGGTATGAAGCTCTGGCGCATCGAGTTCAGCGGGTGATGAATATACATGAAAAAGACCATAGCTCGTTACAAAATTCCAGCCGATTTCGGCATACATCTCTATTTGTTCAAGTGTAATTTTCTTTTTTATGGAGACATCGATTCTGTATCTCATTTTCTTCGGTTCACCTTGAACAAAGTGGGCAAAATAAATTCCCATTTTTTTAAGATGGTATCCTTTAGCAGCCATGTCTGAGAACCAGCTTTCATGCTCACCAATTCGCCAATAATCGCTGGGACGAAGTTTGCGTACTGCCTTATTCAATCTCATCACCTTCCTCTAATAGGTTGCTATCTTTGATCAGAGCTTTTAGGCGACTATATTCTGTACGCAGCGCCTGTTCGCCTTCATGTGTAATTTGATAGGTCTTCCTTCTTCCATCATCTTCTGCTAGTGAGATAAGTCCATCTTTTTGCATGCGTGAAAGTACCCCATAAAGTGTCCCAGGTCCCATCTTTAATCGGCCATTTGAAACTTCCGTAATGGCGTGCATAAGCTGATACCCATGATTAGGACGCATTAACGCTAGGAGTACATAATACATGGCTTCCGTCATCGGTCCCCCGGTATAGGCCATTGTTTACATCCCTTCGTAAAATAGTATGTGTAGCGATATTATGTATCACGATATATCGTATAACATAATATTACGTTATGGAACAACTAGTGTAAAGGGGAGAAGTGCCCCATGTTTATGGAACTTTCCTCTACTCTATTCGTACTAAAGAGAAAGGCTATATGGAGGGGGAATAAGGATGGAAATCAGTTTATTTTGGATTGGTGCAGGCTTAGCGGCACTGGGCTATTTTATAGGAGATGGACTAAAGAATTTTAAAAATCCGAAAGCAAGCTCATCTGAGTATCCGACGTTAATAAAAGAAAGTGACTTACATCATTATCTAGGATTAAAAAAAGATGAAGTAGACGAACTGTTAAGCAAATATCCTGATGCACCAAAAGTGGAGTTGAGAGGAACTAGATATTATCCATACCAACCATTTTTAGAATGGATGTCATCCGATAAAATTTATAAATAATGATTTTCAGAGAAACAAGGGACGGTTCCATCAAGGATATGCTGGAACCGTCCCTTGTTACATGTGAGAAGCTATATCGCGTGAGATTCACAACGGAAAGGATCCAGCAATTAATCCGAGGACCAGGCTACCTAGATTAAGTAACCAGATACTAACTGAACCTCCTTTGTATGGTTAATCCATTAATGTTCGGTACTTCTCTAAGACTACTTCTGTCAAAATCTCTTGTGTATAAAAGTGCTTAGCATATACGTATAACATCATTTCGTTTTCTTCTGTAATCTCCATTTTCAATAATACTAGATTGATCGTGTCTGCCAATTCTTTAGGATTTGCATACATCGTGTTCCATGCACGTACTTGGAATTCTAAATCATCACTCAAGGCTGCTGCTTCAAGTTCTTCGTAAGGCACAGGTTCATTTAATTGAGCGTAAGGATCTTCGTAAATGTCGGTATAGATAAATTGAATCGGATTGTATTCGTTGAGATCATATACAAAGCGTTCTGACCCTGATGTAACCACCAACTCATTGCTTCTTATTTCAATCGAGCGATGATTTTCTAAAACAATGTTTTCAGACAATGATTCAATGGCACACTCAACATGTGGAGTAATGAACCAATAACGATATTCTGGATTTAACATTCCAATATATTCAGAAATAGACGTATGCTCAAGCTTGTCTTCATCTCTCAATCTCGTATATTCCTTTGGACGAAAAAAATACTGAGCATCTAAATCCTTCATCGCAATGGTCCACTGGTTTTCCGGGCATTCAAATAATACACGGAACGCAAATCCATCATCGGTTTTTTGTAACTCATCATAAATAAACCACTGTCCAACATGAAGGGGCAAATCTGATTCTTCAAAAATAATACCTTCAAAAATCAAATGAATAAGCGATTTTGATGAAAAACCACCATCTGTATTCACGTAAAGATGAAGAGTATCCCCGTCTCGTACCATTCTCTCAATCCTAGAATCATGCAAACTTTCCTCAAAGACGTCCTGAATGGTAGTTGATAAAAAAGGAAGAGCTTGTTTTTTACGTTCAAACGCAGCATCTAAGAGATCTTCAAATTTTTTATTCGCTTCCTGTACCCATTGTAGGTAATCTTCTCGTACTGTTTTAGGTAGCGATGGCTGATTTAATGTCCCGTTTTCTACATAGGGTATAAAACGACTTGGCAAGACCTGTATCAATTCTTCTTTTACCTCTTCAAGTTCTTCTTTTAAATGGGAAACAAGATCTTCGCCTTCTTCATTTGCTTCTCGTAAAACGGATTCCCATTCGTCGTCGGATTCAGGTATAGGAAGGAGATTATATGTTAAAAACTTTTCTTTCGCTTCTTTCGATATATTCCACATCGTATCACCTCGGAAGTAGTTGGTAAAAATAGTATACTATAAATGGATTTCTAATAATCTTTTATTCTGGTGAGAGACAGTTGAAGGTCTGTTTCTAATTGGTGTAACGGTACTTATACAAAAGATAACATTTAGGGGTGTCGAGTATGTTAAAAGAAGAATTAAGAAAACGAGCCCGATCAATGGTTAAAATTCCTGCTGATTTTCAGACTATCATAGAGGAGTATGCGGATGGGGAAAATGGAGATGGAGAGGCTATGTTTTCATGGATAAACGAAGAACGCGATGAAGGCATTACGGTAAAACTAGATTTAGAGGGAAATTTGACTAGCTTAACGATTGATATGAACCATTCACACACTAATGAAATCAACTTAAGTGTAGAAGAGCGTCAAGAACGAGCGGAACAATTTTTACTGCTGCATTATCCTAATGCTTTAGAAGATTTGACATTCTATGAGATGAAGAAACTAAATGATGCTTATCGTTTTTACTATGAACGAATCGTTATGGACTTACCATTAAAGCATGCGGGTAGTCTGATTGATGTAGATTCAGAGGGGAATATTGTGAAATTTTCTTATAAGGCTGCTCTGGAAATACCAGAAATTCCAACCACTCTAATTCAAAAAGAGAAACTGATCGAACACGTACATAATAGACTTGATTTCCAACAAACGATTACTAACTTGTATACAAATCTCCATCATGTAGCGGAAGATGGAATTCGTCTTGTGTATGAACCTGAGCCATCTTTCATGACATACAAAGCGGATGTGTTGTCACCGACCTTAAGTATTGTTCATGATGAAGATGTGCAAGAAAATTATGTTTCACTTCAACCCCCTCCTAATACAGCCGCACAAAAGGATTTATCTTTAGAAACGATCATTGGAATTACAGAGGGAATGGAAATGATTCGAGAAGTGGATATGGGAGAAGAGAAGGGCGTTGTGTGGCGCGACAGGAATTGGAAGATGGAGGATCATGATTTATCCATGGATAGCTTTTTCAAGAGACATTCAGAAGATACGGTTAAGGCCTTTATTTCAAAGAAAACAGGAATTGTCAGAAGCTTTGTGTGGTTCAATGAAAGAAGTGGCAACCTCAAACTTACTCGTGAGGAATGTTTGGTAAAAGCAATTGATTTTCTACAAACAATCCTTCCAGATTATGATAAGTATCTGCAATTAATGGTTCGAGATAGTGAAGAAGAATTTGAGGATACAAGAAAGAAAGAAGTATTTTCGTTTCGTGTTCATAATGGGAAGGGAATCCCCGTTCAGTTAGAAATCGTAGTAGTCGCAGTTAATCGCGAAACTGGGTTAGTCGATCACTACAGCGGGCCAAGCATGGATATTGAACAATTGAGCGAAATCTCTACAGAACCTGCAATTTCTAAAAATGAAGCAAGAGATATATTTTTCAATCATTTAGACTTTGAACTGTCATGGAACAAAGATTATGGTGGAGAATCGGAGTCGTACATTCTTGTTTATCAAGCATGTGATCGATATTCCAGAACACCCATTAGGTACATTGATGCTAGGACAGGGGAGGTAATCACAGCAAAAGATAAGTAGCTGTGGAAACAGAGGGGACGGATCTAGTGTTTTTATCAAACAAAAGAACCGTCCCTATGTTTACCTAGCAAATCATCGCATCAATCCATCTACCAAATGATCAAAGCAATAATCGTCGAAACAATCAGCCCTAGGATAACGGGCACAAAGTTTTTCCGAACGAGATCCATGACGGGAACATTACAAAGGCCAGCTACTGCTACTAGGGAGGACCAAGCAATTAATGTTCCTCCACCAGTCCAAATTGAACCCATTTGGCCGATAGCTGCTAACGTGGCGGCATCGATTTGTCCAGAGGATAGTGCTCCAGATAAAGCACCTGTTAAGGGTAGACCTGAAAAACCAGAGCCATCCAAGCCGGTAATAATACCGATAATTAGAATACCAAATGCTGTTAAAATTGAACTTTCTGGAATGAATTGTTGAGAGGAATGGACCAAATCGAATAGGAACGCAGGGGGAGTGCTGTCATCACCAAGGCTTAGTATTGCACCAGAAAAGTCTCCACTACCAAGGAAGAAGAACCCTGCAATTGGAATGACCGGACCCATCGCTTTAAACGCAAACACAAATCCATTTGTAATGTGCTCACTAATTCGATCTAAAGCTTGAGTCTTACCATATGTGATGGTTGCTAAACTTAAAAGTAAGACAGCCACACCACCAATGAACGCTGCACCATTTCCACCTTCGAAACCTCCCATACGACCTCCACCGACTTTGGTTGAAATCATATAAATCATCACGGTAAGCATTGAAACAGGTACAAGTATCGCAAAAGCCTTACTCCAAAAAGGTTTTTCCACCACTTTGGTTTTATCTTCTTTTCCTTGTAATCCTTCTAGCTCTTTATCAATCGTTGGATCATCTTTCTTTCTCATACCTTTTCTCATTCCGAAATAGGCAATTGCAATGGCAACCGCACCCGAAATCAGTGATAGGACAAGTGCTTTATCAGCTACGGCAGAAGTTTCTAGACCTGCTGACGTTGCACTTAAACCTGGTGCGACTTGCATAACGTAGTCCGAGGAGAGCGCCATCCCTTGACCGGCTATTGCCACGGCCATTGCAGCACCCATAACTGGGAGGCCAGATCTAACAGCAGCTGGTACTAACAGCGCACAAATGAGTGGTACAGCAGGGGTCGGCCAGAAAAATAGAGAGATCACAAACGTTACTCCAATAAGAACAAAGTAAGAAATATGACCATTTATCATGACCTTTTGCAGCGGAGCAATCATTCGTTTATCCGAACCAAGATCCTTAAGGGAATGTAGTAGGGCAACCATAAAGGTGATAATTAGAAAAATACTAAAAAGCTCTTTGGCAGCTATCAGATTGGCGTTAAAGACAGAAGTAAATCCACCAACAAGGCTCCCTTTATAAATCCAGGCGACAAGAAAGGTTCCTATTAAAGTTGGTAAGACAACCCCTTTTCTAAAAATCATGGTAACAATAACCGCCAAGGTAACAATGGCGTACAGCCAGTGAGATACGGTTAATTCCATTCTTTTTCCTCCTTTGAGTGGTTATATGTTTCAAAGCTGTGTGTGTTTTATACTATGTGAAAAGCCCAAACAGAGTGAGGGGATTGTCAAAATTAAATTCAGACAAATTTGGCAAACTTTAAAAAGGATAAAGGTTATGGAAATAACTATTTATAAAAAAAGATGGGGACGGGTTAGGTGTTTAGTAAAGCACCTGATTCGTCCCCATGCTTTTTTGTCCACTAAATCTATTTGCCTTGGATAAAAATTGTGTGCAATCTATCAAAGGACAATTATTTTCACCTTGAAAAGCTCAGCTCCCTTTAAAATATTCATGCACAAACGTTGTACAAGTATTTATATAAAGTTGCACAAAAATTATACAAAATGTATAATGTAGAAAAAAATATAAAGAAGGAGGGGTTCATTTGAGTAATAAAAGGAAAGTTGCGGTAGTAGGGGCTGGGCCGGGCGGATTAGCTGTTTCAATGCTTCTTGCAGCACAGGGTTATGATGTCCATATTTACGAAAAGCAATCTTTTATTGGAGGGAGAACTTCAAAACTTACACTTGGAGAGTATACCTTTGACGTAGGACCGACTTTCTTTATGATGCCCTCCATCCTTGAGGAATTATTTCAAGCGGTAGGTCGCAATCTACATGATTATATTGACATGAAGGAAGTAGAACCTTTATATACGTTAAAATTTGGTGAGCATACTTTTTCACCATCAAGAAACAAGGAAAAGATGCTAAAGGAGTTGGAAGAAAAGTTTCCAGGTAGTTCAGCTGGTTACGAGAAGTTCATGGAGCTTGAAGGAGAAAAGTTTGAGCATGTAACGAAACTACTTCAGCAGCCTTTTACGAAACTCACTGATTTTATTACGGGAAATATGCTTAGGGCTTTACCTAAATTAAATGCACTTGATACGGTCTATGGCCGTTTATCCACTTATTTTGATGATGAGCGGTTGAAATATGCTTTTTCGTTTCAATCAAAATATTTGGGAATGTCTGCTTGGGAGTGCCCGGGGACATTTACGATCCTCTCCTATCTTGAGCACAAGTTTGGTCTCCATCACCCGATAGGTGGGGTGAATCAATTGTGTGAAGCGATGGCAGCGGTCATCCGCGAATATGGAGGACATATCTATACCGATACAGGTGTGAAGAAGGTTCTAGTTAAACAAGGTAGAGCCGTAGGGTTACTTCTAGAAAACGGAGAGAAAGTGAATGGTGATGATGTCGTCATTAACGCAGACTTCGGTCATGCAGCTACGAATCTATTTGAACAGTCGGATTTGAAAAAGTACAAAAGAGAAAATATTGAAAAGAGAAAGCTCTCATGCTCCACCTATATGTTGTATGTAGGCGTGAACAAACCGTTAAATTTGCCTCATCATATGATTCTCTTTGCAGATGACTATAGAAATAATGTAGAAGACACAACGAAAACAATGGTCCTTTCAGAGGACCCGTCCCTTTATGTTCATCATCCATCCAAGCTTGACCCGACATTAGCACCGCAGGGAAAATCCGTTCTTTATGTGTTAATGCCAGTTCCAAACTTACAAGCTGACATTGACTGGGATGCTGAAAGAGAAAACGTGAGAGAAAGAATTTTAACCCTATTAGAGCGCGAACCGGAGCTAAAAGATATCCGTTCGTCCATTGAAGAGGAAAAAATCATTACTCCACTTGATTGGCAGAATGAAATGTATGTCTATAAAGGAGCAACATTTAGCTTAGCCCACAGCCTAGACCAAATGATGTATTTCCGACCACACAACAAGTTTGATGATGTGGACCACTGCTTTTTAGTAGGGGGAGGCACACATCCGGGAAGTGGATTGCCCACTATATTTGAATCAGCTCGGATTAGCTCAAATCTATTAATCAATCAATATGAGAAAAAGAAAAGTTACTTTTCGAAAAATAAAGGGTTTTCACAAGAGGAGTCCTCGGTATGGAAATAGGAATTGTAGGGGCTGGAGTAGGGGGGCTAACGACCGCATTGCTCCTTGCAAAACAGGGATACGGTGTAACCGTATTTGAAAAGGAATCCTTCTTAGGCGGGAGACTTACCTATCAAGGGAATGATCGTTATCGAATCGACCAAGGACCAACCATTGTCCTTTTGCCCGAGCTGTTAAAAGAAATCTTACACGATGCAGGAATCCCCGAAGAAGAACTAGAGCTCATTCCATGTGAACCGCTCTATGATATACACTTTCACGATGGTGAAACCTTTACAAAATATAGGGATCTTCCCACTCAATTAAGAGAGGTTGATAGGCTGTTTCCTGGAGAGTCATCAAACTTTCTGCGTTATCTTTCGGATATGTCTCGAACATACGAATTGGGCATGAAGGCGTTTTTAAGCAAAACCTTTAAAAGAAAACGAGATTTCATGACCTTTGAAAATATGAAACTTCTAGCAGAATCAAAAGCATACAAAACGTTGAAGAACTTTAATGCCTCCTACTTTGCAGATCCAAAGCTTCAAGATGCCTATTCGCTTCAGTCCTTATACATTGGAGGCTCGCCATATGAAGCGCCAGCTCTATACGGATTAGTATCCTATAGTGAACATGCGTACGGAATCTGGTATTTAAAAGGTGGGTATTACAGTCTGGTTCCACTATTAGAAAAAGCTTGTAAAAAGGCGGGAGTAAAGATTCATCTACAAGCAAAAGTCGAAAAGATTAAAATCGAAAAGGCAGTATGTAAGGGGCTTGTTGTAAACGGCAAACATGTTGATTGTGATGCGGTTGTTTTCAATGGTGATTTTCCTCATCTATATCCAATGGTTCAAGTAAGTGAACGTGAGAAAAAATTCAAGGCTTCTTCTGGTTGCGTCCTTATTTACCTGGGAGTTAATAAACGTTTTCCAAACACGAAGGCACATCAATTTTATCTACCTGAAGACTTTGAGAAACATATGAACCAAGTATCTAAAAGTAATCAAATACCTGATGATCCATCTTTTTATATCTTTAATCCAACTGCACTCGATTCAGAGGCAGCTCCTCCAGGTGAAAGTGTCCTCTATTTTCTCATTCCAGTTCCTTCAGGTGAGGAGATTAATTGGGAAGAAGAGAAAGCTTCCTTCGTTGAAAAGGTGATGAAAAAGGCAGAGGAACGACATTTTGCTGGATTAACGAGTGCGATCAATTGGATGGAAGTTCGAACACCTGCAGATTCATTAAAGGATGGTTTGTATCAAGGAGGGAGCTTTGGGATTGCTCCTACTTTATTTCAATCAGGAGGATTTAGACCACAAATTTCTCCATATAAGGTTGATCGACTCTATAGTGTGGGAGCTTCGGTTCATCCAGGTGGTGGAGTTCCCATTGTATTACAGGGTGCTCGGATGTTAAGTGAATTAATAAACGCTGATTTGGCTTAGATTGTTGCTATTTTGAATTAATTCTTCAACAGTACTTAGATGAGAAGAATCAAGATCGGATTCTTCTTACTACATGGCATCTTTTCTTCCCCAAAAAAAGAAAACAGCAACGTACTCCGTTTGAAAGAGTTTAAAGGATTTAAATTGTAACAAGGTTTACGAAAAGAGCCTTAATAAAAAAGGAGCTGGGAGCATGATTCATTCAGATTTAGTCGTTCATTGTGAAGAAATAATGAAGAAACATTCAGCAAGCTTTTACGCGGCTTTTAAGAGTCTTCCGTCACCAAGAAAAGAAGCTGTCTTTGTCATCTATGCCTTTTGCAGAATGATAGATGACTCTGTAGATGAGCCAGAATCATCCCCATACACATTAGATGAACTAGAAGGCTTATTCGAAAATTTGGACCATGCAGAAGGGCACTTTATATGGCCATGTTTAAGATGGCTTTTTAGCACCTTTCCAATTGAAAAAGGTCCATTTTTCAAGCAAATAGCTGGGCAGAAAATGGATTTAAGCCTAACAGTCTATCAATCTATGGATCAGTTAGAGATTTATTGTGAAAGGGTTGCAGGCTCTGTGGGGGAAATGCTTCTTCCTGTCCTTCATGATCATCCAACTCCTGAGGTAAAAGAGGCAGGTATTTATCTAGGGAAGGCAATGCAAATTGTCAACATTATCCGTGACGTCGGCGAGGATTTAGAACGTGGGAGGCGCTATATCCCTACAGAATGGATGGACCAATATCTTTACACACAATCTGACTTCGAAGAAAAAGCGATTAACTTCCATTTTAAACGATTAATGAATGGTCTGATGGGTCTAGCCCATAATTGGTTTGAAAAAGGGTTAGCTAATCTTGATTCTTATCCTGCTCAAAGTGCCTTTTCCATCAAGCTTGCAGCAGGTTACTATGCAGCCATTATGGAAGCGATAAAAATAAATGATTATCAAGTTTTTGAGAAGAGAGCAGTAGTAAGTGATAAAAAGAAAAAAGCCATCTATTTATCTGCCCTTCAAGATGCTTTAGGGAATGAGGCACGTTCCATTGAAGCTTAATTATTTGTTCTTTGGCTGGTATACCGTTGGATTAATACTCATGCTCTTTTTCGAGGTCCCGGACTATCTACAGTTTGCTAACGGTCTGTTCCTAGTTTTTTATGCGCTTAGCACAATTGAACTTCTTTTTTCCCTTTCGAAAGAGAAGAGGCTCATGTATGCAAGCCTTCTGTTTACTGGGTTGATTACTTTTTTTATTGAAGTAATAGGGGTGAATACTGGTTTTCCTTTTGGCTCTTATCAATATACGGATACATTAGGGTTCCTTGTTTGGGGAGTTCCGGTGACAATTGCTTTTGCCTGGGTAGGAGTTATTTTGAACAGTATGCTTCTCTCCACGCAAGCCTCCAAGTGGAAACGAGCCATTGAAACGGGACTTTGGGTCGTAGTACTTGACCTCATTTTAGACCCTGTTGCGTTGGAGCGTTCGTTCTGGATTTGGGGTGGACACGGAGGGTTCTATGGGATACCTGCTACGAACTTTATTAGTTGGTTTTTAATTGGGGCACTCCTTTCACTTTTCTTTCCTTTGTTTAAGGAAAAAGAAAAAATGGCCCCTTATGCAACTCGACTTTTTCAAGCCATGCTTCTTATGTTTGGTCTTTTAGCTTGGAAAGCAGGAATGCCAGAGTTATTTTTCTTAGCATTCTTATTTATTCTCACCGTAGAAGGGAGAAATCGTATTGATTTACGCCGAAAAAAGCGCTCGCTTTAGATGGCTGTTTAAACACTATCAAGAAAAGTACTTAATCCCTAAGAATTTTCACTCATTGTATTATGCAGGTGAAATAGATTCGAAGGCAAACTACCCGACTCTCTATATGGCTAATCACTGTTCTTGGTGGGATGGGATTCTACTTTTTCAAGTGTTAGAGCAGCTTTCCAAAAAAGAGCATTACATCATGATGGAAGAAAAACAGCTTAGTCACTATCGCTTTTTTCGTAAGTTAGGAGCCTTTTCAGTGGATAAAGATCGCTTAAGTGAAATCAGAAAATCTTTCCGATATGCTGAGGAGCTCATGAATACTGAAAAGGCTGTTTGGATGTTTCCGCAAGGAGGAATTTTTCATCAAGAACAGCGTCCACTTCAGTTTCAAAGGGGGGCAGAATTCCTTTTAACGAGGTTTGAGAAGTCCGTCGTGAAACCTGTAAGCCTTCACTACTCCTTTAACCAGTATCAAAAACCGACAGCCTCTATCTTGTTCGGAGATGAGATCATCATTAATCGAGCAAATTTTAACAAAGGTGAATTGGCTCTTTTCTTAGAAAAACAACTAGTACATCAGTTAGAGGTTCATCGAAATATGGTTATTGAAAACGTAGATTTCCAAGGCAGCACGCCATTTCGCTCACTTTTAAAGACAGGAAAATCCACCAGTGATTACTTTGACACTATTAAGAAAGGCTTATCCAAATGGAGTACGCACTCTTCCTAATATGTGTCATATTGATTCTTCAGTTACTCTGGGTCATTTGGAATCTACAACATCTCCCAATCCTCCCAAAAGATTCTTTTAAAAAAACGGACCAGACCATTTCCATTCTTATCCCAGCGAGGAATGAGGGGAAGCGTATTGGTGATTGCTTGCAGTCCATCGTAAAACAAAAAACTCCTCCTTATGAGGTTCTTGTACTAGATGACCATTCAACAGATGATACCGCAGAGGTCGTTAAGGATTGGATGAAAAAATACCCCTTCATCAAATTAATTAAAGGGGCTAAGCTACAACAAGGTTGGACCGGTAAGTCATTCGCTTGTCACCAACTAGCAATGGAAGCAAAAGGGGATTGGCTATTATTTCTGGATGCTGATGTAAGACTTTTTAATGGAGCATTAGAAAAAGTATGCAATGTTGCTTGTACACAAAGAACAGGCATGATCTCTGGTTTTCCAAAACAAGTGGTTCAAAGCTGGATGGAGAGGCTTGTTGTCCCGATGATGATGTTTGTCATTGCTTGCCATTTACCGATTAAGTGGGTGAGGAAATCAAATAATCCTAGATTTGCGGCGGCACATGGAGGCTTTATTTTTATCGAAAAGAATTGTTACATGACCATTGGTGGGCATCGAAAAATTAGGAACGATCTTCTCGATGATATGGCACTAGCAAAACTAGTCAAACGTAATTTGTATCCTTTTGTGCTGGCGGATATTACAAATGTGGCGTATATGAGAATGTATGAGAAGGCATCTGATGTATGGGAAGGGTATCGAAAAAACTTATTTCCTGGCTTAAATCGAAACTTTCTCCTTCTATTGATCATCCTTCTTTATTATTTTGGGTTATATCTATTCCCCATTCTTGTTTTCGTATTTGAATGGAATAATCAATCGGTTCTTATTCTGGCATTTTTCGCCTATATCATAGGAGCGTTTACAAAGGGCTGGATTGATTATAAGAATGGTCTTACATGGTGGTATGGGTTAATGCTGCCGGTTAGTATTTTTTTCGTCCTTTGCATTGGCCTCGATTCGGCAATGAGAGGTTGGACAAATAAGGGATATACATGGAAAGGTAGGAGCTATTTGTGAAGAAGACGATCATCATTGGAGGCGGGCTAGGAGGGTTATCATGTGCGATTAACTTAGCGGTTAATGGATATCGGGTAACCTTAATTGAAAAGGAAGCAGAGCTAGGCGGAAAATTAACAAGGGAAGTACACGGAGACTACTCATTCGATTTAGGACCTAGTACGATCACGATGATGAGCGCTTTTGATGAGGTATTTAAGGCAGCAGGCAGGAAGCGCGAGGACTATTTAACCGTTTATCCTATCAATCCGATGACTAGAAATATTTTCGCTGATGGAAGTATCGTGGATTTATCTTCTAATATCGAGCAAATGGAAGAACAAATCTCGCGCTACAGCAAAGAAGATGCTCGTCAGTACCGTTCATTTCTTCAGGAATCCAATAGACTTTATACCATATCAGAGCAAGAGTTTCTAAATCGGCTATTGGTCCGAAAGCGTGACCGTTTTAATTACAATCTGATTAAGGGTTTTATCGGTATTCAGCCATTTACGTCCATTCAAAATCTGTTAGAAGAATACTTTCAACACCCCAACACATTGGCCATGTTCGGAAGGTATGCCACTTATGTGGGTTCTTCCCCTTATCAGACTCCAGCGGTTTTTAGTATGATGGCACATCTAGAGGGGAGCTTAGGGATTTACGGGATAAAGGGAGGAACCTACTACATTGTTGAGGCATTTGAAAAACTCGCAAATGAAGTAGGCGTCACCATCAAAAAGAATGAACAAGTGAAAAAGATATGTGTATCAAATAAAAAGGTGACAGGAATTGAAACAGATCATGGGTTCTACGAGGCTGACCAAGTTGTAGCAAATGGCGATGCACTTGCGATCTATCGTGAACTGATTGAAGAAAACGATCGCCCTTCAATGACGAATAAAGAAATTGACAGAATTGAGCCATCTCTGTCTGGGTTTGTCATGTTATTAGGAGTGAAAAAGCAATTCTCTCTCCTTAAGCACCATACCGTCTTTTTTCCGGAAGATTATCAAAGGGAGTTTATTGACCTTTTTGATCAAAAGAGAGCAGTAGAAGATCCAACGATTTATATTTGTTACTCTGGGTATTCAGATTCTGAGCTTTGTAGCAAAGGTAAAAGCAACCTATTCGTTCTAGTGAATGCACCTGCCCAAACCAAACATGTTCACTGGGATGAATTGAAGGACAATTACGCTTCACGAATTAAAACCAAATTGGAAAATAAAGGATTAATCAATTTGGTTGATTCTGTAGAAATACAAAAACTCTCTACTCCTGATAATTTGCAAAAGAGAACGGGTGCATATAAGGGAGCCATCTATGGAATGTCATCAAATTCATTCCGCCAGGCATTTTTTAAGGTGAACAATAAAGCGAAAGATATCGGAGGTTTATGGTTTGTAGGAGGTTCCACACATCCAGGGGGAGGAACACCGATTGTCACCAAGTCTGGACAGCTTGTTGCAAAAGCAATAATAGATTCTTAACCTTAAAGAGGTACGTACTTATGACTTTAGAACACCCTACTTATTCCATAAAGCAAGCTTCAGAAATAACAGGATTGTCCAAACAAGTCCTACGAAAGTGGGAGGAAAGATATGAAATTATCATTCCCGAACGACTTGAAAATGGGTATCGAATCTATTCAGAAGCGAATATAAACAGCCTTCTTAGAGTCAAAAGGTTGGTTGATCAAGGATATACAGTCAAACAAGCCGCACTTATCGTGGAAAAAGAGGAGTCTTCTTCGGACCAAAGTTCTGACGATTCTATTTGGCAAACGGAGAACTCTTTTCAAGTGTTAAATGATTATGTACTAGAATTGTTAAAGGAAGGTACAAATCTAAGTGAAGTAGGAATGAACTATATTTTACAGCAAGCTTACCATGAAAAAGGGTTAGAGGATTTTATCCATACGGTTGTCATCCCCTTTTTATGTGAAATAGGTTCACGTTTAGAAAAAGGGGAATGGGAAGAATATCAAGAGGCAATTGCAAGTATGGTGGTAAGGGATTTTCTTGTTCAGTTACGAAGGAATTACAAATATCGAGACAATGCTCCGACAATCCTAGGGGCATGTCTTCCTAACGAACTACACGAAGTACCTGTCATGCTGCTTTTATTGCTCGCCATGCTAAAGGGATGGAAAACGGTCTTCGTAGGAGCTACCCCGGCAGAAGGTTCCATTGAAAAAACGATTGAAAAGCTTCAGCCTAACCGCGTAGTTTTATCGGCAATAACCACTGTTCCTTTCGAGAAAGATCCAAATCTTCTTCTAAAATTAGATCAATTTGCTGCAAACATAAAGCACACTAGTTTCTATATAGGTGGGCCAGGAACTTATAAGTTCCTAACAGAATGTAAAGTAAAGCTTAGGAATATTCAATATACGGATTCGTTGGATGAGATTCTTGGGTAAGGAAACACCAGAGCATCCCTATGTTTTAAAAGCATTCAAATCTCCCATAGCAAGGGAGTTTTGCGTGCTTTTTTCTTTTTTTAGCGGAAGGTACTTTTAAGGAATTTCCAACATTTTAACCCTCAAAAAGGAGTGAGAATATATAAAATTCTCTTACTTTATCAGTTGATGGGTGATAAAATAATTTATTGTCTTCTTAATGTTGAAAAATATACTAGATACTCTAGACAACTTTTATTTCATATAAAACTGGTGGTGAATATACGTGAAGAAGAAGGTTCCAATCATTACTTTTAGTGTCATCTTACTATGTTTCCTTCTTTATTCATTTGTTCAGAACAATAGTGAAATAAAGGAAGAAAGTGTAAGTGTTGCTTCAACTATTACTAACTCACAAGGTATGAATTCTGTTGAGTCTACAGTCATGAAAGAACCAGAAGCAACTAACATAGATGAAAAACCAGTGGCAGAAGCAGTAAGAGAAAAAGTCAGAGAAGTGTTAGAAGGGGCAATCAATTTTTTTAGTCATGATAAAAAAATCGTTTCTATTGGTGATTCCCTGACTCAAGGTGTCGGGGATGAAACAGAGAGTGGCGGTTACGTAGGTATTTTAAACCACACATTTGAAGATAATAACATAAAAATCTCTATCGAAAACTTCGGAAAAAGAGGAAATCGAACCGATCAATTATTAAAAAGGTTAGAAAAAGAAGAGATCGCATCAGCTATAAAAGATGCTGATATTGTTTTAATCACAATTGGTGCAAATGATATTATGAACGTTGTTAGAAGCAATTATACAAACCTAACTATAGAGCCTTTTCAAGAAGAGAAAATTAAATATGTTGAGCGGTTAACTAGCATTTTTAATAAAGTGAACGAGTTAAACCCAGACACGCAAATCTATTTGATTGGATTTTATAATCCATTTGAGCTTTACTTTGGTCATATTGGGCAGCTAAAGGAAATCCTTAATGAGTGGAATCGAGCAGGTGAAGAGGTTACAGAAGAGTTTGAGAATATAAATTATATTCCAATAGAAGACTTATTCTCGAATCCTACTATTAATCTACTAGCTGCTGATAATTTTCACCCAAATACGACAGGGTATAAATTAATGGCACAGCGAGTCCTTGAGTATTTAAATAAATATGAAGAAACTGAGTTGCCGATCGAGGATATTGAATAGAAAAAGGGGAATGAGATGGAAGTACAATTTAAACCCAAACCATCATGGAAACAATTATTTTTGGGGATAATTGGAGTAAATGGATTTATCGTTTTATCTTTCTTCATTTTTTTATTTTGGCCCGTATCAGATACAGAAATACCTATAAAGGAATTTATTGAAGAGGAACCAGGTGCTGAATTTACAATCCATTCAAGCAAGCAAAACTTGAGTGAATTAGTCAATGAATATGTAGATCATTTCATGAAGGATAAAGATAATAAATATACAGTCAATTTAAATGAACATGTTCAATTAATGGGATCTGTTGAAGCCTTCCAAACTGAAATTCCAATATCCATCACGTTGGAACCCTTCGTACAAGAAAACGGAGACCTTGTCTTGTATGCATCAGATATGTCACTTGGATTATTGAAATTGCCAGAAAAAAAGATTCTTGAATACGTGAAGAAGGAATTAAGTTCACCTGAATGGGTTGAAATTGACCCTAAAAACCAACTTATCTATATTGCCGTAACGCAAATGGAAGTAAAAAGTAACTTTAAAGTAAAGATACAGAGTTTTGATTTAAAGAATGATCATATCTCGTTCAGAATTAAAGTACCGAATAAAACATTGGGTTTATAGGTTTACTGAACATTCGAACGAAGAGTCAAAGTAACCTTACCTATACTTCTAAACAAGAAGGCACGCAATTATCCTCTATTAGGGGAGGGAGGCGTGCCTCTTTTAATTCCTTACTTATGTTCACTTTACTCCTCCAATCAGGTCATAGTGTAGTATAGTAGGAATCTGGACGTCCATTGTTTTCGCAAAGTTTTTCTTTTATAAGGGCTGTTTTCGCATAAATTGTTGCTATTTCTATATGGTCTCCAACACGGATTCTATGCTGCTTTGTGGCATCTTTTCTTCTCAAAATAAAGAAAACGGCACCATAATCCGTTTAAAAGTAGTTTAAAGTACTTAAATAGAACAAATATTACGAAAAGAGCCTTAATAAAAAAATCATCCAAACGTATTTGATGTGGTTTATAATGGCAGAATGAGACTAAGGTTTAAGATAGTTTCTCCTGAAAGGAATTGACTAGATTGAGAAAAAACGAATCAAGAACAAGTATGAGGAATAAAGAAACAAAATCCGATTTTCGAGGAAGCGCTGGTAAAACAGGCTCTAGGAAAAAAGAGACAAGAACAGAAGTTAAGAGCAGTGGAACTAAAACAGATTTTAGAAATAAAGAAAGAACAGATGGCAAGAGTGGTGGCACTAAAATAGATTTCAGAAATAAAGAGACAAGAACAGATGGTAAGAATACTGGAACTAAAAGTGTTAGAAAAACAGCGACTAGACCAGATAGTAGAAAAAGTGAATTGAAAGCAGATACAAGGAAACAGGGTTCAAGGTCAGGTCTGCGGAATAATGAAGCTAGAGGTAAAGAAATAAAGTCTGACTTTAAAGTAAGTGTTACAAAGAAAAACCTTCCGGATAACTTTGATGAATTGAAAAAGTCACTTAATCGAGCTTCTAATTGGAGAGAGCGCTTGGATACGATTGATAAGTTAGGGGCTTGGAAAAGTAAAGAGGCAATCGAATTATTGAAGTACCGTCTGAAAGGGGATTCTGTTTATCGAGTACAGGAAGCTGCCTACGATCAGTTGGTTTCGTGGGGGCAAGACGTTACGATGCCTGAAAAGAAAACAGGAGAGCTTTTTAAAGATACAAATAAGATCTTACTAAGAATAAAGAAAAGCTTACCGGAGGATCATTCCTTTGAAGATTTTAAAGAAAAAGTGAAAAAAATGAGAATGGATTTATACGATACGTATGAAGGAAATAAAGGAAAGAACTTTAATAAGTGGCTTAAAGAGACATGGGCAAGCTTAGATATTAAATAGGAATTAATAGCTCAAATGAAAAAGCACGCAATTCTCCATAAGGGAGGTGATATGCTCCCCTATAGGTAGACAGATTAAAAAATAAAAATCTGACTGCTTATGGGGGAGTATTTTTTATGTCCAAAAGATCTTACTCTGCAGAAGAGAAAATCAAGATATTAAAGGCATTAGATGAGCATTATTCAGCATATAAACTTGAGTCAAAATACAACGTGCACCATTCAACGATTTTAGACTGGAAACACAAGTATGATAAGTATGGCTTGGAAGGTCTAAATGAGTCTTCTACTTGGAAGATGTATTCAAAGGATTTGAAGCTAGCTGCCATTAAAGATTATCTGTCTGGGAAGTATTCGATACGTGAGGTTGCTAGATTATATGAAATATCGAGTACTTCTGTCCTCAGAGGTTGGGTAAAGAAGTATAATAGTCATAGAGATTTAAAGGACACGTCAAAAGGAAGGACGAGCTCTATGACTAAAGGAAGAAAAACGACTTGGGAAGAACGAATACAAATTGTAATGGATTGCTTGGAGAACGGAAAAGATTATCAAGAAGCAGCTAATACATATAACGTTTCTTATCAACAAGTCTATCAATGGGTTAAGAAGTATGACGATGGCGGAGATGAAGCCCTGAAAGATAAACGTGGTAATAAGAAAGAAGAAGCTAAACTAACTCCAGAAGAGAAAATCGAACTTCAAATGAAAAAGTTAGAAAGAGAAAATGAACGGTTACGTGCGGAAAATTTATACTTAAAAAAGTTAGAGGAGATCGAAAGGAGGCGAAAATAAGCCAAATCCGCTTTGAGGATAAGTACATTGCTATTCAGGAGCTTAACCAGAAAGAGAATTTAAGCATTATTTTACTTTGTGAAATTGCAGAGATTGCCCGTTCTGCATACTATAAGTGGCTAAATCGCACCCCTTCTCCCCGTGAGCTTCTAAATGAAGAAATTATCAAAGAGATGAAAATTCTTCATAGAAAAGTTGATGGGACCTTTGGTTACCGCCAAATGACTCTTCACATGAATCGGCAGTTTAATGAGAAACTTAATCATAAAAGAATCTATCGGCTAATGAAAGTGGCTGGCTTACGTTCTGTCATTAAGGTCAAGAAAAAGCAATATAAACGCTCTAATCCTCAACATGTGGCAGAAAATATATTAAATCGGGAATTCACCGCGGAAAAACCAAATGAAAAGTGGGTTACGGATGTTACAGAATTTAAGTATGGCCAGTCAAAGAAGGCCTATTTAAGTGCGATTCGTGATCTTTATGATGGTTCAATTGTAAGTTACGTTCTAGGACATTCCAATAATAATCAACTTGTATTCAAAACACTTGACCAAGCTACAGTACTATTAGATGGTGAACAGCCACTTATCCATAGTGATCGTGGGTTCCAATACACTTCTAAAGGATTTAAGCGTAAGGTAGATGCGGCAAAGATGACACAAAGTATGTCACGAGTGGGGCGGTGTATTGATAATGGACCAATGGAATCTTTTTGGGGAACACTGAAATGTGAGAAGTATTATTTACATAAATATAAGACGTTTGAGGAACTTTCTCTTGCGATAAATGAATATATCCATTTTTATAATTACAATAGATATCAAAAACGACTAAACGGCCTTAGCCCTATGGAATATAGAGCTAAAGCCGCTTAAATCATTTTTATTATTTCCACTGTCTACTTGACAGGGTGCAGTTCAAGGTTTGCGTGCTTTATTTTTTACCTCTAGTTTCAGTGATTACTTAAGATCAAAACGATCCGCATTCATCACTTTCACCCAAGCAGCAACAAAGTCACATACAAACTTTTCTTTGTTATCTTCTTGAGCATAGACTTCTGCAAGAGCACGTAGGACAGAGTTAGAACCGAATACTAGGTCCACTCTAGTTGCTGTACGTACTACTTCACCAGTTTTACGATCACGTCCTTCATATACCATACCGTCTACAGGCTTCCATTCAACTCCCATGTCAAGCAAGTTCACGAAGAAGTCGTTTGTAAGTGTACCTACACGATCAGTGAATACTCCGTGCTGTGTACCACCATAGTTCGTACCTAGAACACGCATACCACCAATCAGAACAGTCATTTCTGGTGCAGTAAGGCCTAGTAATTGAGCCTTATCCACAAGAAGCTCTTCTGCACTTACACTGAACTGCTTCTTCTGATAGTTGCGGAAACCATCTGCTACAGGCTCTAGTACTTCAAAGCTTTCTACATCTGTTTGCTCTTGTGTAGCATCGCCACGTCCAGCAGCAAACGGAACAGTTACATCTACGCCTGCGTCTTGTGCAGCTTTTTCTACTGCAGCACTACCACCTAGTACAATTAGGTCAGCAAGACTGACTTTCTTTTCAAGGTGACTTTGAATGTTTTCAAGCACGCCAAGTACTTTTGCAAGTTGTTCCGGTTGGTTTACTTCCCACTCTTTTTGTGGAGCAAGGCGAATACGTCCACCATTTGCGCCACCACGGTTATCTGAACCGCGGAAAGTACTTGCTGAAGCCCAAGCAGTTGTCACTAACTCGCCAATGGTTAGACCAGAGTCTAGAATTAATGTTTTAATTTTTGCCACTTCGTCTTCTGTTAATTCATAGTCAACAGTTGGAACTGGATCTTGCCAAATTAACTCTTCTTGTGGAACTTCAGGACCTAAATATCTAGAAACAGGACCCATGTCACGGTGTAATAGTTTGAACCAAGCACGAGCAAATGCATCTGCAAACTCTTCTGGGTTCTCGTGGAAACGACGAGCAATCTTTTCATAAGCTGGGTCATGACGTAATGCCATATCAGCTGTTGTCATCATCGTTGGAACTTTAATGCTTGCATCTTCTGCATCTGGTGCAAGATCCTTTTCATCAGGATCTACAACAAGCCATTGATATGCACCGGCAGGACTCTTTGTTAACCACCATTCGTATCCAAACAGAAGGTCAAAGTAACCGTTATCCCACTGAGTTGGATTGGCAGTCCAAGCACCTTCAATCCCACTTGTGATAGTGTCTCGGCCTTTACCGCTGCCGTGAGTGCTTAACCAGCCTAAGCCTTGTGCCTCAATAGGAGCAGCTTCTGGCTCTGGACCAACTTGAGCAGCATCTCCAGCACCATGTGCCTTACCAAATGTATGACCACCAGCAATAAGTGCAACCGTTTCTTCATCGTTCATTCCCATACGTCCAAAGGTTTCACGAATATCACGAGCACTTGCAATCGGATCTGGCTTACCGTCTGGACCTTCAGGGTTCACATAGATAAGACCCATTTGAACGGCTGCAAGAGGATTTTCAAGATCACGTTCACCTGAGTAGCGGTTATTACCTAACATTTCTGTTTCAGTACCCCAGTAGATGTCTTCTTCTGGATGCCAAATATCTGCGCGTCCACCACCGAAACCAAATGTCTTACCGCCCATTGATTCAATCGCAACATTACCTGTTAGAAGCATTAAGTCAGCCCAAGAAATTTTGTTTCCATACTTTTGCTTAATCGGCCAAAGTAGGCGACGTGCTTTATCTAAGTTTCCGTTGTCAGCCCAGCTATTTAGTGGAGCGAAACGCTGATTACCAGTATTACCGCCACCACGGCCATCACCTGTACGGTATGTACCTGCAGCGTGCCAAGCCATACGAATAAAGAAAGGGCCGTAATGTCCATAATCCGCTGGCCACCAATCTTGACTGTCGGTCATTAAATTATGAAGATCTTGCTTTAGAGCTTGATAGTCTAGTTTTTTAAATTCTTCTGCATAATTGAAATCTTCTCCCAGAGGATTCGATTTTTTGTCATGTTGATGGAGAATGTTTAAGTTCAATTGATTCGGCCACCAGTCTCGATTTTGTGTACCACTTGTTTTTGGACTAGTTGCAGCGCCGTGGAATGGGCATCCACCCACGTTAGAAGTGTCTTTAGAGTGCATAATTGTTTCCTCCTTATATATATCTATATTTCTTAGAAACTAACAAACATGATAGTGATTATCATTATTACATTGTAATTATACTAAATAATAAACTAGATTACAATAATTATTATTAAGTTATAATTACAAAAAAATATAACCTATAAAGAAAAAATAAGCGAATAATATGCCTTAGTATTTTTTCTTGGGATGAGTAAATGGATTTATGCGTTAGTATTAAAGGGTTTGTGTAAAGGAAAGACGTTTCCTTGTACTACTCATATGTAATTTATGACTGTACAAGTATATTTATCTGGTTTCTGAATTATGCAGAATAATCCCTAGTACATCAGCTTAATACAGTCTAATATGACAAACAGTATTTGCTTTATAAAACGAAAGAGAGGACAGTGATTTAATTAGATCCTTTTAAAAATATGGTTCCTACTCTGACAACAGCTCCATATATATAGGATAAAAGCGAACAGGAGTAGATATCATTGGACAAACGAAACAGTAAACTTAGATGGGTTATATTTGCTTCTGTATTGTTCACGTATTTAGTCATGGCAAGTCAACGAACGGCGCCTGGATTAATTACAGATCAATTAATGACGGATTTTAGTATTACAGCGTCAATGGTAGGATTAATCACTAGTATTCAATTTTTTGTATATACGGGTTTACAAGTTCCGATGGGTATTCTTGCTGATCGTTATGGGCCTCATTTTTTTCTTATTATCGGTGCCGCACTTACAGGTATAGGTACAATCATATATAGTCTTAGCGCACATGAATTTGTCCTATTTTTCGCTAGAATCTTAACGGGGATAGGGGATGCAACAATCTGGGTGAATATGGTGCTTGTTTTAGCTCAATGGTTTAATAAAAAGGAATTTACTCGATTAATTGGTTTTGCAGGAATGACAGGAAGCCTTGGTTTTCTAATGGCAACTGTTCCTTTCTCGGGACTCATTGTCTTTCTTGGATGGAGGGGAGCATTTCTCTCAGCTGGAGTGTGTTTATGTTTATGTAGTATCTTCCTTTATTTTATACTTGTACAAAAATCAAAGCAAACGATAATTGTGAAAAATAAAGGACAAAATGAAAAAACATGGTTCCTATTAAGAAGAATATTTTCGAACCGGCAAGCATGGGCATTATTCTTTTGTCATTTTGGATTGGTCGGAGGCTATATTGGATTTATCGGGTCATGGGCAGTGCCCTATTTAATGGATGTGCATGGAATGACACGACTAGATGCTAGCCAACTCATTATGATAAGCCTGATTGGAGCGCTTATGGGCGCACCACTAATTGGATGGGTGTCAAGTTATCTAAATGCCATTAAGCGACCTTATATTCTCTTTCATATTATCGTGTTACTATGTTGGTCTACGTTTCTTTTATTCACTGAACCCCCTCCATTAATTGTAATTTATCTGCTTTTCTTTATTATAGGCTTTGGATTTGGCGCAAATTCTTTAACGTTTGCAGTCGTTCGTCTTACGTTTCCTTTAAAAGAATCTGGTATCGTTACTGGGTTTGCGAATACTGGTGGCTTTCTAAGCGCAGTATTACTGCCATTCATTTTTGGAATGATATTGGATAATTTTCAGACCGTTTCCGGAAGTCTAAGTGGAGGTTACTACTATGGGTTCATTACTCCAGTAATCTTTGCTTTGTTGGGGTTAATCGGTGTGATGTCTATTAAGGAAAAGGAGCAGGGGACTGGGTATAAAGCTCAAGAATAATGATAATAGAGTCTGGGGATATATGTAATTACGGTCATCCTGAGGGGATGACCGTTTTTCGTCACTTGTTATACCATTGATGGTTTATTCCGACATATTAAATCCAGCTAATACTTTAGCATATTCAAACGGTGTAGGAAGGATAGAAGGGAGGACCTGGCGTTCATCGACTGACCTAAGTGCTTTTCTATCTGCAGCATAGTTCACTTGTACTTCTAGTAACCAAATCTTACACTCTTTATCTAATACTAAATCAATGGCAACATCACCGAAGTGTGCTCGATCAATTTTCTCAATTACGTTTAGTACATTCGAGCCTAATTTAGTTAACTCAGCTATTTTTAGTTTTATTTCATCTTCATTTAAACGATAGATTTCCTTAAGAGCTACTTCACCTGGCATCATTTTCTCTCTGTATGTTGAATTTGAGACGACACTTCCGACATTCGCCACTTTTGTTTCCATGCCCGAATACTTCCAGTTTTTAGTGCAGTCTTTTTGGAGATATAAACGGAAATCTATTTTTTTACCAAAATGATAAAAAGGGATTTCCTGTTGCACGATATACTGTTTGTTCTTTTGAATTTTTGACGGAAATACTTTTGCTAACATCTTTTCTGAATTAATAGGTGTTTTTTTACCGTTGTTATCTGATAACATATACCCGTCGTTGACTTTTGCTATGTGGAAAATTCCTTTTCCTCTACTTAATGAGGTAGGTTTCACAAAGACGGATTCGTATTTCGCAAGCATGTCTAGCAAACTATCCACCCCGGTATATTCACTGGTAACAGGTAGATGTTCTCTTATATAAGGTATTTTTGATAATTTGGTCCAAAAAGTATATTTATTATAATTTTCATAAGGGTAGTTAAATATATTTTCCCCAATATGCTCTTTAAAGTGGCTATAAGTTTCGGGTTTCATTCTAGAGCGACTGTAGATTGCCCCAGGATAAGGAAAAGTGCCTTCAATGAATTGATTGGTGGATGGTTCATAATAGAAGCCAGTAATTGTTTTATCCTGTTGGTTAATGGTTTGATCATTAAATATAAATAGTAGACCCTTAATCTGATCATAATTTGAAAAACGAAGCTTCAATAAATTTTGAAAATGGGTATATTCGTAAAAGCTTAATTTGAAACCAATAACAGGTCCTAAGAATAGAAGATCTTCTTTGAAAAAGCAAACATAGGGAAGATTGGGTATAGATATGGTTTCGTTTAAGTAAGATGGAAGCTTTATTTGATTTATTTTTAACGTATGATCGACCTTAATCGTTAATTTTTTTGTAAGGTTTCCGAAATTCAATTCGATGGAGTTTGACTCCATATAGAGTTGTTTTAATGTTTCAGCATGGAGGTGAATCTCATGTGGACTAAGCTCCTTATCAATAACGACCGAGTAAATCAACTTGTCTGTCATAGCGGTTCAACTCCTTATTTTTTGACATGCTTTATTGTATTAAATAAGACTCTTTTCTGTAAAAGCACTTGTCCATATTTTTTAATAAATAGGCTTGCGTTCTTAACTAATGCTGCTTTTTTATAGCAAATTTGGCAAGTAATAGTGAGGGGGCTATCATTAAGGAATGTTCTTTATTTTGATTTATGTCATATGAAAAAGGCGGTACCTAAGGAAGGACCGCCTTTTTTCATTCTCTTAACCTATTAATCTTTTGTTTGACTTTGAAAATACATACCGAAATGATACTTAAAAGAGATAGAAAAATTCCAAATAAGAGAGGTGATTGGTATGTAGTCAACCCAATTATGGCAAAAACGATCAGTGCGATAAGTGCTGCAGTCAGGTTTGATAGCAAGCTATTGTATTTTTCAATTTTGTATTCACATTCTGTATAAATTTCGGGAGAAGTATCTTCTGTTGCCAGAGTTCGGAAATAATGCCAATCTCCGTAACGAGTCACATACTCCCAACCAGCGTCTTGGAAAATCATCTTATATTCATCCAAATCATCATCTTTATTCGCTTTGTAATCAAGCTTATAAATATAGTTATCAGGCTCAGCCTTATCAAACGTATAAAGATACTTGTAAGACCTTAAGGCCCAGCCTTCTTTGGCCATCTGATTTAGCCATACTTCCTCATTGCTATCCTGCCAAGCCCAGAAGATTTTAAATACTTTTTTAGTGGTCATAGGTTTTCCTCCACCTCAATGCTCTCGACCAAGTTTCGACTTACTTCCACTAAGGTTTGTAATCGATCCCATTCTAGCTTCACGACTTGCTTGCCAAGTTCGGTGAGGATATAACATTTCCTTCGTTCTTCGTCTTCCTCAGTTTTTATAATAAGTTTTTCTTTTTCTAATTTACTTAGAGCTCCGTATAACGTCCCTGGACCTAATTTAACATCACCATTGCTCATTTCTTCAACTTTCTGCATGATGCCATATCCATGAAGCGGTGTTACGAGAGAAATTAATATGTAATACGTTGTATGCGTAAGTGGTAAGTACTGAGTTGGTGAGGTTTTTTTCATTCTGTTACCTCCAATAATCTACTTCAAGATTTTATTATAGCAGAATGTGCATCATTCGGCATATTCCCTTGTATGGTAATCGTTCCAAAGAAATATAAGGTTCGAAGGATAAAAAATTATAGAAATAAAAGGAAAAAAGGGGTTGCAATATATCGGAGGTCGATGTATTATATCGATGTACGATACATCCTGTGTCGATATAACGACCGGTGATACAGCGATGAACGTAATAGGAAATGGCGATATAAGGGGTGGCAAGTCATAAGTAAAATAGCACATCAGTTTCTTCCTCTTACTTATTCAACCTTTTATATCCTAATATCCCTCCTTGAACCTCGCCATGGTTATGGAATTATGCAAAAGGTTGAGGAACTAAGCAAAGGGGAGACAAAGCTTGGAGCGGGTACTATATATGGAGCTCTAAGTAAGTTAGAAAAACAAAACCTCATTAAAAAAGAAGGTAAAGAGGATTCTGAAAGAAGGAAAAGCTACATACTTACTAGTCTCGGAAAAGAAGTAGTAATGTTGGAGTTTGCAAGACTAGAACAACTTGTTCGTAACGGAAAAGAGTATATAGATGAGTTAAACCAAAGTAGATAATGAAGGAGAGAAGAACCATGAAAGAAAATGAGCTATTAATTAATGGTGGCATGGCACATAGTAATGCAGTGTCATTTTATGGGAAAAATTATCAATCAAAAGCAACAAGAGATAAAAATGGAGAGATTACTGTTGAAATAAAAAAACAAAAACCACTACCAGGTTGGGTACACAGTGGGCTTCAAATTCCATTGCTGCGTGGTTTTGCAGATACCATTTTTGCCTTCTATATGACATGGTGGATAGGCTTGTTTTTCTTAATTGCACCGTTTGTGATGGTCTATCGCATGCCCATCGTCATCGAAACAATCACTACAGAAGCCAAAAATGACTCATTTCTCTCTGGGATGATAGTAGGGTTAGCAATGGTCATTATCATGCTTAAGGTAACTGCTAAAGGGAAATATCATGCGGCAGAGCACGTGCTACATAATTTATATTTACAAAATCGTTCACTTACAATCGAAGAAGGAAAGAAAACAACTAGAATACATGAGTGGTGTGGATCGAGCTGCACCATCTTGCTCATCATATATGCCATCATCATGGCGTACATCCCCATGCCAATGTGGCTGAAGATATTCATTTGGTTCCCGTTTTATGGTGAAGTGATCATGAGTCAAAACAAATATGTTCGAAGCGTAGTCATGCCATTTAAGTGGGCCGGTTATGCCTTTCAGTTATTAACAACCTCAAAACCGAAGGAAGAACATTTAGAAGTTTCGCGCCAAGCTTTTCAAAGCCTACTAGAAAAAGAGGAAGCTTTGCTAAAAGCAAACAAAACTGCCTAATGAATGTGAAAGGAGAAATAAAGAAATGAAACATCATTTATATAGTAGAATATGTCTTGCATTCGCATTGCTTATAACGGTCTATAATTATTTTATTAGTGACAAACCAGTAGAAACTTATGAAACTGGTACGATTTTAATTCTACTTGTAGCTGCGAATATATTATCAATGATGAAGAGGAAAGAAGCTTAATACAGAAGGACAAGGGGGACACTCCACTCTTGTCCTATTTTTTTGCCTTTTTTCAAATTGGCTGTTTATTGTGGAAGTGTAAGAGGAAATCAAATATTGAATGGATTATACTAGCGGCACGTACATGAGTAATGTATTCAAAGATAAAAAAATACATGCTTTCCTTCTTTTCTAGTGTATAGTTAAAATATGGCATATTCATGCTAGAAACATTAGGGCTGTTTTAACGATATTAGAGGAGGAAATGTAGTGAGAAAAATTATTTTATCTACTGAGAGTGGTGCCGATTTACCAGAAGATTTAGCTAGCAAATATGCTGTTCAAGTAGTCCCGATGCATGTCATCATGGATGGCAAGGATTATTTAGATGGTGTTTTACCAGTTGAAGAGATTTATGATTACTATGGGCGTACCAAAAAGATCCCCTCTACAGCAGCCACAAATGTTCATGAGTATCAAGAGCTTTTTACCAAGATAAGAGCAGATTACCCTGATTCAATAATTATACATATAGGTTATACATCAAAGGCATCGTCTTCCTTTCAAAACGCAAACATTGCAGCGGAAGAATTAGAAGATATTTTCTTAATCGACGCTTTGAACGTTACAGGTGGCTTAGCAGCTATCGTATTGTATGCTGCTACTGTGTTAGAGAAAGAACCTACGATTGAGCCTGAGCGCTTAGTCGAAAAGATAGAAGCAGTGGTACCTAAATCAAGGCTCGCTTTTACGCCTGGTAGCTTAGATTTTTTAAGAGCGGGTGGAAGGGTAAGCAATATGGCTTACCTCGGAGGAGCTTTGTTAAAAATAAAGCCTTGTATTGAATTGAAGGATGGAAAGCTTGTCTCTACAAAAAAATATCGCGGGAAAATGATGGGGGTTTCTGAAAAACTCTTTCAAGAATATTTAACGGAATACAACATTGATCGAGAACAGCTCTACTTTATCTATTCCATTGGACTTGAAGATAGCATTAAGCAGCGGATGGATGAACTCGCTAAAGAAGCTGGATTCCAACATGTAAGGTGGATTCAAGCAGGAGCCATGATTTCGACTCATTCTGGACCTGGGGGATTCGGGATAGCAGGATTAGAAGCTTAGGGAGGGTGACTTTGTCTAACATTCTAATGGGACAATAATCCCTTAGTGCCATTGAATAGATTTAGAGAAAGAGGCTTGGACATATGATAAACCCGAATTATTAGGAAATATTTTAATGAATATTTCGCCTAATAGTTCGGGTATTTATTTTCTTCAATAGATTTGTTGATCCTGCACAACATTATTAATAACTAGGAGCGGAGAACACTCGACTCCTGCAGGAAGTAGAGGAAAGGCTGAGACACCACAGGCGTGCCGAGGAGGCTCAGCTTCCTCCCCGCGGAAAGCGAGTGGCTGCAGCGCAATGGGACGAACTTGTTCTTCCAACTTAACTTATTGATAAGTAACAAAGTGTTTTTTACTTTAATACAATACCGGAAACCCTTGAGCTTTACGATTTGATTTGTTTTAATAGGCATGTGACAAATAAATAGGTTAAGAATTTCTATGGATAAATAGAGGGGTCTGAAGTAAATGGTGAATACAAAGATTCAAATGAGAACGGAAAAAGATTTTTTAGGAGAGAAGGAAGTTCCTGCCGGTGCATATTATGGAATTCAAACACTTCGAGCAGTTGAAAACTTTCCGATTACAGGGTATCGAATTCACGAAGAACTTATAAAGGCTATGGCTGTTGTGAAAAAAGCAGCTGCCCTTGCGAATATGGACATTAAACATCTTTACTCCGGAATCGGGGAAAACATTGTTAAAGCGGCAGATGAGTTAATAGAAGGAAAGTTGCATGACCAAATTATTGTGGATCCTATCCAAGGTGGAGCAGGAACTTCCATTAATATGAATATAAATGAAGTCATTGCCAACCGTGCAATTGAGTTGCTTGGTCAAGAAAAAGGAGACTACTTCCATTGTAGTCCAAATATTCATGTTAATATGGCACAATCTACGAATGATGCTTTCCCAACGGCAATGCATATTGCAGCGTTAAATCTGTTAGAAAAATTATTGGTCTCAATGGAAGAAATGCACGCAGTATTTCAACAAAAGGCAGATCAATTTAATCATATTATTAAAATGGGACGCACTCACCTACAGGATGCTGTTCCTATTCGTCTAGGACAGGAATTTGAAGCCTATAGCCGTGTGATTGAACGTGATATAAAACGAATTAAACATTCAAGGCAGCATTTATATGAAGTTAACATGGGAGCAACAGCTGTTGGAACCGGGTTAAATGCAGACCCTCGTTATATTGAATTAGTAGTAAAATATTTAAAAGACATCAGTGGACTTCCGTTAACCGGAGCTGAGCACCTTGTGGATGCGACGCAAAACACAGATGCTTATACAGAAGTATCAGGAACGTTAAAAGTATGTATGTTGAACATGTCAAAAATCGCTAATGACTTAAGGTTAATGGCATCAGGACCAAGGGCAGGTTTGGGAGAAATCTCGTTACCTGCAAGGCAACCAGGTTCTTCCATCATGCCTGGAAAAGTAAATCCGGTTTTACCAGAACTCATTAATCAGGTAGCCTTCCAAGTAGTTGGAAATGACCAAACGATTTGCCTTGCATCTGAAGCTGGTCAGTTTGAATTAAATGTCATGGAACCGGTCTTAATTTTTAACCTTCTTCAATCGATTAGTATCATGAACAATGCTTTCCGTACGTTTACAGAACATTGCTTAAAAGGAATCACAGCAAATGAAGAGCGCCTTAAAGAGTACGTGGAAAAGAGTGTAGGAGTGATTACAGCTGTAAACCCACATATTGGATACAATGTAGCGTCACAGATTGCAACAGAGGCCATTATAAAAGGTGTACCAGTTAGAGAACTCTGCTTAAGATACGATGTTCTGACAGAAGAAGAACTGAATCTGATCCTGGACCCATATGAGATGACGAAGCCAGGGATAGCGGGGGCTTCTTTACTGGAGAGAGATTAATAACTGTTTGTTATTCCTATAAAATAGGTACTATTTCATGCGAATAGTGCCTTTTTTATATTTCAAATATTGCTAAATATAGAGAATAGCTAAATAATTATTGTAGCAACTAACAACAACGAAGGTTGAATAAACTCGGTTTTTAACAGCTGGACAATAACCACAAATTTTATAAGGAGTTAAAAGATGAACGAACTACAAGTATTCAGTGAATTACATAAGTTTTTAGCAGGCTTAGGACCAATGGAAATTAACCTTGCACCGAAAAGCCTTACGTTAGGATATAGTCCAAGAAGCTTTAGAGGAAAAGCACCTAAATTTGCTACTTTATATGGGGAGAAGCGTTACAACTGTTTGATCCTTCACGTTGATCCAGGTAATAAGGAATCTACTAAAGGAAAAATAGTACAAAAAGAAATCCAACAACTATTACATTTTAATATTATAGAAATGAGAAACTTTTCCTTAAAAAACCATGAAGTCTATATTCCATTTGAAGTTATTGATTCTAAAAATAGGTTGGAACTAGTAAAGGAATTTGTTCGAGTGCAGTATAATGATGTAATTAGATAAGGGAAAGTATGCTAATAGGGGGGGAACAATCTGTTAATCGCCGAAATGAAGGGGAAGGTCCCTTCAAAACTTCGAAACTCTGAGGATGTATTAACGTCATCTGTCATTGGCACGTTTCAATATCTTTCATCCTCTGTCTATATTCAATCTGTTTTAGAGTCGAGCATAAATGTGGAAGGGGAGCCATTATTGTTTGATTCTACCATCATAGAGTGTTCATATGAGTTTTGGCCAAGGCTCGATAACTCTGAACCCGATGTACTTTTACGTTTGATAGATGAGAACCATCAGCAGTATCTTGTATGTATTGAAGCAAAATATTGGTCCGATAAATCGAGCGATGAAGATACCACAACTGAAGTAGAAGAAAGACAAACCTGGCAACGGGACCAGCTAGCTAGGGAAATTGAGGATATGCATAAGGAATTATGCCACATACTTATGGAGATTCACCAAGACAAACTAATGGGGACGGTTTTGGTCTACCTAACCAATGATACCTATCTGCACTTTAAAGAATTAAAAGAAAGTGTTGAACATGTTCGAGGCATAGATTTCCCCATAAATCAGCTTTATTGGCTATCGTGGAAACAAATCTATAACGTTATACATACCCTTAAAGATTTCAAAACCAAGCAGGATGAAATGTTACTTTCAGATCTAAAACGACTATTAAGGAAAAAAGGGTTAGTCAGTTTCAATGGATTTCATCATCATATGAAGTTTGTTTATCCCTATGAGACGAAGTATCAATCTGAACGAACGGAAAAGGACCTTCAATGGAGCGAACTGAAGGAAGTTAATAAAATGGGCTGGAGTTATGGGGGGAACTAAATGGATCAGCATACGAATATTATTCACTCGGTAAATAATGTAAGAAATCTTATCAATAACTCAATTCTGATTTTAAGAGACTTAGATACTCTTCTATCAAAGCATCGGTTTCAACCTTTAAATGGGAATGCTTTAGGCTCAGAATCGAGTAAAAGTATCGATCAATCCATGTCCTGGTACAGAACATTCTTACCACAATATATGGCAAGGCAATATGCACTTGAGAGTGAGATTGAAGAGCGGAAAGTAAGAAAAATTTTATTTACAAACATTCAACTCTTCCATGGTCATTATGATGAAATTCCTCCAGTCTTGATTAATAGTGTGATCACACTTCCTCATACCGCAAAGAATTTGAAAAATGACATTCAAAACTGGTGGCTAAAAAACACAGTCTACGAAGATGTGAAGTGGGAGAATGTAAAGAAGTATGGAGAAATAAATGAGCATATTGAAGAAGAAGGATATACAACGACTTTCTGGTGCCATGATCTCTTATCTTTCAGTGGCCAAAAAGATTTAAGTGTTGAGGTAGAAAAGTACCTGGAAGTGTACAATAAGGTAAAAATATAAGTTCAGCTATTAGTTGTAATAGAATAATATCAAGATTTAAGTGCCTGACCGTGATTAGGCACTTTTTCCTTTTATACCAGCCACCATGCTTATCGCATGTTCTATAGTGTCAAAATCTACTAGGCTAAAATAGTTTTATAATACAGGCTTGTCCTTTATACTAGGTTAGTTGAACGTTATCAATACATTTACTATAAATAATTTGCATAAAAGGGAGGACTACTCATTGATGAATAGAGGAGAAACAATGGTTGCCGAAATTAGACAACTAGATGAAAAAGGTTCAGGCTTGGCTGAGGTTTGGCGTGAAAATGAACTAGGAAACTTAAGAAAGCTAAAACTTATCATTCCTCAAACTTTACCTGGTGAAAAGGTAAGAGTAACAGTTGACAATCCTGAGCGAAAAAAAAGAAAGGCAATGCCAGATGAAATTTTGGAGAACCATCCAGAGAGATTAGCATCGCAATGTCCACACTTTGAGAGATGTGGTGGATGTGTATGGCAGCATTGGCAATATGAAGGGCAGTTAAAACATAAGACAGACTATGTGAAAAAAGCCGTTTCTTCTCAAGGGTTTGATCCTAATCTTGTATTAGACACCATCGGGATGGACAACCCTTGGCATTACCGCAATAAAATGGAGTTTACATTCTCTCCAGACGGTGCCCTTGGTCTGCATGAGCAAGGAAATTTTAGAGAAATCATCTCTCTGGAGACTTGCTTAATTGCAAGCAAGGACATGGTTGCTGCTACTATGGAAGTAGCGGAGTGGGCAAAAAGCCACCAATTACCGGGGTATAACAAGGATTTGCATGAAGGAATCCTTCGACATTTAATGGTTAGACAATCCTTTGCTACAGGGGAAATAATGCTAGCTCTTTTTGCAACGGAGGCGCCTGATGTTCACTTAAGAGAGGCTGCTGATGATTTAGTAAAGCGGATTAGCGAAAAATTCCCTCAAGTTAAAAGCTTAATGTGGCTTGAAAACACGCAATGGGCGGACCGCACTCAATCGGAAAAAAGCCATATTTTAGCTGGACGTGATTTTATATACGATGAAATGGATGGGTACCGTTTCCGTCTTTGGTTCGATACGTTTTTCCAAACGAATCCAACACAAGCACAGAAGCTGGTAGACATAGCCATTGAAATGGCGCAGCCTAAGAAGACAGAGAAAATGATTGATCTTTTCTGTGGGGTTGGGACATTTTCACTTCCATTTGCAAACCAAGTAGGGGAACTAGTAGGGATTGAAATTGTTGAGACATCGATTGAATCTGCCAAACGAAATGCTGCGGATAATGGGATTCACAACACTGGTTTTTTAGCAAAGGATGCTAGAAAAGGAATTGATCAAGTGTTGGAGACGTTTGGAAGCCCAGAATTGTTACTTCTTGACCCTCCACGTTCCGGTGCAGGTGGGAAAGTAATGAGAAGAATTGGGCGTGCCAAACCTGAAAGAATTGTTTATGTATCATGTAATCCAGTTACATTTGCTGAGGATATTAAACAACTTGAGGAATTCGGTTATACATTAGAAGTCGTCCAACCAGTTGATTTATTCCCACATACTGTTCATGTTGAAGCCGTTGCAAGGCTTACTTTAACCAAGTAATCAGCTGTTAAGTAAAAGAACCGAAAAAACGAGTCTTTACTTAGAAGAAGGGAAATTGTGAAGTGTTGTCCGTATCTTACATTCAAGGTGAAAGCGACTCAACGCTCTTTACTTATGGAGAAGAAACTATCATAATATAATATGTAAATTACAGTATTTACCTAGTTTTAAAACTGCTAGAACAAGGATTAAAATACTGTATAATTTACGTATGGTAGATATATAAATTAAAGGGGTTATCTTGATGTATTCTGGGGGCTATACGATTACAAAAAAGAAGAAAACAGATTGGAACCAAATGCTTATTCCGTCTGCCATTATTCTAATTTTAGGGTCTGTTTTTATTGCGTTATTTTTACTGGTACCCGTTCAAGAAATACTGTATAAACCCGAAGGCTATTGGGTGTTTGAGCCGCCTAAAGTAGCGTACGGTGCTTTTATAGCTTCTCTTTTGTTAATTGCTGCTTTACTTATCATCTATGCCATCTTAATTAGCAAAGAAAAAAATGGAAAACTTACGAAAGTGATTATGTCGCTAGCATTTGCAGCTGCCATTGCAATCGGTATTCTAAGTTTTGGTCAATACCATTATGTCGATAAAGAGGGAATCCACTTTAATCCTCTTTTTGGTTTTCAAGAAAGACATTATGCGTGGTCTGATATTGAGGGTGTAAAAGAAAGGTTCAAGGTAAAAAGAGGTGTCATGACAAGTGGTCAAATGGAATTCACCTTTAAGGATGGCGAAGAGTATACGATCCTTATCAATGAAAATGTACGTAAAGCGAAAATTGCCATGTTATTTGAATTAAAAAAGCAAGATATAGTTGTAGAACGGATTGTTCCCGAGGAATAATAAAAGCTGAAATGCCATCGTGCATTTCAGCTTTTGTTTTATGATTCTAGTTAGCCAGAATCAATCGCCCCTTTCCGTGAGGGACACATACTGGAGTTCCAAAGATAGGATCGCAGGAAATATTGCACTTCATCTGAAACACATCACTTACTAACTCACATGTAATAATATCTTCTGGTTTTCCTTGGGCATAGATTCTTTTATCTTTTACAGCCACGATATGATGAGCATATCGAGCAGCAAGATTTAAGTCATGCAAAACCATGACAATGGTATGTCCTTTTTGTTCGTTTAAGTCAAATAACAGATCGAGAATCTCAATCTGATGGGTCATATCTAAATAGGTGGTAGGTTCATCTAACAATATAATGTCTGTGTCTTGTGCCAGGGTTAAAGAAATCCATGCGCGTTGGCGTTGGCCACCAGATAATGAATCAACTGCTCGGTCCTTTAAATGAAGCATATTGGTCGATTCGAGTGCACGATTCACTGCTTCTTCATCTTTTTTAGACCAGTTCTTAATAAATGAACGGTGTGGATGTCTACCTTGTTTCACAAGTTCGTATACGGTCAATCCTTCCGGTGAAACAGGGCTTTGTGGTAAGATTGCTAGCTTTTTAGCAATATCTTTTGTCTTCATCTTGTTCATTTCTACCCCGTCTAACAAAACGGTACCACCTTTGGGCTTGAGTAACCTAGCTAAAGACCTTAATAGCGTAGACTTCCCGCAACCATTTCCACCAATAAAAACCGTAATTTCCCCTTTAGGAATTTCTATATCTAAATTATCTATAATAATGGTTTCTCCATAACCTAATGTTAAATTCTTAGCTGATAATGAGTTCATTGAAATCTCTCCTGTTGTAATACATGTATTACCATGATGAATACCTTCATTTTAGGTGCAGAAAGGGTGGTAGTCAATGATAGCTATTATCAGTTACTAAAATAGACACATTTCAAATCCATATTTTTCATATAAAAAAGCTATCCATTTGAATGGACAGCATTTTTTAAACATTATTTAGTTAATACTTCTAATACATCCTCAATGGTTTTTTGAGATGCGATTAATCCTTTATTTGTCCAGTTACTTGGATCATTTAGGATATGGACATTTCCGTTTTTAGCAGCAGGCGTGCTTTGCCATACTGCACTATTTTCTAAAGTAGTGATCCCTTGTTCACCTTCTAAAGCTAACAAGATGACATGATCAGCATCAAGCTCAGAAAGCTTTTCAACTGAAAGTGGATTCCATGCTGCAGCATCAGCTGGCCCGATTTCTTGGATAAGTGTTGGTTGCTTAATTCCTAGTTCAGAGTAAAGAACCTCTGCACTATGACGATTTTGTTCAAATACGTAGAATTGATCTCCTGCAGCCCAGATAACTGCAACCGTTTGATCTCCAACTGCTTCTGTTAATTGGTCACGAGCAGATGAAACTTTTTCTTCATAGTCACTTAATAGCTTTGTAGCTTCATCTTCTTTCCCAAGAATCTTTCCGAATGTTTCGATTTGCTTTCTCCAATCAGCTACTGTTTCTTCTGTCATTAAATAGGTAGGAGCAATCTTGTTATAATCTTCATACGTGCCTTCATAGCTATCCATATTATTTTGTAAAATAATTAATTCAGGTTCATGACTTAATACTTGCTCAACAGGAATATTCCATTCGATTAAAGGAACATCTTTTAAATCATCTTGTAGGTACTGTTGAACAGTTTGTCCAATTGCCCATTGAGCAACAGGAGTAACACCAAGTGCCACTAAAGCATCCTCGTGGTAAGGAGCTAGAATTTTTTCAGCATTTGCAGGAATCGTGACCTCACCCATAGCAGAATCAAGAGTGATTTCTGTCGTTTCACTTTCAGGTTGATCGTCCGTTTTAGGTTCTGGTGATGCATTATCATTTCCGCAACCAGAAATAATAAGTACCAATCCAATCATCACAATAGTAAAAATTCGACGAAGGTTCATAGTTGTTTTCAAAATCATTTCTCCTTTTGTGGTATAATTTCTTCGTTAATGATAATCATTCCCATATGGAGAGTCAATTATAAATTGAAAGTTTTTATGACAACTTAAAGAACTAGCAAAATAGGGGAGAGCAATGCGAGAATTTATCCATCATTCGAATACATCAAAAATCGTTATTAATATTTTCGTCATTTTTTTATTGTTTATTTCAATAGGTTTATCTGTTTCTTATGGGGCAACGAATATTGATCTTGGCACAGTATGGCAAGCAGTATTTCAATTTAATCCAGAAGTTACTGCGCATCAGGTGATTCAAGAACTACGTCTGCCTCGAGCCTTTTCAGCGGCACTAGTGGGTGCCTTTTTAGCCGTTTCAGGTGCTATCATGCAAGGGATGACTCGTAATCCATTAGCATCACCATCGATTATGGGAGTCACAGATGGAGCGGCCTTTGCACTTGTATTGATGCTTGCCTTTTACCCTAGTGTCTCAAATCTGGGCCTAATCAGTTCGTCATTTGTGGGGGCAGGGATAGCGGTTGGACTTATTTTTATGATAGGTTCCTTATCTTCAAGTGGATTAACTCCTGTGAAGCTTGCTCTAGCAGGTGTAGCGATTGGGACGATGCTGCGGTCAATCTCTTCCATTTTATCTTTACATTTTAATTTGGAAAAAGAGATGGGATTTTGGCTTGCAGGAGGGCTAGATGGGACCAACTGGACATCCGTTTCCATTCTATTGATTTCAGGAGGGATTGGTCTATTTGTAGCCATATCCGTTTCTAAATCGATTACCTTGCTCAGCCTAGGTGAAGATGTTGCAACAGGGCTGGGGCAAAATAATATGTTAGTAAAGTTTTTCGGAATTATTTCCATTCTTATTCTTACAGGAGCTGCCGTATCGGTAGCAGGGGCTGTAGGGTTTGTTGGACTCATCGTCCCGCATATTGTTAGATTCATTGTCGGAACAGATTATCGTTGGATTGTTCCAACTTCTATCACTTTTGGGGCATTGTTGCTTGTGTTATCAGATGTGGTATCGAGACTCGTGAATGCTCCTTTTGAAACACCAGTGGGAGCGATTACTTCCCTAATAGGAGTACCTTTCTTCCTTTACTTAGCTCGTGGAAGTGGAGGTGGAAAATGATGAAGAAGCCTGTTGCTAAAAAGAGTAAGTTTCTTGTTAGTCTCCTTATTCTGATCATGTTGATTCTAATCATGTTTTTTGTAAGTTTGAGCACAGGGGTCATTCAGATAGCTCCAATGGATGTTATTAAGACATTAATGAATAATGGAACAGATCGGCAGGAGCTTGTCCTATTTGATTTTCGCTTACCAGGAATTTTGTTAGCCCTACTAATTGGAGCAGGACTAGCAGTATCGGGTGTCATCTTACAAGGAATCACTCAAAATGAACTTGCGGATCCTGGGATTCTTGGTATTAACACAGGTGCTGGTCTTGCTGTTGTCTTATTCCTATACTTTTTCAAAGGTCAATTAGATGTTACGAGCCCTTTGTCTACTTTTATCATGCCAATCGCGGCTCTTGTAGGAGCCATTGTTGCGGCACTTATCATCTATGCACTCGCATGGAAAAAAGGGGTGAACCCGATTAGGTTAGTTCTGGTTGGGATAGGGGTCAATGCAGGGTTTGCTGCGATTTTAACGATCTTCCAATTAAAAATGGATCCACAAAACTTTAGACAAGCTACGGTTTGGTTAAGTGGTGATATATGGAATGCAAACTGGAATTTTGTGTTTGCCTTATTGCCTTGGATATTGATATTAATCCCCATTGCTCTTCAAAAAGCACATTCCTTAAATGTGCTAAACCTAGGGGATGACGTAGCTTCTGGTCTAGGTACAAGTGTCGAATCTGAAAGAAGGTTATTATTGCTCATTGCTGTTGCCCTTGCAGGTGCTTCCGTTGCAGCAGGTGGAGCGATTGCTTTTTTAGGACTTGTTGTCCCGCATATTGCTAGAAAGATATTGGGACCTGTGCATCAATATATTATTCCAATCTCAGCACTGATAGGGGCTTTGTTGCTAATGGTTTCAGATACGATAGGGAAGAACTTGTTAGCACCAACTGAAATTCCTGTCGGGATCATCGTCTCGATTTTAAGTGCACCTTACTTCGTGTATTTGCTGATCAGGACTAAATAAGAAAGGAACTTTCCTACATGAATGTTCAATCTGTTGTTGCTAATGTTCCGGATTACAAAGCTTTTCTTACGGTAGATGAAATGGATGAAAGTTGTAGGAGGCTAGCCAAAGAGTTTCCAGATATCGTTACCGTTTTCGAGGCTGGAGAATCACGTGAAGGACACCCAATCCTTTGTATGAAAATTGGGAACGGCCCTAAGAATGCATTATGTTTTGCCTGTCCACACCCAAATGAACTGATTGGAGCCATAACACTAGAGTACCTATCTTGTGTTAGCTAAAAATAATGAAAACCTGAGTCCATTAAATGATGTACTCAGGTTTTTTTAATAAGTTAAAGTGAGAAATTCTTAGCTTTCTGATGCAATCATAGTTTTGGCATGAAGAATAAATTCCGCTGCCCCCGGAGAAATTGTCTGTAGGTCTTTTACCACAAAGCCAATTTTGCGTCTTTCGATAGGCTTTAAAGGAATAGTTTTCACCCCAGCTATCTCATTAGGGATGGCAAGCTCAGGGAGTATGGTTAAAGCAATTCCTTCTCGAACCATAGCCATAATCGTGGAGGTGTCTTGTATTTCATATCTAATCGTTGGAGTTAACTCACTCTTTTTAAACACTTCCTTAATTAGTTGATCGCAATCACCTTTAGGCAGTATAAAACAGCTTTCGTGAATTTGACTGACTGTAAGATTCTCTTCGGTTGCTAATGGAAGGGTATCTTTTAAAAGAATCATAAGTTGGTCCTCTAGAACCGGGATTTGCCCCATATTATTCTCTCTCTCTAATATGGTGAAGCCTAAATCAATATCATCATTTTCAAGAAGACTAGTTACGTCCTCATATGTACCTTCAAAAATGACTAGATCGATATCTGGGTAAACCTTCTTAAATGTCGGAATTATTTTTGGTATTAACTTCGTAAACACACTAGGTGTAACCCCAATTTTTAAAGCTCCTACATTTAATCCGTTGTACGATGAGGCTTCCTGATACATCGTTTCTTTGATTCTGTATATCTCTTTCACATGTTTTAACATTCTTTCGCCAATTGTAGTTAGTGTAATTCCAGAACGACTGCGATTTAAGAGTTTTACATTTAATTCTTTTTCAAGACTACTAATCATTTGGGAAACAGCGGATTGAGTATAGCCTAGTTGTTTACTAGCTTGTGTAAAACTTTTTACCTCAGCTACTACCATGAAAACCTCGAATTGTAATAGAGTCACATTCAACTCTCCTTTTATTAGTAAAAACTAATGATTGAATTAGAATTATTAATTTCACTTATGTAGAAATTCATTTTATACTAATAATAACAAATTAAATCAGAAAATGATGGAGGAAATGATGTTAAAAACGTGGGAAAGCATTTGTGAAGATTTTATTGAGGCGACATCGTATGGATATGGAGACTTAGAAGAAGGGTGGCATCTTAAAGCTGACCTTTCAAAGAAACCACCAACTTACATGAAATTTAAAGATGCACCAGTACAAATACAACTTGAGAAACCTGAATTTAGTGAGGTTCCATCCTTATGGGACGTCTTACAAAATAGGAGATCTAAGCGAAATTTTATCGACAAGCCCATTACCCTCAATCAATTAAACTTAATACTGTGGGGAACACAAGGAATTACTGCAGATTTAGGTGATTATCAAGTGCGAACAACACCCTCAGCAGGTGCTCTTTATCCAATTGAAACGTTTATGCTCATAAATAATGTAGAAGGGCTGGAGAAGGGGCTTTATCATCTAAACGTGCAAGACTGGATTCTGGAAGGAATTAAACTTGGCGACTTTTCTGACTTTGCTTTTGACGTGACAGAACAGCAGGAAATGACTAAAAAGGCTGCAGTAAATTTTGTCTGGACAGCAGTCATAGACCGTACCTTGTTTAAATATAAGGAAAGAACCTACCGCTATATTTGGTGGGATGTAGGGCATGTTTCGCAAAATTTTCATCTTGTAGCGAATGCGTTAAAGCTGGGGTCCTGCACAATGGGGCATTGGTATGATAAAGAGATGAATAAGTTTCTAGGAATCGATGGCAGGAAGCACTTATCTGTTTTAATGGCGTCTGTTGGTCAAGTAGAAGGGAAGGATTGGCTACACGATCGAAGACCACCAAAAATTTAAAGAACCATATAAGACTCATCCGTACATAGGGTGAGTCTAGTCGTTTTTTGGAGACATGGTTAATTCATAGTTAATGGCATGAATATTAAAATTAATTAGGTCCTAATATACTTTTTTTCTATTTTTTTAACTTTGATGATTATCCATCTTAAAGTAACGCCACCTAAAATGTAAATAGGGAAGGAATACATGTATTTCCAGTGATAGATCTCGTATATACCTAACCAAGCAGTTATTGGTTCTAATATAAATGCAAAAATAAAAGAGCTAATAGTTAAAGCAATGAAGTAAGATTTCCATGTATTGAAATATTGATAAATAATCATATAAATAATGGGGATATGGATATTATGGATTTCAAATATTGAACTGGTAAAGGGGCCTAGTCTGTCAGGATAGGACCAGAGAACTAACGAGTCACCTATCATATCTAATAAAAATGTTAATGTACCGACCAAAAGCCCAAATGAAGAAATTTCAATAATTCTTTTCTTGTCTAGAACTTTTATCCATACGATAAAGAAGACAATGGAAGTGATCAAAAGGAACCACCAATTGAAAGTGAATACCGTCTCAGTAATCCAATAGTCTATTAACAGGTTTTTAAGCTTAACCTTTACCTCGATGATTTCATCCCAACTAGGATTAATGGTAAACATGTTTTTTGGTGTGAATTTGTCCAATACCAGCACTCCTAAAAAGTAAAAACTATAAGTATAATGGACTAATTTATCGAGCTTTATACGTAAGCCAAGGGATTGGAAGCAAGTGATAAACGAGAAATTGTATTTACAATATAATGAAATAATGAGATAATATAGAAAATCTTGAAGGGGGAAAGTAAGTTTATGGAACCAACTAATTGCCAATATTAATTTGATTAAAAATTAATAAGTATTTTGTATGGAGTATCAAAACACCTATAGACATAGGTTTATTTGTTATGCTCTTTATGGAATCGTGGCGAATTAGAAGGAAACTTACTTTACTAATATCAAGATTATAATTTATTTCGTATTCCACTGAAGTTCTGCTTGGTGGATGTATGAACGAAGGCATAGTTGTATGCTTCTTTAATGTGCATACCTAACGTTAATAAATTATATTCACGGATGATACAGACTGTAAGAAGAACCATCTTCTTATGGTCTTTTTTATTATTAAAACGGTAACTGTTGATAAATTGCAGAGGGTTTCAGGTTATCTCAAAAATATATTCGTATTCCTTCGTAGGTGGGAATATTTTGAGTTGCTGCAGGATCAAGCAGTATAAGAATAGTCCTACCAAACGTAATGAGCGTAGTCAGCGGTAGTACTTTTTCGCAAGTCATCCCATGGGACTTCCTGACCGCACAGTGGAAATCAACAGACTAGAAAAACAGAGCTTATTTTCTTTGCCACATCCATAAAGACATAACGTTATCATTCTAGGAGAAAGAAGGAAACTGTTATGTTAGAACTTAAAGTACAAGGCATTAAAAAATATATGGAAGCTACACTTGTAGTCGATCATTTTTCACTTGAAGCGTATGAAGGAGAAAAGGTTGGAATTGTTGGTGCAAACGGAACCGGTAAGAGTACGATCCTGAAAATCATTGCGGGAATCGAGCCAATGCATTACTATCCAGGCTATCCACAAACATCAAGCTATGGCTATGATGAAGGTCTTATTCATCTACCGAGAGGAGCCACTAAAGCTTATTTGGAACAATCACCTGTCTATCCGGAAGGTTTAAAAGTCATTGATGTACTAAACTTGGCTTTTGAAGAAGTTGATAACATTGAAAAGCAAATGCGTGAATTAGAAGAGCAGATGAAGACGTTGGAAGATGCAGCTTTGGAAAAAGCATTAAACAAATACAGTGACTTAACACAAGTGTTTGAAGTGAGAGGCGGATACGAGCGTGAAGAGAAATTAGGCAAGGTTTGTACGGGGCTTAATTTTTCCGACAGCTTTTTAAATAAGGATTTTGATTTATTAAGCGGAGGCGAAAAAACGACTGTTGTGCTTGGAAAGCTCCTTATTCATAATCCGGACATTTTGTTACTTGATGAGCCTACCAATCATCTTGATATGGAAGCCATTGAGTGGCTTGAAGGCTTCCTTAAAACATATAAGGGGATTGTCCTAATTGTGTCCCATGATCGATATTTCCTTGATAAGGTGGTAACGAAGATTGTAGAGATTGAGGATATGGAATCGATCTCTTACAAGGGTAACTACTCATCCTTTGTCAGTCAAAAAGAAGAGAATATGCGCATTCAATATGAGCATTTTAGAGAGCAGCAAAAGAAAATCAAAGGGATGGAGGGGCAAGTTAAGGAATTAAGAGATTGGGCGATGAGAGCCGATAATAACAAGTTCTTTAAACGAGCAGCCAGCATTCAAAAGAAACTTGATAAATTAGACAGAATCGATAAACCAGTTTTTGAGCGAAGTAATATGAGATTAGACTTAAAAGTGGCAGAGCGCTCAGGGAACGAAACGATAAAGGCGGTTGGTCTATCTAAAAGCTATAAAGATAAAGTGATTTTAAAGAATGCGGACTTGATGGTTCAGTATGGAGAAAGGGTCGGACTAATTGGCCCTAATGGGAGTGGGAAGACAACCTTTCTAAAAATGCTTCTAGGTGAGGTGCAGCCAGATAACGGAGTAGTGGAGTTAGGCGCTAATGTAATGGCTGCCTACTTACCACAGAAGATTACGTTTAAAGATGAAGAGTTAACAGTCATAGAAACCTTTAGAGAGGATATCTCAATTGTAGAGGGAAAAGCTCGTGAATACCTCGCCAAATTTATGTTTTATAAAAAGAGCGTCTTTAAAAAAGTAAAGCATTTATCAGGCGGGGAAAGAATTAGACTAAAGCTTGCCATGCTGTTATATCAAGATATCAACTTATTAATCCTCGATGAGCCAACGAATCACCTGGATATTAAATCGATTGAAACTCTTGAAGAAGCACTGGAGGACTTTGAAGGGACGATCTTCTTCATCTCACACGACCGTTATTTTATCAATAAAATTGGGGAAAGATTGATTGCTCTTGAGGATTATTCTTTGAAGAGCTATCTTGGAAACTACGATTTTTACAAAAGTGAAAAAGAAAAAGTTACTAAGCAGGTAGAAAAAGAACCTGTCGTAAAAGTTGAAAAAGTGAAGAAACAACGAAGCGATACGGAAGAGAAGGAAGCAGCAAAGGCATTATCAAAGATTGAGAAGCTTGAAATGGAAATAGAAGAAATGGATAAAGCCATGTCAGCTGACAATATGGATTATGAAGAACTTGATAAGCTTTATAAACGGAAACTCGTATTAACGAATGAATTAGAGTCAGTCATGAATTTATGGTTGAGCTTGAGTAATTAAGAGTTAATAAAAGAAGTCGATTCCTATCTATTCTATTTTAATAAATCCTAAGAAAGAGCTTGATTATCCAAGCTCTTTCTACATTCACTGCCATAGATTTATAAGAAATCTTAATAATTTCCCCACCATTTTAAAAGGCCAAAAGACTATTTGAGGTACTAATGATAAAAAAGACAATGCATCAAGGACAATATCTCGAAACTTATACTTCTTGTCTGTTCCCAATCGCCTCATGGTTATACCCCCCTCATCATTCCATTTTATTGTAACAATCATATACATATTTAGAAAATGAAACGTATTCCAAGACGAAATGGTTTTTCTATTGTAAGGTGCCTTCGTTGCCACTTCCGTTCTATAAAAACCGTTCTAAATCCAGTAGAAATTCATATATATGAGTGGGTTAAACATCTAACAGGGTTGGTGATTACATGGATAAGTCATCAAGATACAAAGGAAAAGATGATGAAAACATAAAAAACGAACAGCTAGATCAGTTCCGTGTAAAAAATACCGGTAAAAAATTGACTACCAATGAAGGACTAAAGGTTGCAAATGCTGAGCATACGTTAAAGGCTGGAGATCGTGGTCCTGTTCTAATGGAAGACTTTCATTTCTTTCAGAAACAGATGCATTTTGATACAGAACGAATCCCGGAAAGGGTTGTTCATGCAAGAGGTTTTGGGGTACATGGTGAATTTGAAACCTATAAATCTATGAAACAGTATACGAGGGCGGGGTTCTTACAGAAACCTGGAACTAAAACTCCTGTGTTTGTCCGCTTTTCAACCGTACAGGGAGGGAAGGGCTCAAAGGACACCGCAAGAGATATTCGAGGGTTTGCAACTAAGTTTTATACAGAAGAAGGTAACTACGATATGTTGGGACTCCAGTTTCCAATTTTTGTCCTCTTTGATGCCTTTAAGTTTGTCGATTCCCAACACGCACTTAAACCTGAACCTCACAATGATATGCCAACTGCCTCTGCTGCTCACGATAATTTTTGGGACTTTGTTGCGAATAATCAAGAATCAGCTCATTTTGTAATGTGGGCCATGTCCGATAGAGCGATTCCTAGAAGCTGGAGAATGATGGAAGGGTTCGCTATTAATACATTCCGATTTGTGAATGAACAAGGAAAATCTACCTTTGTAAGGTTTCATTGGAAGCCAGTTCTTGGTGTTCATTCTCTATTAATGGAAGAAGCACAATTTATTGGTGGGATTGATCCGGATTACCATCGAAGAGATATAAGAGATGCGATTGAACGTGGTGCATATCCTGAATTCGAACTAGGCGTGCAGATGATTGATGAGGAAGATGAATTTAAGTTCAGCTTTGATGTACTAGATCCTACAAAGATTTGGCCTGAAGAAATTATACCCGTGGATATTATTGGGAAAATGACCCTGAATAAGAATGTCGATAATTTCTTTGCCGAAACAGAGCAGTCCGCGTTTGATGTGACTAACTTAGTACCGGGCATTAACTTTAGTAACGATCCGATTTTACAGGGGAGAACTTTTACCTATAAAATTACGCAACAGCACCGGCTTGGTGGATCGAATTACCCGGATTTGCCGATTAATAGATCTCTATGTCCTTTTCATAATAACCAGCGAGATAGCTTTATGAGATATCGGATTGATGTGGACCAAACCAACTATTTTAAGAACTCGATAGCCAATAATACACCCGGACCTACAAAGCCTGAGGAAGGTGGCTTTGTTCATTATCCGGAAAAAGTAGAAGGCCGCAAAGTGAAAGCAAGTAGTGAATCTTTTAAAGATATTTATTCGCATGCGAGGTTGTTTTGGAATAGTATGTCTACCGTTGAAAAACAACATATTATTGAGGCTTTTAGCTTTGAGCTCGTTAAAGTAAAAAGAGAGTCTGTTCGTCAACAAGTTGTTGATATGTTTGTCAATGTAGATAAGGAAATGGCGACCATCATTGCAGATAACGTGGGGGTAAACCCTCCAACCGGAAATCACGTACCAGTGACAGCTTCTTCACCTGCAGTAAGTCAGGCGAACACAGCACATTATCCACATACGCTAAAAGTGGGAGTGCTCATTGGAAATGGTTTTAATGGTCCAGAAGTAAAAAGCGTTTTGGAAACTCTGGAGCAAAATGGTGTTTTTATAGAGATTGTAAGCGAAAAGCTAGGGATGGTTACTGGGGCAGATGGTACAACACTTAAAGTCGATGAAACGTTTGTTTCTACTCACAATGTCCTCTATGACGCACTCTATATAGTAGGTGGACTCACTGATAATCAAGCTAATTTCAACAACTATGTTGCAAGTTTTATCAGTGGAGCATACAAGCATTATAAGCCAATTGGTATTGCTTCAGACGCAAGTTCCTATCTTAAAGGGTCCGAAAATAACAACCTAGCAGGGGTAGTGTTTGCAACAAACAATCAAAACTTTGGAAAAGACTTTGTTGCTGCGATTACGAAACGACGATTTTGGGATCGAACTTAGAGACTTACATAGACTGATGCTGTCACACTCTCGAGCATCAGTCGTTTCTTTTTATTGCCAAGTGTTTTTCATTTACCTTTTTCCAATCCACGCTTATAATACTACTTTGTGGGTCCTTTGCGGCCGGGTGGGAGAGGGAAACTGAATAAAGGTTGTTACTATGCTTCAATGGCTAAAGGGTTATTTTGATTTACCTGGACATGAGACGACTCTTAAACGAGAGCTGATGGCTGGGATGATTTCTTTCTTTACCATTGTGTACATCATTGCTGTAAATGCAACGATTCTTGCAGAAGCGGGGATTCCATTAGAAGCTGGAATTATTGCAACAATTGTTACGTGTATCATCGGCTGTTGGTTGATGGGGATTTGGGCAAACGCACCTATCATTCTCGTTCCTGGAATGGGAATTAACGCGATGTTTACGTATACACTTGTTCATTCTATGGGATTATCCTGGCAGGAAGCATTAGGGGCAGTAGTAGTATCGGGAGTTATTGTTACGGCAGTTTCCTTCACACGAATTTCTCAGATACTACTGGAAGTCATTCCAGATTCGTTAAAGCATGCGATTACAGTAGGGTTAGGGTTGTTCTTAACACTAATTGGATTAGAAAAAGGCGGCTTAATCATAAAAGGAGAGAACTCACTTCTAAGTTTAGGTGATGTTACCGATCCGTTTGTGATTTCCACCATTCTATCCATCTTACTGGCTGTGTTTCTATTCATGCGTAATGTGCCGGCTAATTTCTTAATTAGTATTATGGCTGGTACGCTTATCGCTGCTTTATTAGGTGTAGTAAGTTTTCAAAATGTGGGAAGCAGTTCTCTTTCTTTTGAAAGCTATGCCTCTTTATTTGGTGCCATTTCATTTGAAAGGATTGGTAGCTTTACGTTTGTCGTTGCCGTCTTTTCATTAACGATGGTTCTCTTATTTGAGAACATCGGGTTAATTAATGGTCACGTAAATATGATGAATCGCCCTAAAAAGTTCAAGCGTTCCTTCCAAGCAAACGGACTTTCTATTTTAACGAGTGGATTATTTGGATCAAGTCCAACGGTTTCTACAGTAGAAAGCACAGCTGGAATTGCAGCTGGAGGACGTACAGGACTAACAGCAATCGTCACAGGAAGTTTATTTTTGCTTTCCATCTTTGCCATTCCTTTGGTAAAAATCATTCCCGGAAGTGCAATCGCTCCAATCTTAATTATCATTGGAGTACTCATGCTTCAAAGCGTGAAACAAATTGATTTCCAAGATCTTTCCGAAGGATTTCCAGCTTTCCTAGTAATTGTGATGATTCCATTTTCATATAGCATTGCCCACGGCATTGCCTTTGGATTCATTTTCTATCCATTAGTAAAGCTCGCATTAGGAAAAGCGAAAGAAGTGTCCTTACCGTTATATATCATAGCAGCACTCTTTCTACTCACATTTATTGCTGAAGTACATTAATGATAGGACTAAGGCAGCTTTCTTGTCCAATACAAAGCGAGAATAGAACGAGGTGACCAGTACTGGTCCCTCGTTTTTTATAGATTCTCACATGGATAAATCATTTTCAATCCACGCATGTTACACTAGGTAAGTTGCTTCTTGCCAAGACATAGTTAAAACAATAGCAATTATTTAATTGGAAACTTTAAACCTTGGTTATAAATTCATTGAATAATAGGGTTCTTCCTGTTCAGTGTCTTCAAACCATTTTAATCCTTGATAATCAAAGCCAAGCTTCTCCAATATTTTAAAAGATTGTTCATTATTTGGATCTGCTGAAGCAAATATTTTTTTAACTTGTCCATGATTTTTCGCTACATTAATACAAGCTATTGCTGCCTCCGTAGCGTATCCTTTCCCCCAGGATTCTTGAATAAAATGATAGATCAGTTCGACTGTTTCCGGTGAACTTTTTAGTTTAAATCCTGCTGCTCCTATCACGTTGCCTGACTCTTTTTCAACCACTGCAAAGATAGATAAGCCATGTTTTTCATAGCACTTAGCATAGGAATCTAACACAACTGGAAGTAAATCATGCTCAACTGCTCCTCCGCTATAAACCATTACTTCATCATTTCCCCAGAATCCTTTCGCTACATGGAAGTCTTCTGCTTCAAAGACTCTCAACCTTAATCGATCTGTATCTATAATCATTTTCATAATAATCTCCTCGATTTCTATTCTATTAATTAATTTAACCATACCAATAATACCCATTAACTGTATCCTCCTGTAGACTGAAATTAAGCGAAAAGGCAGAATCGTTTAAGTGGGAAGCGATGCAGTTTTAAGTAAAAGCCTTTCTCTTATGACCTATAGAATACTATTTTTTAGAAAAGTGAAACCAAACATTCCATTCATTTCGTTATACATATGTGCACAATTTAAAAGGAGGTTTCTCCGTTGGGAAAAGATCAAGATTTAATAGAAAGAATCAGGAGAGGTGAACAAGAGGCGTTTAGTCTTTTAGTAAAGCCTTTATTGTCTTCAGCATATAAAACTGCTTACCTCATTCTAAAATCAAAAGAACATGCCGAAGATGCATTACAAATTGCACTAGAAGGTGCTTATATAAGCATTATGAAAAACAAAGAAATGACAAATTTTAAGTCATGGTTTTACAGCCTTGTATATTCTCGTTCGATAGATATCTATCGAAAAAATCATCGTCATATACATATCGACCTTGATGACTATAGAGAAGTACAAATGAAGATAACTACGGAGTCAGCACAACAGGTTGCAATAAATAAAGAGAATAAGGCAGAAATGCTGAGACAATTTATGAAACTCAAAAGAGATCAAAGTTTACCTCTGTTTCTTCATTATTATGAAGATTTATCAGTTAAGGACATTGCTCTTGTTCTTAATGAAAACATTATCACTATCAAAACGAGGATGAAACGTGGGAAACAAAACCTAGCAAAAATAATGAAAGAATCAAACCATTTTTTACAGGAGGTTAAGGCGAATGGGATATAAAAAGGAAGACCCTATTCAATCATTGGAAGAGATTGAGGTTCCAAACACTCTTGAAAAATTTATAGACGAATTACCTGATAGATATAACAGCGGAGATATCAACATAGAGGTAGAGGAACAAGTTGATAAAGAATGGAGTTTATTCAAGAATAACTTGAAAAAGAAACAGAATGGAGTAATTAGAAAAAGAATCACCGTTTTTACACTATCCGCTGTAGCAGCTTTTGGTCTTTTCGTTGGTACAGCATTTGTATCGCCTGCTGTGGCGAAAATGGCTTCTAATATTCCATATCTTAATTTAATTTTCGAAAATAAGATTGAAGTGATGTCAGTAGGAGAAGAAATTAATCGAGCGCTTTATGAAAATAAATTTATGAATATCAATGCACATGTAGACTACAAAACAAAATATATTGAAGTAATGATTTTCGAACCAGAAGAATACTACAACGAAGTAAAAGAACCTATTGAAAAATTAATTCAAGATATATTGAAAGCAAGAAATGAAGAAGAATATAGCTTTAAAGTATTAAATGATGCTGAAACGGGTCGGATTTGGAAAGAGATGGCTGAGAATCCTTCAGAAGAAGCATTGGAATTCGATAAAATCACTGCACTCGTTTATGAGGTATTGGAACCTTACGGACATGTCTCACTTGGAATGGAAAATGGAGTTAGAGATGGCGTTGTCTTTTTCGAGTTGCCAAAAACCGAAACAAGAACAGAAGAGATTAAATCGGACATCTTAGAAACATTCAAACAAGAAAACATAGAGGGATACACTGTAAAAATCCTCACGTATGATCCTAAAATTAGAGAACGAGAAGGCAGGTTCATGCCTTTGTTTGATACCATTGCAAAAGGCTTAAAGGCAGAAAAAGATTTTAAGGTGTATTCGGTAGGCTATACCAATAATAAATATAAAGACCATTTTCACATTGTCATTCGAACCACTGTATCATCCAAAGATTCAGCTATTGAAAACGTAGTAGAGACGATAGAAAAAACAGTCCAAGACTTTCTGCAATCAGAGGACGCTTTAAAAGCGATACAGGATGATAGATATCAAGTTGTCATCTACAGTGAGGATGATAAGAAGATGAAAGTGTTGAAAAACTAAAGCTGTGAGGGAGGGACAAGGGGACAGGTACCTTGTCCCAATTTGTTTTAATTAGGGACACAGAACCCTGTCCTTCGTCCCTTTAGAGGTGCTCGAAAATTTTAAACAATAGTCTATGTCCAAACCCCACCCGAATAAAATATCCATAAAACCAGGATAGGGGTGATCTCATGTTTTCGGTTACAGAAATGCGGACCTTTGAGTCGTTTTCTGTTCCGCATATTACAGTGCTACTGATGTTTTTTGTAGTCTGTACTTTTTTAATCATGTTTAGGCGTAACCTCAGGGCTCACAAGTCTTACATCAAATGGACATTATTATGTATTTTGGTAATCAGTGAAATTTCCCATCAAATATGGGTAGTGGCTACAAACCAATGGGAGGTTGGTAGTCTACCTTTACAGCTATGTTCCTTCAGTACATTTATGGCTATTTATCTATTCATTAAACCAAGTAAAAAAGTATTCTATTTGTTATTTTTTACGGGAACACTTCCACCCATATTAAGCATGGTAACACCCGAATTGTTTTATCAATTTCCTCATTATCGTTTCATTAAATATTTCCTCCATCATGCCGCAATCACATGGTCTGTACTCTACTTCATCGTATATGAGGGTTATCGTGTACCGAAGAAAGCTATATGGACCGGCTTCATTTTGTTGAACATCATTGCACTTCCCATCTTTTTCATCAACCACCTTCTAGACACAAATTTCTTCTATTTAGCCAATCCTACAGAATCAGAAACGATCTTGTCCTTTTTTGGATCAGGAATTATGTATTATATCAATCTTGAAATTGCAGCAATAGTTGTATTCTTCATCACGTATCTCCCGATGGGCATGTTACAAAAGAGATAAGGGGACAAGGGGACAGGTACCTTGTCCCAACTTTTTTTGGGTGCACAGACTCTTTCTTTTTGCCCCAACTTTATCGTATATCAGATAATCCCTTATTTACGAAGTTATTGATAATTTCGGCCATTTCCTTTGGTGGTTTATTCATCCCACTTTCTAACCAATATTTAATTACATTAATACTTCCACTCACAACAAACATACTTATATATTCAAACGTTTCCCGTTCAAGATGATTACCAATAATCCAGTTTTTAAATATAAACTGCTGTGTAATCTCCATTCCCTTTTTTTGAAAGTGAATATCGCTATTTTCACTTAGAAGTGTCTTACATATTTCACTTTTCTCGGCTATATACTCAAGGATTTTTTCGGTCATTTTCAATGCTTCTTCTTCTTTTGAAAAATTGTACTGACTAAGTGTATTAATCATATCCTGGATAAACTCTTCTTCAATGGCATTTAGTAGATCGTATTGACTTGAATAATGAGAATAAAATGTTGAGCGATTTATGTCTGCCAACTCACATATTTCTTTTACCGTAATGCTTGAAATTTGTTTCTCCTTCATTAATTTCATAAGACTTTCCTTTAAAACCATCCGCGTATATTTTTTACGTCTGTCCATATTAGAATTAATCCTATCCTTTCAGATTTCAATGAGTTAAACAACAACCAATGGCATTCTGTTGTGTACTAAACGTATCTTAAGTAACTGTTTGTTGAATAACCAACACCGTGTTTATATAATGATAAGGTGAAAATGCAAATGGCTCAAGAGAGGATGAAATATGAACAGTATTGCAGAACGAATCATCAAGCATAAGAAAGCTGTTGTGATTATTTTTGCTTTATTTACGGTGATTTCAACGGTTGCGCAATTATTCGTGTCGGTGAACTATAATATGGTAGATTATTTGCCAGATGATGCTCAGTCGACACAGGCAATGAAGATTATGGAGAATGAATTTACAGCTTCTGTTCCAAATACAAGGGTAATGGTGGCCGATGTATCCTTGCAAGAAGCTCTTAGTTATAAAGAAAAACTATCTGCTATTGATGGGATTGAAGAGGTAATATGGTTAGATGATGTGGTGGATTTAAAGACACCATTAGAAATGGCGGACGAAGAGACGACAGAAACCTATTACAAGGATAGAAATGCGCTGTTTTCTATTAGTGTTCGCGCTGGTGATGAAGTTGAAATTACAGATGCCATTTACGAATTGATCGGTGAAGATGGTGCGATTGCAGGGGAAGCGATTAATACTGCATCCTCGCAAAAAATGGCGGGAACGGAATCTTTTTATGCTGCCATTCTACTGGTTCCAATCATTATTTTCATCCTTGTCATCTCAACCACATCTTGGATTGAGCCGTTATTTTTCCTAACGGCGATCGGTGTTTCTGTGTTAATAAACTTGGGAACCAACATCTTCTTAGGGGAGGTTTCCTTTGTAACTCAATCGGTTGCGCCAATCTTACAGTTAGCTGTTTCGCTCGATTATGCCGTGTTTCTTCTTCATAGTTTTTCTGATTACCGGAAGAAGACGACTAATCCTGAAGAGGCTATGCTACTTGCAATGAAAAAGTCTTTTCCTGCCATTACGGCTAGTGCAGCAACCACTTTCTTTGGATTTATCGCCCTTACATTCATGAAATTCGAAATCGGCTCGGATCTTGGATTAAATCTGGTGAAAGGAATTCTTCTAAGCTTTATTAGTGTTATGGTATTTTTACCCGCGTTAACTTTATTGCTATATAAATGGATGGACAAAACACAGCATAAAAGCTTTGTACCAAGCTTTACAGGAATCGGAAATGTTGTGGTAAAACTAAGAATTCCAAGTTTACTCCTTGTTTTTGCCATTCTGATACCAAGCTTTTTAGCACAAAGTAATACGTCATTTACGTATGGACTTGGTGAGCAACCAGAAACAACGCGTGCTGGTAGTGACTTTTTAGTAATAGAAAAAGCATTTGGTGAAGCCACGCCAATGGTTCTTTTAGTTCCTAGAGGTGATATCGTTAAAGAGACAGAGCTCGTTCAAGAATTAGAAGACCTCGATTATATTACAAGTGTTATTGCTTATGTGAATATGGTCGGTTCAGTCATTCCTCCAGAATATCTAGATGAATCGATTACGAATGAATTTTACTCTGAAAACTACAGCCGTATTGTTATCAATACGAATCAAGGGACAGAAGGGGAAGTTCCTTTTTCCATTGTAAAAAGTGTACAGGAAATCGCTGAGAAGTATTACGGAGATCAGGGACTTAGTTTAGGAGAAAGTGTTACCTTGTACGATATTAAAAATACTGTAAACAAGGACAATATTGTGGTTAACGTTCTGACGGTTGTTACGATTGCGATTGTGCTACTTGTGACCTTTAAATCTATTTCCATTCCACTAGTCTTACTCGTAACCATCCAATCAGCTGTATGGATTAACTTATCAATCCCTTATTTCACAAACTCTTCATTGGTGTTTGTAGGATATTTAATTATCAGTACGGTGCAGCTTGCAGCCACTGTGGATTATGCTATTTTATTTACGGAAGCTTATCAACATTATCGGAAAGAAATGTCTCCATTGAAAGCAATTGTGAAAACATTGGATGAAAAAACGTTCTCTATTTCAATATCTGCTGCAATCTTATCGAGTGTAGGGTTCATTTTATGGATTACGTCATCTAATCCAATTGTATCTTCCATTGGTTTACTGTTAGGAAGAGGAGCATTACTTGCCTTTGTAATGGTTGTATTTTTATTACCGGCACTTTTATTGGTATTAGATAAATTTATTAAGAAAACGACCTATCAAGCTAATTTTTATGAGGAGAAGTGATGATGAGAAAAAAACAATTTCTGTTAGTTGTATTATCCTTCATAGTACTCTTACCTTCATTTCTTGCAACTGCTGACAAAACCAACAGGGTGTCAGCTGAAAAAGTGGCTGGGAAAATCACTTCTAAAGATGAAGTGGTATATGCAACGTTAAAAGCAAATGGGGACCTAGAAGAAATCTATGTTGTAAATACATTAGATGTGGCTCAGCCTGGAGAAGTCTTCGACTACGGGGAGTACAGTAGCGTCAAAAATCTAACTGATTTATCGGAATTAAATCTAGAAGGGGAGACCATTCGTGTCAACGCCCCAGAAGGAAACTTTTATTATCAAGGGACTTTAAAGGATGATTCTGAATTACCTTGGGATATTAATGTTTCCTATCTATTGGATGGGAAAGAAATAGATCCAACCGAACTTGCAGGCAAAATGGGTCATATCCAAATAAATGTTGAGACGAAAGTAAATAAAAATGTTGATTTAGTCTTTTATGAAAACTACTTATTACAAGTCTCCCTTATGTTATCCAATATGTATGGTAACATTGAGGCTTCCGGCGGGATGATTGCAAACGCGGGGAAGAATAAACAAATTACGTTTACTGTTATGCCAGGGCAAGAGGAAAACTTCAGTGTGGAAGCAGATGTAGAACATTTTGAGTTTCAAGGAATTGAAATAGCAGCTGTTCCATCCACACTTCCGATTGATACATCAGAAATGGACAGTATGACAGATGATATGTCGACTTTATCAGATGCAATAGGGGAATTAAATAATGGAGTTGCTGATTTAGAGGACGGAGTTTCCCAATTAAACAGTGGGGTAACGTCACTTAGAGAGGGTTCAACTCAATACAAAAATGGGATTAACCAGGTGAATGGCGCATCCACAGAAATCATTCAAGCTTCAAATTCTATTGGTGATGCACTTAAGACCATTAGTGATTCTATGTCTGGGGATTCTTCAGAAATGGACTTAACAAGCCTGAATGAGCTGCCAGCTGGTCTTACTCAGTTAGCAAATGGTCTGACGGAAACAGCAAACGGACTATCAACTTTGCAAGAGAATTACTCAGTTGCTTACCAAGCTTTGGACGGGGCAATTAAGGAAATTCCTGCTCAACAGCTTACAGAGGAAGAGATAACGGGGTTGTATGCGAGCGGTGCTGATTCCAATGTACTGGATAAACTGATTGCATCTAATACCGCGGCTCAAAAAGTAAGAGGAACTTATTCTGCTGTAAATGAAGCCTTTTTAGCGGTAGAACCATCTTTAAAGCAAGCTAGTGAAGCGATTCATGTTATTAGTGGAAACCTGACTTCTATAGCAAATGAACTTTCGGCTTCTCTAAAAGAGACGGATATGAGTGGATTAGGAGAATTGCAAAAGGGCTTAGCAACATTGTCCTCTAATTACAGTGAGTTTCATTCCGGATTAGTAGGTTATACAGAAGGGGTAGGTCAGCTTGCTGCTTCTTATAACCAGCTGCATTCGGGTATTGTTGGAGTATCCGGAGGAACAAGTGGGTTAAATGAGGGAGTCGGCAAACTCCATGATGGTACGGATGAATTATACCAAGAAACGAAAGACTTACCAGAACAAATGCAAGAGGAAATCAATCAGATGATTTCTGAGTACGATAAGTCTGACTTTACACCTGTTTCCTTTGTCTCTCCTCAGAATGAAAATGTTTATTCAGTTCAGTTTGTTATAAAAACGGAAAGCATTGAAAAAGAAGAGCAAGAAACGAAAAAAGAAGAGCCTGTTAAAGAAAAAGGATTCTGGGAACTGTTTTTAGATTTGTTTAAGTAGTAGGGAACGGTCCTCAGTGCAAGCAGCGTTGAATATATTATAAATCTATATTTAGGCATGAGTTTGGTTAATAGTAGCCTGACTCATGCTTTTTTGTTCACGATCGTTGGAGAGAGTAATTATTGTTTCAGGTATTCTACACGATTCTAAGTTTGTCCCTTAATTTGTGCTTTTTTCGGTGCATCTTAACGTCAATTCCGTCTGTAATATGATTAACATATCTAAATATACTCTATAATTATATGAGGAGGGGTTAAATTGACGAAATACGTAGCACTGTTACGCGGAATTAATGTAGGTAGTAAAAACAGAATAAAAATGGACGCGTTAAGAACCTTAATGGAATCACTAGGTGTTAATAACGTACAAACGTATATTCAAAGTGGGAATGTAGTTTTTGAATCTGCAGAAGAAAAAGTTGCCCTTCAAAGTCGAATTGAGAGTGAAATTGAACGAGAATTTGGCTTCTCGGTAAATGTTGTATTACGAACAGCGGAAGAGCTTAAACAGATTAGTGAGAGCTGCCCATTTACTAAAAAGGAAATCCAAGAGGCAGAATCAATGTCAGAAGGTGAGAGTCTCTACGTTGCCTTCTTGCAAGATGTGCCACTTGAAGATAGCATTGTTAAACTTAATGACTACACAAGTAAAAGCGAAGAAATTCGTATTAAAGACAAAGAGATCTATCTATTATTTAGACAAAGTATCCGGAACTCGAAGTTAGCTAATAACCTTCCCAAGCTGGGTGTTCCATCAACGGTTCGGAATTGGAAGACGGTTACTAAACTTGTTGAGATGTCAAAAGCGGAAGAAATTTAGGTTCCTTTCACACCTGTTATTTACATAGGTTGTTTACTCACATAAAATAAGATTTCTTTACCAGACATTTCATTTTAATCTATAAACCTGTATTCTAATGTGTACAGGCAATATTATAGGAGGTTTACTGATGATTAATAATGATATATTAATTAGATTTAGATACGCTTTAGATATAAAAAACACGGATATGGTTGAGATTTTTAAACTTGGTGGTATTGACGTAACAAAGGAAGAGGTTCTTGAGATTCTTTCAAAGAAAAGTAATGATGAAGATGAATACGATGATGAGGAAAATGAAATTAGTAATGCGATGTTAGAATCGTTTTTTAATGGCTTTATCATTTTTAAAAGGGGAAGGCAAGAGCCAAAACCAGGAGAGCCGGAAAGACCAGCACTGTCTAACGAACATGTTAATAATATTCTTTTAAAGAAAGTGAAAATAGCACTTGCACTTACAAGTGAGGACATTATTGATCTATTAGATGAAGCAGGTGTTACCATTACAAAAGGAGAGTTAAGCGCCTTATTAAGAAAAAAAGGCCACAAGAATTATAAAGAGTGTGGAGATAAATACGCTAGAAACTTTTTAAAAGGGCTAACGCTAAAATACAGAGGATAAGCTAGATGATTCATACATATTTAGATGAGACCATTAGTTTTGAAATTAAATATAAAAACCGAACATCAATTGGCATCTATATAGATGGGTATGGAAATGTTGAAGTTCAAGCACCAAAAGGTACCCCAGATGAAAGAATCATTCAAGTATTAGAAGACAAGTGGAGTTGGATCCAGGAAAACTTAAAAGAAATGAAGGGTCGATTACGAGGACCTCAAAAAAAGACTTATAATCATGGAGAAAGCTTTCTATATTTAGGAAACACTTTTCCGATAGAAGTCTTACAAGACTCTCAAATCGAGCAAGATTATGTTGTATTTGAAGAAAAGGAATTACATATATATGTGAAAGAATTTGATGATGAGAAGATCAAACAAGCCTTAAGGCGATTTTATTATCAGCAGTGCAAAACCTTGGTGGAGAAGAGTATTCGGAAATATCAGGGCAACTTTAAAGTAAAACCACGCTCTATCCGTATTTCTGATAGCAAAACGACGTGGGGAACCTGTGATTCGAATTTCCAATTAACGTTTAATTGGAGGCTAGCCATGGCACCATTAGATGTTATTGAGTATGTTGTCGTTCATGAAATGTGTCACATGGTTCATTTAAATCACGACCGGTCCTTCTGGCGTCTTGTAGGGAAAATGATGCCTGATTATAAGAGACAGGAGAACTGGTTAGCAATGTCGAGCTGGAAAATGACGGTTTAGTACTGGGGTTAGAGGATCTCTTGATTACAAAGATATGCCTGTGATAGCAATTTGCTATTACCCGCTATCAATAATAAAACTCACAGATGGCAACCTGTATGCTAAATATGCCCTTTTCAAGAATAGCACCTTGCATCAAATGGAGAACAAGGTGTCTTATTGTGTCTTTTAATATAGGAGATAACTGGCCTTATCATAAAACCCAGGATTCATTTAATGAATTCATTTTACAAATATTACAAAATGAACTTTAGCCATTTAGAGGATTGCAGTATATATAGATTTGCAGTAATCTTGATAAGGGAAGAGAATAGAGATAAGTTCTAGAAAGAAGGGCTATGGTTGGCTAGAGGGTTATTATACAGCTTGTTATTACTTCTAATGGTTATATGGGGATTCAATGTCTCGGCCATTAAGATTCTGGTCATGCATTTTCCACCTGTATTTATTCAAGGGGTTCGTGTATTTTTGGCAGGTCTGCTGGTTTTGGTGATCCTGATGATGTTAAGAAGCTTTAAGAAAATCTCCCGAAGAAATCTAATAGGGATTTTTGTAGCAGCTATTTTTGGTGTGTTAGGTCATCACCTTTGTTTAGCAATGGGATTAACGACTACAACAGGGTCAAATGCCGGTCTTATTTTAGGGTTGGTTCCACTTTTCACCTCAATCTTTGCGATGATTTTTCTAAAAGAAGTCCTAACTGTGTTTAAGTCGGTAGGGATTCTCGTCGCACTATGTGGTGTATATTTTGTCATTTTAAATGGAAGTGGACCTCTTTCAGGATTTTCAATAGGGGATCTGTTTATTTTTGGTGCTGTCATTACACAAGCAATTAGCTTTGTATTAATTAAAAAGTTAACAAGCAATCTAGATTCTAGGCAGATGACAGGAATTATGCTTATATTTGGTTCGTTAATGATGATCGGACTAAGTTATTGGCTAGATCCTATAGAGACATTTACATTTAATCAGCCACTTTATGTATGGTTAGTTTTACTAGCTTCTGCTATTTTTGCTACAGGCCTCGGACATATGCTTTATAACTACGCAATTCAGCAACTAGGCGCAGGATCTACTGCTATTTTTATTAATCTTACGCCTTTTTTCTCCCTGCTTGGTTCAGCTATGTTTCTTGGAGAAACGATTGTAGTAGAGCAGTTAGTTGGATTTGTGTTAATCGTGATAGGGGTTGTTTTAGGTACAGGAATGTTAGAGGATATTCTTCGGAATCGTCATCGTCGGAAAATTGCTCAATCTTTGGATGTTTAGATATGAGTAAAGCAGCTACCTTTGAAGGTTAGCTGCTTTATTTATATGTGTTATTAATAGAGCTTTATATACATAAAAGATCAGGATTAGGAGTTTACCCAATATTCTAGCCTTTACTTACCCTATCCAACAAAGGCTACTAGTTCCGCAATACATTAAAATACCTTGCTTCTGGATGAGCAAATACCATGGCCGTTACGGATGCTTCAGGTTCCATCATGAATCCTTCAGTTAGATGAATTCCGATATCTTCTGGTTGAATAAGGTTAAATAATTTTCTTTGGTCCTCCAAGTCAGGGCAAGCAGGGTAACCATAGGAAAAACGTTGACCTTGGTATCTGGCAGAGAAGCGGTCCTTCATTGTCATTTCAACAGGATCAGGGAATCCCCAGCGATCACGCATTTGTCGGTGGACAAATTCTGCAAAGCCTTCAGCAGTTTCTAATGCTAATGCTTGTAGAGCGTGGCTTTCTAAGAAGTGACCATCCTTTTTAAGCTGTTCAGCAGCTTTTCGGATACCGATTCCTGCAGTGACAGCAAAAAATCCTACATAGTCCATTTCGCCACTAGATACAGATTTCAAATAATCAGCTAAGCACAGATGAGGCTCCGATTGTTGTCTAGGAAATTCAAATACTTCCAACACTGTACCGGATAAATCTGGGTGATAAATAATGACTTTATTCTCATCAGATTGGGCAGGGAAGAATTGATAAACAGCTGCTGGCTGAAATTCCTTGTTATTTTTAGTTTGCACAATAAGTTCCTGAACGACTTCTCTAATTCTCAATGTTTTCTCATCCTGATTTTCAATTAACTTTTCAATGTTTCCTTTTATTCCAAGATGATGGCCGAGAAGCATTTGCTGATTAATATACGGCTCAATATGGGAGAGTGAGACCGTTTTAAGAAGATGCCTTTCCGTATCTTTTGGTACAAAAACAGGTACATCGGTCCGCACCGTCTTTTTAATTTTTACCGCAGTCGCTACACCACCTTCAGAAGGACGGTTAAACGTTACAGGCTGTAAATCAGCCTTTTCTCTTTTCTCAACAATGAGTTTTTCAATTTCTACAGGATCCCTTAATTGGTTTGCTAGTGATAACCCATTCATTGCATCCTTTGCGTAAAGTACAAGACCTTCATATTCGTTTGCAATTTTCGTATCTGTAAATTTTCTAGAAAGAGCAGCTCCGCCTACTAAAATCGGAATCTCAATTCCTGCTTGTTTCATGTCATGTGCCGTTAACACCATTTGCTGTGCCGATTTAACTAATAGACCAGATAAACCGACGATGTCTGGTTTTTCTTTTTTAATGGCGTCAATCAAAGTGGCTGATGTTACTTTTATCCCTAAATCAACAACTTCGTACCCGTTATTACTTAGTATGATATCTACTAAGTTCTTACCGATGTCATGTACGTCGCCTTTTACCGTTGCTAAAAGAATCTTTCCTTTATGAGAAGAATCCGTTTTCTCCATATACGGTTCTAAAAAGCTTACCGACGCCTTCATAACCTCGGCACTTTGTAATACCTCAGCTACTATCAGTTGATTATCATTAAAGAGGCGGCCGACTTCTTTCATTCCTGTCATTAAAGGTCCATTAATGATATCAAGTGGGGAAGGGAAGGTTTTAAGTGCAAGCTCCAGGTCAGGCAATAAGCCTTCTTTTGTACCTTCTACGACATAATAAGCCAGTCTTTCTTCAAGAGTCATATCAGGCATAGTACTTTTTAATTCCTTCTTTTTCCCGCGGTAAAACTCAGTAAACTTAGCTAGTATTTCATCGTTTGTATGGAACAAAAGGGCTTCAGCCAGTTCAACCTCTTCTTTTGAAATGGAGGCAAATCGTTCAAGCTTTTCCGTATTCACAATAGCGTAATCTAAGCCAGCTTGAGTGCAATGATATAAAAATACAGAATTCAGCACTTCTCTTCCAACAGGAGGGAGACCGAATGACACGTTACTTATCCCAAGAATAATTTGTGTTTCAGGCAAATGTTCTTTGATGAGACGAATGCCATCAACCGTTGCTTTGGCTGAGCCGATGTATTGTTCATCTCCAGTTCCGACAGGGAATACGAGCGGGTCAAAAATGATATCCTGTGGGGAGATCCCATATTTATGAACTAACAGGTCGTGCGATCGCTTTGCAACCTCAAGTTTATTTTCAGCCGTTACAGCCATCCCTGTTTCATCAATCGTTCCTACTACTACAGCTCCTCCATATTTATGGATGAGGGGAGCAATGGCTTCAAATCTTTCTTCTCCATCCTCAAGATTAATGGAATTAATAATTGATTTTCCTTGGGAGTAACTGAGAGCTTTTTCGATAACTTCTTCATTCGTTGAATCAATGACAAGAGGCACTTTAACTTTCTTAACAACCTCTATTATAAAATTCTCCATATCCACTAATTCGTCTCGATCCGGATCTGCCATACAAATGTCGATTACATGAGCTCCACCTTTAACCTGTGCCCTTGCTATTTCGGAAGCTTCCTCAAACTTTCCTTCGCCTATTAATCTTTTAAATTTCCGCGAACCAATGACATTTGTTCTCTCCCCAACCATGATAGGGCGAAGAGTCGGGTCATCATAAATAAAAGGTTCAATTCCAGATACCATGTGAAGCTTATTTTCCACACTTTTACGTGGTGAGAAATCCTTCATTTTTTCGGCTATGGCTTTAATATGTTCCGGCGTAGTCCCACAACAACCACCCACAATATTTAACCAGCCTTCAGAGGCAAAGCCAGCAAGCTTCTGGGCTAACGACTCCGGAGTTTCGTGATAATTTCCTTCTTCGTCTGGAAGACCAGCATTAGGATAGCAACTAACAGCAGAAGAAGAAAGATTGGATAGTGATCGAATATGGTCTTGCATAAACTCTGGGCCGGTTGCACAGTTTAATCCCACCGCGAATGGCTTCATATGCTCCACAGAAATATAAAATGCTTCAATGGATTGTCCAGCCAGCGTGGTTCCCATCGGTTCAATCGTGCCTGAGATCATGATCGGTAATTCGATATTTCTTTTATTAAAAGCATTTTTAATGCCTATGAAGCCAGCTTTTACATTTAATAAGTCTTGGCTAGTTTCTAAAAGTAATAGGTCAACTTCCCCATCAATTAACCCTAAAGCTTGTTCTTCATACGAATCTATTAATGTTTCAAAAGTGGTTCCGCCAGTGACACTTAGGGTCTTCGTAGTAGGGCCCATTGATCCTGCAACAAACCTTGGCCAATCGGGAGTGCTTATTTGATCAACAGCATTCTTTGCAATTAGAGCCGCAACCTTATTTATTTCATAAGCTTGATTAGCAAGATTATATTCCTCTAAAACAACACTTGTAGCCCCAAACGTATTCGTTTCAATAATATCTGCCCCCGCATGTAAGTACTCTAGATGAATGGACTCAATAACAGAAGGGGCTGTTAGATTAAGATTTTCATTGCAACCCTCATACTCTTCGCCACCGAAGTCATCAGCTGTCAAATCCGCTCTTTGTAGCATCGTACCCATAGCGCCATCCATTATAAGAATCTTTTTCTGAAGCTGGTTATCTAATTTTGATTTCGTCATTTTGTTTCCTCCTTAGAACCTGGGCGCTATACTCTTTTGCAAATGTAGCAAGTTCGACAGTCATTTCATAGTTCATAAATGGCGTGATGAGATAGATTCCGTTAAAGAGTTCTGCAGCTACCTCAATTAGAGATTTCGTAATGGAAATTCCTTCTGCCTTCGATTTGATAGGGTTGTCTTTAAAAGCAGCCATGCGATCTTGAACAGATTGTGATATTTTTATACCAGGTACCTCATTGTGTAAAAACTCTGCATTTTTACTACTTGTTAATGGCATTAATCCAATATAAATGGGAGCGGATATATGTTTCGTATGTTCATATAATTCTAGGATTTTCTCTTCAGAATAAATCGGTTGGGTAATAAAATAATCAGCACCAGAAGCAATTTTCTTCTCCATTCTCTCTACTGCTTTATCGATGTGTCGTACATTTGGATTAAAAGCAGCTGCAACCGAGAATGCCGCTTTTTGACCTAAATCCATCCCTGAAGCCGATAAACCATTGTTAAGCTGTTTGATCATTTGAATGAGTTCAAATGAGGAAAGATCGTATACAGATGATGCCCCTGGAAAGTCTCCAACTCTAGCAGGGTCACCCGTTACAGCAAGAATATCATTTAATCCTAGTGTGTGCAGCCCCATTAAATGGGATTGAAGTCCAATAATATTTCGATCGCGACAAGTAATATGGACAAGAGGCCTTAATCCGACTCGCGTTTTAACCAAGTGCCCCAAAGCAGTATTGGAAATACGAGGGGAGGCCAATGAATTGTCAGCTAAAGTGATGGCATCAATCCCTGATTCCTTTAAGGCATGTGCTCCGTTGAAAAAACGCGTCGTATCCAATTTTCTCGGTGGGTCCAATTCTACAATAACGGAAGACCGTTTTCTCACGATGTCTTGTAGAGGAGGCTCCTCTCGAAAAGTAGGGGAAGGATCAATCTTAATCTTTCTATTCTTCGTTTTAACCGATTTTTCAGTAATAGGAGCAACATTTTTGAGTTCATCTGCAAACGCCTTAATATGATTCGGCGTTGTCCCGCAGCATCCTCCTAATAATCTTACACCTTGATCGCGGAAGGAGAGGGCAGATTTTCGAAAGTAGTCTGAATCTCCTTCATAATGAAATTTCCCATCTGTATAAGTAGGAAGACTAGCATTTGGATAGGCAGATAGAAAAGCGTTCTTTGGTAATTCGACCTCTTCTAACGTAGAAAGCATATGATGTGGACCAAGCCGGCAATTGATTCCTACCACATCTGCCCCAAAATCAACGAGACGCTTTAACGCATCATTAATATGGGTTCGATCCTGTAGAAAGTATGGTTCCTGAAGGGATAGTTGAGCGATAATAGGTAGATTAGATTCTCTTCGTGCAATCGTTAAGATTGTCTCAAGTTCCTCTAGGTCATAAAATGTCTCTAATAATAACCCATCGATTCCTTCTAGTAATAAGCAATACAGTTGTTCCCTAAAGCTTCTTTTAATTTCCTCTAACAAAATCGAATTAGGTTTAATGCCTCGATTTCCACCTATTGTTCCTAAAACATACGCTCTGTTATGTGAGGCCCGCTTAGCAAGTCGAACAGATGCACTATTAATCTCTTTCACTTGATCTTCTAATCCATACCTTTGAAGCTTCAAATAATTGGCTGCATACGTATTTGTTTGAATAAGGTCTGCTCCAGCGTCGATGTAGGCTTCGTGTATTTTTATAATGTCTTCTGGGTGAGAGAGATTCAACTCTTCAAAGCAACTATCCGTACCGAAGGAGTAGAGAAGCGTACCCATAGCGCCATCAGCTATTAAAATTTCATTTTGTAATTTTTCTAAAAAACTCATCGTGCTCCTCCTTGTGTGACGCTATGAATCTCACTCTTTTGTAAGGCATGTGAAAAATCATTAATTAGATCTTCGGGGTGCTCAAGACCGACGGAAAGACGAAGAAGACTATTTGTAATCCCCCTTTTTTTACGTTCAACTTCTGGCATGGCTGCATGAGACATTTTAGCAGGATAGGAGAGAATCGACTCGACTGCCCCTAAGCTAACTGCAAATACTGGAATCTGAACGTTTTCAACAAATGACCGTAACACTTGCTCATTTTCTAATTCAAACGAAAGGACCGCTCCTGAGCCTTTTGCTTGAGTGGATTGCAAATCATACTGAGGATGATGGCTTAATCCTGGATAATACACATGCCTGACTAAAGGATGTGTGTCTAAAAACCTAGCTATCTTTGAAGCGGATGCCGAAGATTGCTGAATTCTAACCGATAAGGTCTTTATCCCTCTCATTACTAACCACGCATCTTGGACACCGAGAACAGCACCGAAAGAGTTTTGTAAAAAGCCTAGTTTTTCACCAAGCTTTTCATCCTTCACCACTGCAAGCCCAGCTACAACATCACTATGTCCTGACAAAAATTTCGTTGCGCTATGAAGCACAACATCTGCACCTAATGTAAGGGGCTTCTGAATGGCAGGTGTTAGAAAAGTGTTATCTACGAATGTAAGTGCATGATGTTCTTTTGCAAGCTCACTTATAGCTTTAATATCTGTTACTTTTAACAAAGGATTAGAAGGAGTTTCTACATAGAAAACCTTTGTATTTGGCTGAATAGCAAGTTCTACTGATCTCAAATTGGTCATATCCACAAAGGTGTGCTCAATCCCATATCTTGAAAGGACCTCGGTAATCATCCGATAAGTCCCACCATATACATCCTCTGAAATAATGACATGATCCCCTTGTGATAAAAGTAAAAAGGCGGTTGAAATAGCAGCCATACCAGATGAAAAAGCAAATCCTCTTGTCCCTTCCTCTAAGGAGGCAATGAAATCCTCTAGTGCTTCTCTTGTAGGATTTGAACTGCGGCTATAATCATATTTACCAAATTGATCAATATTGCTTTGATGAAAAGTAGATGCAGGATGAATAGGTACACTTACGCCTCCGGTAGCTGGATCAAACTTATGCCTATTGTGTAGCAGTTTTGTTTCAAAGGAAGTCATAGTTTTACCTCCGATCCTACCTTCGCAAAGGCCTGTTCAAGGTCGTGAATAATATCTTCAGCATGCTCAATCCCAATTGAGAATCTTAATAGTCGATTACAGACACCCGTTTCAATTCGAATATGTTCTGGGATATCAGCATGTGTTTGTGTGGCAGGGTAGGTGATAAAGCTTTCCACTCCACCTAAGCTCTCAGCAAACGTGATAAGCTGAAGGCTTTTTAAAAAGGGGTTGACCCAGGTTTCATCTTTAATTCGGAATGAGAGCATTCCACCGCGACCTGGATACAAAACGTCGGTCACACCTTCATGATTCAGTAAAAACTGATAAATCTTACCTGCGTTTTTTTCGTGCTGATCCATTCTAAGTGCTAAAGTTTTCATTCCACGAATTAATAACCAAGAATCGAAGGGGCTTAAAACAGCACCAGCACCATTATGATATAGGGCAAGTGATTCACATAATTCTTTTCCTTTTGCCACAATTAGCCCTGCAAGCACATCATTATGACCACCTAAATATTTGGTAGCACTATGAATCACGATGTCGGCACCTAGTGTTAGGGGTTTCTGTAAGTAAGGAGTAAAAAAAGTATTATCAACGATTAGCAGTAAACCATGTTTCTTTGCGATGGATGCCACTTCAGCGATATCCGTCTGTTCCATTAATGGATTTGTTGGAGTCTCTAGAAAAATGGCCTTCGTTTGAGAAGTAATCTGACTAAGGATATTTTCAGGTTTACTTGTGTTTATGTACTTACATGTGAGCCCCCACTTTTTAAACCCTTTTTCCAACAGACGGTAAGTTCCACCATAAAGATCCTTTGACACAATCCATTCGTCACCAGATTGAAAGAGGGAAAGAACAGTGAAAATCGCAGCCATGCCTGAACTGCAGGCATATCCTTGTTCACCTTCTTCTAGTTCAGCAATGGCGTTCTCAAGGATTTGCCGAGTCGGATTTCCGGTTCGTACATAATCGTAGCCGGTAGACTGGCCAATTCCTTCATGTCGATATGCTGTTGAAAAATAGACAGGTGGATTTACTGTTCCTGTCACCGATTCACTACGATTTCCGATTTGAGCAAGCTTAGTTTCAATACTTTTCATTTTTTTCTCCCTTTTGGCTTATTGTAAAATTGTTTCTCCTAAGAAGAGGACCAAAAATAAAAAAGTCCTCTTTATGTTAGATAAAGAGGACCTTGTGAAGTCAAAGGGATGACCGTCCTCTTATCTGCCAAGTTTTAAATAAAACTTGATGGAATTAGCACCTTTTCAAACAAAATTGAAGGTTGCTGAGGTGTCATAGGGCCATACCCTCGACCTCTCTGGATAAGAGATAATATCATTTAGTTTTTAATTTTCTGTAAACTTTACTATATGAAACAGGCTATTGTCAATAGTTCTTTTGCGATGCATTTTAGAAACTAGTCTTTAGTATGAAAAAAATGTATTGCTGTTAAAGGAAACAAATTGCATTGACAACTATTCTACCATAATGATAATCTATCATAGTTGCTTTATTATATTAGTGATTTACCAAGATAAAGGATTTTGAGGTGATAGTTGTGAATGCTGTGTTAGTTGCAGTTATGGTTATGTTAGTTCTAAGTTTGGCACGTGTCCATGTTGTATTAGCACTTACCATTGGTGCTTTAACAGGAGGCCTTTTAGGAGGACTCGGTATAGAACAAACGGTTACAGTATTTAGTGAAGGACTTGGTGGAAGTGCGACTGTTGCACTAAGCTATGCACTTCTTGGAGCGTTCGCTGTTGCGATTGCGCGTACAGGTTTGCCAGAAGTTATGGTGAATCTAGTAACAAAAATGGTTGGAAGAAATTCGGACACGAAAAAAGTAGTTTTATCAAAAGCACTAATTTTCTTTTTACTTGTACTAGTTTCATCGTTTTCTCAGAATGTGGTTCCCATTCATATTGCTTTTATACCAATCTTAATTCCACCTATTTTAAAAATTTTGAATGAATTAGGTGTAGATCGTCGAGCAATTGCAACGATTATAACGTTTGGATTAACAGCTCCATATATTTTCTTGCCATATGGTTTTGGAGCTATTTTTCATGGGATTATTGCTGACAATATGAAGGAAAACGGCCTTGCAATCGATTTAGCAACAATTCCAAAAGCAATGGCACTTCCAACAGTAGGCCTAGTAGTTGGATTATTGATTGCCGTTCTTTTCACATATCGCAAAAAACGTACGTATGAGAATCGTAACATTGTTGGGGCACAAGCAGAAAAGCAAGTCTACACAAAATGGACGATTGGCGCAGCAATTGTTTCTATTGTGGTGACGCTAGTTGTTCAAACGATGTCTGAATCCATGATTATTGCAGCATTAGCAGGTTTAGTTGTTCTAATTGGAAGCGGTTCGTTAAAGTGGAGGGAAGCCGACAATGTAGTAACGGAAGGAATGAAGATGATGGCGTTCATCTCGTTCGTAATGTTAACGGCATCAGGCTTTGCTTCCGTTATTCGTGAGACAGGGCATGTTGATTTGCTAGTATCTCAAACAGCTATGATTGTTGGGGATAGCAAAGCAGCAGCAGCTTTACTTATGCTTGGAATTGGGTTATTTGTCACGATGGGAATAGGTTCATCATTTGCGACGATTCCAATTATTGCAACGTTATTTGTGCCACTTGGTATGGAGGCAGGCTTCTCTGCGCTTGCAATTATCTCCTTAATAGGAACAGCAGGTGCATTAGGAGACGCAGGTGCACCAGCCTCAGACAGTACATTAGGGCCAACAGCCGGATTAAATGCTGATAAGCAACACAACCATATTTGGGATACCTGTGTTCCGACGTTCATACACTTTAACATTCCGTTGTTTGTTTTTGGATGGATTGCGGCCATGGTGTTGTAATAGTAGGAATAAAATGAACTTAATTATAGACATACTGAAGAGGATGAAAATACTTTTTTTCATCCTCTTTTTGCATTTTGGCAAAACAAGAAAACAATTGCTAGGGATTGATTCGTTGATATAATATTTTTATATATCGTATCCATATACAGATGGATAAAGGAGTGAAAATCATCGTTAAAGAACATTACCGCTTAGATGATTCAATTGGATACAAGTTATTTCATGCTTCTCGATTAATGAATAATCGATTAAACCAAAACTTCCGTCAAAATAATTTTTCCATTACATACGAACAATGGCAGGTTCTTAGTCGACTTTTTGAGGAAGATGGACAAACTCAAAATCAAATAGCCATAAATATTGAAAGAGACCAAGCAAGTATTTCCCGTTTAATTGATAATATGATTAAAAATGAATTAGTAAAACGTGTTCCAAATGAAAATGACAGACGAATTAAACATATTTATTTGACAGAAGAAAGTATAGAGTTAAAAGATAAACTTAATGAATTAGCATTAAAGACCATCTCACAGGCAACAGAAAAAATTAATGAAGAAGACTTAGAAACTTGCTTAAGGATCCTTGACCAAATAAGGGAAAACCTTAAATAAGAAAAGAAGGTGATCTAGAATACACCTTCTTTTTTCGTGCTTTGTAAGCTTTGCTCCACCATTCTGCAATGAAACCCTCCCCGAATCCTCTAGAACCTAAACCTGCACTACAACGGAGGTGAGAGGATGCCTCATTTAAAATAAATTGTGCATGTACAAATATTGCGATTTTGTGAAAATAAAAAAATATAGTTTGTCTGATTAAAAATTTTGATTTTTCATATTGACAGATGATAATGAGAATTGTTATCATCAGTTTAGTTAAAAACTTGTTCAAACAAGTATCTATTTAGTGGTTTAAATCACTAAATTTTTTAATGTTTTAAATTGATAATGATTATCAATATCTCCGCTGGTTTTATGCCATAACGTTAGAGCTGTGAGGAAAAGATTATGAAACTAGTATATTTAGTCATCTTGTTAATTTTATTATCCATCACTTCACTGTTTGTAGGAGTATCTAGTATATCTCCATTAGATATCTTCAATCTAAGTGAAGATCAAATCGAAATCCTACTCATAAGTCGTATTCCTAGGCTCATTAGCATCTTAATAGCGGGTATGGCGATGAGTATAGTTGGACTTATTATGCAGCAGTTAACGAGAAATAAATTCGTATCACCAACAACTGCTGGAACGATGGATTCGGCTAGACTTGGAATTCTCGTTGCATTGATCCTATTTCCTACAGCAGGAATGCTTGAGAAAATGTTTGTTGCGTTTGGATTTGCCTTACTAGGGACCTTTGTTTTTATGAAAATCCTAGACAAGATCAAGTTTAAAGATGCCATCTTTATTCCACTTGTCGGTCTCATGTTTGGTAACATCGTTGGCTCCATCACAACTTTTTTCGCATATAAACATGATCTGATTCAAAGTATTGGCTCATGGCTACATGGTGATTTTTCCATGATCTTAAAAGGAAGGTATGAAATTCTATATATAGCCATACCTGCCGTCATTGTTGCTTACATATTTGCAAATCGTTTTACCATCGCCGGGATGGGAGAAGATTTTTCTACAAACTTAGGACTTAATCATAAACAGGTAGTAAATATAGGTTTGGTAATCGTTGCTCTAGTATCTTCTGTTGTCATGCTGACGGTAGGGGCCTTGCCTTTTCTAGGGTTAATCATTCCAAACATCGTTACGATCTATCAAGGGGATAACTTGAAAAAAAGTTTGAATCACACCGCGGTTCTTGGGGCTGCATTCGTATTATTCTGTGACATCCTTGGCCGAGTCATTATTTTCCCGTACGAGGTATCAATCGGGTTAACGGTTGGTGTGATAGGAAGCGGTATTTTCCTATATTTACTTATTAGGAGAAGAGCACATGGGTTATAAAGCAAAGATTCTTATACTAGCCATTTTATCAATCGCCTTAACAGCATTGTTCTTGTTTTGGGATATTGGAGAACATTGGGAGTACGTTCTACCGAAAAGAGCAAAGAAAATATTTGCCATTATATTAACAGGAAGTTGCATAGCTTTTTCGACTATCGTTTTTCAGACGATTACCAATAATCGAATCTTAACTCCGAGCTTAATTGGGCTAGATTCTCTTTATATGCTGATTCAAACGGTTATCGTTTTCCTATTTGGTGGTACAACGCTTACGATGATGAGCCGTGGACATCACTTTCTTCTATCAGTTGGATTAATGGTCATTTTCGCATGGCTGTTATTTAGATTTATTTTTATGAAAAAAGAAGGAAGAAACATTTACTTTCTTTTATTAGTCGGGATCATCATGGGGACATTCTTCGGAAGTATTTCTTCCTTTATGGAATTACTCATTGATCCAAATGAATTTCTAGTTATACAAGATTCCATGTTTGCTAGCTTTAACAATGTGAATACAGATCTTCTCTTACTATCAGTGATATTAATTATTCTAGTAACCCTTTATTTCTTAAGACATGTAAAGTACTTAGATGTCATTTCTCTAGGAAGAGATCAAGCGATTAACCTAGGAGTTCCTTATGATGCTGTTGTTCAAAAGCTTCTAATCGTCATTGCGGTTCTTGTATCTGTATCAACTGCATTAGTCGGACCGATCACATTCTTAGGTTTATTAGTAGCGAATGTCGCTCATGAATTTTTACGAACATTTCGACATTCCTATCTAATTATCGGTTCCATCTTAATCAGTATCATTGCTCTAGTTGGTGGACAATTCATTGTTGAAAGAGTGTTTACTTTTTCAACAACGGTAAGCGTCATTATTAACTTCCTTGGTGGAGTGTACTTTATTTATCTACTGCTAAAGGAGAATAAATCATGGTAGAAGTTAAAAATATTTCAAAATCCTATGGAAATAAGCCTGTAGTTGAGGATGTTTCCGTTAACATTCCTAAAGGAAAAATAACTTCGTTTATTGGAGCAAATGGAGCAGGAAAGAGTACGTTATTGTCCATGGTATCTCGTCTTATTCCAAGAGATAAAGGGCAAGTTCTATTAGACGGTAAGGATATTACATCTTATAAAAGCAATGATTTAGCGAAAACGATTTCGACCTTAAAGCAATCAAACAACGTAAATATTCGAATTACCATTCGTGAGCTTGTTAGCTTCGGACGATTTCCATATTCTCAAGGTAGATTAAGACAAGAGGATTGGGATCGTGTAAATGAGGCAATTCAGTATATGGAGTTAGTAGAATTGCAGGATAAGTTTATTGATCAACTAAGCGGTGGGCAATTACAAAGAGCTTATATCGCCATGGTTCTAGCTCAAGACACTGAATACATTCTACTAGATGAACCACTTAATAATCTGGATATGAAACACTCTGTGCAAATCATGAAGGCATTGAGAAAAATGGTTGATGATCTTGGTAAAACGATTATCATCGTCATCCATGATATTAATTTTGCCTCCTGTTACTCGGATTATATCGTTGCTCTTAAACATGGAAAGGTCATTCGGGAAGGTTCAACAGAAGAGATTATCTCAAATGAAGTACTAAAAGAAGTTTATGAGATGGATTTTCAAATCAATCAAATTGATGGAAATCGGATCTGTGTGTATTTCGCTTAACTAAGGGATTACATTATTAAAAATAATTTAAACATATAAAAACTTTATAGGAGTGAAAGAAAATGAAGAAAAATCTGTTATTAACTTTATTTACTGCAATGCTAGTGATGTTCTTAGCAGCTTGTGGTTCAGACAATACTGAGGAAGCAAGCAATGAACGAGCGGAAACAAAAACTGAGTCAGAACAAGCGGCAGCTGAGCCAGAAGAATTAACCATTAAACATGATTTAGGTGAAGCAGTAGTACAAAAGAATCCTGAAACAGTTGTTGTTTTTGACTTTGGTGCACTAGATATTTTAGATAAGCTTGGTGTTGAAGTGGATGGAGTTCCTCAAGGTGGAACATTCCCTAAATACCTTTCGAAATTTGCTGGAGAAGAATATGAAAATGTAGGTAGTTTAAAGGAGCCAGACTTTGAAGCCATTTATGGGATGGAGCCAGATTTAATTTTAATTTCTGGTAGACAATCAGCTGCATATGAAGAATTAAACAAGATTGCTCCAACAGTATTTGTTGGTGTAGACAACGCAAAATACATGGAATCGTTTACTCATAATGTAAATACATTAGCAGAAATCTTTGGTAAAGAAGCAGAAGCAGAAACTGAACTTGCAAAGATTAATGAAGCTATTGATTCGTTAAAAGCTGTTACAGCCGCAGATGACAAAAAAGGTTTAGTTACATTAACTACTGGTGGGAAGTTAAGTGCATATGGCCCTGGTTCTCGGTTTGGAATTCTTCACGATGTATTCGGAGTGAAACCAGCTGATGAAAACATCGAAGCTTCTACTCATGGTATGAGCGTAACGTTTGAATACATTGCAGAAACGAACCCTGACTATCTATTTGTTGTTGATCGCGATGCAGTAGTTGAAGGAAACGGAACAGCAGCTGACATGTTTGACAATGAACTTGTAAATAAAACAAACGCTGCAAAGAATGGTAAAATCATCTACTTGGATCCAGCCCTATGGTACATTGCTGGTGGCGGTTTAACTTCTGTTGCTCAACAAGTTGCGGAAATTGAAGCAGCGTTAAAATAATACATTAAAGGATTCATAGCAGTCGTTATGAATCCTTTTATAATACGAAAAACAAGGAGAATTTATTTATGTCAAATAACAATATTGCCACAGTGATTAAAGAACGTAGATCGATTAAACGTTTTAAAAGTGATGCCATTTCTAAGGAGGTTCTGTTTGAACTACTCAACATTGCTGCATGGGCTCCTAATCATGGACTTCGTGAGCCTTGGAGATTTGTTCTTTTTATGGAGGAAGGGCGTGAGAAGCTTGCAGATGCTATCATTCATAACCCAGTCAAAGGTGGCAAAAAACAAACTCCAGAAATGATTCACGGAAACATTATGAAAGTACCAGTACATTTACTTGTAGTGATGCCAGAGGATCCACGTCAAAAAGAATGGGAAGAGGATTATGCTGCTGTATGTACCTTTATCCAAAATTTACAACTTGCAGCTTGGGAAAAGGAAATCGGTACGATATGGAAGACGAGTCCGTTTATCCACTCCCCTTATTTCAGAGAAAAAATGGGTGTTAAACCTGGAGAGAAGATTGTAGGAATGATTCAAATAGGCTATCCAGATGCTATTCCAGAAGCAAGACCAAGAACAGCCATTGAAGATAAAACGGTTATTATTGATCGTGTAGAAGTATTTGAGGGTGCAGAGGCCTAGAAGTGATATATTAATATAAAAATATGTACTAAAAAGTGTAAGATGAAGTGGTACGATATATCCTTTTTATATCTATATTAATAGAATACAAAATATTTTGAAAAAACAATGAAGTTTATTTACAAAATAGTCAAAAGGACTTACTATTAAGGTAGTTACTAATACCTAATTTAATAATTGGCAAACTACTTGAAAAGGTAGGACGCAAAACTATAGGGGCTAATTCTTATTGATACGCCAGCCAGTTGCAATTTATTTTACATTGTGCGTCCTATTTTTCTATAGGGCGTTTTTTGTGTTTAGAGGCTTCAAAATTAGGTTATTCGCTAAATACTACAAAAAATTAATAGAAAGCAGGAGTTCCTATGCCATTACCGTTCATTCCATTGATTGTAGCAGGAGCAGCAGCCGCTTCAGCAGCTGTCGCAGGTAAAAAAGGGTATGATTCTTATCAAAATATGAAAGAAACAAAACAAATCGCTGAGCAGTTAGAGTCAAGATATAAAAACGCCTATAACCAATTTGAAACGAGTCGAGATCAAACCAATTCAAATTTTGAGGAATATGGATTATTAAAGCTAGAAATTCTAGATGGTTCGATAAAAGACTTTGTTAATGAATTTAAACAAATTAAGAATGTTAATTTTTCTAATAAAGCTGTAACGGATGAATTTGTTACGAACCAAGATATTGAACAATTTGTCCTTAATATTGAAAAACAAGTAGTTAAGGCTGGACAAGTCTTGACTGCAGGTGTGGCTTCAATAGCTGGTGGAGGTCTCGCCGCTATGGGAGCTGTAGGAGCAACTACAACATTTGCTGCAGCATCAACAGGTACAGCAATCGCTACTTTAAGTGGAATTGCTGCTCAAAATGCTACACTAGCCTTCCTTGGTGGAGGAGCTTTAAGTGCAGGTGGTTTAGGAATTGCTGGTGGAACAATGGTTCTAGGTGGAATCGCACTCGCACCAGCATTAGCCATTGGAAGTTTAATTTTTGCATCCACAACGGAGAAAAAGCTACATGAAATGTATGCGAAAAAGGCTGAAGTGAATACAGAAGTTGAAAAACTGAGCGCTGCTAAAAATGTCATGAATCAAATTAGTTCGACAACTAATAGCATGAAAGATTTAGCAGAAAGTACAAATAAGTTATTTATGGATTACATTTATAAGATGAAATCAGTGATTAGCCAAAAGGGGTTAGATTTCAGAAACTACTCAACTGAAGAACAGTCCATTATTCATACAAACTATAAATTAGCGATTATTATGAGAGATGTTCTAAATACAACAATCCTGGATGAAAAAGGCCAACTAGTTGGAAATTTACAATCTGTCATCACAGCAAAGAAAAAAGCGGTTACAGATTTAAAGGGAAATTAACCGATGGCGCTAAGACAATCTGATATTGATTTTATTGCTTCCCAAATTGTGAGTGAAACGGTTGAACGACAAGGCAATGCATTAATAGAGACGGTAGCCGGTAATGATCAGCTTGTAAAAGTAGCGAAACAATATATGAATTGTTCGAGCGATTTTACACAGGGACGGATGTTTGAAATCATTGAGTCTACTAAATTTAATGTAAATGCAGCTAAAGCGGGAAGCATGCTTAGAGCAATTACCACTGATCAGCTTGGAATGCCACATCACGAAGCGGATATTCTTATACGCAACAAAAGTGGTGACATCTTAAGAGAAATTCAAGCAAAGTCTTCTGACAAAGCAAGTAATTTAGCACGGGCGGTTGCTGACTCAAAATATAATGGGATGGACCGTCTAGTTAATGTCGAGCATGAAGCTAAGGTTAATGATTTAGTTGAGAAACGCATGAATTCTGGCAGTGTCTATGCTCAAGATTATAAAGATGCACACGGTTCAATTAAGGGACAGCTTCAACATGATGATATTAAAAGTGGTGGGACAACCCATAATGAAGCAAAATATGCTGCTGAGAATCCTGACTCATATGCTTTTAAAAGTAATACAGCTGAGTTCTTATCAGGTGCTAAAAATGCCATGCTAGGTGGTGCACTTGCTGGAGCATTTGTTGGTGGAACTATGAATACAATCCACGGTGTTTACAAAGGAGATTTCTGTGTCAAAGAGACCGGAAAAGCTGCTGCTAATAGTGCCGCTAGAGGAGCTGTTGTTAGTGGAGTTGCTTATGGATTAAAGTACGTGGGAAAAAACAGTGTATTAATGTCGGGGAATGTTGCATCTGCTCTAGCAAGCTCTGCTGTAAACATGACAGAACTAACGTATAAATACTTATCTGGCAAAATATCAACAGAGGAATTTGTTGAAGGGCTTGGGAGTAATGCACTTAGCTGTTTTTCTGGAATTATCATGACAGCTGCTGGTGCTGCTCTTTTTGGCCCAGTAGGAGCAGCCCTAGCTGGTACCGTAGCGCTTATGGGGATGAAGCAGTTATATAAAGTTTTTACGAATGCTAGAGAGGATTTAGCTTTAGCTAAGGAAGCACGTGCGAAAGCTGAAACGCTTTCTAAGATGATCATTCAACAGGTAAGAGAAGAGGAGAAAATTCTTATCGCTTACTATAGTGATTATCAAGAAACGCTTGTGGAACTTAAAAAGGTAGTAGATCTTGCGGTTGTGGACACCACATTTACAGAACAAGCAATTGTCTCGTTAGCAAATGGATTGAACATCACATTCAAATACGACACACTCGATGAATTCAATGATTTTATGCTTAGTGATGAAGTGTTAGAGCTATGACATTTCCATGTACGGAGTGTGGAGCATGTTGTTCTTCCATAGAAGGCATTGATTTCTTGGAGGAATATAACGAAAACGGTATTTGCAAAATGCTTGTGAATAACAGGTGTAGCATCTATGAAAATAGGCCTTTATTATGTAGAATTAATCAAGCCTATGAAGAAATCTTCTCGAGCTTTATGAGTAAAGAAGAATTTTTCGAGCAGAATGCTAAAGCCTGTAATGAATTGCAGGAACGTCTGGGGATAGACTTGAAGTATAGAGTTGTGTTAAATCAGTAAAAGGAAAGGACTTCTGCCGTAAGAAGTCCTTTCCTTTTTTCTTATAAATATGAATAACTAATTCTAGGGTTTGGATTAGAGTGAAAGACTAGCTGTCCGTCCCTTTCCTCGAGATTGACTCTAAAGGTATTCGGGTTACCGGGAATTCTAAGATCAACAAAGGCCTGAGAATCACTATTTTCATCTATCTTAACTTTATATTGTACGTATGTGTGGCTACCAACATGGAAGCGACGTCGAATTTTTTGATGTTTGTCCTCACAAAAAAGAGCTTCATGAAGGTTCTCACTAGTTACTTCTTTTCCCACTAGCGTACCTAATCTCTCGATCACATCAGCTTTATTAATCATTTTATATCTTTCCTCTCATTTACTCTATATCCATTTTAAACGGTTTAACTTTATTTGCAACTAGTATAGGATTTATTAGTATTTGCCACCTTTTAAGGAAGATGTTTAGCTTTCTAGTTATAAAGATGTTACCTTTAAATTATATATTAATAGATTGATCAATTATAAACTCGAAGTAGAGGTTATGTATGGGGATAAAAGTAGAGTTAGAAAAAAATTCGAATAAATGCTATATGCTAGCTGAGAGGAAAGCTGCACAATATTTCAAATCGCTACAAATGCAAGTGACAGAACAGACTCATATACCTAGTTTAATGAAGGATTTTGAGTCTTGGAAACATAACCACATCCATCATCCTATACTTTCTTTGTTTTCAAGTAAAAAAGGGAAACGCAATTCATCAAAGGGGTATGACCACTACATCCAATGGCTTGATTACACAGGTAAGCTAGACAGTTATCTGAATCGGAGTATCTCCTATATTTTTATGAGAGATTTAGGAAAGGCCCTAGACTCACCGGATACACAGGCTAGTATCGCTCGTTCAGTTAACAATTTGAAAAACCACCTAACGAAACGTAAAGACAATCATGAGATGTTTAGCATGGCAGGATTGTACCGCTGGGCCCAGAAAGAGGGCATTGAATCCACTATTATCTGGCTATTTGATAAACTTAAGATGGTATCCGCTAATATACCAGAGGGGCTTGATGCAGAACAGGCACAACGAAAACTGATTAAGATTATAGCAGGGGTCGTCATGCACGAGATAGAGGAAATGAATGCTGAAGTCTCTCATGTCGAGCGTTCTAACAGATTAGAAAAAGCTATAAAACTCGGTTATTCATATGGTCTGACTTACCCATTCATTGACGATCTTCTAGATGCAAAGATCTTGTCCGCTCAAGAGGAGAAACAATACTCTACTTTGATTCGTACTACTTTGGTTACTGGCTTTGTCCCCGAGTTGAAGTGGACTGGTAATCATCTAAATTTAATGCAATTTATTCATTCTGAACTTCGGGAGGCTTTTCAGTTTATTAAGAGCGAGCATCACCCAAATACTTTTAAACTCTTTTTAGAGCAATCCTATGTGTTTTTTCAATCTCAAGAAGTGGACCGTGTGAAAGATTTAGACAACCCCAACTACACTAATGAAGAACTTTATATCCCCGTCATCATAAAATCATCTTCGTCAAGATTGATTGCACGTTCGGTTATCAATGCTCCTGAGGATGAAGGATTTGAAAATCGAACTTTCTATTATGGGATTTACAACCAGCTGGCTGATGATTTTGCAGATATGTTTGATGACATACGGGATGGGGCTGTCACCCCTTATACGTATTATCTAAAATATCATCGTGAACGGCCAGATCTCATAAATCCTTTTGAATTATATTGGACTGTAATTTGTAACCTCATTCAAAATGTGTATAACTCAGATTCCAAAACACGAGAGGTAATTCTGGATCGAGCAATAAATGGTCTAAAGAGGTATAAGGCACGAATGGGCGCGAAGAAATACAATGAAGTGATGGAGCTGTTTATTCCTACAAACTTAAAGTTTAACCATCTTATACAAAAAATGGTCCAGAAAGCAGATAACGTAGATTTCTTCGATAAACTTTTAAGGGACCACATGATTGCAAATTTAAAAAATGAGCGTAAAGAGCAGGATGAATTTTTAGAGACGATAAAAACGGTACGGGAGAAGATTAATCGAGTTCTAAATATCGCTAAAAATGAATCCATTCCAAAAGAGTCCATCACGGATGCCGCAAATTACAGCCTTAAAGGTGACGGAAAGCGGTTGAGGCCGATTGTTGCTTGGTTTATGGGAGTTAACAAGTATGCCCTTAAGGAGTCCGCTATTATCCCACTTTTAAAATCATTAGAATATATGCACACAGCTTCTTTAATCTTTGATGATTTACCTTCTCAGGATAATGCATCTATTCGTAGGGGGCGCCAAACACTACATGAAAGATATAATATTGCCACAGCTGAATTAACTGGTCTTTTCCTAACACAAAAAGCAATCGAGGAACAAGCATCCCTTGAGGGGTTTGATTCAAAAACGGTACTTAAGTTGGTTCATTATACAGCGAAGGCAACAGCAGATATGTGTAAGGGACAGGAGCTGGACTTGGATTCAAAAGGGAAGAAATTGACGTTAGAACAGCTGAACATGATGTGCTTTTATAAGACTGGAATAGGCTTCGAAGCAGCTCTTATTATGCCAGCAATTCTCGCAAATGAGAATGAAACCGAAATAGAAGCATTGAAAAAGTTTGCACGTCATGCAGGCATCGCGTTTCAAATAAAGGACGATTTACTTGATGTAGAAGGCGATTTGACCATGATTGGGAAATCGGTAGGAAAGGATGTTGAAAACAACAATTCAACGTTTGTTTCCATCCTTGGTAGAGAGGGTGCTAGAAAAGAGATGTGGGAGCACTACTGTCTTGCTATGGAAGCGTTAGAACAGGTTTCAAACAAGACGGCTTTTCTGAAGCACTTATTAAACTACATGGTGCACAGAGATCGTTAATTGAAGGTAGGCGTCAAAAAGGTGCTGAAATTTATTAGTTATGAAAAAAAAGACGTTCACAACAGACGTCTTTTTATTTTTTCTTTGCTAATGGTAAGGATATAGTAAAGGTTGTGCCAAAGCTTTCCTTGCTTTCAATATTCATTTGACCGTTATGGTTTTTAATAATATTCAGGCAGACCATTAGCCCCAGTCCAGTACCATGAGTCTTATTAGTAAAGTAGGACTGACCAATTTTATGAAGTGTATCCGGAGGAATGCCAATCCCAGTATCCCTGATACTTATATAGACATTTTGAAAATCTTTCTTAATATGTACATGGATTTCACCATCACGATTGATAGCTTCCATTCCATTTTTTATTAAATTCAAAATTACTTGTTTTAGTTGAGTTTTATTCCCTAATACGAATGTATCGGTGTCAGTAAACCCGTTAAATGATATTTTAATTCTTCTTTTAAATAATTCATTTTCGGAGAACTTAATGACCTCTTTAACAATATGATTAACTTTTTGGAGGGAGAAGGATTGTTTACTAGGCTTTGAAAGTTGCAATAATTCGTTTGTAATTTCTTCGATTTGTCTTATTTCGTTATAAATGATATCCAAATATTCGCCATTTGGATTTGATTTCATCAGCTGTATAAAACCAATGATAGCTGTAAGAGGGTTCCGGATTTCATGCACAATACCGGAGGCTAATCCACCTATCACTGAAAGCTTTTCTGATTGTCTCAACCATTCTTCATTTACTTTTCTATCGGTAATGTCACGAATAATGACTTGAGTGGCTATCTGGTCACGTACTATGTAAGGTTTCATTGAGATCTCTACGTCAATAATTTTACCGTCCGTTCGAATCATTCTCTTCTCCATTAGAGGTCCATTTGAACTTTCTAGAACGTTCAGAGGTCTTTCAACTTCAACTTTGATCATAAAGTCATAGATATCTTTGCCTACTACTTCTTGTTCGTTGTGAAAGCCTAAAAGACTTATAAATGCTCGATTTGCATATACAATTGAGCCTTCTTGTTGAAGTATTATAGCATCTAAGCTATTGTTAATAAGTTGAGAGAAATCAATTTGATTTATTAGCATTTTTAGACCCTCCTTATAACACTGTATCATACAAAGGGTTAGTCAATTAATAGATTGAGGAGTGGCAATTTAGCCACATGACTAGGTAGTCATCATGAAGGATAATAAGAATAGTGGCAATTTAGCCACATTATTTTTGAACGGATGAAAGAGGTTACCAACTTGAAGAGAGAATGGCTTATTCACTTACGAAAAAGAAAAAATTATACTCAAAAACAAGTAGCTACTATGGCTTTTATTGATCGGTCCTACTACGCTCAAATAGAAAGTGGTGAACGTAGTCCAAGTGATGATGTTGCCAAAAGTATAGCGAACATATTAGAGTTTCACTACTCAACTTTTTCTCTGGATGAGAACCCATTTGAATACTCATTAGTTAATTCCCCGATGATCCTTGCACATTGTGATACAAGCCTGAGATACACTTGGATATACAATCCTCACCAGGACTTTCAAACCGGTCTCGTGATAGGGAAAACAGACGTTGAAATAGATGATAATGAAGGAACTGCCGCACTCATGGAGTTGAAAAGGGATGTATTAACGAAGGAAGCCCCGATAAGAAGAAAGATTACCTTCCCTTTATCAAATGGTTTTATTTTATACGACGTGTTTGCGCAGCCATTATATAATTCTGAAAATCAGATTATTGGAGTAGCAACCTCTTCAACAGAAATGGAACAAGAATATTAATACATAGAAAAAGCGCCTATAGGGGCGCTTTTTTGTTCATAAAAAAGACGCCCCGTAGGACGTCTTTGCGTATTGCGGCGAGAGACAGCACTCCACATTGTGCATTGCCTAAAAGGCGCGTCAATCTCGTCTTATGCAATTCAGCTCATCGCTTGATTAGTATACCACCGTTCTTGTGAAAAGGGAAGATGTAATAATTGCGTAATATTGGAAATGAAATTTTAATATAAACAATGGAACTTTTTCTCTTATTTTTGCTGAATAGAATAACCATTATTTAGGTATTAAAGCATGTACTATGTTTCATTCACTTTAGATATTTTGTCCCTGAAAATTTCTTCGAGACCCTAAAAAAAACCTACTAAACTATCAAATTTTTAAGAAAATTTAAAATAAATAGTTAATAAAGAACCAAAAGTTTGTTAAAAAAAGTCAGAAAATTGGGTCTACTCTACCTTTATACTTTCCCATATAATTTCTAAGTGAAAGAATCTTTCGAAAATACTTACTCTTTTATGCAACGAAGAGTCCTTTTACATAGGTAATTGGGTGAGGACGAATGATTCTTAACAACTAATTATAGAAGGGATGATCACTAGGAGATGAGGAGAAGTTTTTCAAAAGGTTTATTCGGACTACTATCATTTGTATTAATTTTCTCAACATTTAGCTTTGGTGCGGCTGCTAATGGAGGAAGTACACAGGTTACTGAATTACCATTAGCAGAGATTCATGGAGATATTGAGCTTTCATCGAACAGACCCACTTCTGTTATTGTTGAATTAACGGAAGAGTCAATCGTTGAAGCGAAACATAAAGGGAAGAAACAAACAAAGGCAAGTTTAAAGAATGAAAGAGATAAAGTAAAGAACGCTTTAACTAAGGAAGTAAAGAATGCAGATGTGAATAGAGAGTACGATTATGTATTTTCAGGATTCTCTGTAGAACTTCCTGCTAACGAGATCGTTAAAATACTTGCGATCCCTGGCGTAAAGGCTGTATATCCGAATGTTCATTATACGGCTGATGTAGTATCTGCTGAAGAAGTATCTGCGGAAGTATTCAGTCCAGCGATGATGAACAGTGCACCGTTCATCGGATCGAACGAAGCTTGGGAAGCTGGTTTTACAGGTGAAGGTGTAAAGGTAGCCGTTATCGACACTGGTGTTGATTACACTCACCCAGACCTAGTTCATGCATTTGGAGATTATAAAGGCTACGACTTCGTAGATGATGACAATGACCCACAAGAAGGTGAGGGTCAATACCACGGTACTCACGTATCTGGTACAGTTGCAGCAAACGGAGCAATCAAAGGGGTTGCACCTGATGCTACATTATTAGGATACCGCGTATTAGGTCCAAATGGTGGTTCTACTGAAGATGTTGTAGCCGGTATTGAACTTGCTGTTCAAGATGGCGCTGACGTAATGAACTTATCTTTAGGAAATTCTCTTAACAATCCAGATTGGGCTACTTCAATTGCTTTAGACTGGGCAATGGCTGAGGGTGTAGTAGCTGTAACATCTAACGGAAACGCTGGTCCTAATAACTGGACAGTAGGATCTCCGGGTACTTCTCGTGAGGCGATTTCTGTAGGGGCTACGCAGTTGCCGTATAATGTTTACACTTCTGACATTTCTACTTCTGAAGGAGTTGAATATCCAACTGCAAAAGTAATGGGATTCCCTTCTGATGAAGAGTTATTAGCATTAAATGAAGGTGAGTATGAGTTTGTGTATGTAGGTCTTGGAGCTGCAGCAGACTTTGAAGGAAAGGACCTTGAAGGTAAAATTGCTTTAATCAGTCGTGGAGGATTTGCGTTCGTTGATAAAGCAGAGAATGCTAAAAATGCTGGGGCTGTTGGAGCAATCATCTTTAACAATGTTGAGGGGGAACATGCAGATGTTCCTGGATTAGCAGTACCGACAATTAAAACGGAATTATCTGATGGTAAAAAACTTCTTGATGAGTTAGAAGCGGGAAATAACAAGATTTCTTTTGATATCGCATTTGATCAACGTGTTGAAGAAACAATGGCTGGCTTCTCATCTCGCGGACCAGTCACACACACTTGGATGATCAAGCCAGATGTTTCAGCTCCTGGTGTAAATATCGTAAGTACATTCCCTGGAGAAGGTTATGCTGCATTACAAGGAACGAGTATGGCATCACCTCACGTTGCAGGTGCTGCTGCATTACTTTTAGAAAAGAATCCTAACTGGAGTACTGAAGATGTGAAAGCTGCACTAATGAACACGGCTGCGGGTGTTGTAGATCCGGCTACTGGTGAAGAGTATGCACACAACTCGCAAGGTGCGGGAAGTATCCGTATTGTTGATGCATTAAATACGGAAACATTAGTAGCTCCTGGTAGTCATTCATTTGGAAAATTTGTTAAGAGTAGTGGTAAGCAAGTTGAAAAACAAAGCTTTGAAATTAAAAACTTATCGAACAAAGCGAAGACTTACAGCTTTGATGTTGAATTTGCTGGAAATCCAGATGGAATTAAGGTTTCAACAAGTAATAACTTGAAAGTTAAAGCTGGTAAGACTCAGCAAGTGGACTTAAATGTTCAAGTAGACACTTCTAAACTAGAACCTGGTTACTATGAGGGGACAATTACCGTAAGTGATGGTGTGAATACATTTGATGTTCCTTCTATCTTATTCGTAGGTGAGCCTGATTACCCTCGTGTAACGGGTGCGTTTATGGAAAAAGCTGAAGAAGGCTACTATGTAGGTGCTTATTTACCTGGTGGAGCGGAAGTGTTAGCATATGATTTATATCAATTTAATGCTGATGGAACCATTGGGGATCAAATTGGGACCTTAGGAGTTTTTGAAAATGCTACAGCGCCATATCATGAATTCCTATGGGATGGTAAAGTAGGCGGCACAGAGCTTTCAAATGGTGACTATGTAATGGCAGTATACGTAGAACAAGCAGGCGTAACTGAGTACAAAGCTTACTTAGTAACAAAAGAATAGTTTTAGTGAAGGATCTTAGTGTTGAATCACTAAGATTCTTTTTTATGTCAGGAAGTATGGACTCTATTAATTTCCACCAAATCTTATTATAAGCTTTGGCATAGTATTAACGGTATAATGGAAGAAGTATCCACTGTTATACCTTGCATTGTGATGTTAAAGAAGGTAGATAACTAAAAGTAACTTGAATTAAATATGAAATAGATAAAATCTTGTGGCAAAGTAATTTGCTATTTATTGACTTCAGACAGAAGAGGAGAGAAACCCGAATTACTGTCTGAAGAGGAACCAACTTCGGACAGAAGTAGCAGAAAACCCCGGCTTGCTGTCTGAAGAGGAACCAACTTCGGACAGAAGTAGCAGAAAACCCCGGCTTGCTGTCTGAAGAGGAACCAACTTCGGACAGAAGAAGCAGAAAACCCCGGGTTGCTGTCTGAAGAGGAACCAACTTCGGACAGAAGAGGGTAGAGAAAGACGAATTACTGTCTGAAGAGGAACCGACTTCGGACAGAAAAGGTAGAGAAACACGGGGCACTGTCTGAAGATGGACTAACTTCTGACAAAAAGTCAAAGAAACACGAATTATTGTCAGAAGATGAACCAACTTCGGGTACTTGAAACTTGAAGCCAAATAGCTAAACGAATATAACAAGTACAAGTAGGAAGATCACTTAATATCCAAAGAATTTTTTTAGGACTAAGACCTATTCAAAACCAATCTAAACAAAAGACACAAATTGACTATAGATAGAAGGGATTCCAAATGACTAACAACAAAACAGGATGGAACTTTGATACTAGTTACGATCGTTTACCGGAGTCATTTTATTCACGGACGAAACCTACACCTGTAAAATTACCAAAATTAGCGATTGTTAATGGTTCCTTAGCGACATCTCTTGGACTAAACATTGAGGATTTAAAAAGGGAAGACAGTATTGCTGAATTTGCTGGTAACCAAATCCCTGAGGGTACCGAACCCCTTGCACAGGCATATGCAGGTCATCAATTTGGTCATTTCACCATGTTAGGAGACGGCCGTGCTGTGCTCCTTGGAGAACATGTGAATCCAAAAGGAGAACGCCTTGATATACAGCTTAAGGGATCAGGTCGAACACCATATTCTCGTGGAGGAGATGGCCGTGCGACGCTTGGGCCAATGCTACGTGAATACATCATTAGTGAAGCGATGCATGCATTGAACATTCCGACTACTCGTAGTTTGGCAGTTGTAACAACAGGGGAAGACGTCATACGTGAAACCCTATTACCAGGTGCGGTGCTTACGCGAATTGCCAAAAGCCATATTCGTGTTGGAACTTTTCAATATGCTGCGAGCCTAAGAACCGTGGATGAGCTTCGTTCTCTCGCTGATTATACAATCAACCGCCACTACCCAGAAATTGAAGATGAGAATAATAAATATCTCTTATTTCTACAAGCGGTCATTAAGCGTCAAGCGGAACTTATTACGAAATGGCAGTTAGTAGGTTTCATCCATGGAGTAATGAACACGGACAATATGACCATTAGTGGAGAAACCATCGACTATGGTCCATGTGCTTTTATGGATGTTTATAATCCTGAAACGGTATTTAGCTCCATTGATCGTCAAGGACGTTATGCTTATGGTAATCAACCGTATATAGGTGGATGGAATCTTGCACGCTTTGCTGAAACTTTATTGCCGTTGCTCCATGAAGATGAAGAGCAAGCTGTAAAAATGGCTCAGACCGAGATTGAGAATTACACCGAGCTTTATAAACAAAATTGGCTAAATGGAATGAGAGCAAAACTCGGAATATTTAACGAAGAGGCAGAGGATGAAGCTTTCATTAACGAACTTCTGGGAATGATGCAAAAGCATCGTGCAGATTTTACAAACACCTTCCGTGCATTAACTTTAGATAAACGTGAAGGCTTGGACCTTTTTGGGACTCCAGAGTTTACAAAATGGTATGAGAGCTGGCAAGCTAGGTTAGAAAGGCAACAAGAACCAAAGGAATCATCAATGGAATTAATGAAAAACACGAATCCTATGGTCATTCCTAGAAATCATCGAGTGGAAGAAGCTCTAGATGCTGCCGTGAAAAATGGGGATTACTCGGTGATGGAACGTCTACTAGATGTTCTTTCAAAACCATATGCACACGTACCTGAAAATGATGATTTCTGTAAACTACCTGATCCGACCGGCCAACCATATCGAACATTCTGTGGAACGTAATAAAAAGAAGCATCCGTTAGTGATGCTTCTTTCTGTTTCTAGTATAGATTCTTGCCTAAGACAAATAATATCGTAGGGCATGAATACTTAAATAGGAGATGAAAATCATGAAAACAAAAGACGATTTTCCAGAAGGCGCAAAAGTTACGAAAGATAATCAAATTTATGGAACACCTAATAGTAATGCCAAGGATGGTACCGGTGATTCGCCGAACGACAATGTCCGTAAAAATAAACCTCAACGTTAATTTAAAAACAGCCGAGATCCCTTGGCTGTTTTTGAATTTTAAATCTACCTATACTTTTATTAATTTCTTTTGTACAGCTAAGGTAACTAAGTAGTTGTAAACAGCATGAGCAAATATTGCCCCCCAAAGTGACCCAGTTTCGATAACTAAAATACTTGTTAAGATAGAAAGCAAGATAACATTTAAGTTTAAAACAATTTTCGTTTTGTATTGAGGAATATGTATGGCCCAAAAAACTAATGTTGATAAGATTACTCCAGCCAATGTTCCTGTATAGTGCATGGAAAATAAAAGTAAAAAACCCCTGAAGAACAATTCTTCAAAGGTACCAGGTAAGGCACCGACTAATACAGGGCCTGATGGTCTCATCATAATGTCTATTAATTGATCATTACTTTTAGGCATTTTTGTTCCTGTTATTTTTACTAGAATAGTAGCTATAAGTGCTAAAATAATGCCGCTGGAAGCACCTAACAATACATTAATTAATAGATTTGATGGATCAAATAAAACTGCTAAGAAATCTAGCGTATCAAATCTCTTCCATATTAGAATGGCAATAAGGGCAATAATTCCTAAAACACTAAACGATAAGATTAGTTCTTTTATTGATATTTCTTTTTCAGAAGTCTCCATACAAATTCTTCCTACCTTCTATAAATTCATATTCCTAAGTTTACCATTTACTTCAACCGCACGAAAAGAAATAATAAGCTTTTTATTTTTCTAAACGAGAGGTTAATAAGCGTTTATGAAAGTTAAAAACCACTTTCTCCTTTGAAAGTGGTTTTAACCTTTTAAGCATCGCCATCAATATATTTTACAATTCGCTCACAAATCTCATGAGTGATAAGTGAATCTTCTATAGATGGATCAGGAGTACTGTTGTTCTGAACACAGTCTAAGAAATGTTCCATTAGTTGAAAAAAGCCACGTTTATAAAGTGTTGGCTCCCAGTCACCAAACTTTGTGATCTTAATCTCTTTGTTATGGAAATGGGTAGTTTCAACGAGACTGTCAACGACATATTTATGATGTCCTGTATTATACTCAATGATTTCTTCTGTCACACCGCCATTTCGGTTCATAATTCCGATAGCCGTACAGCCTTCTCCGATAAGCTGGATAACTAAATGATCCATCATTTCTTCATTTTTAAGAAACTCAACCTTCACATCATTGACCTGTGCTCCCATTAAAAACCTTAACGTATCAACTACATGGATAAAATCTTCAACAACAAATCTTCTAACATGATCAGGAGAAGCAAATCGATTTTTTTGCATTAAAATTAAGCTAGCCTTCCCATGTTCCTTCAGTTCTTTAACCCTTGGGATAAACCTTCTGTTAAAACCAACCATAGCCATTTTTCCGGTTTCCTTTGCCAGGCTCACAATTCTTTCCGTTTCATGAAAATTCATAGAAATCGGTTTATCTATGTAAACATTAATTCCATTCAACAGTAATTTTTCAGCTATTTCAAAGTGGGCTTCAGTAGCCGTGCTTACGATGGCAGCATCAAGGTCCTTCGTAATGAGTTCATCTACTGACTGTACTTTTTCCTTAATTCTATACTTTTTTGATAATGTATTTAATGTCTCTTCATTTCTTGTGCAAAGGACAAGCTCAATCCCTTCTTTTTCGGAAAGAACTGGTAAATACGCTTTTTTCGCTATATCTCCTAAACCAACAATTCCAATTTTCAATATTATCACCCCACTAACATTATATAGAACAATAGTATAAATAGTAATTCTTCAGTATTGAGTGGGTTCATAACTAGGATAGAACGTCCGGATTCTTTTTCCATCAGGGCTCATGAACAGTTTAAGTTTATAGGGAACGTCATTTAGAAGAAATTCAGAAGTATTACTCTCCTGCATAGCTCGAACGGTTCCAATTGCTAAAAGCCCCTCAGCACTTAGACCAACAAAGAAAGCACATTTCCGTTTGATAACTTTTATAAAACGTCTCTTCTCATAATCGTAAGCTTTTAAATGGTAACTAACAGTAATGACATCGGGGCTAGGATACTTTAGTTCATCTTGAGCAGAGCAAGTCATATTGATTAGACCATTATGATGTTCATTTAGAGTAGGAGTATCTTCTAACCAGTATTTATACCAAAAATGATGACCGACAAGCTTTCTTCCTTTTTGATCCCCAACAAAAACATGTTCGAAACCCGATAAATCTCTACCACTTTCCCAATCAAATTGCCGAAACCAAAGTCTGTGCAAAAATGTATACCATTGAATCTCATCCAGTACTTTATTGGTATTTTCCTCTAAGTATTTTTTTGCCAATCGTAGGGGAGCAGAGTTAACAGCCATTTTTAGAAATTCTTCTACTTCCTTAGATTCCGAAATAGAATTTTTCTCTCGACTTGTTTGATTTAGCGTATAGTTGTCAAAAAGCTTTTCAACATATTCATAACTGCCTCTTTTTCTATCGGGGATAGATACTTCCTTAATCACACGGTGGTCTTGATGACAACTTTCTGTATTTACAGCAACAAAGCCTTGAGAAAGATCGCCTTTCTCAGAAGCGAATATCGGACGGACACCATTCTCATTCATATCTGCATCCCATATTTCTTGATAGATATTCATAGTAGGTCCCCCAAGCGTGCTTCCACTTCAATCTGTTATTACCTGAAAAAGCTTTTAACAAATAGCTATTATTTGTTAATTATTCTCGAAAAAAGAATATATTATTAATTTCGATAAAAGTTGGATGAATAGAACATATTCCTATTATTTGTAGATCATAACATTATAAAATATAGATAATACAACATGAGGAGGAGTTTAAATGATAGAAGCTATCGATAAAACCGTCATGCACAGTTATCCTGGGATGGTTGCGCTAGTTACGGTTTCCCATAAAGGGGAAGACAATATTATGGCGGCTGGCTGGCATTCTTACATTTCCTACGAGCCACCTATTTATGGTGTAGCAATTGGCCGTGAACGTTATACTTACGGATTAATGAAGGAAGCAGGGAAATTTGCGATTAACTTTCTTCCTTTTGAAAAAGCAGATTTTATTCAACAAGCTGGAGTGTTTTCAGGTTCGGATGTAAATAAGTTTGAAATAGGAGACATGAAATTTGAAAGGGGAGAGGCTACAGGATCACCTATCTTACAGGCTGCCTACGTAGCTTATGAGTGTGAGGTTATGGATCGTAATACATATGGAGACCATGATTGGTTTGTAGGGAATATCGTACAATTTTACCGTGATGAGGAGAAGTTCTTAGAAAGCGGCTTGCCTAATTTTGAAAAGCTATCCATTCCCCTTTATATAGGAAGGTCCATGTACACGACTGTGGATAAAGATAGTAGAATAATTTCTTATCCAGTGAAGGATTATTGATGAAGAAATCCTAAACATTCGGCTGTGGATTGGGAGGATTCATTTATTAGTAAAAAGTACCTAAAAGTCTGTGAACTTGTATAATAGGTAAAAATAAAACCACTAAAACAGAGAGTAACCACCGGTTCCGCCCCCCAAAAGTTAGAGTGAAAAACTAACTTTTGGGGGTAACTACCCCTGGTTTACTCTCTTTTTTTAATTAACTAAATCTATTTATTAATAATGCAAGCATATTGTAAGAATAATTAACATATTTTTATTTACATTGGTGAGCATTTGTATTTTAATAGTTATATAGTTTTGAATATTGCTATATTTCTGAAAATAGGGAGGTTAAGATATGAAAAAGCAGTTTAAGAGATTTGCCAAATTTACTGCATTAACTAGTTTGCTTGTCCTTTCAGCATGCGGAGGCAATCAAGCAGCAGGTGATGATGAACAGAAGAGCACGGGAGTAATAAAGGCTGATATAGGAGTCATTTCTTATATAAGTGGTCCTGGAGCAGCTTACGGGGAAGCCATCACTAACGGGTTAAAGCTAGCATTAGAAGAGATTAATAACAAAGGGGAGGTAGAGCTGAACCTAGTTATTGAAGATTCTGCAGGTAAGCAGGACCAGGCATTAACGGCAGCGCAAAAGCTGATGAACTCTGAAAACGTAACAGCCATTATCGGACCTACCTTAAGCACAGAAATGAATGTAGTTGGACCTGAAGCTGATCTTAACGGGGTGCCGATTATGGGAACATCAACTACCGCAGAAGGTATTCCTCAGATAGGAGATTATGTATTCAGAAACTCTCTTCCTGAAGCTTTAGCAATTCCGGCTGCTATAGATAAAGCAATTGAAAAATTTGATGCTAAAAAAGTTGCTATTCTTTATGGGAATGATGATGTATTCACGAAGTCCGGCTTCGACACGATGAAGAAGGTGGCTGAAGAGAAGGGACTTGAAATATTAACGATTGAAACGTTCCAAAAAGGGCAATCGGATTACAATGCCCAATTAACAAAGATTAAAGGCCTAAACCCAGATCTAATTTTAGCTTCAGCTCTATATAATGAAGGAGCCGTTATTATGGACCAAGCCCGCAAAATGGGCATTGATGTTCCTTTTGTAGGTGGAAATGGCTTCAATTCACCTGAAGTTATAAAGATTGCAGGTGATGCTGCTGATGGTCTAATTGTTGCAACTCCATGGTATGGGGAGAAAGACGATCAAAAGGTTCAGGACTTTGTAAGTAAATTTGAAGAAAAGTATGGTAAAAAACCAGATCAATTCGCAGCACAAGCCTATGATGCTCTTTACATTATGGCTGAAGCATTAAAGAATGCTGGTGAAGCTGACCGTGATGCATTACGTGACGCATTAGCAGGGATTTCAGGATTCAATGGTATTCTTGGTAATTTCTCTTTTGATGAAGAAGGGGATGTTGTCATGGATCCGACCGTGTTAGTGATTAAAGATGGAGCATTTAAAGTACTTGAGTAGAAAAAAATTATTTTACTAATAAATTACTAGAAGCTCCGGCGCATATTTAGTGCCTGAGCTTTCCTTTTAAATTGGTTTGCATAATTTCCTTTCATATTAAAAGTTAGAAGGTGGATAACCATGTTAATCGAACAATTAATAAATGGTTTAACTTTGGGGAGTATTTATGCCATTGTTGCCCTAGGATTTACATTAGTCTTCGGAGTGCTCGGCATCATTAACATGGCACATGGAGAAATCTTTATGTTTGGAGCTTTTATTGGTGTAATCGTAACAACTACCCTACAGGGACCGCTCTGGCTTGCGTTTCTCGCTGCTGTTTTAGTTACGGCCATAATGGGGTACATGCTTGAACGTTTTGCTTTAAGACCGCTCCGTAATAAGCAAGGTGTATCCCATTTAGCACCTTTAATTAGTACAATAGGCGTCTCTATATTGCTTGAAAATTTATCCCATCATCTCTTTGGCGCAGGGAATCATCCATTCCGAACTTCATTTGCTGAAATCAGCTTTCAAGTTGGTTCCATTACTGTTTATCTAGTTCAGATTGTTATTTTTGTCATTTCCGTTCTTCTGATGTACGCTCTGTCTTTCTGGCTTGGGAAGACAAAGGCAGGAAAGGCTTTACGTGCAACTGCAGAGAACCTAGAAACAGCTAGTATTCTTGGGGTAGATGTCAAAAGAACGATAACGATGACTGTAATCATTGCATCTGCAATGGGGGGGATTGCTGGGATCCTAGTCGGAATGGCATTTAACTCAGTAACTCCACAGATGGGTTTGTCAATCGGATTAAAAGGACTAGCTATTATTATTTTAGGAGGTATGGGCAATGTCAAGGGTGCCATGGCAGGTGGGCTTATCCTTGGATTAGCTGAAACCTTCATAGTGGTATATGGGGACTCGGGATATAGGGATGCTATTGCCTTTGCAGCAATTATTGTTATTCTACTTATCCGGCCTCAGGGCTTGTTCGGCAAAAAAATATCAGCGTAAGAAGGTGAAACCATGTTTGCAGAATTAATCAATCCATATTACTTACAGGTTGCTTCCTTTGTTCTAATCAACATTATATTGGGGGTAAGCATTTATATAACCTTGGCAACAGGACAGCTTTCCCTCGCCAACGCAGGGTTCATGGGAATTGGTGCCTATACTTCCGCCCTCTTAACGTTGAATTTTGATCTGCCGATTATTGTAGGTATTCTGGCGGGAACGCTTATGGCTGGATTATGTGGGATTATCATTGGTGTTCCAACTTTAAGACTACAGGGTGTATATCTTGCGATTGTAACACTAGGGTTTGGAGAAGTCATTCGAGTAATCTTTATTAATTGGGAATCGTTAACCAAGGGGGCAGTCGGCCTATCCGGCATCCCGCATCTTGGTAGGGAGATCCTTAAAACGCTAAAAGGCTTTGGTTTTGATCCACAAGTGATTGGTCTTCAAAACAATCAGTTTATATTTTTGACTATTTTTCTGCTCTTATTATTGATAACAATCGGAATTATCATGTTCTTTAGAAGGCAAAATCGCTCTCGTGTTGGACGTGCATTTGCTGCCATTAAACTTGATGAAAAAGCAGCAGAATCCATGGGGATTAACATTACGTACTACAAGGTGTTGGCTTTTGGACAGAGTGCGTTAGTTTCCGGTTTTGCTGGTACTTTGTATGCGCATGTATTGGCGTATATAAGTCCCGCGGACTTTGCTTATCACCGTGCAGTTGAAATATTAATTTTTGCTGTCTTTGGCGGAAGCGAAGTTATTTGGGGGCCGGTATTTGGAGCTTTATTTTTAACGGTAATGCCAGAAGTGCTTCGCTTTATTAGTGAATATCGCTATATGATTTATGGTTTAATCATTATCATTATGATGGCAGTACGACCTCAGGGATTAATTGACGTTAATATCCTGAACTGGATTAAACAGAAAACAAGGAAAAGGAGACAAAAGCATGGTACTTCAAATCAAAAAAGCCTCTAAAAACTTTGGTGGATTAAGCGCTTTGTCTGATGTTTCTTTTTCTGTAAATAAGGGAGAAATTTTTGGACTTATTGGGCCAAATGGTGCCGGGAAAACAACCATGTTCAACTTGATGACCTCTATGTTTAAGCCGACTTCGGGAGAAATTGTATTTAACGGAGAAAACATTAATGGCCTTAAGCCGCATTTAATCACCCAAAAAGGAATATGCCGAACGTTTCAGAATATCCGTTTATTCCCTCAAATGACGGCAGAGGAAAATGTGATGGTGGGGGAACATTGCCGTTCCAAAGCTGGTGTGTTTAGCAGTGTCTTTCGAACAAAAAAACAACAGCAGGAAGAGGAGAGAATCAGAAAAAAAGCGAATGAATTACTCGAGTTTGTTGGTTTGGCGGGCTATGGAGATGTTACATCTGACAGTTTAGCTTACGGGCAGCAAAGGAGGCTTGAAATCGCAAGAGCCTTAGCAAGCAGTCCAGAGCTATTGCTCCTTGATGAACCAGCAGCCGGAATGAATGAAACTGAAACGAGCGATTTATTTCAGCTGATAAAAAAAATTCAGGAGCAAGGGATTACGGTGCTGTTGATTGAGCATGATATGCCTCTTGTTATGAAAATATGCGACCGAATTGCAGTCCTTAACTTTGGTAAAAAAATTGCAGAAGGAACACCAGAAGACATTCAAAACAATCCCGATGTGATTGAAGCCTATCTCGGCAGTGAGGAGGATGAGTTATATGCTTAAAGTAAATGGCATTTCAGCATTCTATGGAAAAATTCAGGTGCTGAAAGACATCAGCCTTGAGGTCGAGGAGGGAAGTATTGTTACAATTCTTGGAGCGAACGGTGCTGGAAAAACGACGACCATGAAGACAATTTTAGGCCTTCTAAAAACGCAGCAGGGAAGCATTGAATTTCGAGGAGAGGGAGTAACAGGACTTCGACCAGACCAGCTTCTGAGAAAAGGAATCGCTCTAGTCCCGGAAGGACGCCAAATCTTAGCAGGGATGACCGTTCTAGAAAATCTTGAAATGGGCGCATATCATCGCAAGGATAACGAGATTGAACAAGATATAAAGAATGTAATGAAGCGGTTCCCCATTCTTGAAGAAAGACAAAAACAGCTTGGGGGAACATTGTCTGGTGGTCAGCAGCAAATGCTAGCTATTGCTAGGGCAATCTTAAGTAAGCCAAAGCTACTATTACTTGATGAACCCTCGATGGGGCTCGCGCCACTGGTTGTTGCAGATATTTTTAAGATTATAAAGGAAATAAACCAAGCAGGAACAACAGTCCTGCTTGTAGAGCAGAATGCTAGACAGGCTCTCCGCATTTCAGACTATGGGTATGTACTCGAGACAGGAAAAATTATCGCCGAAGGGAAGTCGCAGGATCTTTTAGTTGACCCTAGAATTATGGAGGCTTACTTAGGGAAAAAATCTGGTTAAGGGAATATAGAATTGCTTTATAATACAATCACTTAGGATCTTTGGTTAGAGATTAATGTAGGCTTTAGAGCAAAATTAACATGTATGTTAAAAATAATTGGTACCTGATCTGATTTAAGATATGTTCAGAAATCAGGTACCTATTCTAATTTAAATACAGTCCTCGTACTCTCTCATAATATTGTTGATGATGGTTTTAACCGGTAGGATTTCTTTAATCTCATGTACTCTTGCGCCGGAAAAAACAAGACCATTCTCACAATCCCCATTCATCGATGTTACCAAGGAATCCATCGTACAAAAACGATAAGAACAATTCTTTAAACAATCAATACACTTTTTGATTTTGACTTTTCCATCATCGGAGATTAGGTCAGTAAATTTGTTCTTAATCGCGCGACCTTGTAGACCCACCGTTGTTTTGACTAAGATAGTATCCTCTTGACGAGCGGATACATACTTTTCTTTAAATGATAACGGCGCATCACACTCCTCACTTGCAACGAACCTAGTTCCCATTTGTACACCAGCAGCTCCCAAACTTAAGGCACGTCGGAGGTCTTTTCCAGTCATGATACCCCCAGCTGCAATGACAGGGATCTTAACAGCCTCAATCACTTCAGGCAGTATATCAAATAAAGGTCGATCGGTACCAAGGTGTCCCCCAGCTTCATGACCTTCGACAACAACAGCAGAAGCACCAAGTCGTTCAGACAGTTTGGCAAGCTTGGCTGTGGATACAATCGAGATGACAGGAATGCCAGCTTCTCTTCCCCAAGCATACATATCTCTCGAAATTCCAGCACCTGATATGATAAAATCAACCTTTTCCTCAATAGCTGCTTTCATTTTTTCAGCAAAGTCATTCATGGCAAAAAGGACATTAACTCCAATGTATCCAGATTCATTAATCGAATCCTTCGCTTTTCTTATATGTGCTCTCATATCCTCTACAGAAATCCCAGTTCCTGATATGATTCCGATTCCTCCAGCATTTGCAACCGCTGAGGCTAGTCGGCTTAATGAAATCCCAACCCCCATGCCACCTTGCATAATTGGAACCTTTGGCATCATGTGACCAATTTTTAATTGTGGAAAATTCAAATTTAAACCCCATTTCGTTAAATGATATTGATATTGCTAAAATCATTATAGCTAGAGGTTTTCCAAAAGGGCGTGAGAAAATTAACACCTACTCCTAATAGTTAGTGTTATTTTTGTGGTTGTCACAGAATGTTCATATTTGAATAGGAGTATCGACGTGGATATTGATTGTGTAGGGGAGAAGGGCAACTAATGCTAAACAATGCAAAGAACTCCTTGTTAATCATTAAAGATAGACAATTCGTTCATAATAAATGTATATCAAATGCATTAGGGTTGGGTTAAGCTAAAGTATACTTACTTTTGGAGGATATAGATGATTAAAATCATGGCGGATTCAACATGTGATTTATCAAATGAAATACTTGAATTATATGACATTAGCCTAGCGCCACTTACAATAAATATAGGTGGGAAAATTTATCGAGATCGAGTAGATATTGAACCTGATTATTACTATGGAATTATGGAGGCATTACCCGAGTATCCAACAACAGGTATGCCGAGTCCAATGGAATTCTTAGATATTATTAATAGTGCTATTAAGAGTGGACACAATGAAATCTTGTGTATTTGTATGTCTAGTGGAACTAGTGGATCACATCAATCAGCTGTGTTAGCCAAGGACTATTTTTACGAGGAAAACCCAAATTCAACGGTAAAAATCCACATCGTTGACTCAAAGTGTATGAGTCATGGTAGCGGTTGGTTAATTTTAAAAAGTGCTTTGATGAGAGAGCGTGGAGCTTCATTTGAAGAGATTGTTGAATTCAATGAGAAGTATAAAATAAACATAAAGCATTTTCTTTCTGTTGACGATTTAGACCATTTAATCAAGAGTGGAAGAATCTCAAATACAAGTGCTTTTATAGGTAAGATCTTGAAGGTAAAACCAATTATGTCTATGAAGGATGGCAAGGGGGCAATAGTTGGGAAAGAAAGAGGTACTAAAAGAGTACTTAAACATTATGTGGAAGAGTTTGTAAAAAGAAATGACAAAGAGCTAACGGAATTTATTATAATCGGATATACATCAGATATAAAAGTAGCAGAAAATCTTAGGACCAAAATTGAGTTAGAGACTGATTTCTCTGGAAAAATCCATATCATGCAAATGGGAGTTTCAGTTGGTACCCATGTTGGCTTAGGCGCAATCTCCATGTTCTTTGTTGAAAAGAGAGATTAGCCGAGGTTTTTAAAATTTCTTTACTAACTATAGTCTTGGAAAAGGTTATCTGTTAAGTGATAAAATTATATTAGAATATTAGTGTCTGGTTCCTTAAGGGACTGGACACTTTTTAATAAAATGCGTCACTTCAATGAAATTTCGATAATCTAAATAAGAAATAGTTTAAATTTTACTAAGAATTTTACTATTTCGGATATTTTAATATACCTTTCTATTCTGTAAAACCACCTCTATAATAGAAACTGTCTTTATGTAACAATTATCAGAATTTTTGTTTTAATCATAGGGGAGGTAACTAACTTGGAAACACCAAAGAAGAAAGGTTTGATCCTTCGTGCTTTAGATGGGATTGAACGGGTAGGGAATAAACTTCCTCATCCGGTGACGCTATTTGCTATTTTTTCTGTTCTTGTTGTTTTACTATCAGCTTTATTTTCTAGCCTAGGAGTAAAAGTAGCAGATCCAATGAATGAGGGAGAATTTTTAACGGTAAAAAATCTTCTAAGCTCAGAGGGAATTGCCTATTTATTTGATAGTGCTGTTACGAACTTTACAGGTTTCGCGCCGTTAGGTACAGTTCTAGTAACAATGCTAGGGATTGGAATCGCTGAGCGCTCAGGTTTAATTAGTACTGCATTACGCGGCCTAGTAACATCCGTTCCGAAACAATTGTTAACGGCTGCATTAGTATTCGGTGGCGTAATGTCAAGTATGGCAGCAGATGCTGGTTATGTTGTACTAACACCATTAGGTGCAGTATTATTTGCTGGTTTAGGAAGACATCCATTAGCTGGTTTGGCTGCTGCGTTCGCAGGGGTATCAGGTGGATTTAGTGCGAACCTTTTATTAACATCTTTAGATCCACTACTTGGTGGTTTAACAAAGGATGCTGCAGCAATCTTTGATCCTGCATATGCAGAAGGCATCAACTATGCAATGAACTATTATTTCATGATTGCATCTGTGTTCTTAATCACTATCATTGGTACATTCGTTACTGATAAAATTGTTGAACCACGTTTAGGTACTTTTAAAGGTGAAGTGAAAGAAGAAGTAAGCTATTTATCAGCAGTTGAGAAAAAAGGATTATGGGGTGCGTTAATCTCCGTAATCATCACCAGTATTGGGATTGCTCTTCTAGTTGTTCCTGAGTGGGGACCACTACGTGGGGGAGAAGAGAACATTATAAATGCTCCATTCTTCCATTCACTTGTTCCTGTAATTTTAATTCTTTTCTTCGTACCAGGTTTTGTATACGGTAGAATTACAAAATCAATTAAGTCTGACAAAGATGTAGCAAACCAACTTTCTGAAACAATGGCGACAATGGGATCATACATTGTACTAGCTTTCGTTGCAGCTCAGTTTGTTGCTTACTTTAAAGAATCAAACTTAGGGTTAGTGTTAGCCGTAAACGGTGCTGAATTACTAGATAGCACTGGTTTCACTGGAATACCGTTAATTCTTACTTTTATCGTGATTTCAGGGTTTATTAACTTATTTATTGGTAGTGCTTCAGCAAAGTGGGCGATTATGGCACCAGTATTTGTTCCAATTATGATGCAAATGGGATATACTCCAGAGTTCACTCAGCTTGTATACCGTATTGCAGACTCAACAACAAATGTTATTTCACCATTAATGCCGTACTTTGCGATCGTTATTGCGTTTGCACAAAAGTATGATAAAAATGTGGGTATTGGTACGTTAATTGCGACTATGCTTCCGTACTCTATCGCACTAACAATTGGTTGGGTATTAATGCTAATTATCTGGATGTTCACAGGATTAGATATCGGTCCAGCATCACCAATTTATATGCCGTAATTAGTGGCATCCTTAATGTAGGAAAGGCGTGAATTCAATTTAGAATTCACGCCTTTTTCACGTTGATTAAACTTGTACATGGCTATGACTGGTGAAGGACAAATCTGTGATAGGTCCAATGGAAATGATCTTCATAAGGGCGGATGAAAGACAAAACCCATAGAAGTACTAGCTGAAATGTCTTTCATAAACCGGATGAAAGACAAAACCCATAGAAGTTCTAATCGAAATGTCTTTCATAATAAAACAAAATAAAAAGGGGCCACCAAATGGTACTTGGGGGCACCCTCATCAAAACTATTAAGCCGCTTCCGATTCCTTTGAGTGAACTTTCTTCATAAACTCATTTACGTCAGAAGGTACTTTACGATCTAGTTTTGAAACAATGTAAACAGATAGGAATCCAATTGGTACTGTGATTAATCCAGGAACATTAAACTGTAGGAATTCCGGAAGAGTCGTTTTAAAGAAAATCATATACATAGAAGCTAGTAGACCGATTACAAGACCCGCAATAGCTCCTTTTTCCGTCATTCCTCTCCACCAAATTCCTAGGATAAAGACCGGTGTAAAGGTACTAGCGGCAACGGTAAATGCTAGTGCAACTAGGTGACCGATGGACGCTTCTTTAACCATAAGACCAAGAGCCCCGTATAAAACACCAAGGATGATAATAGAAACTTTACCAGCAATTACACGTTCTTTCTGTGTAATGTTTTTACGGAAGAAAGATGCATATAAGTCATGTGCTAGAGCCCCTGAGCTAGCAATAAATAGACCCGATAGATTCGAGAAAACGGCAGCAAATGCACCTGCAATAACAAGCCCGAGCAACCATTCTCCACCAAGCGCCTGAGCTGTAGATGGTACCACCATGTTATTACCGCCAGCGATTAGATCTTTCATAACAGCTGGATCTGCATCACCACTTAAGAAAATAGAACGTCCTACAACTCCAAGATACACAGCGAATAAGAAGAAAACGCTTGCAATTCCGATTGCCATAAGTGCAGATTTACGAGCTGCTTTGGCACTTGGATTCGTATAGAAACGAAGTAGAATGTGAGGAAGCCCGATCGTTCCTAGTGAAAGTCCAATGGTCATTGAGATTGTTTGCCAGAAAGAAGGGAAGTAGTTACCTGTCCCCGTCCAAACGGAACCATCAAATGGGATATCTTTTCCGTCAGCAGTGAATTCAGAAGTACCAGTAATTTCACCTTTAAATTCATTGATAGCCGCTAAAATTTCCTGATAGTGAAGCCCACCATAGATAGCTGCACCCACCATTAGAAGGAAAGCACCTAAACGAATCCATAGTTCAAGAGCCTGGTTGAGAGTCGTGCCCTTCATTCCACCGACACCCACGTAGAAAATCATAACGGAACATGTAAAAATAATTCCAAATTCATAACTTGTACCGAAAAACATACTTAGAATTTGAGCAGCACCAAGTAATTGAGGGGCTGCATAGAAGCCCGAGATGGCAAGAACAACTGCTACTGCCGCAACACGAGCACGTTTACTATGAAAACGATAAGCTAAGAAATCCGCTACCGTATAAGCTCCGAATCGACGAAGCGGTCCTGCAACGAAAATAGCTAGTAAAGTTAACCCAATTGAGAAACAGAAAGCATAGTAAGCACCATCGTAGCCAAGCTGATAGGTAAGACCTGCAATACCTAGAAACGTAGCTGCACTTAGATAGTCACCGCCGATAGCTGACCCGTTTGTAAACCAACCGAAGCTACGGCCACCAACGAAATAATCAGAGGCAGTTGTATTTCTTTTAGTTAAATAAGTGATATAAACAATTGTCCCCATGAGGATAAGTGTTAAAAGAAATTTTGGCTCAAAAATGACGCTCATTACATGACTCTCCTTTCGTCAGCAGTTTTAGATTGAGAAGAATCACCCTGGTTATTTTGTAAGCGCTTTTCATAAAGTGTAGTATGAATATAAGCAATGATAAATGCCATTGCCATTGCTACTATACTAGTTAAAAACCAACTATAGGTCATGCCTCCCCACATCCGAGAGAACATGAATTCACCTGCAAACCAGTTTAAGATTGGAATAGAAAGAATAAAGATATAATAGAAGACCGTTAATTTAAGACCAGTACTAAATTCGCCTTTCATAATTCTTTTCGTTTCTGGATCGAGAGGCTCAAGATCTTTAACGTCTATCGTACCGGCCTCAACATAATCGTATTCACTGTACTCTCCAGCCATATAAATACCCCCTTAATATCTTTTAGGCTTGTGCAGATACTATTTTCCCTCCTTATATTGCCTAAATATTGTTAAACTGATTTTACTGTAAAGGAAGAGCGAATACCTTACAATAAAATATCAGAAAAATACAAATATTTAATATTATCTAATTTTTATTCTATAATCTGTATAAGGATAGCTTAGCAATAACACCTCATGAGAGACAGGAAGGAGAGTCATATGTATTCCATTAGTCTTATAGTAGAAGATAAATTGGAGCATAAAATGCTGTCAGACTGGATTATTAAGGAATTTAGGGACAGCTGTACTCTAGTTGAAGATACGCATGAGTACGATGATATAAACATCGTGGTTATAGAAGTTACTAAATGGATTGACTGGGTAAAAATACATAGATTTCGAAAAAAGAATAAAGAAAGTAGGATTATTCCCCTATTAGATCCGTCCCTATTAAATACTTCTCCGTTGGCTATTGAGTTTAAATTAAATTATCTATTAGTAAAGTCTGTGAAAAAACATACCTTTCTTCGTACACTAAAGCGTGCTATTGGTGAACTAGATAGTGTAAATTCCAGATTTAGTGATTATGATGAACTCTTTCATCAGATTCAACAGGAACAGAATAGAGAGTCTAACACATTACCTTATCAAGAGGCTTTCTTAAGAAGACTAATGGCAGGGGAGGTAACTACGGAAGAAGAGCTAATCCAATCTCGTTTTTTCTTACCGGGAGAGGCAGTGCCAAACGTAGTATGCTTCATTCAAGGATTTGTCCAAGGCTCAGAAAGAAGAGAGCAGGAAGGATGGAATGCACCTGCCGTGATTCAAGAGTTTTTCAAGAAACGTTTCCAAGGTTATCGAATATCCTTTCTATCATACCGAAAACACCTGTTAATGCTAATTCAAGTTCCTTCAGAGCATGTTTCCCTTCAAGATTGGAAAGAGGGGGAGGAGAGGATTCTAGATACAATTAAAGCATTAGAAAATGAGTTTGGAATCTATTTATATATAGGAGTAGGATCCATATATCGTGAACCTCTGCTTCTGCATCATTCTTATCGGGAAGCTTGTAAGGCTAGGCGCACTTCGCCTTATAATAGAATACAGCTACGCTACTATGAAGAGATTACAGATGATCGTCAGATTCAGAAATGTACTGAATATATTGCTCGATATTGTACAGAAGATTTATCCATTAAGAGGGTAGCTGAACAAATAAACCTTAGTGTTCCTTATTTTAGTAAAATCTTTAAACAGGAGACGGGACGAAACTTTGTTGAATATGTTACCTTTGTGCGGATGCAGCGTGCAGTGTGGTTATTACGTCATACGGATCATACAATAGAATGGATAGCGGAAGAACTCGGCTTTAATACACCAAATTATTTCAGTGGTACTTTTAAAAAGTATGTTGGGCTCTCACCTAGGGAGTATAGAGCAACGGAGGAAATTATTTTCGTTTAGTAGAGTCTTAATATTGAAGACACAAAGAAAACCAGGTGGAATCTCTTGGTTTTCTTTGTGTCTACAGTTTAGCATAATACAATGATTTTATATGGCGTAGTTTGAGCTGGAATGCTTTTTGTGGAGGGGCCGTAGATTACAATAAGATTTCGGTTTGCAGGAGTTCTAGAAAAGGTTTGCCCATTTGTTAACAAGATTTGAGTATAGTTAGAAAGATTTAATCTTAATGATCCGTCACTGCTCACTAACTGAGAGTTAAAATAATCAACCTTTACATTTTGCTGTGGATTTTCTTTTACCATGACAAGCGCGCGGTATTGTGGTGGATAGATAAAAGGTACAGGTGCATTTGCATCATAGTAACCAGTTACTCTGTCACCTCTAACTAACGTAACATGGTCCACAACGTAGGTAGTGGGAGAGACAACAAAGTTTACGGTTGCTCCAGAACCATCTTCTACAGAAATTAACTTATAACAACCCTCTGATTCACCATTTTGCCCTATTGGAAAATCACTAATCATCGTTACTACTCCAGTAAATGATTTAAAATTTATCATTATGAACCTCCATAGTGTTTAGAATCTTATGCCTATAGATTATGCACTCAGTCTTTCTGGGTGTCTTTCGTATGGTAGGTAATTTATCGTTCAAAATAATAAAAAACCACTTACCCCAAAATAGGATAAGTGGTTCATTTAGTGTGCTTGGTATGCACTCGGTTATATGTTTACACTCTTTGGGTGAGTGGATAAAATGTCTCTAGGTGTTCCAATTTTAATTAACTTTCCTTCTTCCATAACGATAATTCGGTCCGCAAGTGCTGCTGCATCAGATTGATCATGTGTAACAAAAATGCTTGTGATATTTGCTTTTTTTATAATTGCCCTTAAATCTTCTCGAATTTGTATTTGTAAATCAGCATCAAGATTGCTGAAAGGTTCATCAAACATAATTAATGATGGATTAGGGGCAAGTGTTCTTGCAAGCGCGACACGCTGCTGTTGACCACCACTTAGTTCAAATGGATATCTTTTTTCAAAACCAGATAGTCCTACTAGATGCAAAACCTCTTCAAGACGTAAAAGTTTATCTTTTCGACTCATTTTCCTTAAACCGAATTTAATATTATCCGCAACAGTTAAATGTGGAAATAAGGCATAATCTTGAAAAACTAACCCTACTCCTCGTTTTTCCGGCTGAATGAAGTGTGTATCACTCACCATGGTTCGATCTCCAATGACAAGCGCCCCTCTATTGGGGACTTCAAGTCCGGCAATGATACGTAAAATGGTGCTTTTCCCACTACCACTTTTTCCAAGGATGGAAACTAGTTCACCTTTATTTATAGAGAAACTAACGTCTTGGAGCGTTAATTGTTTTGAATTTCGATATTTAAAGTTAATATTCTCCAACTGAATAAACATTATTTCGACTCCTTTTCAAAGATATAATGGAAAACCACAATGGAAGCACTACTTAATAAAATAATAAGAAGAGAAGCTAAAGCTGCTTCTTGGATCATTTCGTCACTGGCATATTGGAATGCTTTTGTGGCCAAGGTGTAAAAATTAAATGGCTGTAAAAGCAGAGTTAAAGGTAATTCTTTTAAAATATCAATAAAAACAAGGATAAATCCACCAAAGACTGCTCCTTTGATCATCTTAATATCAACCTTAAAGAAAGATTGCGTAATATTATTTCCTAACATCCTTGACGCCTCGGTAAATGAAGTACCTACTTTATCAAATCCTGCCTCAATGGAGTTATAACCAATTGCTAAAAATCTAATGATATATGCAAACAGAAGCATCACAATGCTCATACTTAGTACTACTGTAGGTTGTAAGCCCATCATTTCATATAAGCCAAATATTTCTTTATCTAAAGCGATAAAGACAGTTAACACTCCAATCGCAATAATGGCTCCTGGAATGGAGTATCCAAGAACGATAATCTTCGTTATAAATTTGGCTAGCATTCCGTGAGAGAGTCTGCTGTAATTGGCAATAATTAATGCAATTAAGATAATAATAGATGAAGAGATAAGTGCAACAGATAGTGAGTTCCAAACTAATTTTAAAAATTCAGGACTAAATATTCGTTCATATGTCATAAATAGCCAATATATAAGCTGGAGTAATGGAATTAAAAATGCCAGCAAAAAGATTCCTGTTGTGTAGCCAAATAGAATCCAGCTTTTCCATTTCGGCAATGTACTTGGCTGAATAGGACGAACTTTTGTAGTCGAGTAGTTGTAATTTCTTCTTCCTCTTAATATTTTTTCAAAAACTAAGATGATGACAACAATGGTCATTAGCACTCCAGCTAGTTTAATAGCTGAATCTAGATCTCCCATTCCAAACCAAGCTTGAAAAATAGCGGTACTAAAGGTTTGAATTCCGAAGAATTTTACAACCCCGTAATCATTTAAAACTTCTAATATAACTAAGCTAACTCCACCAATAATAGCTGTTCTTGATAGAGGCAGTACAATACGAAAAAATACGCCGAAGGAACTGCTTCCTAGGAGTCTTGCGTTTTCTATGAGGGCAGATGATTGATTTTCTAGAAATGCCTTTGTAATGATGTAAACATAAGGGAATAGAAAAGCAGTAAAAATAAAAATGGTGCCCTGCATAGTCATAATATCAAAGTATTTTTGATCTAATTTTAATCCGAAAGAGTTTCTCAATGTTGATTGAATGATCCCTGTATAATTGAGCATTCCATTATATGTGTATGCACCAATATAAGGAGGAATGGCTAAAGGTAAAATTAACCCCCATTTAAAGAACTTTCTCAGTGGGAAGTCATAGGCGGTAACAATCCATGCTAAGCTTACGCCAATGAGCACAGTAAATAGACCAGTAAAGAATATAAGAATTAGGGTATTTTGAATATATTGGGTTAAAAGAAATTCTTGAATATGATACCAATTATCATTAGGCTTCGCGAAAAATTTAACCCCAATGAAGAGTGTGGGGAGGAGTATGATTCCGATAAAAAATAGGCTTAAGCCTGCCCAATTATTATAATGTACTTTTAAATTCCGTATAAGTAGCTTCAAGTTAAGCACATCCTTCTTACTTTTAACAAGAACATAGTAGGGTATACGTTCCTTATGTAAACAATTCCTGATAATCGTATCATTATATAGAGTATTTATTCTAGTAGGTAGATATAACGAATAATGGCCGTACCATGAACATTCATGATACGGCACTATTATTCTAGTTTATTTTATTTCCATCCAGCTTCGTTGAAAATTTTAACTGCATCAGCATTCTTTTCGCCAAGAATTGTCATGTTAATTTCTTGAGCTTTGAATTCGCCCCAAGATTTTAATGTTTCAGAAGCTTCAACTGCAGGGTTAGCAGGGTATTCATTGTTTCCTTCTGCAAATTGCCCTTGTGCTTCTGCACTTGTCATGAATTCAATAAATTTAATTGCATTTTCATTGTTTTTAGCATGTTTAAGTAGTCCAGCACCACTAATGTTAACATGTGTACCAGTTGTGTCTTGGTTAGGGAAAAATACGCCAACTTGTTCAGCCACTTTAACATCTTCTTCGTTTGTTGAGTTTATTAATCTACCAACATAGTAAGTGTTTGAAATGGCTACGTCACCTTCACCGGCAACAACCGCTTTGATTTGATCTGTGTCTCCACCTTTAGGTTCTCTAGCCATGTTAGCTACGATTCCAGTAGCCCATTCTTTCGCTTTATCTTCACCATTTAATTCGATGAAAGAAGCTAATAAAGATTGGTTATAAATATTTTCAGAAGAACGAATTAGGACTTTGCCTTTCCATTGTGCTTCTGTTAAAGCTTCATATGTTGAAAGATCTTCTGGTTTAACACGGTCTTTAGCATATACAATTACACGTGCACGCTTTGTTAAAGCTACCCAATTATTTTCAGAGTCACGAAGGGTTTCAGGAATATTGCTGTTAACTGTATCGCTTACGATTGGTTGAAGTAATCCATTTTCTTTTGCTCTATGTAGGTTCCCAGCATCTGCAGTGATAAATACATCACCTTCAGTTAATTCTCCCTCACGCTTAAGACGCTCCATTAACTCGTCGCCTTCACCTTTAATAACGTTTACTTTAATACCAGTTTTTTCAGTAAATGCAGCATAAATGGCATCATCAGTATCATAGTGACGCGCTGTATATAAGTTAACTACGCCAGGATCTTCTTTTTTCTCTTCAGTTGCTTTTGTTTCTGTTTCAGGTGCTTTTTCTTCTTTCTTTGCTGTCTCTTCTGAGCTAGAGCATCCTGCTAATAAACCTAGCACTAGTACGAATGCAAGAAAAGAAGTTAAAAGTAGTTTTGCCTTTTTCATGTGCTCACTCCTCGAATGTGTTATTGATAACGATTTTCATTGTCATTGTAATTGAATATCATTCTCATGTAAAGGCTTTATTTGAATTTTTGTTAAAAAAATGTGTGATAAATGTGTCGAAAGTTTGAACAAGCGAATTTTAAGTGGAAGGGAGGGGGGAATTAAAAAAACCGCTCCATCCTGTTAGAAGGATAAGCGGTTATTCCACTCTATTCTCGGTAATTTTAAGCAAATTTGAGGCTCTACATCAATTTCACGGAGAGGGGGGCATTCAATGAAACCTAGTTTAGTAACACTTTTAATAGACGCATGGTTTTCTGGATGAGTAAGGATATATACAAAATCAACATCTAGATAATTGAAGCAAATCTTAATAAGGGGAGGCAATGCCTCAGAAATATACCCCTGTCTCCAATAATCCTTCCAAATATCATAGCCGATTTCTACTTGTTTACGATTGGGATCCCAATAGTGATATCCTACCGTTCCGATAAATGCATTTGTCGATTTATCAAACATCCCATAGCGTAAAAATCCTTTACCTTCAGGATCTTTGTAATGTTCAATGATTTCTTTTGCTTCCTTTAAATCCACTGGTGGCTCACTAAAATACTTACACATGTCTGGATCTGAAAATTGTCTATAAACCACTTCTAAATCATCCATTGTTAGTAAGCGGAAGTTCATTCTTTCCGTCGAGAAAGGATTTGATAATTTCATCTTGTTTCCTCAAACTTTCTATCTTCTTTTTTACTTGTTGAAACTATTATACGATAAAACCCATGAAGGGTAGTTAGATATACTAGCAATAATAAGCGAGGCTGATCAATTTTTATAATGCCTCTTTATGCTTCAATGTTTTAGTAGATTGCTGTTTTTTAATGGACTGTATCTTCCCGTAAGTGAAAGTTCTCCAAAGCCATTCAAACGGTCCAAATTGAAAGTTTTTTAACCAGAAGTAACTAAATAGGATCTGTGAAGCGAAAATTAACAAGCAAATGACTGTACCAGTCGTTAAACTAACCTCTCCAAATTGTCTCAGTCCTACAAAGATAGCCATACATATAATGGTTTGAGATAAGTAGTTTGTTAATGCCATTTGACCAACAAAACCTAGTGGACGGAGCATTTTCTGCCATTTTGCTTTTCTTAACAATAGCGTAAGAGCAGAGATGTAAAAGAAACATAGCGTCAACCCACTTAGACTAGTGAATAATTGAACAAACGTATTGCTTTTTATACCGATATCAACCACTTCAAGCTTAAATAATGCTAGCGTTACTACAAGAGGAATACTAACGATCATGGAAACCGTTCGAACTTTTTGAATAAAATCAAGGTGCTTAGTATTAGGTTTGAAAATACCAGCCTTTCCAGCTGCTAGGCCGAACAAAAACATCGCCAATACAGGTAACATAGATGGAATTGTACCTTTCATTATCGGTATAATCTCTGTTGTGAAGCGGTAAGATACCCACTTAACATAGCCAGCAGTTTCATAGACATCGACATACTCATCAATCTTTTCTTCGTAAGATGCATTTTGACTCTCTTTCATTTCTATTAGCGTTTCTTCAGGCATTAAAAGGGGCATTCCCATTAGTAATACATTCGTTAAAACAAGTAAGATTGTACCCCAGATGACCATCGTTTTAACCTTTCTCTTGTAAAAAAGAAGTAAAAGGAACCCAGTGAGTGCATAGGTGTGTAAAATATCTCCAAACCAAAGCAGAACAAAGTGTAAGGTACCAATAAGCAGTAATCCTACAAGTCTTCTCGAAAAAAGACGATTGATCTTCAATCCTTTTTGTTCAGCTCGACTCATGAAAATATAGAAACCTAAGCCAAATAAAAATGAGAAGATGGTAAAAAATTTCATATCCACAAAAAGTGTGAACAGTAAATCTAGCCAATAATCTGATCCTGTAAGTTCATGCTCAAAACTATACATTTGCACCATAAAATTCGCCGAATGAAAAGCGGGCATATTTACAAGGAAAATCCCAAATAAAGCAAAACCTCTAATAATATCTATCGTAACAATACGATCCTTCCCTAAAACTGGTGAAGACTTCATCATTTTGTCTCTCCTTAAATTTTGATTAGGTCATTTCTCTTAACCTAATCATAGTCTTAAATAGTCACATCGGGTAATTGACTACGGTAATTAGTTTTAACGTAAGAAGTCACTACGTTATGACTAACCCTAACAATGAAGGGGAATTATATTTTATAGAGTTCAATAAAAAAAACGACCCATTAAGGATCGCTTCAGTCATATTGTTTAGTTAACACTCACAAACTGATCAACAAAATGCTTCGGATTCAACTTCTCACCAGTAGCTTTCTCAATTTTTGTATTCCAATTGTCTTTTGCACCCGGTTTGAAGAAATCATTTACAAGGAATTCTCCAACTTTTTCTGTAAATAAATCTTCAGAAATATTTTTTTCAATATATCTTTGTAGTTGAGAAGTTGTTAACTCCCCTAATAGGTAGTTTTGATAATACACAGGAACTAGCGTAAAGTGAATTTTCGCAGCCCAGTGTGGATAATCTTGATTTTCTGGAGGATTAACAAATTGTACATCCTTCACAATCTTCCACCATAAAGTATTTAAATCTTGATCTGGATTTCTATATAGCTCACGCTCAAAGAAAGAGAAAGTCATGATCCAGCGACCAGCTATTAACATTTGTTTTCTTAATGATTGATTAATAAGCGGTGTTAAAGCTTCAACTTGGCTCTCTTCTAAGCCTAAGTATTGCTGTAACCAAGCTGGATTTTTCGCGAAACGACCATAAAGCATAGCGATAGCTTCGGTTGTTAAAGTATGTGCTGGACCTCTTAAAATAAACGGCAATTCACGGTCAATATACTTAAAATACACTGCATGACCATATTCATGAAGCATCGTTGCCGACCAGTAGTCAGACTCTACATTATTACATAGAACACGAACATCTCCTTCACGGTTGATGTCTGTACAGAAAGCATGCTGATTTTTCTTAGGGCGAGGATATAGGTCGCTCTTTGCAAGCATGTCCGTAATATCCATACCGTGACTCTTAAAGGTTGCTACCGTTAGTTCCTCAAGATTCTTTCCTTCATAAAAGGGATCTAAGTCCAAATCCTTTGATGGAGGAGCTTCTTGGAAAAATGGATCTGCATAATGCCATGGACGTAGATCCTCAACTTTAATTCCAAAGCGTTCTGCTAATTCCTGATCCATTTCTAGTTTCAATTGACGGAAAGGCTCATCAGAAAGTTCTTTTAGTTCTTTAAACGTATTAAACACATACTCTCTATCTAGTTCTTGCGTTTCGAAACTCATTTGATGATAGTCTTCATAGCCTAGCTGACGAGCAGTTTCATTACGTTTGCGAACTAGAGTAAGGAGTTTTTCTTCTACTTCTTTACCAATTTGTTTGCTAGAATGCCATGCTCGTTCTCTTAACTCGCGATCATTGCTTTTAACAAGAATTTGGCGAATATCATTTTCAGAAACCTGCTCTCCATCAAGAGTAGCGCGGAATGTATTGAACACACTTACTAGACTTGTAGATAGTTCAACCATCTCTTTTAAGTCAGCTTCTGGTAACTGATTCTTAAGCATGTTGTTATAGAGTGACTCAAGCTGACGTTTATGTAATGGATTTTTAATTTCTTGTTCAAGATAACTCTTAACCTGTTCGAAGCGTTCTTTATTAGAAAAATAAAGATTTACTTCTGTTTGAGCCTGAGCTGTTTTTTTGTTCCACTCATCCTCACCTGTAGTTGAAGCCATCCAAGATGACTCCGCTCGATTAACATGTAACTCTTTTAAAACCTCATTTTGTTCTTGTAAAAATTGTTCTAAACTCATCGTTTCTCCTCCCAATAGTAAACCTTCAGATTTATTTCGTCTTTCTAAATATTCTATCAAATTTTAAAGGTATGGGAAAGATACTATTTTGACTAGAACAATAGAAAAGCGTAACTTAGCGATCTGACCATTTGACCTCTAACGGGAGAAAAAGTAAAGGCCAGTATCATAATCCGTAACTGGCCAGAAGTAAGAATAGGGAAATTTTATAGATTTTCCATTAGGCGCTTTGCAATTCTCGCATAATCGTCACGGTCAATACCAGGAGCAAATTCTTCAGGAAGATCGTCGAGGTTAGGGATTGGTGCTCCTTTTGGTGCGCCCGTTTTTACAACTAGTTGGCTGCCACTCTCGGGATGTGTTCCTTTCCAAATTTTTCGAATATCTTCATAATCCCCGACATCATTCCAAGTGTAGAGAATATTTCCGACACCTTGCTCTTCAAATTTTTTCGCATGATCAAATTTGGTGTTCGATAGATTTGGAATTGGAACCATTTTCTTCACATCAACACCTGTAGCGATTTCTAGCGCTTTCGCATAGGCTACCACATGCGTGCCACCACGAACTAATAAGTATCCAATCATTTCGCGAGCAGTCTCATGTTCTGTCATCTCGTAAACTCTCATCTTGTGTGTGCGAGCGCCAACTTCTAAGAAGAAGTTATGAAGTAAATCTAATACGAGATTTCCACTACTAAAAACATTATCTCCTGTCCAAGGGCGACCCATCGAATCCCCAGCTAATGCCGTTTGAGCAGTGGCAATAAAGTGATAGGTGTTCCGACTATCTTTCCCTTCACGTAATGGGGTAACATCTGGATCTCCGGTATAAAAAGTGTTGCCTCTCGATAGTAGATTAATGGTATTACTAACTAACTCCACATGACCAAATTCCTCTGCTGTAATACTTGCTACAAGATCATAAAAGGGCTTTAGTTTATCCTTTTGCCGAAAATTAAAAGATTGATACATATAGTTATTTAACGTAGACATTTCTCCGAACTTACCACCTAGCAGCTCTTGGACAGCAGCAGCTGCATTTGGACATCCGTGTTCAGGAATGGGGAGTTCAATTAACATCTTATTCTCTCGCTTAAACATGAAGTGGCCTCCTTATCCTCTTGGAATTACCCAAACAATTTGTGCTGTGCGAATAAAGAAAGGAGACCCACCTGATTCAACGACAATATGGTCGGGCATAACGGTCTTAAGCATTCCAGTAACAGATCCTTTTGTTGTTTGTACAACCACCATACCGCCAGTAACCCCTTGTAGCGTTTGATACACGTACGGATCAATTTGACTCACAAAAGACGGTGACACTTGATTCATGATGACTTCACTCCTTTGTTAGATTTCAAACCATTCAAATATATGAGTCTACTTTTATAGTTATACCGGGTCCATGCCCTCACTTCTTTAAATTGAAGGGGAGATAGACTCTATCGACAGATTTTTCAAATGAAATATGGGGGCATAGGTTGGTGTAAAAGGAATATTGTTAAATTCAATCAAACGTTTGATTAACGAGGATTCTACATCTATAAACATAATTTGAGGATTTAGTGAGGGAAGAAAGTCTTATTTAATTTTTAGAATATATACAATTATCTAAAATTAATTTATACTATGGTTATAGTACTAACCGGTTGGTATGTAACTGAAGGTTCGTTAAAAGGAGGATTTTATTTTTAGTAAATTGTTAACGCTTACATATTAAGGAGGAGAGATCATGCTAGCAGAGAAGCAACAGAGCGTCCATACAAAATCTATACATGTCGATGCTCCGAGTCATAAGGAAATGTTGAACTACGGAATGGGATTCTTTGGTGTAATTCTAGTTTGGACCTTAGTGGGAACCTTTCTCACATTCTATTACACGGATGTTGCTGGCATATCAGCTGGAGTGGTTGGAACACTCATGCTGGTTGCTCGACTATTTGATGGTGTAACAGATATAGGAATGGGAACGTTAGTTGATAGAACTAAGTCAAAACATGGAAAAGCCCGCCCATGGATTTTGTGGATGGGAATCCCTCTTGGTGTTACAACCGTTTTACTCTTTGCTGTACCTGAAATAGGAGAAACAGGAAAGATCATTTATGCCTATGTCACTTATATCGCCCTTATTTTGGTGTATACAGCTATTTCTATTCCTTATAAAACTTTACTAGGGTTAATGACCCAAGAGCCTTATAAAAGATCGGTTTTGAATATTTACACGGGTGTCTTCACGATGTTAAGTACACTTGCGATCACCATATTAGCTCAGCCGGTAGCAAGTGCCATTGGTGGAAAAATGGGCTGGACGGTCGTTGCTGCTTTTAGTGGATTTATGATCATTTTGACAAGTATTTTAGCTTTTCGGTCAACAAAAGAAAGAGTAGGGGCTTCTTCTGTAACAGTTAGAAAGGATATTCCTTTGAAGAAAGGACTAAAAGCCTTATTTACAAACAGGTATTGGTTAATTATTACCTTATACTGCGTGGTAGCCTATACCCTTAATGCGCTTCTAGCAGGAGCTGGTCTTTACTATACTACTTACATACTTGGTAATGCAGCTTACTTTTCTCTCGTAGGGTTACTTTTATTTCTTCCAACGATTATCGGTTTTTTCTTTATGGCAAAATTAGTCGGCAAGTTTGGGAAACGTAATATTGCCCTAACCGTTTCAATCATAGGTATTTTTGGACCGATCATTAAATTGATTGACCCATCAAATCTTACCGTCTTCCTAACAGGGACGGCGATACAAGGATTTGGATTGGTCCCAATCATTATGTTTTTATATGCGATGATTAATGATACAGCCGAATATGGAGAGTGGAAATTTGGTATAAGAACGGAAGGGTTAGTGAATAGTGCAGCAAGTTTTGGGATGAAAGTTGGTGCAGGACTTGGCGGTGCACTAATTGGATGGTTATTAGCTTTTGGAGGTTATGTAGGAGGGGTCACTGAACAATCGTCCACTGCCACAACCATGATTTTGGCACTCAATATTTACATTCCTTTTGTTTTAGCATTATTGCAGACCGTATTAATGTGGATGTATAAACTGGATAAACAATACCCGCAAATATTGGCAGAGTTAAAAGAAAGAAAGTAGAAGAGTGCAAAAGAGTCTGGGTCCCTCCAGACTCTTTCTTATTTTTTACAAATAATCTGGTGAAATGTGGTATTTAGTTTGTTACACTTTAATAGTATTATCAGTCTATTAAGAATATTAAAAAGTGGATTAGCCATTTTTTACATAATACAAGGTAGGTGACCATGGCAAATTTATTAAAGCAATCTAAGTTTGGGTTTTCTCTTTTATTTATTTCGTTTTTATTAATTGGGTTAGGTCATATTTATCAAAGCTCCTTGAATGAACTCTATATGGTGGAAAATCATATCTTTATTCATTCTATTTTAGAGCTCTTTAGTGTAATTGTATGTTTTGCAGCTAGTTTGTATGGTTGGAAGGCGTTTGAAGAAACGAAAAATAGAACATTTCTCTGGCTTCCGTTTATCTTCTTTGTTGTAGGAGTTTTCGACTTACTCCATTTTATGACATACCCAGGAATGCCATTTTTTCTAACAGAAAGTTCTTTAGAGAAGACCGGTTGGTTTTGGATTATGGCTAGGAGCGTTGCCTCGATTGGCTTGCTTTTTTTGACCTTGTCGGAAGAGAAGAAAAGAACAATCAACCGAAAGTGGATTGGCCTCTATACATTCCTGTTTTTATTTTGTGTAACTTCTTTCATCTATTATTTTGAAAAAGATCTTCCTATCTTAATTGTCCCAAATCATGGTCCAACGATATTGAAGAACACGATCGAATATCTACTTTGTCTTTTAATTTTTATTACATTTATAAATACCTTAGTAAAGTATCAAAAGACAAAGTTAAAAGCTGATCTCGAATTATTGTTTGCATTTTCTTTGCTGTTACTTAGTGAGTTCACTATTACTTTTTACACTAATGTTTCAGATGTATTTGTCGTCATTGGTCATATCATTAAGGCATTTGGATATTTATTTATCTTAAAGGCTTTTTTCTTTTCTAAACTACAATTGACCTTCCAACAAAAGCAAGAAACGGAAAAGGATCTAAAAAACACACAAGTGTTATTGCAATCCTTTTTTGATCATACGCCTGATAGCATTACAATCATGGATGAAAAAGGAATGGTACTGACAGTTAACCAAGGATTTGAAAAAGTATATGGCTGGAAAGAAAATGAGGTAAAGGGAAAGTTATTCAGAGACATCATGCCAGAGCTTCGTGAAAATATTGATTATGTAGTTTCTGAGGTTGCATCTGGAAAAACGATGATTGCCTATAATACGACAAGACAACGAAAAGACGGTTCCAAAATTTTAATTAATATGACGATATCTCCTATTAAAGATGAACAAGGAAAGATCGTTCAAATGGCTGCCATCTCAAGAGATATTACATTACAGAGGGAAGCTGAGAATCGGATGTTAGAAATGGAACGTGAACTAAAGGAAATGGTCCGAAAGCAGCAGGGGGTCATTTTTAAATTCATAAAAGTAGGAGAAGACTTTATCCATACGATTTGTGATGGAGAGTTATTAAATAGCTTAAAGATCAAGCCTGAACAAGTTGTAGGAAAAAAGATATGCGAGCACCCTATCGAAGGGATATCAGACGCTTTAAAGGATTATTATGAACAATCTTGGTTAGGGGAGGATGTTACATTTGAAATAACCATATCCCATATAACCTGTGTAATTACTTTAAAGCCAGTGATCGTCAATCAGGAAGTTGTTGAAGTAATAGGATCATGTATAGATATAACGAAATTAAAAAGGACAGAGGCACTGCTTCAAAAATCAGAAAAATTAGCGGTGGTAGGAGAGTTGGCTGCAGGGTTAGCACACGAAATTCGAAACCCATTAACAACCTTGAAAGGGTTTACCCAACTAATTGATTCACAAAAAGGGGAAACGAACCGTTCGTACATAGAATTAATGCTTTCTGAGTTAGATCGAATTGAAATGATTACAAATGAGTTTATGGCGGTGGCAAAACCACAAGCCATAACTTTTCAAGAACACGACCTTATAAAAATCGTAAAACAAATCGTTGCCTTTTCTGCCCCACAAGCATTGTTAAATAATATTGAAATAAAAGAGTACTACCTAACGGAGTATTCCGATATCATTTGTGATATTAATCAAATTAAACAAGTTTTTATAAATTTAGTGAAAAATGCCATTGAAGCCATGCCTAACGGTGGATCATTAAAAATAATCGTGGAAAATCAGAATGATCAAATTGTGATCCAGATTAAAGATTCCGGAGTAGGTGTACCAAAAGACATCCTACCAAGATTAGGAGAACCATTTTACACCCTAAAAGAAAAAGGAACAGGGCTTGGATTAATGGTAAGCTACAGAATTATCGAATCTCACCAGGGAACCATTGCATTCGAAAGTGAAGAACATGTAGGAACTACCGTAAAAATCACGCTTCCATATAAAAATTAAAGTGGCCAGTTTCTACTGCTTTTCTAGAGAGCATTAGGGACGGGTCATATTTATTTTTTGACACTTACTCATACTAATGGGTTATCTTTTCTAATTATGGTTGTCTTGTAGAAATGAACTACATATAATTAAGGGGATTATTTTCCTTATTATGGATATTGGAAAGGAGGCTTCCGATGGAGCATGATCTACAAAAAATAGAGGAGCAGCAGAATTCCCAACTTAGCAACTTAGGTACACTTATTGTACTTATTGGGGTTTTGTCTGTGCTTTTTTTAGTTTGCTTATTCATCATAGGGTTGTTTGCATCAGTCGAACATGTTCGCAACTACTATGGAATTCCTTTTACTATATCCTCTTTAGGATTACTAATAGGTGGAACTTACTTTATTAATGAAGTTACAAAGGAACCAAATGTTCCCAGGAGGATATTAAGTGTTTATACTCCTTTAGTGTACGGAAGCGGGCTATACGTTTGCTCATTAGTGCTTACACTTATTCAAAAAATAGCATTCGGTTATAGTGTGAATGAGGGAATCAATCCTTTCCTAGATGTCTGTTTAGTCTTGGGAGTCGGGCTGATGGGATTAAGTGTATTGGCTCAACTATTTGTAAAAAGGAAAGTCGATGATAACATAGGCGGAAGTATTACCTTATTCGTATTGAGCCTGCTTGTAATATATGTGATATTACTCATTCTGGGGTTTGTTTATCCAGAAAGTTATTTAAGAGAGCACTTTAGTTTTCTGTTTGTGTGTATTTCCATCCCACTGATGCTAACCCCAATTGTTGCTGGAATCGCATTATCCATTAATGATATAAAAAATGAAGAATCGGAATCTCCAAAAGCTATAGACATTGGCATTAGTATTTTTATGGTCTCTATCATCGCTTTAGTAAGCATTTTTTTAATAGCACTAGTACATAAAGTAACTTTCGGCTATGGAATGGATGAAGGGCTCCTACCGTTTTTAAGTGCTGCGACTTTAATATTTCTGATCATCCCGTTTCTTAATCATGTAGTACTTGTAGCCTTCGCAATATTTACAAAAGGGTACAGGAAAAGAATTACTCCTTTTAGACTGTTCCTTTCTTTAGCTTATGTTGCTCTAGTTATTGCAGTTATCATTTTTAGAGCTTGGTATAAAGCTTAAGGTAAAAACTTACACCGGTGAAGGAGAATGTAATTGTCCTTAGGATATCATGATGGCGGAACTTGTTCCTTAAAATGAGTTATCATATGTAATAATTCAATCTTTGAAAAAGGGTGTCTTTTGGCACTGTGTATAAATTGTAAGAAGGAGCCAGTGTAAAATCTGGCTCTTTTTTAGGAAAAACTTATCAATTGACCTAATATGACCATGTTGTTATTATGTGTTTAAATATTTAAACATTTAAACGAATATGGAGGAATAAAAATGAATAAAACCGTTTTAATTACAGGTGCCACTAGTGGTCTAGGATATGATTATGTAAAACTATTTGCAAATGACGGTTACAACCTAATATTAGTTGCAAGAAATAAAGAAAAAATGCAACAAATTAAAGAGACCTATAGTCACTTGAATGTTACGGTTATCCAAAAAGATTTAAGTATCGGTGGTGCAGCAAAAGAAGTTTATGAGGAAATTAAGCAACAAGGGGCTCACATTGATGTGTTAGTCAATAACGCAGGGTTTGGTTTGATGGGAGAATTTGATAAACTAGATTTGCAAGAACAAGTTAATATGATTCAATTGAATGTAACGGCATTAACTGAATTAACACATTACTTTTTACCAATGATGAAAGAAAGAAATAGTGGTCGGATTTTAAACGTAGCTAGTACAGCAGCATTTCAGCCCGGACCTTTAATGGCTGTATATTACGCAACAAAGGCATATGTTTTATCCTTCTCTGAAGCATTAGTGGAAGAACTTTCTGGTAGCGCCGTGACGATTTCCACACTCTGCCCTGGTGCGACTAAGACCAACTTTGGATCTGTAGCCAGTGTAGAAGGAACGAAAATGTTTAGTCGAGCAATGGAATCCGACCTTGTTGCAAAAGAAGGATATGCTGGACTTATGTCAGGAAAACGTGTCATTATTACAGGTAGTGTCAATAAATTAGGAGCACTCACTGCAAAATTTCTCCCAAGGAGCATAGTAGCCAAAGTTGCTAAGTATGTGGCAGGTGAGAAATAATTAAGTGCTTGTTTAAAAAAGTGGGGGACAATTATGGGGCAACAAGCGGTAGATATTTTTAGAGCATGCATACCATTGTTTCATGCATTGAGTGATCCAGCAAGACAGGATATTATCCTCTTACTTGCAGAGCATGAATCCCTAAGTGTAAATGAAATCGCCAACCATTCAAATTTATCGCGCCCGGCGATATCTCATCATCTAAAAATTATGCGTGATAATCATCTTGTTACCATTGAACAGATAGGAACGCAGCGAAACTACTCCCTATCTCTAGAAAAAAGCGTGGATCAATTAAAGGAATTAATTAATATTGTTGAGAGTGAGTGTATTCTTTAAGGCTCACTCTCTTTTTTTATAGTTTTAAGACTATGTTTTAGTCGTAACATGGCTTTTTTGCAAGTAGGAAGACTCTAACTTCTTTGTGTTTAATTATCTGGAAACTGACAGATAATATAACCAAATATTTTTTAAAAAGAGGTGAAAGTCGTCCGTGAGTAACAAAATAGATTTGACAGTAAGTGAGATGGGATTCTTATGGAATTCATATCAAGCAGAATCCATGAATTGGTGCATTTTAAAATATTTTGAGAAAACCGTTGAAGATGAACAGACAAAAGAGATGAATGATCAGCTTTTAAAATTTACTGAAAAGAGTCTTCATGAAATAAAAACTACTTTTGAATTGGAAAATTTCCCTATACCAACGGCTTTTTCTTCTTCTGATCTAAATTCAAGTGCAGAGAAACTATTCACAGATCCATTTATTTTGTATTTTCTTTGGTTCAAAGCTAAGGGAAATGTAAATTACGGTTCTATTGCTACCAATAAAATAGCTAGAGAAGATGTTGTTTCGTTTTTTACAAATCAAGTGAAAGAATCATTAGCTCAATTGAATAAAGTTAGAGATTTATTGTTAGAAAAAGGATTGTGGCAAAGATCCCCTTATATCCCAGTCCCAAAAGAAGTAAGTTTTATAAAAAAACAGAGCTTCCTAAATGGATGGTTTGGAGATAAACGTCCTCTGATTGCTGAAGAAATTAGTTCCATTTTCTATAACATTATTACAAACCAGATTGGTGAACAATTAATGAAAGGGTTTATCCAGTCTCTACAAGACGGAGAAGTCAAAGATTATCTGAAGAGAGGAAAAGAAATAGCAGAAAAACATATAACTGTTCTTTCAAAACCTCTTTCTGAAAGTGAACTACCCGTTCCTTCATTTTGGAATGCCGGGGTGACTTCGACTACAACTTCACCTTTTTCAGAAAAATTGATTTTAAACATGGTTGCGTTTCTTAATGCCCAAGGAGTTAGTAATTATGGAATAGCTATATCGACTTCCTTTAGAAGGGACATAGGATCAACTTTTACAAGATTAGCTACTGAGGTAGCTCAGTATGCTGAGGATGGAGTGAATCTCTTAATTGAGAAAGGTTGGATGGAGACACCGCCGCAGGCTCCTGTTTTAGAGTAAAAATAGTTAGGAATGGTCACTGCATTTTTTTGTGTGGTGGCTTTTTTGTGGGTGGAGCGAAAGATTTGAACATAGCCGCAAACCTAAGAGAAAATAGGGGTATCGCGGCAGGCGAGGGTGTGAATCGAGCCGTGATAGAAGGAAAAAAGTAGGATAGGCGGCAGGCAAGGGGGCTGCGAACCGCGATAGAAGGAAAAAAGTAAGAAACGCGGCAAGCAAAGGTGTGTTTCCAGCCGCGATAGAAGGAAAAACGAAGAAACGCGGCAGGCAAGGGTGTGCTGCGAGCCGCGATAGAAGGAAAAAAGTAAGAAACGCGGCAAGCAAGGGTGTGTTTCCAGCCGCGATAGAAGGAAAAAAGTAAGAAACGCGGCAGGTAAGGGTGTGCTGCGAGCCGCGATAGAAGGGAAAAAGGAAGAAGCGCGGCAGGCAAAGGTGTGATTCCAACCGCGATAGAAGGAAAAAGGAAGAAACGCGGCAGGCAAGGGTGTGTTTCCAGCCGCGATAGAAGGGAAAAGTAAGAAACGCGGCAAGCAAGGGTGTCCTACGAGCCGCGATAGAAGGAAATAGTAAGAAGCGTGGCAAGCAAGGGTGTGCTGCGAACCGCGATTGAAGGAAAAACCAAGAAACGCGGCAGGCAAGGGTGTGCTGCGAGCCGCGATAGAAGGAAAAAAGTAGGAAACACGGCAAGTATGGGTGTGATTCGATAGCAAAAATAACTATACTATTACTTCCTTATATAATAAGACTGTTTCCCTTTTTCAACCAACATATAATTTCCCCTAATAATCTTTTTTATGGTTTTTTTGTTTTTTAAAACCTTGCACCAGTCCTGCAATGTTTTCATAGTTAATTTAACTGAAGGGAAGAGGACCTCAAGTTCCTTAATACTCCTTAAAACAGCAGAATAGTGATCTTCTGTTTCACCGCACCTATTACATTTTAAGGTGGTTCCATGAAGAGTTTCATAAAACCCACCACACCCCAAACAAATAATCCCCTTTTCAAGTTCTTCATACGTGTACTCCGGTATTCTAGAAAAAGGTGACTCGCTTATATGAAGGGTAAGCAATTGTTCCGCTAGTTTTGTGTGAGTGTTTTTAATGGTTGAGGATCTTCTTGAGATTTTTTCTATATAACGGTTGAGTTGTGCTGGGAAAATAACAGGAAGGTTAAGAGGAGCTTGATATAGTTGGAATTCCGGGTTAAGAAAGACGAGGTGTGCTTCAATTGGAAAGTTAGAACCAAGTTCCTGGAGTAATCTCCGAAGTAGAGACTCGTTACGCTTTAATTGTAGTAGGGGGTTTTTAATTTCAGATCGGGGTGTAGAATACCATCTGTCGCCTTCAATATAAAAGTCTCCTTCAAAATTTTTGATTTCAAATAGGTAAATCGTGTTTGAAAGGATTAGCATTGTATCAATTTGAAAAAAAGTATTGTTACATTCTAATAGTAAATCGTTTATCACAAGATTTTCGTTTGAGAGTTTCTCTAATAGCTTATCGAACTGTAGCTCACCTGCATAACCTTTCTCAAGATTTGTGTAGTGATTTTCATCTTTAGGATCTAACTTCATACGAGCTTTCAAATACCTAAGAATCTTTAGCTCCATCGATTCAAATCGGGGCTTAAAAATCAAAATGAATTTCTCCTTTCTATTTCCAATTAGCTCTATCTTATTGTATAGATTCTATTAAAACAAGGATTATCAAACTACAGATTTGACAAAAATATGGATAGGCCTAATTAAGAGGAGTGCATCTAGTGATAGACCTAATCAAACCCGACGGAAACGCCCCTTTTATTTTATTTTCAGCCACCCACATAACAACGCTAACAATTTTATTAATAATTTGTTTTACAATTTACCTATTTAGAAGTCAGCTAAGACAGAACGTAGTCAATAGACTCACAAGGTATTCATTAGCAACTATTCTTCTTGCTTCAGAAGCAAGCCTAATTTGGTGGCTTAATTATATTGATACATGGGCGATTGAGCATTCTCTTCCACTACATTTAAGCAGTCTTTCTCTACTCTTATCTAGCGTACTACTTCTAACTAGAAGCTATAGACTTTTCGAATTTACTTATTTTGTTGGCTTGGGGAGTGCTCTACAAGCCATGATCACACCAGACATTCAAGCCTATACTTTTCCGCATTTTCGCTATGTTCATTTTTTTATCTCTCATGGGGGGATTGTAGTAGCCAATATATTTATGGTGTTCGTCGAAGAATTCTCTCCCACTTTTAAGTCCGTAATCAAAGCTTTCTTTTATGTAAATGGATATGCCTTATTCATATTCTTCGTAAACATAGTCCTGAATGGCAACTATATGTATACCATGCGAAAGCCTGCAAATCCATCGGTGTTTGACTACTTGGGTCCATGGCCTTTTTACATGATCCCACTAGAGCTGATAACGATTGGGACATTTTTATTCTTGTATGCCCCCTTCTATATAAAAAATAAATGGAGTTAAACCGGCTGGTTCTCCATTTTTCCAACCAGCTGATTCTTTTTCTGCCCAAACGCATATAAAAAGTAAACACCAGCTATAAGTGAGCCTGCAGCGGATATTAAACATAGTAGGAAATATCCTTTTTCAGTTCCTGCAATTTGGACTATATACATAGAGATAGGACCAAGTAAGCTTATACATATTGATTGGGCCATAAATCCAAAGCTATTTGTTAGCCCTCTAATCTCTTGGTCTACTCCATCCATCATCAGCTTAGAAACAATCGGGTTTAATCCAAAGTTTGCAGATCTAAAAATGATAAACGCAACAATGGCTATCCATATACTCTGGGTCCAGCCTAAAAGGATAATCGCAGGAATCGAAATCAAATGATAAAGTGAGACAGTTTTAACCTCTGAGATCCGGTTTGTAATCTTGGAATTATAACTCATAAAGATTACAGTAGCGAGTGTTCCAGCGGCTAAAACAAAGCTAATGTTTGATGGTGTCAGTGAAAACTTATGCATAAAAAATAGATTTAGGAAGGGTGATATGATTCCTAAACTTACACCAGCAAAAACTTTTGAGGTGCTAAACTTCATCAGTGGAAGCAGCACACCAGGCTTATTTTTAATAATGGAAAAAATAGAAGTCTGTTTTTTGCTAGAAACATTAAGTGCATTCTTCTTTACGAATAATAACGGAATTAAACAAAAAACAAATATTAGTATTGTGAAGCCAAGTGTTAATCGCATACTTTCTGTTTGTGTTATATCAAAAATAGTTTGAAAACCATCCGAGAATATTCCTCCTAATAATGTCCCTAAGAAAGTAAATAACGTCCCTGTACTAAATGCAAATGTAAATAAGTTCTTTTTTTCCTCAGAGTTGGAGTATTCGGTTAGTAAAGGGACGAACGTAACGATGCTTGCTGCATGGCCAATACCAATCATAAATCCCCAGAATGATAGTGAATCAGGAGTTGAAGCAAACAAATTCCCTACCAAAGCAATGGTGAAAAGAATGACCCCAACTATAACTCCTTTCTTTGAACCAACCCGATCTGAAAAGAGTCCAGCGGGAATATAAATCAAAGCCTGAGCTAAAAAGTTTAGCCCTATTATTTTACCAATCATTGCGTCATCTTGGACGATTCCTTCTAGGTATAGATTGTATAACACTAGATGTATGCCTAATCCGAAACAGAATAGAATATTCCAGACTAGTATAGATTGAATGTTTTTAGAGTAAGAACGAAACCTTTCGAGTTGCATGGATAACAGCCCCTTTGTTGTAATTCATTTACATATTATTCCTAGCGTATTAACATAACAAGTAGGCACTTTTTTGTTCGTAAAGGGGAGAAGTTATGAAAAGAGAAATGTACAATTGTCCGGTTGAAATTACAGTTGAGGTCATGGGTGGGAAGTGGAAATCGAGGATCATGTGGCATTTAAGCAAAAAACCATACCGTTATGGAGAGTTGCGACAACTAATCCCTAATATTACACAGAAGATGCTTACCCAATCACTACGAGAACTTGAAGAAGATGGCCTAATTATGCGTGATATTTACCAAGAAAAGATACCAAGGGTTGAGTACTACTTAACAGAATACGGAGAATCAACAACTCCCTTACTCCAGCTAATGAGTGAATGGGGAAAACAGCATAAGAAGCGCACTCTAGAGATAGAGAACGAAATATTAGAAAACGAAGATGCAAATTAGACTAGCGGAGTAAATTAGAATTTGGAGGAATAATAATGGTCGCTTTACCAAATTGTCCGAAATGTAATTCAGAATATACATACGAAGATGGAAGTCTATTGGTTTGTCCAGAATGTGCTCATGAGTGGACTACAGAAGCAGAGTCTGAAGCAAATGAAGATGTTAAGGTTGTAAAGGACGCTAATGGGAATGTCTTAACCGATGGTGACACGGTTACGGTTATTAAAGATCTGAAAGTAAAAGGGAGTTCATCTGTTATTAAAATCGGCACAAGAGTTAAAAACATTCGCCTAGTAGACGGGGACCATGACATTGATTGCAAGATTGATGGTTTCGGAGCCATGCAATTAAAATCTGAATTTGTTAAAAAGGTTTGACTAAAAGGACAGTTCTGCGAATATGAGCGGACTGTCCTTTCAATTTTAATCTCTGTTTTTGTTTCGCCCACTAGTATATAAGTAGTTTGTTGTTCTTGATCAGAGGTAAAACTTTTGCGAATCCGTTTAAAAAATCAAAAATAGATTAAACTGCCTCATCTGTAGTTGTTGTCAAATACATAGGAAATTTAGAATTCTAGAAAATAATAAACGATGAGGATCTGGCTAATAAAAATTTTAGAATATTTCAAACTCTTTACTGTATTTAAAAATCATAATCTTTTAATATGAAGGTAATAGAGAACTATAGGGGTGAGATTTAGATGACTGAAAGAATGGGGATTCAACAAGTATTTAAGCTATTAATAGGGGAAGATGTTATAAAAATAGGTTTAGACTTTTTAAAGGAAGATAACGAAAGAACTGTGGAGGAACAAATTCTTTTAACAGAAATAGAGGCTCCGACCTTTCAAGAAAGGGTTAGGGGAGAGTTCTTTCAAAAGCGATTTGAGGAACTTGGTTTACAGAATGTAAGAGTCGATGAACACGGAAATGTATATGGTGATCGACCTGGTAGTGGGGGGCCGAAGTTAGTTGTGTCAGCTCACCTGGATACGGTTTTTCCAGCAGGGACAGACCTTAAAGCGAAAAAAAGGGACGGAAAGATTTATGCTCCTGGTATAGCGGATGATGGAAGAGGTCTTGCTTCGCTTCTAACGTTAATACGTGCATTGAATGAAACTGGCGTTAAAACGGTTGGGGATATTGTGTTTGTTGCAACTGTTGGTGAGGAAGGATTAGGGGATTTAAAGGGAGTAAAAGGTTTGTTTAAAAATCATAAGGATATAGATGGGTTTATTTCAATTGAACCAGGAACTCCCAATGAAGTGACCTATTTAGGAACAGGTAGTCGAAGATATCGAGTTACCTATACAGGACCAGGGGGCCATAGTTTTGGAGACTTTGGACTACCGAGCGCCATTCATGCTTTAGGAAGGGCAATAGGTAAAATATCTAATCTACAAGTTCCTGACCATCCGAAAACAACATTTAATGTGGGGACGATTACCGGAGGAACTTCTGTAAACACGATTGCAGCAAGTGCAAGTACGGTTATTGATTTGCGCTCGATTGCGCAGGATGAACTACTTTCACTTGAAAAAGAAGTTCTAGAAATCATCCAACAAGCTGCTAATGATGAAAATTCTCGTTGGGGGAAAGAGGAGATAAGAGTAGAGATTGAATTGGTTGGAGATCGACCTGCAGGGAGTCAATCTCAGGATTCTTTAATCGTTCAATCGGCTTTAGTAGCTGCTGATTTACTAGGATTTGACCCTGTTTTAAATGGAGCAAGTAGTACTGATTCCAATGTTCCTATTAGTCTAGGAATTCCTGCTGTCACGCTCGGCGGGGGCGGAGGTTATGGAGGTTGCCATACCCTTGAAGAATATTTTGAACCAAAAGAAGCCTATCATGGAGTTCAAAAGATCTTTCTCTTTATGCTAGGGCTTGTTGGAATAGAAGAAATCACCAAGCCCCTGCTAGAAAAAAGAACTAAATAAAATGAGGGCCAGACCCCGGGGGTCTGGCCCTACCTTTTTACTTTTTCAAATAAGCAATTCCATCAGGATGAATACCTACATCAATGCGCGTTTCTTCTTTTAAAGTGTTCATGTCAATGACTGAAATGTCGTTTGTTTTGTTGTTCGCTACATAAAGAGTTGAAGCATCTTCGTTTAGTACGATACCCCCAGCCCAAATTCCAACAGGGATCCGTTTAATTTCCCAGGGCCGAACTTGGCCATTAATTTTCTGTTCTGTTTGAATAACTGAAATGTCCCCTGACTCACGGTTGGCCGTAAGCGCGTACTTGCCATCTGGTGTAAACAGAAGGCGAACTGGAACACTACCAATTCTGCGTTTATGAAGAACCTAGTATGTTTTAGTATCGATTACAAATAATGTGTTATCTTCTTGGTTTGCTACATAAATATGTTTACCATTTGGATGAACTGCAACCCCCTCAGGGCCTGGCCCCACAGGGAAATGATTTATGATTGATTCTGTTTGAACGTCTATAACGGTTATATTGTTGCTACCAATGTTAGGCACATAAACCGAACTTCCATCCGGTGAAAAAGTGATCATATGAGAGTACTTCTGATAAGTTGGGATCACTTTTTCAATTTCATCTGTTTCCGTATCAATGATAAATACTTTTTCACTGTATGTAGATGCAAGGTAAAGTTTTTTGCCGTCCTTTGTAAGCCCTAGCCCATGTGGAAAATTAAAATCCGGGTGCTCTAGACGTTTTACAACTTCAAATGTTTCATTATCAATAATGTCTAACTTGTTTCCTAACGAGCAAGCAACATATGTTTTCTTGCCATCTGGTGTAACAATAACTTCATGTGGGTTATGGTCTGTTTCTATCGTCTTTTCAACACTGTTTGATTCCAGATTCACTATCGAGATAGTGTCCTCGTCTTTGTTCAATACAATTAAGTATTCCTTCATAGGTGAATCCTCCTTTTTTGCACTATACTGAATTTTACCATAATTATTTCGAGATTAGAAATATCGCATTCATATCTTTTTCTATTAAAAATGTTAAAATATTGGTATTAGTAGCAGACCAAGGGAGTAAAAAATGATGAGGATTTCGGATTTCGAGGAATATGTGGATAAAACAATCTTAAAACGTGGCAAGGATTACTTTATTAGTGGTTCCATTCAAAAGGTAGAAATGGTAAAGGAAAACCTTTATATCGTAGAGGTAGTTGGCACTGAGTTTTATTCAGTAAAAGTATCTTTGACTGAAAAAGATGATATAGTAAGTACTTCTTGTGACTGTCCATATGATTGGGGAGAGTATTGTAAACATCAGGTTGCAGCATTGTATGCATTGAGAGATTTAAGGGAGAATGGTGAAAACCAAGGGAATCTAGACAAAACTGCTTTGAAACAAGAAAAAGACCTTAAATTTATACTCTTTAATTTTAACAAGGAAGAACTACTAAACATCATTTTAGATCTATCAAATGAATACTCTGAGATTGAAAATAGATTGCTATTTAAATTCTCATCCAATACAGATGAGATTGCCTCCAGTAAAAAACTGATTAGAGAATATATAAATGGAGCTAAAAAGCGTGGTTTTATAGAGTGGAATAGAGTAGATGAAGCACTTGAAGGAGCACATATGGTTTTAGAGAAGGCAGATGCGAAAGTATCAATTGGGGATATAGAAGGAGCAGTACTATTAAGTTTGACTGTTCTTTCAGTTGTGGTTGATATGATTCAATACTGTGATGATTCAAGTGGGTTTGTTGGTAGTGTTATAGATGAAAGTTTTGGGATAATCGACCAAGCTCTCTCAATAGGAGGGACCCAATTAAAAGAATCTCAGCAAAAGAAACTTTTTGATGCTGTTCTGAATGAGGCTAACCATAAAAGGTACGAAGGATGGAGTGAATGGCAGTTAAGATTATTGGGAGCTTGTGTCCACTTAGCAGCCAATCAGAAATTTAGAAATAAACTTGAAATACAGCTTAATGGCATGTTAGAAAACTCAAGTGACTCATGGAGTTCTAAATACGAAACCGAAAATATAAAGCTTCTTCAACTAGAGTTAATTGAGAAATTTGATGGGGAAGAAAGGGCACTTCATTTTATAAATGAGAATATCCACCTCAGCCCCTTTAGGAAAAAGGTACTTGAACGATTATTAAAGGTAGGTAATTACAGAGAAGTAATAAGTATTTGTGAAGAAGGAGAAGTAGTTGACAAAGAATATCGAGGTTTGGTTAAAATATGGAAGGAGTATCGTCTAAAAGCCTATGCAGGACTAGGTGATGTAAAGATGCAAAGAGAGTTAATGTTACAGTTCCTATACGGAAGTGACTATAGCTATTACAACGAGTTGAAGAATTTATACCCTTCGGCTGACTGGCCAGCGATGCTTGAGGAAATCCTTACAACCTTTGAGAAGGAGCGATATCCGTCTTCAGCTTATTTAGAGATATTAAAAGAGGAACGATTATACGAAAAAATTCTTCAATACTGTAATAATCATTTATCCTCTATCCAGCATTTGTACCCTTACCTTATTGAAGACTATTTCGAGGAAACAAACCTACTCTATTTAAAATTCATAGAATCAGAATCGGCTAATGCAAATGAGCGGAGAAAGTATAGGAATGTTTGTAAGCTTATTAAGTCATATAAGAAAGTCTTTGGAGAGACGAATACAGCATTGTTAATAAGAAAACTAATGACATTAAATGTTAAGAGACCAGCGTTTATTGATGAGCTTGGAAAAATAAAGATTTAATAGATTAGGAGGCTGTGACCATTAAGCTTAAGGATAGATTAAAAACCAAAAAGGTAGTGCTTGGAGCAATTGGAATTGTTTTAGTTTTAGCAGTAATGATTTACTTTGATATGAAAAAAGTCTATTTAGAGGAAGAACCCCCAATTCCGGTTGTAGAAATAGATGGTCAACAGCTTGATATTGGTCTAGGAACCTATAGGTGGAACGGGGAGCTAGTAGAACGGAAACCAGAAGAGGTAATGAAGAACTTAAGATTGGATACAATTGATCCAAGGGCTAGATTATCGGTAGAATTTCCAGAGGAAACTAAACCCATTGTGGTTACATATGGACTAATGGAGGGGCATGATAACCGTGTTATGCAGCTACCATCGTTTCTACCGTTAACGTCGCCATTTCCATTTCACCGTATGCATGGGGAGTCGACTGTTGTCATTCAAGCAAAATGGGGGGATGGAAAGAAAGCAGATTATCTTTTTTCGTATGAAGCAGAACATCTAACCCCGTATCAAAATATGATAGCTTTTGAAGAAGGGTTCTATTCATTGTTAATTGTTCACAAGCCGGGGGAAGATCCCCCATATGAAAGAATTAGTAAACTTCAATATTTTGTTAATGGTTATAGTACTATGGATAATTTAAAGCAGGCAAAAGATCAATACCCTGAGCTAAACATTGAGAGCGTTCCAACGATTGTTGTATTAGATCACAAGGGTGAGGCTTTTAGGTCCACTAAGTATGACGAAGCTATCAAATTTTTAGAGGAGAATACTGAATTAAAAAGTATTAAAGCGGAGGGTAAAATCACTACCATTAATCGAATGTTTCAGTTTGTCATACTAGACAATGGTCTTATGTTCCGAACCGATGATATCCATCGATTAAAAGTGGGACAACATGTTAAAGCAAATATAAATACTTTCCATCATGAAATGCCCTTTTTAAACCATACCGAATCCGTAGAAATTATTAAGGAAGCTGATCCAATCTTTTTAGAAGAGAAATGGAGACCAAAAGAGGATTGGACTTATTCTGTGTTAGCGGTAGGGGATAAGTCATTTACAAAACCTATAGAGGAGCCGGATAAGGATGACTTAAAGGATGTAAAGAAAACGACTATTGAAATATCTTTAAAACTAGAGGATGGCAGTGAGTTGCCACCGTCATTCATGGTGTTCGATAGGCAAGAACTTATATTTGTTTGTAATAACTATAAAGATTTACTGAAGTTTTTATTTGAGAATGAAATTCCACCAGAAGACATGAGACATTAAAGATAGGGAATAACCGTTTAGGAGTTTATCTCTAAACGGTTAATTTTTTCACAAAAGTGGATTTCTGGCTAATATGGTTGTGTCAAAAACTATATAGTGTCTAGCTCTTCTTCAAAGTAAAAAGTATTAGGATGCTCTTTAAGAGTATAAGAATATCTTTTCATATTGGCGACGAAGCTTCGTTTATGAATGGTTCCCGTTTCGCCTGTTGCCTTAATAAGTACCTTTTCGTTGACCTTGAATTTTTCTTTGTTTTTCATTAGGATTCCCTTTCTGCTTAAAAAGCCTTAGTGTTTATAAATATATTTTATTCATTATGTAGATTAAAAAACGCAATAGAATCTCAATTCATTGAGAACAAAAGTGGTAGGTGTTGGTACTTTGGGATATACTGTTAAAGAATGAGGAAATCCCCTTGGTCTTCTGAAGCTCATTCTTTTTGACAGAAGGCAAAAGACCTTTAGGAAGGATGACCAATGTTGACGACAAGTACAGTTTATCAAGCTTATGCAGGAGACGGGTTAAGAAAAAAGAGAATGAATAGATCGAATTCCTTTTTTAACACTCCTCAAGAAGCAATATCAGAAGCATTAGCTTTGAAAGAAAAGATGGACTCAAGATACAAAAATGAAATTGAGTGGGATTACGAAAGTAAGCTTAGTGGTTCGGTTGAGAAAGTAAAGATATTAAAAGGATACCTTGGTGGGGATAAGGACTCTAAGGCCTTCTATCTACAAATAACATCAGTAGCACTTCAAGAAAATTGTAGTGTTGTAAAACCTATTATGCCTAAAAAAGTGTCTTCTAAGGACAAAAAAGTAATAACCAAAGTAACAAAGTTATTTAGGTAGTTCAGAAAAAAGAATGCGCTTATCCTAATTATAAGAGGATAAGCGTCTTCTTACTTTATTCTTCTTTATTAAACCAAAGTGGGTCGTTGTCATCCACATCTCCGTTGTAGTTAATTAGAATTTCTTCTCCTGCCTTAATGTCCTTATAAGCAAAAAAGTCGAATGTATGTTTTTCGAAACTTATTTCATAAGTTGCATTAGGCTCATATGAATGGTTAAAGAGCATTCCATACCCTAAAAGGATGGCTGAGTGGTTTTTTCCGTATTCAAAGGCATAATCAGCCAGTAACGTTTTTTCGATATGCTCATGTTCATCATTAGGGTATGCAAGTACGGGAGCTTCATGTATAAGCTCTCCTTTTTTTATATCGCGAGTTGCAAAAACTCCTCTATTAAATTCCCCGTCACTTAATTGGGATTTCTTTACCTCTATCATGATTTCCACCTACGCTTTTCACAATTATTTCTGCGACACTTCCTCTAACTGTACCACTAAAGGTATCGAAGGTAAACTAAGTTAGAAATATTACATAAAAAGGTATACCTTTTGTGATAAAAAATGCGGGTTTTGTTGAAATTTGGAAATCGAATAAATTTGCTTTTCCTGATTTGGTCTGTTAACCTTAAGAAGAATTATTTTTGTTCGGTCTGTAAGGAAAGAAAAAGTATTTAAACTTCTCGCCTTTGAAATCTAATTGAGCAACTATAGTATTAAAATGTGGATTTTCCACGCAGGAGGAAACAAACATGCAACAAGGTACAGTAAAATGGTTTAACGCAGAAAAAGGTTTCGGATTTATCGAAATGCAAGGTGGAGAAGACGTATTCGTACACTTCTCAGCTATTCAAGGCGAAGGTTTTAAATCTTTAGATGAAGGCCAAAAAGTTACTTTTGACACTGAGCAAGGTCAACGTGGACTTCAGGCTACTAACGTTAAAAAAGCATAATGTTAATGGGAACCCAATTCGGGTTCCTTTTTTTAGTTCTACTATTTTAGTACTGTGCATGTAAATAAAAAGTAACATTAGAGCAATATATAAAATGTGGTGTAAATTTTGTAAGTACGGATACGAAAGGTTGGCAGTATTAAGTGAAATATTTCAAATCACAAATGAAACAGTTAGTTAAAGAAAATAAAGAATTACAAGTACGTTTAAAAGAGTTAATGGACGAACATGAGCTTGAGAAAAACTTTGCTCTTAAAGCATTGTACCATTCGGAAGTTGCAGCAGGCGGAAAATATCAAGAAGCATATCGAGCATTAGACTTGCCTAAAGGGTAAGTTTTTTTTTTGGAGCTAAGACGTTTCACGAATTAATCAGATCTCTTTTCGAAATATTCTTTCTAATTATTCTTCTTTTATTGTATAATAAAACCAATGTTTCGTAACACGAAATAGTTTAGAGGTTTCGAAAGGAGCATTCCCATGAAACAAACCATTAAAAAAACATTAACTCGTTCAGAGGTACCAGTTGAGGAAACTTGGGATTTAACTGATCTATATCAAACCGATGAAGCTTGGGAGAAGGAGCTATCCCGGATTGAACAGGATATCCAAACCGTAACTAAATTTAAAGGCCGCCTTGGTGAGAGTTCAAAAACATTACTAGATTGTCTTCTAGCTAGTGATGCACTCAGAGAACGTGTAGTTCGTGTGATGACTTATGCATCTTTAAAACAATCCGGAGATGGTACGGATCCGGTGAATCAATCGAATTCAGCCCGCGTTGGATCTGTGCTAGCAAATGTAAGTGAAAGCACTTCCTTTTTAAACTCAGAGATTCTTGGAATAGCTGACGACACGGTTAAAAAATATATCGAACAAGAAGATGGGTTAAAAGAGTTTACTAAAACGTTGAACGATATATTAGAAACAAAGCAACATCAACTTTCCCCAGATGTTGAGGAAGTATTGGCTGCTTTTAGTGAAGTTCACGATGCTCCATACATGATTTATGAAAGAAGTAGAACATCTGATATGAGGTTTTCATCCTTTACAACTGATGATGGAGTAGATTATCCTTTAACTTTTAATTCATTTCCAACTTATGAAGGTTCAGCTGACACTGAGGTTCGCCGAAAAGCGTATGATTCTTTTGTTGAAACACTTAAACAATATAAGAACACATACGCAGCTACTTATGCGACAGAAGTAAAGAAACAAGTAATTGAAGCTCGTCTTCGTGGATTTGATTCTGCAACAGATATGCTTTTACATAAGCAACAGGTAACGAAAGAAATGTATCACAACCAATTAGACACGATTCAAACAGAGTTAGCTCCACATATGCAACGTTTTGCTAAGCTTAAGCAGCGTGTTTTAGGATTAGATAAGATGCATTTCAGTGATTTAAAAGCTCCACTTGATCCTGAATTTGAACCAACCATTACGTATGAAGAAGCATCAAAGCTTGTGCTTGAATCCCTACAGGTGATGGGGTCTGAATATGTAGAAATTATGGAAAGAGGCTTAAACGATCGTTGGATAGATCTTGCTGACAATATTGGAAAAAGATCAGGAGCCTTCTGCTCGAGTCCTTATGGAGTACATCCTTATATTTTAATGACTTGGAATGGTTCGATGAGGAATGCTTTTACATTGGCCCATGAACTAGGCCATGCAGGTCATTTTAGTTTAGCAGGACGTTATCAACGTATTTCCAATACTCGTCCTTCTATGTACTTTGTTGAGGCGCCTTCGACGATGAATGAAATGTTACTAAGTCAACATATCTTAGCTAATGTCAAAGATGACCGTATGCGCCGCTGGGTCATTCTTCAATCATTAGGAACTTATTATCATAATTTTGTTACTCATATTCTTGAAGGAGAGCTTCAACGTCGAATCTACGAACTAGCACACAATGGAAAGCCAATCACAGCAACTCTGCTTTGCGAACAAAAAACAGAGTTGCTCTCTAAATTCTGGGGAGATAGCGTAGAAATGGATGAGGGTGCGGGCTTAACTTGGATGCGCCAACCACATTACTATATGGGGCTTTATCCGTATACGTATTCTGCTGGATTAACGGCTTCAACTGCTGCTGCTCAAAAAATAAAAGAAGAAGGTCAACCTGCTGTGGATCGTTGGTTGTCGGCTCTGAAGGCAGGAGGAACATTAAAACCTCTTGAATTAATGCAATTAGCTGGTGTTGATATGTCTACACCGGAACCGATTCGAAAAGCGGTCGCTTACGTAGGGCAGTTAGTGGATGAGTTGGAGAAGGGTTTTTAAATATGTAAAGAACGAAAAAAGCAGCATTGTGGCTGCTTTTTTTATATTTTTAGGCTCTTTTCATAAAATTTGTTGCTATTTAAATAATCTAAACTGCTATTGAACAAATTTATGTTGCTGTTTTTCTTTATTTTGCGAGAAAAGATGCCACTAAACAGCATAGAACCCGTGTTGGAGCGCATATACGAATAGTAACATTCCATGCGAAAACAACCTATTTTTAAAGATTAGTATTCACCTTTAAAGACTACTTCTTCTAATTCTAACTTCATTAGTAGCTGTGTTATTTCCAGATGCTGGATTTTGAATTACGATATTAGTTGCGTCCCCTGCAGCGGCGTCAGCATCAGAATCCGAATCCGCATCGGCTGATGCAGCAGCATCTGCGCTCGCGTCAGCAGCAGCGTCAGCATCCGCATCGGCATCAGCATCCGCATTGGCATCCGCATCGGCATCAGCGTCAGCATCCGCATTGGCATCAGCATCCGCCCCAGCATCTGCTGCTGCATCAGCGTCAGCGTCAGCATCGGCATCAGCATCCGCTGCCCCAGCAGTGGAAGCGTTTGTACTACTGGCAGCAGACGCAGTATTTCCGGCAGCAGTTGAAGCATTGTCACAAGCTGCCGCATCTGCTGCTGCTGCATCAGCGTCTTCATTTCCTGCAGCCGCCGCAGCATGTCTACTAGCTGCTGAATCTGTAGCAGCAGCGTCGGCATCATCGTTCCCTGCAGCCGCCGCAGCGTGTATATCAGAGTCTGAAGCAGCCGCTGTTGCATCGTTTGATCCAGCGCTAGAAGCAGCATGGTTGCCCGAGCTAGCGCTTGCCGCATCACCACCATCAGAGCCACCACCAGCTGCCGTTGCAGATTGTTTGTTTGCGTCAGCGTCTGCAAAATTAGATTTTTGTTCGTCTAGGTGATCATTTTCCCGTGCCATTTTATCACCTTCCTTCTTTTATTCAATTACAATAGAATTTCTTGCGGTATTATTTCCTGATGTTACTGACTGGATGACTATGTTTGTTGCTGAACCTGCAGCTGCTGCTGCATCAGCGTCAGCATCGGCATCAGCGTCAGCATCGGCATCGGCATCGGCATCGGCATCAGCATCAGCGTCAGCATCGGCATCGGCATCGGCATCAGCGTCGGCATCGGCATCGGCATCAGCGTCAGCATCGGCATCAGCATCAGCATCAGCGTCAGCATCGGCATCGGCATCGGCATCGGCATCAGCATCAGCATTTGCACCTGCAGCAGCGGCTGCATTTCTACCGGCGGAAGCCGCTGAAGTTGTCCCAGCTGCTGAAGCAGAATTTTCTCCTGCTGCCGCATCTGCTGCTGCCGCATCAGCATCTTCATTACCCGCCGCCGCAGCAGCATGTCTACTAGAGTTTGCATCAGCCGCCGCCGCATCGGCATCGTCATTACCCGCTGCTGCAGCAGCATGTCGCCCTGCATCTGTAGCAGCAGCTGCCGCATCATCACTTCCCGCTGCACCAGCAGCATGGTCCTTAGCACTTGATGCAACTGCATCACCACCGTCAGGACCGCCACTTGCCGCAGATGAGGATTGTTTATCTGCGTCAGCATCCGCAAAATTTTTCTTTTTATGATTTTGGTCTTGTTCCATTAGATATGCCTCCCTTCCTTATTACCACAAGTTATTCAAAAATATGTGGACATGTATAGTCAAACCTACTAAATAAAAAAAGTAATTCAATTAATTAGTAAGTTTGTCCAAGAGAGTTAAGGAGCTTTGCATATAAATAATGACGAAAGGAGGGATTCTTTAATGAATAATGAGCTGTTAATCCTTACTGTAGACGGAAGTGTATTTAGGGGGTTTGTGGTCGAATTGGATGAGAATCCAATTGAAGATTTATTTTCAGAGGACTTTGATTCCGTTATACTTCGATTAACTGAAGCATCTGGACCATTTTTAGAAAACCAACTAGTTTTTGTCCAGCAAAGTCAGATCGTAGCGGCTTCCTTGATTAAGAACTGCTAACATAACATATAAGTAAAGCAGCTTCCAAAAGAGGAGCTGCTTTTACTTACGATGGTTCTTAGATAGTTCGTGCAATAGTTTATTGCGATACTGTTGGTCATCCTCTATTGCCTTTGTAATCAAGGATTCTAGTCTGGTGAAATCATCTGTGAGATCTTGACTCGTGTTGTTGGATATATTATTAAGTAATTTTGCAATATAGAGCATTATTAAACTATTAACATATTCTGAGCTAGTGGATATATTGTATTGGATGATGTTAGCATTTGCCTCATTATGCCCGGCTGTGGCATGCTGAGCTGAAATATTGTTTAGGGTTTTATTTGTATCATACATACTCTGTTGAAGGTTTGTTTCTTTTGAGTCCAAATCAGTATCCTCCCTTATATATATAGGTAGGATATGTGAATTTTTTTAAAAAGTTCATTTATTTTGAGTTGTAAAGTTTTACCACTATATAATGCTACTATTATCCCTATTCTCCAAAATCTTCTTATACTAAAATTAAATAGAAACTACTAATATAATTGGAAAGGTAGGTATAAATACCCTAATGTTGACGGGGATATGCTACGTTTTCTAATTAGGAGAGGAAGGAAACAAAGATGCAGCAACTTAGTCAAAAATTATCATCCAAATTAGTCATTCTTTCCGTTGTTTTTCTAGTTTTAATTGGTAGCTTTATGAGCTATCAGATAGCCGAAGCAGCTAAGCCAGATCGAAAAGCACCGACAGCTCCTACGAATCTCCAAGCTACAAATATTACTGATAGCAGTGTATCTCTAGATTGGACAAACTCGACAGATAATGTAGGAGTAACAGGCTACAATGTCTACCAAAATAATAGTTACATAGGAAATACCTCTTCAACACATTACGTAGTAAAGAGTCTAGCTCCGAATACCACTTACAGTTTTCATGTTAGAGCAAAGGACGCTAGGGGAAATCTATCCACATCTAGTAATACAATAAAAGTAACGACATCTTCACAAACCGTTATTGATCAAGCACCCCAAATTAGTGAGATTCAAGTCTCTCCGATAGCAAGTGATGGTAAAACAGTTAATGGCACTGTAAACCTATCTGTCAGTGCTACTGATGATAAGGGTATTAGCAAAGTTGAGTTCTATACGAGCAACGGTGGATATTTGCTAAAAACAGTAACATCTGGACCATACAGTGTGGATTGGTCTACTGACCCGTGGGTTCCAGATGGAGAGCAGATTTTAAAAGTAGTCGTTTATGATTCAGCAAATCAAACAGCTCAGACTACCAAGACCGTCACAGTTAAAAATACAGCGACACCTATAGTTAATGATTTTAAAAGAGTTGGATATTATACAGGTTGGTCGACTTATTCAAACTTTCAAGTTAGTAATATAGATGCTAGTAAACTTACGCATATTAACTATGCGTTTGCAAATATTTCTCCGGATGGAAAAATGATAGTAGGTGATTCATGGGCGGACATTGAAAAACCGTTCCCTGGAGACACTTCAGGCCAGCCTTATAAAGGAAATTTTTATCAACTAACAAAACTTAAACAGCAACATCCTCACCTCAAGACGTTAATAAGTGTTGGTGGTTGGACTTGGTCAGGAAAATTCTCTGATGTTGCACTTACAGAAGAGTCAAGAACCATCTTTGCTGAGAGTGCTCTTCAATTCATTTTGAAATATGGATTTGATGGAGTTGATTTGGACTGGGAATATCCAGTTGGTGGTGGTCTAGCTGGTAATATTAATAGGCCAGAGGATAAGCAGAACTTTACGCTTTTATTAAAGAAAATAAGAGAGACTCTTGATGCACAGAGTTCAAAAGATGGTGAAAACTATTTATTAACGATAGCAGGCGGAGCAAGTAAAAGCTACGTAAATAATACTGAACTTAACTTAATACACCCATATTTAGATTATGTACAAGTTATGACTTATGATTTCCACGGAGAATGGGACACGATTACAGGTATGAATGCTCCATTACATAAGGACTCAGAAACAGGATTTTACTATGTTTGGAGTGTACAAGATTCTATTCAAAATTACGTGAATCACGGAGTTCCAGCTAATAAAATCGTAATGGGAATACCATTTTACGGTCGATCTTTTAACCAGGTTACCAATGCAAATAATGGTTTGTATCAACCATTTACAGGTGGGGGAAAAGCGATTAGCTATGGAGAGCTTTCAGCGAACTATATTAATAAAAATGGCTTTATTCGACATTGGGAATCAGATTCGAAAGTACCTTGGTTGTTCAATGGAACTCAATTTATCAGTTATGATGACACAGAGTCAATCGGTTACAAAACTTCCTACATCAAGTCGATGGGCTTAGGTGGAGCGATGATGTGGGAGCTTGCTCAAGATCCAAATAAAGTGTTATTAACGAAAATAGACAATGATTTGAAATAGTTATGAAAGCATCTGCTAAACGTGCAGATGCTTTTTTTCTGCTGTCGAAAATTAATAAAGTATTTTAGTTGACAGATTATATATAATATTTGTATAAATATTGTATAACATATGTATTGTTTTTGTTGTACATATCGTTATAAAAATATTCATTAGAGGAGAGATTTTAGATGAAGAAGTTTATTGGTGCTTTGATTTTCACACTAATCTTTGCCATGTTTGGAGGAACAGTATTAGCAGATGATCATGATCAAGCTAAAGTTCGAATCGGTCACGCCTCACCTGATGCACCAGCGGTAGATATTACTGTAAATGGTGAAACAGTCGTTGAAAATGCTGCGTTTAAAGCAGTAACAGATTATTTAATGGTACCTGCGGGAGAACATGAAGTTAGTATTTATGCCGCAGGAACAGTTGCTGACGGGAATCCAGTATTAACTACTACTCTAGCAGTAGAAGCTGGCAAAGCTTATACAGCACTTGCTATTAATAAGTTAGAAAGTCTTGAAGTGACAGCTTTAAGTGATGACATGACAACAACTTCTGGGAAAGCAAAAGTTCGTGTTGGGCATTTTTCACCTGATGCACCGGCAGTTGATGTTGCAGTTACTGGTGGAGATGTGTTGTTTGCAAACGCTCCATTTAAAGCGGTAACAGACTATGCAGAAGTGGATCCAGCTACATTGGATTTAGAAGTTAGAGTAGCGGGAACAGAAGATGTAGTTCTTTCATTACCAGGGACTGAACTTAAAGCAGATATGATTTATACTGTTCTGGCTGTAGGCTTAGCAAGTGGAGAGCCAGCATTAGACGTAATTGTATTAGCTGATCCTTCATCTTCTACAATGCCAACAGAAATGCCGAAAACAGGTACAGGTGGCTTAGTTGGTCTATTAACAACAGTATTCCCTTTCTTGGTTTTAGCTGCAGGTTTAGGGTACTTTCTATTTAAAAGAAAAGGCTTATTTCAATCCTAATTTTCTACTAGTCTTGTTTCTAGTTGGTTGTCAGTCTTATGCGCAACCAGCGAAGGAAGTTGAGACAATTAAATTAAACACGAATTCTATAGAAATAGAGCAAGCTGATAACACTAAGTCTTTTAATCAGAAAAAAGTTGTGAAATTTGAATCAGGCATTATTCCTACCAGTGTATCTATCCCATCCATAGGTGTTGAGGCAAATATCCTTCAGGTTGGTCTTCAAGAAGATGGTATTATGGAGGTTCCGGAGGATGTAATGGAAGTGGGTTGGTACACTAACGGTGCAAAGCCAGGTCAGAATGGAAACGTTGTGTTAGCAGGACATGTGGACAGTTACCTAGGTCCAGGTATATTTTTTAACCTAAAGAATGTTTCAATTGATGATGAAATTATCATTTCGAATGGTGAGGAAATTGTTAAATATAGAATAGTTAAAAAGGAAGCATATCCTTACGATCAAGGGCCGATTGAGGAGATTTTCGGTTACACATCACAGAAACGATTACATCTAATTACGTGTACTGGGAGATATAATCCTTTTACTGATAATCATGCAGAGAGGCTAGTCGTTACAGCAATCGCCGAAGGGTAAAAAAATGCAGCTGGTCAATTGTGCCAGCTGCATTTTTGTTTGAAAAAGGATTTCTCTGACCATCCACGATGTTAGTACCGAATTTTACTGGTTTTCGCTAAAAAAGGTAACTAATGTGACCTATTAATTCCGATTTCTAGCGTTTAGCCTATTTCTGGTTAATGATAAAGGTAGTTCCGATTTCTCCTGATTTATATAAAATGGGTAACCAAAGCGGCATGTTAATTCCCCTTTTTAGCATTTTAAGCCTCTTGGTTATTAATCGATCCACGCTTCTAATAATAAGTGAACCCTATGATTTAAGTACAGTCCCCTGATACCAATCGTTCCATTCAACATGATTAAGTAACGAAACGGACGGTAAATCATACAATTCACTTTGATGAGGAAAATTTCCACCCAATACGAAACTAAGCGTATTATCTTGTTCAAGGCAATCTTTAACCCACCTCTTAACTCCTTCAAAATAAACAGGGTCCGTAATGGATATCGCGATAATTGAGATCTTTTTCAAATGAATTAAGTCAATCAGCCCGTTAAATGGAGTATTTGGCCCAAGATAAATCACGTCCATCCCTTTTTTTCTAAGGAACAAGCTAAAGAGCATTAATCCAATATGGTGGTGCTCACCCTCTGGACAGAAAGCCACTACTTTTGGAAGCTGCTGGTTAATAGGGAGTATCCTTAGAAACTGGGTGCATCTTTGAATGATAAATTGAGAGGCAAAATGTTCTTGTGCAGCCGTTATATTGTCCATCTTCCACTCATCACCCACACGATATAAAACCTGTACAAATAGATTTTGAAAGACATCCTCAAAGTCATGCATAGAGAAGGCTAAATCTGTAATGGTATTCGCCTTTTCAGTATTTAAATCAACTAATGCATCATATAACTGATTGATTAGACCATCAAAACCTGGAGTCTCAATCTTGGCTGTTTGTGACTCTAATTTTTGTGCAGTTGCATTCTGTGACAATGATCTCACGGCTTCACTTATCTTCATATTGTTTTCTTGTATTTGAACCTTAAGCCACTTAAGTGTTTCAATATCCTTTTGACTATATAAACGATGACCTCCCTCAGTACGGGTGGGGGAAATCACCTTGTAGCGGTTTTCCCAGGCTCGAATCGTTACGGTAGGAATGTCCACTAGCTCGGAGACCTTTTTAATGTTGTACATGAAGCTTCACCTCAGTAAATTTATACATAAATTATACAAAACTTTAATCAAAGAGTAAAAATGTAAATTTTATGTTTTTCTAAACAAAGTTATTGTTTATTTTGTATAGATTTTGTATAATTTAATTAGAAATTAGTTATACAAAGTATATACAAAGGTGAGGGGATTCTTATGAAGACTTTAAACTTAGTTGCTTTAGCATTACTAGTTATTGGTGGCTTAAACTGGTTGTTAGTTGGTCTGTTCGAGTGGGATCTTGTAGGAGGATTATTCGGTGGAATGGATTCCGTTATTGCAAAGATTGTATATATCTTAGTTGGTTTAGCTGCCCTTTATGGAATTCGTCTATTCTCTCATATAAATAGTAAATAAGTAAGTAAGTAAGTAAGTAAGTAAGTAAGTAAGTAAGTAAGTAAGTAAGTAAGTAAGTAAGTAAGTAAGTAAGTAAGTAAGTAAGTAAGTAAGTAAGTAAGTAAGGCGCTGTGATGAAGGGACATTCTCTAGAGTGTCCTTTTCCTTTTACTCAAAATTGGAAATGATGATTCTATATCAGTGCATGTTAATGGAGGTCTTAATAACATGAGCAGAGTGTCTAATGTTCAAACATCACGTATACAGAACTATATTGATTTTAGAAAAGATACACTCTCCTTTTTTGAAAAAATGCTTTATCAGGGGGAAATCATTTCTTTAAAAACAGGATTTAAACCTTCTTATATTGTTAATTCTCCTGACTTTGTAAAAGAAATTTTGGTAGCGAAAGATCGATTTTTCGTAAAAGGACGTACTTCTAAGGTATTAAGGAGAACCATTGGTGACGGCCTATTAACTTCTGAAAAAGAGGAGCATGAAATACAAAAGAAGCATCTCCAACCTCTATTTTATAAGGAAAGTATTCATTCCTATGTTCAGACGATTAAGGAAGAGACTCAGCTACTGGAGGCTAAGCTCCAAGAAAATCACACTTACTCCATTCAAAATGAAATGATGCAATTAACATTATCCATCATTTCTAAGACAATGTTTGCTACAGACTTAGAAGAGTCAAAACAGGAGCTCGCAATTGCTGTAAGTGAAATTATTGAGCAATCTGCTAAAGATTTATTTTCCATTGTTATCCTGCCTCTTTCTGTACCAACACAGGGTAATAAATTGCATAAGAGCGCAATTAAGAAATTAGAGGAAATGATTTACCGTGTAATTGTGGATGCAAAAAATAAACCTAATTTGTATCAGAATACATTAGTAAATATATTTTTAGGAAAAGGATACGAAAAAACATTTTCTGACGAAGAGATAAGAGATCAGATGCTTACGATGTTGCTAGCAGGACATGAAACAACTGCAAATTTATTAACATGGATATTCTATGAGTTAGATCGAAATCCAGAGGTTGAAGCGCAGTTTCATAACGAGATTGATCAAGTAGATTTTTCGAAGGATCCATTCGATACTTATCGAGCTCTTCCGTATACTCAAAATATCATACAAGAGGGTCTGAGACTGTATCCTCCAGCATGGTTGATTTATCGAGAAGCACCACAGAAAGTGGAGTTATTAGGTGAAACTTTTCGTCCGGGAAGCTCGTTCATGATCTCACCATACGCCATTCATCGAAATGAATATGTTTTTAAAGATGCAAAGTCATTCAAACCTGAAAGATTCTTTGGGAATCCTACCTGGCCAGCCTTTGCCTATTTCCCTTTCGGGGGAGGCTCTAGAAGCTGTATAGGTTCTAAATTTGCTCTAATGGAGGCAGCGTTTATCCTAGCTGTCCTAGGTAAAAGATATAAATTTCGTAGTGTAAGTCAGGAAAAAGCTATACCAGAACCATTGGTATCCCTTCGTTTAAGAGGTGGTCTACCGATGAGGGCTATTAGAAGATAGAGGAGGGGGAGAGGTGTTGAAATTAGTTTGTATCATTGGAGCCGGCATAGGTGGATTAACGGCAGGGGCTTATTTAGCAAAGAGCGGTTATAGGGTTACGGTATTAGAAAAGGCTACAACTGTTGGAGGTTCAGCCGGTTGGTATATCCGAAATAAACGTATGTTTCCAACAGGAGCTACAATTGCTTTCGGACTAGAAGAGAACGGGTTGTTAAAAACATTGTTGGATGAGTTACAGATTGAACTAACGGCAAAAGATTTGCTACACCCAATGGATGTAATATTACCAGACCGTAAGATTTCCATCTGCAAAGATCCGACTTTATGGGAAAATGAGCTCCGGAAAGCTTTTTCAGACCGAGCAGAAGATGTGGTTAGATTTTGGAATGAACTTGTTTACATTGGTGAAGGGGTGCTAGGTGTAACGAAAAGTGGTGTATCATTACCTGTTACAAGAGTATATGAGCTGGGGAATTTGCCAAAATTTATTATGCGAAAGCCAAACACTGTGCTACGCCTTGCACGTTACGCAAGATGGACCGTTGAAGACTTAATGAAAAAGTTCAACTTAGTCTCGTATACTCCACTTCGGCAATTTTTAAATGCACAGCTGATTGATGCTGTTCAAACTGATGTATCTGAAGCAGCTTTGCTACCTTCGAGTTTGGCTCTAACGGTATATCGAAACGGAAGCTATGCTCCTCAAAATGGGATGGGACAAATATCAAAACTGTTGGCTGAACGAATCAATGAACTAGGAGGAGAGGTTTTATTAGCTTCACCTGTACAGAAGATTAGTTATGATGACAAAGAAAAAGTTTGGAATGTCTACAGCAAGAAATGTTCAACATCTTTTGATATTGTGATTAATAACTCTGGAATATCTCTTGGACCAAATACAAGCTATGCAGACTCGAGAAACTTTTCTTGGGGAGCTTTTCGAATTGATACAATCTTGTCGGATCAAATTAGAAAGGGACCATTAGAGGGGATAGCACTTCCGTATGCTTACCAAATTGTCCCTGACAATGAAGCGACTTTAAGAAATATACACGGCCCCGTTTATGTAACCTTTCATGAAACCATTGATCAAAATGGTGAAAAGATTAGCGGGGAAATTACGATGACGGTATCCGTTCATACGAACATTGAAGAATGGCTTGGATATTCAAGGGATGATTACAAGGATATAAAGAATGAAATAACGGACATGATCATATCTGTAATTGAAAAAGTAATCCCAATTAGAAAATACTTACTCTATATGGAGGCAGGTAGCCCTTCTACGTATAAGAAATTTATTGGGAAAGCAGAGGTAGGGGGCTTTCCTTTAACAGTAAAAAATGCGATTATCAAGCCTAAAGGTGTACGTTCGTCCCTTCCACAGTTTTACATTGTAGGGGAACAAGTTTTTCCTGGCCCTGGTACATTGTCATCCGCATTAAGTGGTTATTATGCTGCTCGAGCGGTTATAAAGGGATAACTTGTATCATTGAACTAAAAATGCACAAAACCAATAATTTGAAAAAACAACAGGGTTGACCTAAAAAGTGGTCAACCCTGTTATTTAATTTTATCATATGCAGCGAGGGCTCGTTTTCGTGCAAAGTCATGGTCAATGATTGGTAAAGGATATGTTTCATTAAGCTTGATTCCAACAGACTTTAGTAATTCACTTGGAGCTGTCCAAGGTCGGTGGATATATGGATTAGGGAGTTTCGTTAGTTCTGGTACCCACTTTCGAATATATTCTCCATCTCTATCAAACTTTTCACCCTGTGTGATTGGATTGAAAATGCGAAAATAAGGTGCGGAATCAAGCCCACTTCCTGTAACCCATTGCCATCCCATTGAATTATTAGCTAAGTCAAAATCAACTAGAGTATGTTGAAACCATTTGGCTCCATATGTCCATGGAATTAATAAGTGTTTGACTAAGAAAGATGCCACAACCATTCGAACACGGTTATGCATTGTTCCTGTTTCCCATAATTCTCTCATTCCTGCATCCACTAAAGGATAGCCAGTTTCACCTTTTTGCCACTTTAATAGATTATCTTGATTTTCGTCCCATGGAAAATGTTCAAATGCAGGACGAAGTGGTGCCTTCGATATGGTTGGAAAATGAACAAGCTGATAGTAACCGAATTCTCTCCAAATTAGCTGCCGTTTATATGCCTCGATTTGCTCATTCATTGGAATGTGACTTTGTTCCATTTCTAGCGAATACCACATTGCTCTTGGACTAATTTCTCCCCATGCGAGATGTGGTGATAATCTAGAACCAGCCTGTAAAGAGGGATAATCCCTCCCAGTCTTATAGGAGTGAAGGTCCTTCTGAATAAATAACTCCCAAACGGAAATGGCTCCCTTTTCTCCAGGTTGCCAATAGCAATGGAGCTTTTCATCCCATCGAATGGTTGGGAGCAGACCAAGCTCAGCTACTTCTATAGTAGAAACTACTTTATCTATACCATTTAGTAATGAAGGTCGAGGCAATGGTCGGGAAATTGACTCATTTAAACATCTCTTCCAAAAGGGAGTAAACACTTTATAAGGATCCCCACTAAGATTCGCTATCGTAAATGGGTTATATAAGAGGTTTGAATGGAACGTGCGAATATCAACTCCGATTTTATTAAGAGATTCAATAACATAGTGATCTCGCTTTATAGCAAACGGTTCATATCTCTCATTGAAATACAATGCATTTGCCCCAGTGTCCTCCATTACTTCTATTAAAATATCTAAACTATTTCCTTTTCTAATAATGAGATCTACTCCGTAATGTTCTTTAAATTCCTCTTGTAAAGCAAGTAAAGAATGATGTAACCACCATAATGATGCCTCACCTGAAAGCAAGTGATGTTCCTCATGAGGCCAAATAAAGATAGGAATGACGCTTCCATTCTGTGAAGCCTCCCATAATGCTTGATGGTCATGAAGCCTAAGGTCCTTTCTAAACCAAACAATGGTCTTTTGCAAACTTAACCTCTCCTAAACTATTTGATAACAAGTAACAAAACTATTATACAAAAGTCTTGCAAAAGTTACTCAAATTAAGTTTCGAAGCAAAAAATTAACAGTGAACTAATATACTTAATTATTTTTACATACTATTAAAATAAAGGTTTCTATTAATATCCTAATCTACAAATTATCTGTTAAAAATGTATGTTGCGAACAATTCTGTAAATTTGATGTAAAATTTTGAAGGAATATGCTATAATTTAAAATATTGAGAAAATTCTTTTTATACAACAGGGGGCATAAGATGAAATTATACATGTCGGTCGACATGGAGGGGATAACAGGATTAGTTGATCACACTCATGTTGACTCAGGGAAGCACAATTATGAACGCTCTCGCCTAATTATGACGGAGGAAGCGAATCATGTTATTAACACAGCTTTTGAGCAAGGGTGCTCAGAGGTAGTCGTAAATGACAGTCATTCCAAAATGAATAACTTATTAATTGAAAAGCTTCATCCTGAAACGCAATTAATTACTGGGAGTGTAAAGCCATTTTCAATGGTTCAAGGTCTGGACAATAGTTTTACAGGGGCTATCTTTGTAGGATATCACTCGAGAGCATCTACTCCAGGTGTCATGTCCCATTCAATGATTTTTGGTGTTCGTCGTTTTTACATAAATGATGTAGAGGTTGGAGAGTTAGGCTTCAATGCATATGTTGCGGGGTATTTCGGTGTACCTGTCATTATGGTTGCTGGTGATGACCAAGCTGCGAAAGAAGCAGAGAATCTAATCCCAAATGTTACAACTGCTGTTGTGAAGGAATCCATCTCTCGTTCATCAGCAAAATCATTAACACCGGCAAAAGCAGGAAAATTACTTCAAGAAAAAACAGCCTTAGCATTAAAAAACAAAGATCTTGTAAAACCACTCACTCCACCAGACCATCCTGTTCTTAGGATTGAATTTGCAAACTATGGTCAAGCAGAATGGGCAAATTTAATGCCAGGAACAGAGATTGAGCCAGGAACTACAACTGTACGTTATCAGGCGAAGGATATACTAGAAGCCTATCAAGCGATGCTTGTGATGACGGAATTAGCAATGAGAACTTCATTCTGTTAGGAAGTGAATTTGTTTGACTACATACTTACTTAAACGCCTATTTGCCATGGTCATCACGCTGTGGCTCATTATTACATTAACTTTTTTCCTCATGCATTCGATCCCAGGATCACCTTTTAATGAAGAACGTTCCACAAGTGAAGCTGTCCAGCGTAATCTAGAGGCTCACTTCAATCTGGACAAGCCAGTTCCAGTCCAATACGTTACATATCTTAAATCAATTATACAATTTGACTTTGGGCCATCCATTAAAAGGTCCTCCCAAACGGTTAACGAAATGTTGGGAAGAGGGTTTCCTGTTTCATTTGAGTTAGGAATCATCTCTCTTGTATTAGCAGTGATTTCCGGTATTACTCTGGGAGTCTTGGCAGCTCTTAGACATAATGGGATAATTGATTATTTTGCTATGACCATAGCCGTTCTTGGTATATCAGTGCCAAACTTTGTTATGGCAACCTTTTTGATTCAGCAGATTGCCGTCAATATGGAACTATTACCTGTAGCTACATGGAAAAGCTGGAAGCATATGATTTTGCCAACCTTAGCACTTGCTACTGGGCCAATGGCAATTATTGCTCGTTTAACTCGCTCTAGTATGCTAGAGGTTTTAACACAGGATTATATTCGGACTGCAAAAGCAAAGGGGTTAACTCCTTTTAAAATTGTTTTCAAGCATGCTTTGAAAAATGCATTATTACCGGTTGTAACAATTTTAGGAGCACTAACTGCTGGGATATTAACAGGTACTTTCGTTATCGAAAAAATCTTTGCTATTCCAGGTATGGGGAAATACTTCGTGGAAAGTATTAATCAACGTGATTACCCGGTTATTATGGGGACCACCATATTCTACAGTGCTTTCTTAATATTTATGCTATTTTTAGTGGATGTGGCTTACGGTATTTTAGACCCTCGAATCAAGCTACACAAAAAGGAGGGTAATTAATGGAACTTAGAAAACAGCATGATCCAAATATAGACAAAGCTAGTTCCATCCCAGATGAATGGTTCGTTCCCAAAAAAGTAGATTCCTCTGAGGCAGAGGCTGTTGTACGACCAAGTCTATCTTACTGGAAAGACGCCTGGTTACGTCTCTTGAAAAATAAACTCGCCATGATGGGCTTAATCTTCTTAGTGCTACTAGTGCTAATGGCTATTTTTGGCCCAATCTTTTCACCCTATGAGGCGGATGAAGGATCCCTTCCTAAACAAAACTTGCCACCATCGTCCGAACACTGGTTTGGTACGGATGAGTTAGGTCGTGATGTGTTTACTCGTACATGGCATGGTGCTAGAATATCGCTCTTCGTCGGGGTGGTTGCAGCCTTAATAGACTTCCTGATTGGGGTAGTTTACGGGGGGATCGCTGGTTACAAAGGCGGTAGAACTGATAACTATATGATGCGCTTTGTTGAAATTCTATATGGATTGCCATACTTGCTTGTAGTTATCCTAATCAGCGTTGTAATGGAACCAGGATTATTTTCCATCATATTTGCCTTATCTGTCACAGGTTGGGTAGGAATGGCCAGGATTGTGAGGGGGCAGGTCTTACAGGTGAAAAACTATGAGTTCGTTTTAGCCTCTAAAACTTTTGGAACAAAGACGCCGAGAATTATTCGGAAAAATCTTTTACCCAATACAATGGGGCCCATTATTGTTCAAATGACACTAACGGTTCCTGCTGCTATATTTGCTGAAGCTTTTTTAAGCTTCCTTGGATTAGGGATTCAGCCTCCACTTGCTAGTTGGGGATCGATGGCTAGTGATGCTCTACCAGTTATCTTATCCGGTGATTGGTGGCGACTATTCTTTCCTGCTTTCTTCATCTCTTTAACGATGTTTTCTTTTAACGTCCTAGGTGATGGCCTGCAGGATGCGCTAGATCCGAAATTAAGGAGGTAATCACATCTTGGAAAAAGTACTTGAGGTTAAGGACCTCCATGTCGCATTTAATACTTATGGAGGAACAGTTAAAGCAGTACGAGGAGTATCGTTTGATTTATATAAAGGAGAAACTCTAGCAATCGTAGGTGAATCAGGTTGTGGTAAAAGTGTAACTTCACAAAGTATTATGCGTCTTATTCCTGATCCTCCTGGGAAAATTACAAAAGGTTCCATTCGTTTTAAGGATAAGGATTTAGTAAAGGTTTCTGAAAAGGAAATGCGGTCGATTCGTGGGGCTGATATATCAATGATATTTCAGGATCCTATGACAGCGCTTAATCCGACTTTGACCATAGGCGAACAGATCATGGAAGGAATTATTCAGCATGAGGGAATTTCAAGAGAGAATGCAAGGAAGAAGGCTCTTGAAATGCTATCCTTAGTTGGAATTCCTAGTCCAGAAAGTCGCTTAAAGCAATATCCGCATCAATTCAGCGGAGGAATGAGACAAAGAATCGTGATTGCGATGGCTTTAGTTTGCGAACCAGAGGTCCTTATTGCTGATGAGCCGACAACGGCATTAGATGTAACTATACAAGCTCAGATTTTAGACTTGTTTAGAGATATACAAAAAAAGACAGGTGTTTCGATCATTCTGATTACGCATGATTTAGGAGTAGTTGCACAAGTAGCTGACCGTATCGTAGTTATGTATGCTGGAAAGATTGTTGAAACCGGAACAAGAAGAGATATCTTCTACAAACCGGAACACCCATACACAAAGGGACTATTAAACTCCGTACCACGCTTGGATGTTGAAAAGGGAGAACTCATTCCAATTGATGGGTCACCACCTGACTTGTTTTTACCACCATTGGGCTGTGCGTTTGTATCCAGATGTCCATATGCAATGGAGATATGTGATAGAGTCTATCCTTTGAACACGAAACTAACGAAAGACCATCAGGTAGATTGTTGGTTACAGGATGAGCGAGCTAAAAAGATGCTCGCTATGAATACTTAAACTTCTTTAGGAGGAGATTAATGCTCTTCTTGAAGTTAAATATCCGCTTTAATAAATTTATAGTTTACTAGGCGGGAAATAATAAAGGGGGAAACACAAATGAAAAAGTTTTTGTCAATCTTAATGACAGCACTTCTAGTCTTTGTTCTCGCTGCATGTACAGCAAGTGAAGACGCAGGAAAAGAACCCGAAAAAAATGATGATGAAGGAACTACAGAAGAAGAAACTGTTGAAGAAAAAGTATTGTATATGAATAATGGTCAAGAGCCATCTTCTTTTGATCCACCAATCGGATTTGATTCAGTTTCTTGGTCTGCTTTAAACAACTTAATGGAAGGTTTAACTCGACTAGATCAAAATCATGATCCATCTGAAGCTATTGCTGAAAAGTGGGATATTTCCGAAGATGGAAAGACTTACACATTCCATATTCGTGACAATGCAAAATGGTCAAACGGTGACGATTTAACTGCTGGAGACTTCGTATTCGCATGGAAACGACTTTTAAATCCTGAGACAGGTTCACCTGCTGCTTTCCTAGGGTATTTTATTGAAGGTGGAGAAGCTTATAACAGCAATGAAGGTAGTGCAGATGATGTAGCTGTTAAAGCTGTAGATGAGAAGACGCTTGAAGTGACATTAACAAGTCCATCACCGTTTTTCTTAAATATCATTTCTTTACCGGCATTTTTCCCAATCAATGAAAAGGTTGCAACTGATAACCCAGAGTGGTTCGCGAATGCTGATACATTCGTTGGTAATGGACCATTCAACTTAACTGAATGGGAGCATGATAGCCATTTCGTAATGGAAAAGAACGATCAATACTGGGATGCTGACTCAGTAAAACTAGATAAAGTCCACTGGGCTATGGTAGACGATACAAACACAGAATATCAAATGTTCGAATCTGGAGAACTTGATACTTCGGATGTACCATCAGAACTTAGTGAAAAGTTATTCTCTGAAGGAAAAGTTGATATTGTTGACCAAGCGGGAACATATTTCTACCGTTTTAATGTAACAATGGAGCCTTTCCAAAACAAAAATATCCGTAAAGCATTTGCTTTAGCGGTAGATCAACAACAAATTGTTGACTATGTAACAAAAGGAAAAGAAAAACCGGCATATGGATTTGTTTCATATGGATTTAATGATGCAAATGGTAATGACTTCCGTGAAACAAACGGAGATTTAATGAAGACAAACATTGAAGAAGCAAAAGCATTGCTAGCAAAAGGTATGGAAGAAGAAGGCTATGAAACATTGCCAGAAGTTACTTTAACTTACAACACAAGTGATGCACATAAGAAAATTGCTGAAACACTTCAACAAATGTTTAAAGATAATTTAGGTGTAGAAGTTAAGCTTGCAAACATGGAATGGGCTGTTTTTGCTCAAGAACAATCTGCATTAAATTTCCAATTATCTCGTAGCTCATTCTTAAATGATTACGCGGATCCAATTAACGCTCTAGAAAGCTTCCAAACTGGTCATTCTATGAACCGTACTGGTTGGAGTAACGCAGAATACGACAAGCTAATTAAGGATGCTTTTGCTGAGTCTGATGAAGCAAAACGTTTTGACTTAATGTATAAAGCTGAGAAGATTCTTCTTGATGAAGCTCCAATCTTCAACGTTCATTTCTATAACCAAACAACATTACAAAATGATGCTGTTACAGGAATTGTTCGTCACCCTGTAGGTTATATTGAATTAAAATGGGCAGATAAGAACTAAATTAGAGGTTATTCTTTGAAAATATGAAAAGGGGTGTTCCGGTGAACATCCCTTTTCATCTATTAAGTACATAGGGTACTTAGGGGAATTAAGCACTATCAGAATACATAAAATTTACAGTGACAAATCTTCTTATAAAAGTAGGTGCACAGATGATGATTAAACCTCAGTCTCTTAAAAGAGGAGATACAATCGGAATACTTGCTCCAGCAAGTCCTCCGAACCAAGAAAATTTAGAACGATCTTTAGAATTCTTACGTGAACTTGGTCTTAATGTGAAATTTGGTCAGCATGTTAAGAATGAATACGGGTATTTAGCAGGTACGGACGAAGAAAGACTAGAAGATTTACATAATATGTTTTTAGATAAAGAAGTTAAAGGGATTATCTGTGCTGGTGGAGGATATGGGACAGCGAGAATTGCAGCTGAAATTGATTATGACCTAATTAAAAATAATCCCAAAATACTCTGGGGGTACAGTGATATTACCTTCCTACATATGTCTATCTACCAACAAACAGGCCTTGTGACCTTTCATGGACCCATGCTTGCCTCAGATATCGGAAAAGAAGATGCTCATGCGTTATCAAAACAGTACTTTCAACAACTGTTTGAACCCAAAACCATTACCTATACAGAAGAATTTTCAGCACTCCAGGTGTTAGTTGAAGGAGAAGTTGAGGCAATCCTTGTTGGTGGAAATTTAAGTTTGATTACGAGTTCACTTGGGACACCTTTCGAAATCGATACAAAAGATAAACTCCTACTTATTGAAGATATTAATGAAGAGCCAAGAGCAGTTGACCGTATGCTAAATCAGTTATATATGGCGGGAAAATTGAAGGAAGCAGCTGGTTTCATAATAGGTGATTTCAATAATTGTGTACCAGAAAGAGAGAAATCGTTAACCTTGGAGGAGGTAATTGAACATTACATCCAAAAAGCTGCGAAACCAGCTATGAAAGGATTTAATATTGGTCATTGTTCACCAAATATAGGGGTTCCTTTAGGTGTAAATGTGAAGTTTAGTACATCGAAAAAACAGGTAATCTTCGAAAGCGGAGTTGATTCGGTATGAAAATCGTTAATGTAGAAACATTTAAAGTAGCTGTACCATTAATAAAGCCATTCAAAACTGCACTCCGAACAGTCGAAGTTGCTGATTCTATTTTTGTAAAAATCACTTGTGATAACGGGATTGTAGGATGGGGAGAAGCGCCTCCAACACTAGTCATAACTGGGGATAGTCTAACAAGTATTGATTCAGCTATCCAGCATACCATTAAACCATTTTTAATAGGTAAAAGTCTTCTAAACTTTGAAAGTATTTTTCAAGGTCTTCAGGTAATTCTAGTTGGAAATTCAAGTCCAAAAGCGGCTGTCGATATGGCCCTGTATGATTGTATCTCACAAAATTGTGGTCTACCACTCTATCAATTTCTAGGAGGCTATAACGACGAAATTGAAACCGATTTTACAGTAAGTGTAAATGGCCCAGAAGAGATGGGGGAAGATGCAGTTTCCTATGTTGAACAAGGCTTCAATGTGTTGAAGGTAAAGGTAGGGAAAGATGATCCCTCTACAGATTTGAAACGCATTGCAGAGATAAGAAGGCGTGTAGGAAAAGACATTAAAATTCGACTGGATGCTAACCAAGGCTGGAAACCTAAGGATGCCATACGAATTATTAGAGCAATGGAAGATCAATCTTTAGATATTGAGCTTGTTGAGCAACCTGTAAAAGCAAATGATTTAGAAGGACTTAAACAAGTAACAGATGCAGTTGACACCTTAATCATGGCTGATGAAAGTGTGTTTACACCAAAGCAGGCACTTGAGGTAGTAAAAACAAGAAGTGCTGACCTTATTAATATCAAGCTAATGAAGGCTGGTGGAATTTATCAGGCGACCATTATTAACCAGCTTGCTGAGGTATCAGGGATGGAGTGTATGGTTGGTAGTATGATTGAGACTCGTCTTGGAATCACAGCAGCAGCACATTTTGCTGCAAGCAAGAAAAATATTACACGCTTTGATTTCGATGCCCCACTCATGTTAGTGAAGGACATTGTATCAGGTGGAATTTTATACAATGGTAGAAACATTACACTTCCTAAAGCACCAGGATTAGGAATAAATGAAATTGCATTACAAGAAGGAGGGGTTTCTCTTGGAAAATAAGTTCATCGTAAATGTTCCTGTTGCAACGGTTTGGACTTCCTATGATTCTGCGAGAGAACTAGATAAAGATGCTGTAACAAATCCATCAAATATTGAGGCATGGCTTGAATCACTAACGTACGAAACTCGTTTAGAGTTATGCAATGCAAATCTTGTTCAGACGCAAGCATTATATGGTGAAGAAGTACTTGTGATAGAAGAGAAGGAAGGTTGGGCTTCTGTTATTGTCTTAAACCAGCCTTCATCAAAAGATGAAAGAGGATATCCTGGTTGGGTTCCTAGGGATCAACTAATAGAATCAACGCCGAATCGGAATTTAGATGAGGGTCCAATCGCTGTAGTAACTAGTAAAAAAGCAACGTTAGAAGGAGAGAACCATGATCCTTTATTAGAGGTAAGCTATCAAACGATGCTTCCTGTTCTAGAAGAAGGGGAATTCGTGAAAGTACAGCTTCCAGCAGGTTCAGGATTTTTAAAATCCACAGATGTAAAAATCTACCCTTCTCTTTCAGAAAAACGAAAAGGAAATGGCAAGGACATTGTTGTTGATGGAGAGCAATTTTTAAACCTACCATATCTGTGGGGCGGCATGAGTAGCTACGGGTACGACTGCTCTGGATTCAGCTATAATATGTGTAAAGCCAATGGATACATCATTCCAAGGGATGCTCATGATCAAGCAAAAGCAGGAAAATCTGTAGAGGTTAGTGATATTCAACCTGGAGATTTGTTATTTTTTGCATACGAAGAAGGCAAAGGAAGTATACACCACGTAGGAATTTATTATGGAAATGGGAAATTATTGCATTCACCAAACACCGGGAAAGTAATTGAGATTATTCCATTAGAGGGAACGATATACGAGAAAGAGCTTTGTGCAGCAAGACGTTACTGGTAGAGCGGGGGAAAAAAGAATGAAAAAAGAAGTATTGCTTAAAGTAAATAATTTAAAGAAATATTTTGATTTAGGAAGAAAAGAAATTCTTCAGGCTGTGGATGGAGTTTCCTTTGAAATCTATAAAGGTGAAACATTTGGGATTGTTGGTGAGTCAGGCTGTGGAAAATCAACAGCAGGTAGAACCATTATTGGTTTATACAATCAAACAGACGGAGAAGTAATCTATGATGGAAATGATGTACACTCTATGTCCAATAAGGAAAAGTTTGAATTTCATAGAAAAATGCAGATGATCTTCCAAGATCCTTATGCATCTTTGAACCCTCGATCAACGGTACGAGAAATTATTAGTGAGCCGATGGAGGTTCATGGACTTTATCCGAATAAGAAGGAACGACTTGAGAGAGTGTATCAATTACTAGAGGACGTGGGTCTAAACAGAGATCATGCTAACCGTTATCCTCACGAATTTAGTGGGGGGCAAAGACAAAGGATTGGAATTGCTCGCGCTCTTGCTTTAGATCCAGAGTTTATCATTGCAGATGAGCCAATTTCTGCATTAGATGTATCTGTTCAAGCTCAAGTAGTTAATCTTTTAAAAAGATTACAAGAGGAAAAGGGCTTAACATACTTATTTATTGCCCATGATCTTTCCATGGTAAAACAAATCAGCGATCGTATCGGGGTCATGTATTTAGGACATTTAGTGGAACTAACAGCTAGTAATCAGTTATATAAAAATCCTCTTCACCCTTATACACAGGCATTGTTATCGGCGATTCCTATTCCAGATCCGGATATAGAGGATAAACGCGAAAGAATAATTTTACAGGGTGAACTGCCAAGCCCTATTAATCCACCTAGCGGGTGTGTGTTCAGAACTCGTTGCCCTGCAGCAATGGAGGCTTGTGCCGAATCGAAACCGGAATGGCAAGAGATTGATAAGGACCATTTTGTTGCTTGTCATTTATACAATAAAGAGATATCTGGACGCGAGGGTGGAGCGAGAAAATTAGTTACAAACTAAGGTAAGGTGTAGGATTTGAATAAAGTAGAAATGAAAGAAAAAGGTTTGAATCAATTGGAACTACATCAAAGATTATCTGAACAACTAAAACAATGTCCTGGAAGAGTGAGCTTTTATCTTGAGATGAACGGGAATATTTTCGAACATAATAGTGATGATATTTATTCTTCAGCGAGTTTAATAAAAATTCCTATATTAATAGAAGGATACCGCCAACATCAAAATGGCATTATTAATCTTGATCAAATCGTTCATTTACCAGTTGATGAAAAGGTGAGCGGTGCTGGTGTTCTTCAAGCTTTATCAAGTAATCCTAGTTATAGCATTCGCGATTTATTGACGTTAATGATGATTGTTTCTGATAATTTTGCGACTAATATACTCATTGACACTCTGGGAAAAGGATCGATCAATCAATGCATGGATGATTTAGGCTTAAATGGTACTAAGCTAAATCGAAAAATGATGGACTTTGAGTCTCTTCGACAAGGAATAGATAATCTTACTTGTGCTCAGGATATGGCAAAATCCCTAAAGTTTATAAATGAAAGTCCGTTCCTAACTGAAAATAGTAGAAAAGAAATAAAATCAATCCTTGGGTTCCAACAATTTAACCAAAAGCTTCCTGCCTTCATGGACCTTGAGAAAGTTTATGTTGGAAATAAGACTGGAGAACTCCCTGGGGTCAATCATGATTGTGCTATTGTTAGCTATAATGGCAGGCACGCATACATGGCAATGTTAATAGATCAACTACCACTTGAAGAAAATAGCAATTATTTTATGAACAAGATTGGTAAAATGGTATACGATAAACTCGTATCCATGTGAACAGAATAAAGGCTGAGAGAATGAAATAATTTCTCTCAGCCTTTTATCGTATTAGCTAATGATAGCAATAATTCCTTCTTCATCATCTAACACTAACTTAATTCCAGAGAAGGGATCTCTGTTCAGGAATTCGTCCAGCCATAGCCTTAACGCTTCAATTAGATTAGCTGCAATTAAAATTTGTTTTCGACCATCTACATAAGTTTCCGCAGAAAATCCATAATCGTCGTCATACATGAGTTCTACTTCAACGTCTTCTGGTTTAACTTGCTTTTTACGAGAGATATAAACACAAACAGCATTAATAATGTCTTGTTCAGAAATTATTAATTTCTCCATGTGTTAGCTTCCTCTTTTTTCTTCTTCTCTTTAATGATCGTAAAGATTTTACGAACGACTGAAATTAATACGACAATGGCTAGAACATTTACGATAAGCCCCAAGATGGAACCTAGGATTCCCATGTTCGCAAATAAACTACCAAATAATAATCCAGCTAGACCACCTAACATTAACCCCTTCATAAGTCCGCCTGAAAAGAATCCACCTTTTGCTGGAGATGTAGCTTTATTCGATGTAACAGAATTATCTTTTTGGATATTTGAATTGTTTGTAGTATTGGTGCTAGGTTTAAAGCTTTTCTTTCCTGATTTATATCCCTTTGCTTCAACCGTAGTTACATTGTCTTGAAAAACGGTGTTCCCAACTGGTGAGAAGATTAGTGCTGTTGTGAGTATAGCTGCTAATATTTTTTTCATGTTTGCCTCCAATGTGTAGTTTCTAAAATTTAGGCTGTATTAAATGGGAAACAACCCAATTCCCAATAAAAAAACCTCTACCAATCACGGTAAAGGTTATATCAACAAGACTTGTCCCTTTACCAATTGGCAAAGGTCTCGCAAACAACATTACGTTGCCAGTTAGGCCGGTGATGATTTATTCATCACGGAATGACGACATAACTGTTAGCTACTCCCCTTTGGAGTTATTTCAAAAAGCTATAATTATATAATAATGTTTGTTTACATTTTAGTCAATAAATTGATAAAAGACCTACTAGCAAAATACAAATACAATAAGATAGAATAAAAGGGAAAGATTTACATTGGATGTATACAGCTTGTTGTTTTGTGAACAAGCCACACAGATAGAATGGGGTGTGGAATAATGAATATGGTGGTACAGTCAAGTTTATCTAATATAGCCATTATCTTTTTAATGCATTTATGTATCGATATATTTCTCAAGCGTAGCAATCTATCGGAGAACCAATTATGGCTCGGAATGGTATCCTTTATTTCAGCAGCTGTGATTATCATGTTTTATTTGCCAATTAAATTTGGAGGATTTCAGTTTGATTTAAGGCTTATTCCATTAGTTTTCTTAGCGTTTAAATGGGGGCCTAAATATGCTGCTCTTGCTTTATTCGTTACATGTAGTTGGAGATTTGGAATGGGTGGAGAAGGAGCTGTACCTGGTATTATTTTTGGCATGATTTTACCCGTGTTATTCGCACTTGTTATTAGAAGGGTTAAAAATTCAACCCTAAACCCTTTTACTTTGTTTATTTTAATTAGTGTTTCATGGCTCATTTCTGACTTTCCTATTATCTTTCTTGTTCCAGAAGGAGGGAGCGTTTTTAAGGAAATTGGAGTCATGCGGTTTTTCTCGTTTCAGTTAACAGCATTTGTTTTATATTTCTTCATTATTAGCACAGAAAAAGAAATAAGCTTGAAAGAACAACTTCAGTATTATGCAGAACGCGATCCCTTAACGAATTTATTTAACATTCGAACATTCGAAAGAAAAATAAAGTCATTCCCAGAATCTACGAAAGAAATGTTTATCATTATGATTGATATTGATCATTTTAAGGCTATTAATGATAAATATGGGCATCTAAATGGAGACCTAATTATTAAAAGTGTTGCAGATTTGATTGTAGGTCAAACATCTCGCTTTGTTAAGGAGAATTTCATATTAGGTAGATACGGTGGTGAAGAATTTATTCTCTTTATGGAAGCACATTCTCGAAAAGAGATGTTGAATGCAGTTGAATCCATTCGAGAAGAAATAGAACGTACCACTTTCTATACAGAAGACAATAAACCAATAAAGAGTCTTACCGTATCTATTGGCGTCTCAGAATTGTCACAAGGCAATCATCTACATCATGCAATAGAAAAAGCAGATAAATGGCTTTATCATTCTAAAAGAAATGGAAGAAATCAAATTAGTGGTGCCTAATCCTTTCATCTATGTAAGAGGAGGCACCACCTTTTTCCTCATAGTTCCTCTTCTTCTTCTTCACCGTGCTTATCTCCTATGAACCAAATATATCCAAGTTTGTAACGTTATGATATTATTAATATTGTTTATTCCATTAATAAGTTAAAGATAAGTAAAATGTTAATTAGTACAGAATTATTATTTTGATAGATTGGGAGATTAGCATGTTAGGATTGAAGAATTTATCGTTACGATTAGGTAGTGAAATTTTCCTTTTATCAACTTTAATAGGATTAGTTTTGGTGTCTTCAAGCTTTAAACTAGATCTGGCCTATGGAATTACGTTTACCTTTACTAGTGTATTCATACTTTTAATTTTACGATTATTTGGAATACCCTTTGCTATATTATCAGTAATACTAACCTTTTTATTTATCCCTCATAATTTTTTTAGTATAGCATCTGGTGGCATTTATCTTTTAGAAGTAATGTTTGTTGGTGCGTTTTTCTATAAGGGTAGAAAAGCAAAAATGTTCTATGTGGACGCACTATTCTGGATAACAATTGGACTAGCATTAGTATTCCTTTTAAATCAACAAACCTTAACTGGCGAAGCCCTTTATTTTCACATCTGCAAGGAATTCATTAATGCACTCTTTAATGTCCTTGTAGCGGATATGCTTCTGGCATACTTCCCTTTTTATAAGCTACATAAATCGTTAAATAAAAATAGCTTGTCCATTCATCAATTTCTTTCCCATATAACCTTGATATCTGTTTTAATTCCCTTTTTTCTTAGTGTATCGACCCATACTTGGAATACCCATAAGGTGATTGCTGAAGATATCACTAGACAGTCAGAGAATCTAATAAACAGATTTGAAAGAGAGTGGAGAAGAGATAATCAAGCTTCACAAGAAATAAATACTTTAAATGAATTTGTACAGCGGAATGAAACGGAAGAGTACAACATCATTATTACTGATTTAGATGATCATGTTTTAGCCAGAAGTTTAAGTAGTGTTGGTGAAACTAATTCGTATACCCCTCATACTTACCATATAGAAGAGGTTACTAATCACCTTTTTCAAGCTTTGCCGAGAGAACCGTATAACCTGTCTATTCATAAATGGGCAGAAGGTCATTACATATATGCAAGGACTATTGATCAGTTGCCAATAAAGATGACGATTCAATTCCCAATTTCACAATTTCAAGAACATATCTATCATGATTTCTTAGTTCAATTGAGCTTTTCTATCTTTTTTGCAATGGGAATTATGCTTTTGGTGGGAATTGTAAGTCGGATATTTATGAATAATATCAAGCGATTAACGATTGCGACTACAGGTCTACCAAAAAGGTTGGTTAAACTTGAGAACATTGAATGGCCAGAAAGTTATGTAGCGGATTTAAAAGTCCTTACCCAAAACATGGTAAAGATGGCTGATAAGTTGAAAGAGCTTTTTGAAGAAAGTATTGATATGAACAAGAAGTTATCGGAACAAACAGAGCAGCTAAAGAAATCGGAGGATCAACTACATCAATTAGCGTTTTATGATGTGCTGACGAGATTGCCTAACCGCCTTCATTTCCAGAGCTATGTGAGAAACATAATAACGAAAAATGCTACAAAGCATATAGCCATCATCTTCATTGATTTGAATCAATTCAAACAAATAAACGATACACTTGGCCATGATGCAGGGGATTCGCTGCTTCAATTAACTGCAGAAAAACTTAGTCGCTTAAATGAATGCCATCGGGAGGTATTTAGACTTGGTGGAGATGAGTTTGTCATCGTTCACAGTGTAGAAGATAAAAAAGAAATACTAAAGACCATTGATCGTATAATGAAGGAATTTTCAAGGGCTATCATCATCCAAGAACAAAGACTGTATATTACAGCCAGTGTAGGTGTAAGTGTCTACCCTGATGATGGGGAAGATTTAGATACACTCGTCAAATGTGCGGATATCGCGATGTACATCTCAAAAGAAAAAGGTGGGAATGTAGCCCAATTCTTTGATGAGTCGATGAGGAACCAATTCCAAGAAGGTCTGATCATTGAGAACTTCCTACGAAAAGTAGTTGAGAAAGGTGGTTTTGAACTCTTTTATCAACCTAAGTTTCAGCTTGGAAAGGTCTCGAGCGTCGAGGCTTTAATCAGATGGGATGATCCGGAGCTAGGTTTCGTTTCACCTTCTACATTTATTCCTGTCGCAGAAGATATCGGATTAATCCTTAGGATTGATGAATGGTCATTATTACATGCGTGCATACAAAATAAAAAGTGGCAAGAAGAGGGACTTTTTACTGTTCCGATTTCTGTAAATCTTTCCGCAAAACATTTCCAGAGGGATTATTTAGTACCATTAATAAAAAGGGCTTTAGATGAATCTGGCTTGGAACCACAATATTTAAAATTAGAAATTACAGAGAGTGTATTTATCAAGGATCCGGACCATGTTGCTTGTATCATACATCAATTGAGAGATTTGGGAGTAAGAATTTCAATTGATGATTTCGGAAAAGGTTTCTCATCTCTACACCATATCCTGTACCTTCCAATCGATGAGATTAAGATTGACCGTCAGTTTATTCAAGCGATTGACCAGGACGAAAAGAAAGCACTTTTAGTAAAATCTATTATTGAACTTGCACATGGACTTCATTTAAATGTAGTAGCTGAGGGAATAGAAGAAGAGGCTGAAAGAGATGTGTTAGAGAAAATGGGGTGTGATGAGCTTCAAGGCTATTTGTTTAGTCGACCGCTGAAAAAGGATCAAATGGTTGAATTTTTACTATCAAAAGATCGAATGAAGATTTAAGGTAGGTTATTCATGTACTAAAAGAAGAGTAGTTGCAATTAGGTATCGACCTTCAAAAGTTAGAGTGAAAAACTAACTTTTTGGGGTAACTACCTTAGCAAGACTCTTCTTTTTATAGTTTAACATGCTAAGAACTTGTGAATAAGTCTATTAGTATATTACTTTATCTGTAAAAATGTAACAAAGTTTTAATAAAGCCATATAAAATCGTATATGAAAATAACGTATGTATAGGTAAAATGTTTATATACTAGAAAAGTATACCAATTAGACATAGTGAAGCTATTTCTGAAGGAGGGAAATTATTGAGTCATTTTTTTATGAAAACATCTAAAGAAGTATTGGACGAATTAAATGTTACGGATAAAGGGCTCGTTTCAGAGGAAGTTGCTAAACGACGTGAACAATATGGCTTTAATGAATTAGCAGAAGGTAAACGAAAAACAGCTATCCAAGTTTTTTTCGAGCAGTTTAAAGATTTCCTAGTCATTATACTAATAGCAGCTGCAGTAATCTCTGCTTTTTTAGGAAAGTTTGAGAGTACGATCGTCATCTTAGTGGTGATCATTCTAAATGCTATCCTTGGGACCGTTCAGCACCTTAAAGCAGAACAAAGCCTTAATAGCCTAAAGGCTCTCTCTTCACCAACCGCAAAGGTTCTAAGAGATGGTCAAAAGATGGAAGTTCCTTCTAGAGAGCTTGTAGTAGGAGATATTCTTTTTCTTGATGCAGGGGATTTCGTCAGTGCAGATGGAAGAATCATAGAAAACCACAGCCTACAAATTAATGAAAGCTCACTAACGGGTGAATCATTAAGTGTAGAGAAGGATATTTCTCCAATTGCTGCAGAGGATGTACCGATTGGTGATAAGAAGAATATGGTTTTCTCCGGAAGCTTTGTTACATATGGGCGAGGGGTAGTTGTCGTAACGAATACAGGTATGAATACTGAAATTGGAAAGATTGCGAACCTACTAGAGTCTGCTAAAGAAAAAAAGACCCCGCTCCAGGCAAGTCTAGATCAATTTGGAAAAAAGCTCGCTGGTATTATTATTGCCATCGCTATTCTCATTTTTGTTTTAGACATTATTAGAGGGAATGAGATCGCTGACTCGTTTATGTTTGCCGTTGCACTTGCAGTTGCGGCCATTCCAGAAGCACTAAGTTCAATTGTGACGATTGTACTTGCCTTTGGAACTCAAAAAATGGCAAAAGAAAATGCGATTGTTAGGAAGTTGCATGCAGTAGAAAGCTTAGGTAGCATTTCCGTTATTTGTTCCGATAAAACGGGTACACTTACTCAAAATAAGATGACGGTTCAAAAAGTGTTTGTAGATCAACAAGTAATGGAGCACGATCAATTAAATTTAAAGAATCCTATACAAAAAAGAATATTATTAATGTCTTTATTGTGTAATGATTCAGTGACGATTGATAAAAAAGAAATAGGCGATCCTACTGAAATAGCACTTGTTGATTTTGGTGAAGAATATCAATTAGACGAGCTAGTTATTAGAGAAGAATACCCACGTATAGAAGAATTACCTTTCGATTCAGATCGTAAAATGATGAGCACTGTTAATAAATATGAAGGAAAAAATCTGATGGTCACAAAAGGAGCATTAGATGTTCTCTTATCACGAGTTACAAAGATGGAAACGTCAGATGGAATTATCGATTTTACAGAGAAGCATAGACAAGAGATTGAGAAAGTAAATAAAGATTTTTCAATGAGTGGCCTAAGAGTGCTAGGTTTTGCCTACAAAGAAGTGGAAGAAGGAAAGACTATTCACTTTGAAGATGAAACTGATTTAACCTTTGTTGGTCTGACTTCAATGATGGACCCACCGAGGGCAGAATCAGCTGGGGCAGTTGCTTCTTGTATTGAAGCAGGAATTAAACCAGTTATGATTACAGGAGATCATAAAATAACCGCCTCCGCCATTGCTAAACAAATTGGTATATTAAAGGACGAATCTGAGGCAGTAGAAGGATCAGAAATTGAAAAATGGAGCGACAATGAGCTAAAAGAGAAGGTAGCTAATATCTCTGTCTATGCAAGGGTGTCTCCTGAACATAAAATTAGAATCGTAAGAGCTTGGCAGGAAAAAGGAAATGTCGTAGCAATGACTGGTGACGGTGTAAATGATGGACCTGCCCTGAAACAGGCTGATATCGGAATCGCGATGGGGATAACAGGAACAGAGGTAGCAAAGGAAGCTTCATCCATGGTTCTTACAGATGATAATTTTTCAACGATTGTAAAAGCTATTTCGAACGGTAGAAGCATCTACGCTAATATTCAAAACTCGATTAAGTTTTTATTAGCGGGAAATATGGGGGGAGTTCTATCTGTCCTTTATGCTTCCTTTTTAGCGTTGCCCGTTCCGTTCGCAGCAGTCCACCTGTTATTTATTAACCTTTTAACAGATAGTTTACCGGCTATTGCGATCGGTCTTGAACCACACAACAAAAAGATTATGAAGGAAAAACCAAGAGATATAAAAACACCACTTTTGAACAAGTCCTTTGCTAGACGAGTAACGATTGAAGGGATTATTATTGCTATCTCAACCTTAATTGCTTTTCACATTGGACTATCTTCGGGAGATTCGATGGTGGCTAGTACGATGGCCTTTTCGACACTATGCTTAGCGAGGTTATTCCACGGGTTTAACTCTAGAAGTAACCAATCGTTGTTTAAAATCGGATTCTTCTCAAATAAGTATTTATGGTTTGCAGTCATTATTGGAGTCGTACTGTTACACTTAGTCTTACTTTTACCACCGCTGATGGGGGTATTTGAAATTGCGAGTCTAAATGCTACACAATTCGGTACTATTTATGTTTTAGCTTTAGTTCCAATTGTTGTTATTCAATTATACAGAACTGTTTTTGGAAAATAATCGATAGAAGTGTAAGAAAAGAGGTACATGAACATTGGAATTATTAGTCATAAGACATGGGCAGTCTGAAGCAGATTTGTTAGGAGTACATGAAGGTAGGGCAGACTATCCTTTAACGGCTTTAGGAGAGCGTCAGGCTTTTAAAATGGCGGAATATATTTACAAACATTTTCCGCCAGATGTCATTTTAACAAGCCCTTTGATTCGAGCACGCAGAACAGCATTCATTTTACAAGACATCGTCGGATGTGAGTGCGTTGAAGAACAGGATCTTATGGAGTATAACAACGGAATACTTGCGGGATTAAAGAAAGATGAAGCCCTGGTAAAGTTTCCAATACCTAAAGGCGGAAGACCAGCGCATATACCTATTCAGGATGGAGAATCAGAGTTACAGTTCCGTTATCGGGCAGAAGCTGTTTTTAGTAAAATTGTAACTGAGTATAGTGGTTTGAATAGAGTCGCCATTGTGTCGCATGGAGGGCTCATTTCAAACTTCATAAAAGCATTCTTAAAACAACCGATTAATTCTGAATTTGTCTTTCCAACAGGAGATACAGGATTTCACCTCCTACAGATTAAAGATAATAGTCGGGTCGTAAGGTTTATGAACAGGCAGGAGCATTTAGGGGAGAGGGATTTGGGTTAGGTGTTGTAGAAATTCTTAAGTGACTTTCTCGTTAATGGTTTTGAAGGCCGATTTATATATATTCTTGATATAAGAGATGTTCTCCATGCAAGTTATGGAGGACATCTTTTTACTTATAGATGGGCTGTGTGCTTTCATCGTGGTTATAAAAGACAATTTTAATGTGATTTTTAGTAGGGTGTGTCCTTCATCATCGTTATGAAAGACAATTCGAACGTGATCTTAGTAAAGTTTGTCCTTCATCGAAGCCGTGAAAGACAATTATTAAGCTGAGAAGCAAATTTTGTCTTTCATCCTCGATTTGAAGGATATTCCTATATGTAAATAGCCAAGCTTTGACCTTCATCCATACTATAAAGCAATTTTACAACATATAAGGTCGAGGCCTTCAAACATATCTCCAATTATTCCCTTTTGTAGTTTATTATAAATACAATACATATTCGTTAACATGGGGGAATGAAAGTTGAATATAACGATTGATGTTGCTAAGCCGGAAGATTTTGATGCTGTAAATAGTATTGTTAAAGAAGGACAAGACTTGCACGCTGAAGCATTACCGTACATTTTTAGAAAAGTGGATCCGGTCATGCCAAGGAGTTATTTTAAAGAGTTATTGGAGAGTCAAGATGCCGAAATCTTTGTTGCGAAAATAAATCATGAAATAGTAGGTTTTGCCATTATGGATATTAAGGTTTCCCCTCCGTTTGACTCCATGACTCCCAGAAAATATGCTTATATGAGTGATTTTGGAGTAAGTAGCAATGTGCAAAAGACTGGGATAGGTTCGGCCCTTTTTGACGCTTGTGTAGAATGGTCTAAAACAGTAGGTGCGTCAGATTTAGAACTAAATGTATGGGAATTTAATGAGAAGGCAATCTCCTTTTACGAAAAGAAGGGAATGAAAAACCTCAGTCGAAAAATGAATTTAGTCTTAAAATAACTTCATCTGGACCCACGAAATGCACTACTCAAGCTCACAGTAGTGCATTTTTTCTATTTAACCTTCTACTAAAGCCAAATAATACTTTGTTTTCCCGTCATGTTCAACAATCAAAATCCCTTGTTCTTTTGTTGAATAGATCTTAGTCCCCAAAGGTAATTGATTTGCCATCCCGTTTTTAAAGGATTTTGGATCGTCTTCAAAAATACTCGTAATTTCTCCTACTAACTCATTTTTCGTTAATTGAAGGTCATCAACCCAGGTAATACCCGTTTGATAAATTAACCCATCCCATTGAAAAATATCAGCATTTTCATTAAGTCTTAATGTTTCTTCTGCATCTGGATTCTTCGTAGTTACAGTTTTCGTTTTAGGTTCTACCTGTGACTCAGAATTAGACTGAACACAACCATATAAATAAAAAGTACTTAGTATTAAAATAACGAAAAGCTTTCTCATCTTACACCTCCACTATATTAGTCGTAGACAACGAAAGTTTTGTTACCTGTATTTAACAAAAAAATAACTTGTTTAAAATAAAAATGGCGTAATATGGAAATCCCCATCCGAATACAATCTAGGTATGTGATTCACACCTTTTAGAGGTGAGATCAATAATATATAAAGGTTGTTTTAAAAGATTATATAGAAAAGATGGGGGAAAAATGGGGAAACTGAAATGGATCTTTTTTTCACTTTCAATGGTTTGTTTATTGGCATTAACCGGTTGTGCAGAGGATGAGGAAAAAGTAGAGCAGTTAGAAAAGCTGGAAAAGCTTGAGGAGAAGGTGGCTGACTTAGAGAAACAGATCGATACGTATCAACAGAAGGAAGAACAATGGAATAAAGAGAGGGCAGAACTCAAAAAGGAAGCAGAAAAACCAGCTGTTGTTAATGTGTTTGATCCTATTACCAATGAATTGGTAAGGACTTTTATGCCGGCTGAATTAGGTTTTTTAGCCGATAGTGAGAAATATAAACAGGAGATAACGAATTGGGCAAGGGAACTAGCTCGAGGGACCCAAACAGAGTCTGGATATGACCAACGAATGGTCCTAGATAAGATTGGCGCTGATGGTAAGGTCATAAAAGGAAACCCTGAAGTAATCTTGGAAGAGGCAGAATTAGTTGAGCAGATTATGACTGCTTCGTTAAAAGGTGGGGATGTAAAACTGCCTCTTTATGTAAAAGAGAGCGGTTATAAGCAAGAAGAAGTCCCACAATTAAATGAAGTGGTGGTAGCCTCGTATACAACCTACTTTAATAGTGGAGTGGCTGGTAGAACAAAGAATATCGAGTTATCTGCGGAAGCAATCAACAATGTTATTCTTGGAGTTGGAGATGCCTTTTCTTTTAATACAACGGTGGGGCCAAGCGATGCAGCACATGGGTATCAACCAGCAGAAGAAATTGTAAATAAAAAACTTGTCATGGGAATCGGTGGAGGCATTTGTCAAACATCATCCACTTTATATAATGCCATTGATAAGCTGGGCGTATCCTACATTGAACATCACAACCATTCCTTATCAGTTGGGTATGTCCCTGAAGGTAGAGATGCGACTGTTTCATATGGGGGACTTGACTTTAGATTTGAAAATACAACGGGAGTTCCTTTACTAATCAAAGCTTATACCAAAAATGGTTCTCTTACAGTTGAAATTAGAACTTCACAGGCTAATCAAGGATTGTTATAGAATCCATATAATATAAAAACTGAGCCAAATTAGGCTCAGTTTTTTGTTCTTTATGCTTCAACAGACTTCTCCAGTTGACCAAAATACTCAGTGATGAGTTGTTCAAGATTAGAGACTTCATTTTGATTTAAACTCTGTTCCTTTTTTAATGAAGAAATTGCACTTTCAATTAGGAACTTACGAGGTTTCTTTGCATGAAACACTTCATCATTTATGAAGTCTAATAACTCAATAAATCTGTCCTGTTCTTCGTTTTGCATAAAGGATTTTTTTAACGTAATAATAGTATCATTCATTTTTTGATGAAAATGCTGATCCGCTTTAATGCAATCTGACAACCAGTTGTAAAGTGCATCTGGCTGTAGTAACTGTTCACGTGAAGCTGACACATCACTAACGATGGTAACAACTCGATTGACGCTGTATTGAACAACTTGATAGATATCAACTTTCGAATCATATGCCATCGAATAATATTTTATATTATGATGAAGAATCCCCATAAACATTACAGCACAGTCTAGTAAGTATGGTTTTTTATCTTCACCGAAGATATCAATGAACCGACTGTATAACCAACGAATCATTCTGAGTTGACCATTTTTTATGAACTGCTTAAGGTCTTCATCATTCGAAACAAGTACTTCTTCAAAAAGAGTTACTAACTTATTTCTACGATTGCTTTGAAGCTGCAATTCAATTTGCTTAACAAAAATATTTATATCAGAAGGTTGCTGACCAATAAGTAACTCATTTCGTTGTTTTTCCATTTGTCTGTAGATGGTCTTAAAAAGGTCAATGAATAACTCATTTTTTGATGAAAAGTAATTGTAAAACGTTCCCTTTGAAATTCCACTATAGTCTAAAATATCTTGAATGGACGTTGCCTGAAACCCTTTATCGATAAATAATTGATGTGACATTTTTATTACATGCTGTTTCCTATCGTTCATTTCATCACCTATCATTTAAGTTGAACTACCTGTATAAAAATTATATTACATGATTTCCTCACATTATACAAACCCCGAAAATAAGGGATATTTTTTTAATTGCATAAATTGAACTGTTGGTATATTATATTGTCTATGTGGAATATAGGTATAAAAATATGAACCAACAGTATACAGGGGGAAACAACAATGGATAAGTCTATAAAACAGACTGATCGTCCACCATACGGCATTATTGCTGTGTTGATGATTGGTGCTTTTATTGCGTTCTTAAATAATACATTATTAAATATTGCATTACCTTCCATTATGGAAGATTTAAATATTGAAGCTGCGACAGTTCAATGGCTAACAACAGGGTTTATGCTTGTAAATGGTATTTTAATTCCTACCACTGCCTACTTAATTCAAAAGTACTCTGTTCGCAAACTGTTCTTAGCGGCCATGATTTTATTTACATTGGGTACAGTAATTGCAGGTGCAGCTCATATCTTCCCAATTCTTTTAGCAGGAAGAATGCTGCAGGCAGCTGGATCAGCGATTATGATGCCTCTTTTAATGAACGTAATGTTAGTTAGCTTTCCAATTGAGAAGCGTGGAACAGCAATGGGTATTTTCGGACTAATCTTAATGGCTGCACCAGCTATTGGTCCAACTTTGTCTGGATGGATTATTGAACACTACTATTGGAGAATGCTTTTCCACTTTGTTACGCCAATTGCTTTTGCAGTTTTATTAATCGGATTCTTTTTACTAAAAGATAAAAAGGAAAAAGTGGATCTTCGACTGGATATATTTTCACTTGTATTGTCTAGTGTAGGGTTCGGTGGGATTTTGTACGGATTCAGTTCTGCTGGGAGTAAGGGATGGGATAGTCCTCATGTTTACTTAACAGCTGTAATTGGCTTTATTTCTTTAATATGGTTTATTCTACGTCAACTAAAACAAGAAAAACCAATGCTTAACTTCACGATCTATAAGTACCCAATGTTTGCTTTATCATCAGCGATTACGATGTTTATGAATATGGCGATGTTCTCAGGAATGCTATTAATTCCGATTTATGTTCAAACCATCCGAGGGATTTCTCCTTTTGATGCGGGGTTAATGATGCTTCCTGGAGCATTAGCTATGGCCATTATGTCTCCGATTACGGGGAAACTATTCGATAAGTTCGGTGGACGATTATTAGCCATCGTTGGTTTAACCATTACAACGGCAACCACTTATATTTTCAGTACGTTAACACAAGAAACCACTTATAATTTCATTATGATTTTGCATGCTGTGAGAATGTTCGGGATGTCTATGGTTATGATGCCGGTATCTACAAATGGCTTAAACCAATTACCAACAAGATTTTATCCACACGGTACAGCCATGAATAATACGTTAAACCAGGTTGCAGGAGCAATTGGTACTGCTTTATTAGTTACAGTGATGTCCAATCGAACTGAATCCCAAGCTACTATATTGGGAGAAGAGGCAATGAAAGGTTTAACAGGCCAACCTACTGAGGCAGCAATGGCCCAAATGCAGCAAGAGATTATGATGAAAGCGATGTTAGACGGAATTAATTATTCTTTCTTTGTCGCTACATTCATATCTTGTGTAGCACTAGCACTAGCATTCTTTATCAAGAGAGCGAAGCAAGAGGAAGAACTACCTACAGGAAATCAAGTAGCACCGAAAGTTGCAGCAGAATCATAATAGTAAAAAAGAAGAACCCCTAGGCTTAAGTTGCCTAGGGGTTCTCTTGTAGTTTTATCTAACTTTGTGCCTTTAACCGATTCTTTCCTAGAGTTGTATAGTAGAGGACAATGGATATAGACACAGATGCTGCAGCTGTCATGTAGATGCTACTATACCCAAACCAATAGCCAATTTGCCCAAATACTATTGCACCAACACCAACCCCAAGATCAAAGAAAGAAAAGAAAGTCGCGTTTGCCATTCCTCTACGATTCATGGAAGCAGATTGGACGGACCATGCTTGTAAGGCTGGTTGAACAGAACCAAAGCCGAGACCGTATAAGACTGCTGCTATGTATAAAACGAAGCTGTTTGGAATCCAGGCTAGAAGGATCATAGCTATAAAAATACATATTGCTCCAAAAGGAAAAACCACTTTATGTCCTTTTTGATCATACATCTTACCAGCGAACGGCCTTGAAGCCATTAAGCTAATAGCGAATAAAAAGAAATACCACTCTATTCCTTCGATTCCTTTTTGCGCTGTAAATAGGGGCAAAAAGGAAGCAATCCCACCAAAGGTTACGGTAATAAAAAATAACAGAATAGAAGGAGGGAGGGCTGATTTCTCATAAATGTCCCATTTCTTTTTTTGTGTTGTTTCTTTTTTCTCAGTCTTTTGGAAACGTATCCTTGATGATAAAAACAATGCCATTAATCCTAATGCTGCACAAATGATAAATAATTGTGTGAACGAAATATACCCAGTTAGAGCTAGCCCAAGTGATGGACCAAATGCTAAAGCCAATGTTCCTGACAAGCCATAATATCCCATGCCTTCACCTCTTCTTGAAGGCGGAATTAAATCTGTTGCAATAGTTCCAGAAGCTGTCGTGGAAAGTCCCCAACCTACTCCTTGGACAATCCTCATCATAAATAGAAAGACCAGACTTGCTGCTACCCCAAATGAGCCAACTGAAATAACAAATATTCCGAGCCCGAGTAAATAGATAAATTTTCTCCCTCTGGATTCTAGCGCGTGGCCAGCATATGGTCTTATCAATAATGCAGAAAACGTAAAGATCCCGACAACCACACCTATTAATTGATCATTGCCTCCTAATTGTTCGACAAAAAGAGGAATTGTTGGCAGTGTCATCTGGAATCCTAAGAAAATAAAAAAGTTAGACAAACAGATCAGGACAAAATCCCGTGTCCATATTCTTTCTTTATTCGCATTAAATTGAGGTGCTTCTTTTACTAATGGTGCACTCATTTTAAAATCCCCTCTTTTTTTGGCTAAAACCTGTCTAATTATTTCGGTTTTCTAAATAATATATGTTCTTATTTTACAAAAAATTGAAGTGGATTCCAATTATTATGCTTCAGCAAAACAAAAACCCCACTTGTAGTGAGGTAGGAGTTAAAACCTATGTAAGTTTCACATAAAAGCTACGAGTTCGAGGACCATCAAATTCACAGAAATACACTCCCTGCCAGGTCCCTAGCAATAATCTACCGTCTGTAACAATTATATGTTGGGATGCCCCGACCGTACTTGCTTTCATATGTGCAGCTGTATTTCCTTCCATATGTCGATCTAGTTCATGATCCCAAGGGTATACCTCGTCAAACCTTCTTAGCATGTCTCGCTTTACATCTGGATCAGCATTTTCATTGATGGTGATTCCAGCGGTTGTGTGAGGACAGTATACAATGACTGCACCACTCTTTATTTGATACTCAGAAACAAAATCTTGAACCTGTTGGGTCACTTCGATCATTTGGTCACGATTTATGGTATGTAATGTGAATTTTTTTTAGCAAACGAAATACCTCCTTTTTTAGTCATTATAAGATATAACCGTATTAAAAAAACAAGCACACTGGTCGATGTGCTTGTCACCGTAGTCTAATTTATTCTCTTCTTATCCTTACTATAAATCTTTACCTCATAAGGATCGTTACGTATGTCTTTATTTTTCTCATCATTTTGTATGAATTCATGAATCTCCTCTTCAATTCGTTCGACCAACTCTTTCGCTTCTGGGTCTGAAGCTTTTACAGATGTCTTGATTTTAATTTGTAGCGGAAGGGGATGGAAGGAGTATGAGAACCCCGTTACTTTAAAGCTCTCGTTCTGCATTAGTCCTGAGCTAATAATATGAATAACCCCAGTTTTATCCCATCTTTCCTCTTGAGCGCGAGCTTCCATATCGATTCTTCGAATGTCTAGCTTAAAATCATCTCCATATTCTTTGGATGTCGTTAGTAACAATTCTTCTAACTCATCGATTCTTTTTTCTGTTTTTGGTATCGCAACAAAGATATAGTTTTCAATACTATTAATTCTTACTTCCATTGGGAAGGCCATAACGTAATTTTCTTTCTCTAATAATTTGCTAAGCTTACTTTGTAGTTCCTCGGTATCTTTGATATTTTTCTTATCTTCTTCTGTATATTCATATGGTACTTGAACAGGTCCATCATATTTTTTTACAGCAATATTAAATTTCCCAAAATTATTAGCAACTAAGGCTTCATTAATATTATGAATCACTTCGTCTTCCAGTTGCTTAATCTCTCTCTTAGTTCCAACAATCTCAAGCGTAATTTCTCTTTTATTAACCGAAGTTTCTAAATCACGGACTTTGTATTTATGATCATTTATTACATTGGTTATGACTACATCTACCGCATATTTGTATTCCTCCTGTTTGATGAAAAGGCTAAAGTAAGGAATTTTTGCAGTGACCTTTGCCATTGCAGGTGAAAAATAGGAGGCGCCTATAAATAGAGCAAATAATGCAATTGCAGCAATACTTGAATAAGCTATTTTCTTTCTACGAAAAAAGGAGTGTGTCTTAATCCCTTTTTGTTCAGAAACTTCATTTCGAACAGCGTTTAAAACGTTCTCTTTATTTTTCTCTTTAAAATGAAGGCTGTTAATTTTTTCAGGATATTTAAGTTTATCTTTCATAAAGAAGGTCCTCCTCAAAAGTCAATTTTAATGAATGTCTGCTCGATGAAGCCTCGTCTTAACTGTATTTAAATTAAGGCCCAGCAGTTCAGATATGTCATTGACTGAAAGATCTTCATAGTAATGAAGAATAATGATCTCCCTAAATTTAACCGGGAGAGTTAATACCTTTTCAAATAGATCTTCTTTCTCTTCCAAATATATAAAGGCTGAATCTGCTGAAGGAGTAGTACTCATTAAAAATGAACTTATGATGTCCTTGTATTGGATATTTTTAAAAGACCAGCTTTTTAAGTAATCCTTGCACTTATTGACTGTAATTCGATACAACCATGTTTTATAAGTAGATCTATTCTGAAATCGATTCAAATTTTGATAACAACTGATGAAAACTTCTTGGGATATATCTTCTGCTAGTTGCTGCTGTTTAACGTACGTATAAGCTAGTCGTATGACCATATCCCCATATTCCTCCATTAGCCAAACGAGCTGTTCCTCCTTTGGTAAAAGAGTTACTTTGTTTGAAGATGAATAATCTTTACTCTTTTCTATATACATTCAATTCCCTCCATTCCAAACGTTAGACGATTACGTATGGAATATGGTTCCATTAATAGTTAAATTAAGTTTCGCACTTTATTTTAAACATAGAAAGGGGGATTTTTTTAGAGAATCTAGAATAAACGTAGTTATGAGGTGGAAAGTATGGTGAATTCTATTCAAGCAGTATTTATAGACCGTGATGGAACAATCGGTGGCAATGAAGAGGTCATTCTTCCAGGTGAGTTTCAGATTTTCTCATTTACTAAGGCATCTATTAATCAATTAAAAGGTGCCGGAAAGCTTGTTTTCTCGTTTACCAATCAACCTGTCATATCGAAAGGAGAAGCTAAAAGGGAGGACTTTGAAAGAGAATTAGTAGCGTTTGGTTTTGATGGCGTGTACCTTTGCCCTCACCAGCATCATGAGGGGTGCGCCTGTAGAAAACCATCTGCAGGAATGTTAGAGAAAGCTGCTAGAGAATATAAGTTAGACTTGAGGAACTGCGTCGTAATAGGGGATAGGTGGACTGATTTACTTGCTGCCAATGAAGCCGGTTGTTTGAAAGTATTAGTCAAGACCGGAGTAGGAACAGTAACATATGAAAGATACAGGAATGATGAATATTACGGAAAATGGAGCGAGATTGCCCCCGACTTTGTGGCGGAGAACTTGGAAGAGGCTGTTGATTGGGTATTAAGGATAAGTGATAGCTAGTTTAGTTTTACTGTAGCTAAAAAAAAGGGCTGTTAAAGTGTAAAAAAAGTGCTTAGATGACTAAGCACTTTTAAAACTTTACTGAGCTTGTTGCTGTTGAGTTTCTTCATGAACCACCGCAGATTTTTTATTTGATAGATATCCAACTAGTAATACAGCAATTGTTAACACAGATATAATCAAATAAGTAATTGGTCCATGTGAGATGCCTAGAAGGTGTAATAATTTTTCTTCACCCATAATCATTTCACCGGCAGTAAAAGCTAGAATCCCTGATCCAACATATCCAATCCAACGATATTTCTCTAGCATTCTTACAATAAACTTTGAACCGAAAATCATGATAGGAATACTAATAAATACTCCAAGTGCAATCATCCCGATATGACCGTGAGCAGCACCTGCTACAGCAACAACGTTATCAAGGCTCATAACTGCATCAGCAAGAACGATTGTCCAAATCGCTTGCTTTAATCCACTATGAGACTCAATATTTGTTTCCTCTTCACCCTGGACAAGTACCTTATATGCAATCCATAATAGTAAAACGCCACCTATTAGCGTTACAAAAGGTATTTTTAACAAATAAACAATAATCATTGCAAAGAAAATACGTAAAAAGACAGCTCCAGCAGTTCCCCAAAGAATCGCTTTGTGTTGAAGATCCTTCGGTAGATTTCTCGTTGCCATCGCAATAACAATGGCGTTGTCCCCTGAAAGGATAATATCAATCGCAATGATTTTTAATAGAGCAATCAATGCGCCAGATGATAATAAATCCATATAAGTCCGTTCCTCCTAATATTAAAACAATATGATTCTAGCTAATCTATATTAACATAAATTGTTAATACTTGATATATTTCGAGATTCTAAATGAAAGTTTTTTTTACATAGGCTGTTTTCGAATAAATTGCGGCTATTCGTATAGTGTCTTCAACACGGATTCTAAGCTGCTCCGTGACTTTTTTTCTTCCCGAAATAAAGAAAACAGCACCATAATCCGTTTAAAAGCAGTTTAAAGTACTTAAATAGCAACAAAGTTTACGAAAGAAGCCTTTACATGAAAAAATCCTGTATCAAAGATACAGGATTTTAATAGAATTACTCTAGTGGAATAACAATCTCTGAGCCAATGGTTAATGAGTAAATATCTACATTTGGATTAGCTTCTATTAAATCGTTCACCGTTACACCATCATAGACACTAGCTATATTGTAAAAAGTATTTCCAGGTTGTACGGTATGATACACAACATTAGGGTCGTTAGTAGATTCTCTAGTATAGTCCACCACTACGATTTCATCACCAACTACCAATGCGTAAGGGTCAATATCTGGATTTAATGCATATAAATCATCTACTGAAACTCCCTCATAAATTGCCGCAATATCATTTAGTGTATTTCCAGGCTGAATAACGTGCCTAACTACATTCTCATTATCATTATTTTTGCTTTCACTAATTTGAATTTCAGTACCAGCTGGTATAGCACGAGGATCTAAGTCACTATTCATAGACATTAATTCATCTACTGTGACATTATGTTCTTGAGCAATACCCCAGAGCGTGTCGCCAGATTCAATCGTTACTGTCTCGGCATTGGCAGAAAAGCTACTTGCTCCAAAAACCATTCCAAGTGCTAGAGTAGGTGCTAAAAGTTTTGTTGCTTTTTTCATCTTAACTCCTCCTTGTAATTGTAACGTTCTATTATTTGTATACCTTTTAATAGACTTGTTAAACATTTTAGAAAAGAATTTTATACATTTCTCTTAGTAGAGTTTTTCTTTCCTTATAAGTTTGTGTAGACTTAACATGAATAGAAAAAGAAATAGGTGTTATGAATGAAACATATGATTGTAGTTGGAGCAGGAATTCTAGGTGCGTCTACTGCGTACCATCTAGCGAAGTCTGGAGTTCGTGTAACTCTTGTTGACCGCCAAGATCGTGGACAGGCTACAGATGCCGCAGCCGGGATTGTTTGTCCATGGATTTCACAGCGACGTAACAAAGCGTGGTACGAATTAGTAAAAGGTGGAGCAAGATACTATCCAGTATTAATAAAGCAGTTAGAAGAAGACGGTGAAACGGAAACTGGTTATAGGCGAGTGGGGGCAATAAGTCTTCTTACCGATACAGACAAATTAGAGAAAATGGCGGAACGAGCCATAAAAAGACGTGAAGACGCACCTGAAATTGGAGAGGTTAAAATACTTACCCCGATGGAAACGAAAGAGCTATTTCCGCCATTATCAGAGGAGTTTGGCTCTGTTTACGTGAGTGGGGGTGCCCGGGTAAATGGAAGATCTCTTCGCGATGCCCTTGTTCGATCGGCAATCAAGCATGGAGCAACCTTCATTCAGGGGGATGCAAATCTCTTGCTTGAGGGAAAAAATGTAATCGGTGTTTCAGTAAATGACCGGAAGTTTGTAGCAGAAAAGGTTCTTGTTACGGGCGGTGCATGGTCCAAAGAACTATTGGAGCCGTTAGGAGTTCACTTTAAGGTGAATCCACAAAAAGCACAAATTATTCACCTTGAAATAGAAAAGATGGATACGAGCAAGTGGCCAGTTGTCATGCCTCCTAATAATCAATATATCCTTGCGTTTGATGAGGGAAGAGTGGTAGTAGGTTCAACGCATGAGGATGAAAAGGGGTTTGACACTAGAGTTACAGCAGGAGGAGTCAGTGGGATTTTAAGTAAAGCGTTAGAGGTTGCACCAGGATTATCTGATAGTACCCTACTTGAAACAAGAGTAGGATTCCGACCGTTTACGCCGGGCTTTTTACCTGTAATCGGAGCTGTTCCAGAGGTAGAAAATCTGCTAGTAGCAAATGGTCTAGGTGCTTCCGGGTTAACAAGTGGTCCTTATCTTGGTTCGGAATTTGCAAAACTCTCGTTGGGTTTAGATACAGAACTAGATCTAAGTCTATATGATGTCAAAGGTGCTATGGGCAACGATTGACCAAGTCTCTTCGTATAGAAGGGGCTTTTTTTCGAATGAGGTTAGTTGTCTGAAAAGTTAGAATAATTTATAATAGTGATAAAAAGTGAGGTGGGAAAGTGGAAGATACTTACCGTTTTAGTCATCAGCTTAAAGTTCGTTATTCAGAAATCGACGGGCAAAAAATCGTTTTTAATGCCCATTACTTAACGTATATAGATGCAGCAGTATCAGAGTATTTCCAAGAGGGGTTGCAGTTTGATATTGTGAAGCTTGCAGAGGAAGGGAAGTTTGACTTTGTACTAGCAAAGTCCACTTTGGAGTACAAAAGGTCTGCACAGTTGAATGATTGGTTAACAATCTGGTGTCGTGTAAGTAAAATTGGAAGTTCGAGTATGACGATGAACTTCAAAATTACTCGGGAGGGTGAGACAGATCCACTTTTACTAGCGGAAATTATTTATGTAAGTTATAACCCTCATACGAAAAAATCTCAACCCGTTCCGGCATTTGTTCGGGAAAGAATTCTAGAGTTCGAAAACAATACATAGAATAGGGGACTCCTCATGCTAAAGCTGGATAATGTTCGTCTGTTAGTTACAAACTTTGATGAATGCTTTTTATTTTATAGGGATATTCTCGAGTTCCGTGTTTCATGGGGAGAATTAGGCGGTGGCTATGCTAGCTTTGAAGCAGAAGACGGTGGATCCTTTGCAATTTTTAGCAAGGACGAAATGGCTGAAACCTTAGGGACAGAGCATCTCCCTTCGAATGTAGAAGCTCAAGACCGCTTTGCGCTAATTTTTAGAACTGATGATATGGAAGCAGTTGTTGGTAGGCTTAGGGCAAAGGGCGTTTCCTTAGTGGCTGAAGTAAATGATCGACCAGAGTGGGGGATCCGAACCGCTCACCTTCGCGACCCAGAAGGAAACCTAATCGAGATTGTCACTCCATTACCAAAAGAACAGTGGTCTCAAGGGTTGTTGGAGGAAGATAGGAAGTATGAGTAGAAGTCCGGGTGGGCTTCTTTTTATTTGGAGTCATTGAAGTAGGGGAGTTGGTAGATACGTCCTTTATTATTTCCAATAAAGGATAGGTTCATTGATTGTAGCAATCTTGTGGTGTTAGCACGAGATGAGATTATTAAGAATTTTCTCATCTCCATATTTGTTATTTCATTACTTACAAGTAGTCGATAGTCATTCAGAGCTTGTAAATGTCCGTTTTTACAGTATGTTTTGCAGCTTGGACAATACCAACTACCATGTGTTCTGATCATAGGGAGAAATCCACAACTATTGCAGAAAACACCTTTTCTTAGCTCGGAGGAATCAATTTGAAATCTTTCTAATATTGGAGAATCTAAAACAGTATCCTCCTTGTTAATCATTTTTGCCAATTTTTTTAGCTCTTTTTCTGTTAGAATGACTTCCTCAGAAGTGATTTCAAAGTGGTTGATTTTATTGGAAATTATTTCTGGGCGAATTATTTTGTAATTAAGATAATGATATTTTGGTGGAGTACGAATGATGGTATGAGGATTACTAATGACGACTAGAGAGAAAATTGGCATATCGGGGATTTGCTTATTTAAAAGCCAGTTCTTTAGATTTGATTCCTGGCGCTGAATTTGGATTAAAGGATCTTGAAATGCTGTTTCAACACCGTCCTTTGTTCGAATAAGTTGGTTGAAAATTGTATCAAAGAATAGTGAGCCTGCGATGTTCTTTACCTCTAATATAACGATAAAGCTTCTTGATACTATTAGAATATCCATCTGGAAATAGTGAGTCTGAAAGCGAAGGCGTAAATCGTGGAAAATAAAGTATTGATTTGGGTCTAAGAAGCTTAGGTGGTAATCTAATGATGATTCACCTTTATAACCAGCTTCTCTTTTGCTGAGTTCTTCTAAAATAAGTGGCAGTTTTGGATGATTTTGAGGGAGTCTTTTTTGAAGGGCTCTTAATTTCCTTAAAAAAAGTGGAACTCTCTTTGGTTTTATAATCATTTACATCACTCCAATCTGAATTTTTAGTAGATATTCGTTAATCTGATATTGAAATCCTTCTATAAATTGCAAAAATTCTTGGGAAATGCACGAATTTGAACATATATGTAACAAAAAAGAAATTATATGTAACAAATTCCTAAATATATGCACGAATTTCAAGATATATCGATTATTCGACAAAATACGAGGGTTAAACTCCAATATTCACTACAAATACATATCTAAAAAAATAAAACAAAAAAATATCAAAACCCCATTGACCTTCACGCAACGTCAACGTTTATCCTACTAATTAAGAGGAGGGGAAACACATGGAATACACCGTTCAAAAGTTAGCAAAATTAGCTGGGGTTAGTGCACGAACCCTTCGATATTATGATGAGATTGGACTTCTCAAGCCGGCGAGAATCAACTCATCAGGGTATCGAGTATACGGAGAAGCAGAAGTGGACCGTTTGCAGCAAATTCTATTTTATCGAGAATTAGGTGTTAGTCTTGATAGTATTCAAAAAATCATCACGGAACCCTCCTTTGATCGAGTAAATGCCCTCCAGGAACATCGAAAAGAGCTGCTTCAGAAAAGGGAACAGCTTAATTTACTCATTGAAAATGTAGAAAAGACAATAGCTTCATCAGAAGGGAGAATAACGATGAGTGATCAAGAAAAGTTTGAAGGATTCAAACAGAAGTTAATAGAAGATAATGAACAAAAATATGGGAAAGAAATTAGAGAGAAGTATGGAAACGAGAAAGTTGACCAGTCTAATGCGAAAATGAAGAACATGTCTAAGGAGCAATTTGATAAGGCGACGGAACTAGCTAATAAAATACATGAAAGGTTAGCAGAAGCTTTTGTGACAGGAGATCCGGGAAGTAGCCTAGCTCAGGAAGCGGCTGATCTCCATAGACAGTGGATCTCACAATACTGGACTGAGTATAGTAAAGAGGCACATGCGGGTCTTGCTCAAATGTATGTAGATGATGAGAGATTTACTGCTTACTACGATAAGGAGCAGCCCGGTACAGCAGAATTCCTCAGAGATGCCATTCACATTTATACAGGCTTTAAAAACTAATAGTGCCAAAAAAAGCGGTTTGGGAACAAAACCCAATCGCTTTTTTTACTACCAAGGGGCTACCCTATGTCATAGGCAGATTGCTAGACTCTGACTTTTGCAAAACAAACTCATTTCTTCCTGCCCCAACACCAGCCATGGTCATGACAATGGAAATAACGATTAATAATACAAGTGGGAGTGTCCATGATTGTAAAACATCAAATAGGACTCCGAGTACAATGGGACCGAGTGCAGCTAAAAGGTATCCAATGGATTGAGCCATTCCAGAAAGGTCAGAAGCTTGAGAAGAGCTTGCCGAGCGTAGACCGATAAGGGTTAGTGCAAGGCTTAGTGCAGCTCCAGTTGATGCTCCAATTAAGATAATACTCGCAGTTAAGATGATCATATTTCCTCCAAGTAAAATCCCTAGTAAGCCTAAGCAGCAAACCGTTCCAATCCAGAATGCAAGGGCTCTCTGATTAGGAAGTCGATCAGCAAGAATAGGAATTAGGATATTCACTGGGAGACCTGAAAACTGAAGCAAGGATACCATCCACCCAGCAGTCGTCATGCTAATTCCGTGTCCACTTAATATCTCTGGAAGCCAAGCAACGAAGCAGAAATAAACCGTCGATTGCAGACCCATAAATAGGGTAACCTGCCAAGCTAGTGGAGATTTCCATAGTGAATCACCGTTAGTAACAGTTAATCTGGTTTTTTGCCTTCCGGAATTTTTCTTTATAATCTGTGGAATCCAAATTACTATAGCTACTACAACAGGAAAAACCCATACACCCAGGGAGGCTTTCCAGCCCATTCCAAGGCTCTGTGAAAGAGGTACACTAATCCCAGGTGCAATTCCTGCACATATGGCCAATGATACGGTATATAAACCGGTCATCATCCCAACTTTTGTAGGAAAATTTTGTTTTACAATCCCTGGAAGCAACACATTGCAAATGGCAATTCCTATCCCCATTAACCCAGTACCAACAAATAATAATATTAGAAAATCAATCGAGCGAATAAAAATTCCTATAGCTAATACAAAAAGCGCAACTAAAACCGTTCGCTCCATTCCAAGTTTTTTCGCAATTTTTGGAGCAAGAGGGGAGAGTAGGGCAAAGGCTACAAGTGGAAGTGTCGTTAGCAACCCTACTAAACTGTTAGAAATTCCAGTATCTTCACGAATAAAGCGAATGACTGGACCGACGGATGTAATAGAAGGTCTTAAATTAAAGGCAACAAAGATGATACCGATTAGCAAGAGGATATTTCTATTTTTGTTTTTCATATGTATGTAGGCCCCTATCCAACTATTTAAAAAAGGCTCTTTTCGTAAACTTCGTTGCAATATAAATACTTTGAACTGTTTCCTAAACCGATTATAGTGCTGTTTTCTTTGTATTGAGGAGAAAAGATGCCACGAAGCAGCATAGAAAAAGTGTTTGAGACAATTACGAATAGCAACAAACTATGCGAAAACAGCTTTAAAAAAAGACACAGCCTCATTAAGGTCTGTATCCGTAACCAAATCCAAACAAAAATGCGCAGAAGAGCAGAATTCCGCCTACCGGAAGGATGCTAATGATGATCCATACCCTTTTGAATGTATCTTTACTGTTCAAAATCCATTTTACATAAGAAAACAGAAGGATGGCTATTAATGGCCAAAAGAAAAATCCATCGATAAAATACACCCACCCTGAGTTCCGATCCCAGTATTCATCAGGAACTGGTACAGCGTAATACTGTTCTTCAATATTTCTCCTACCATTAATAAATACAAACGTAATCACCAGATAATACGTACTAATTAATCCTTTTATCCACCGGTTAATCATCTTGCTTTGGATAACGAAAGCCAGAATCGCACCGACCATTAGATAAAGAAACATGTATTCCAAATGAATCACCCATTATTTAACATATCATGAATTCCTTAAAAGGTAAAAGCAAAAGAAAAAGCTGCAAGGAATTATACCTTGCAGCTTATCGCTATTGAATATCAAACACCTGTGTTAAACGCGTTAGTTCAAACAGCTCCTTAACAGCTCCGTTAAGTCCTTTTATGACTAGGGTTCCGTTTTGTTGAGCCGTTCTTTTTTGAATGGCAATCAGTACTCCTAGACCCGAGCTATCAATATAACGTAAGTTGGTTAAATCCAATAAGAAGTTCGAGTATCCTTTATCAATGTAGGATAGTACACTATCTCGTAAAGTAGAGGCTTCTTCTACATAAATGGAATCTGACAATCTGACGATTACTTGGTTGTCTTGAACGGAAATTTCTTTTTTCATGGTTATGCGTCCTCTCCATCTTCTAGTTTAAACTTTTCAATTGATCCTTTTAGCTCAAGGGCCATTGCGTTAACCTGTTCCGTCGTGGCCGCAATGGTTTCCATAGCAGCTGATGTTTCTTCTGTAGAAGCAGATACCTCTTCTGCATTTGCAGCGGTGTTTTCAATAAAGGATGCTAAAGAATTAATAAGTTCCACAATTTTCTCAGAAGTAGCTACTTCATTGTCCGTTACCGTAACAATTCCGGTAACTTCTTTTACAGTATTTTGAACAGCTAATACGATTTTTTCTAATGCATCGCCAGCTCTCTTTACAGCTATCACACCTTCATCTACTTCCGTACGGTTGTGTTCTGTAGCTACAACCGTATTAACGGTTGTTTCGGTAATCTTTTTAACAAGAGCAGCAACCTCCGTAGCACCTTTATTCGATTGTTCCGCTAGCTTACGGACTTCATCCGCAACTACCGCGAAGCCTTTTCCTGCTTCTCCAGCACGAGCTGCTTCAATGGCAGCATTCAGTGCTAATAGATTTGTTTGGTCAGCAATCTGTGTAATCGTGTCTGTGATAACGGAAATTTCAGTTGTATATTTTTCTAAAGTAGAGATATGATTCTTTGTTTCTTCTGTTCTTTGTTTAATATTTTCCATTTTATGAATAACGTTAATGACCGTTTCTTTCCCCTCGTTGGCAGAGGCAAATGTCACTTGGGAATGCTCGTCAGCTGTAGTGGCTTTGTTTTTAGCAATTTGAATTAAGGAAGACAATTCTAGTAATGCTTGAGAAGCCTCTAGCACATGTTGATTTCCTGCTTCAGCATCTTGAGCTAATTGCTGAGTATTTAACGCTACCTCGTTAGAAGCTGTTGTAACCTCCTCTGTGGAAGCAGCCATTTCTTCTGAAGAAGCAGCAAGCTCCTCTGAAGCAGATTTTACTTGTTTAATAATGCCTAATTGATTAGCGATCATAGAATTAAACGAGTTGCTCAAATCACCAAGCTCGTCCTTTGATTGAATGTTTGTTTTTATAGAGAGATCTCCGTTACCCGCAAGCTCCATGGCATGCTGCATTTTTCGAATAGGCTTAATAATACTCACAGCAATAAAATATGAAATCGTAAGTGCAACAATTAGTGAAGCGATAGTAATAATAATGGAATTATTTCTAATCTTATAAGCAGTGGACATATAATCATCAAAGTCAGCAGTTGCTGCTACTGTCCAGCCATTTCCAGCAGGGTGGTAAGATGAGTACTTGTAAACCCCCTCATAAGTGTAGAAACCATGACCTATTTCACCGGCCTTCATTTTTCCTACTAATGCGTTTAGCTCGCTGCTACTAGTTTCTGAGAGGTTTTCTGTTAAGATTTTCTCTTTTACCGGGTGAGAGATGAGCATTCCACTTTGATCAATCATGTATCCATAGCCTGACGTACCAATTTTTATAGCTTCAACATTCTTAGTGATACTACTAAAATTTATTGTTCCAATAAGCAAGCCATATATCATATTGTCTTTAACAATTGGAGCAGCTATTGCAATAACGGGTTCATTAGAAATCTTAGAAGTTATGACACCGCTAACTGCAAGCTTTCCTGTCAGTGCTTCTTTCACATAGTCTCTTTCAGTGAGATCCAAAGAGGCATTGCTCTCTGTATCAGTTAAAAAACCGATTCCCTTCGTATCTGTAATAATAAGACTCTCTAGTAAAGAACCATTATCTGCTTTTGAAGTTTTAAGATAATCAAAAGCTTCTTGACTGATCTTTTGGTCATCCGGTGATTCTGAAACATTAAGTATTACAGGTGTATGACTTAAGAGAGTTAAAATACTTTTAGTGGTATCTAATGTTTGATTAATGGACTCAGCTGTTAATTTCGTCGTTTCATCGACTTGTTTTTCAATCGTTTTCTCTATTGATTTCGCAGTCATATTATAAGAAAGAACAGCTAAAACCAATAATGGAATAGATATAAGTACGATATAACTTGTAATCAATTTCCCCTTTAGTTTAAATTTCAAGATAATCCCCTCCGCTTAGTGTATCTTCTCTTGATGAAGAAACATGATTAATATAATGACAAAGTAATAAGCACTGTCTATAATTCTGAAATAATCCTTATAGTACTTTCAGGCATATAGCCGAAGCATCATCTTTTACAGTTTCACTTTCGGCTTCTTTTTGAAGGATGGTAAAAACAGACTCAAAGCCAAGGTTGAAATCGATTAAATTCACATCTAAAGTATCCAAGAGACCATCGGTTAAAAAGTAAAAGTGATCCCCTGATGTAAACTCAATCGTTTCTTGGTGAAAATCCATCGTTTTTAAAATCCCAAGCAAAGCTCCTTTAGTCTTAATCAAGCCGTCGTACGTTGTTGTTTTAGCCATTAAGTAATTAATTCCACATGAACAATACGTCAGCTTTTTTTGATTAAAATCAAATTCAAAGCACATTCCTGTCCCAAATGTGTCATCTGAAAAAATGTCTACGGATTGTTCATTGACCCATTTAACTTTCTCGGCTAAAGAAAGATTCCTTTTAGAAGTAGCTTGTTGAAAAAGAACATGTAACTTGGATGCTTGAAGGGCGGTTCCTAATCCATGTCCCATCACATCGATTAAATATCCATATAATCGATTCTCTTCCTTCATCCAGATGTAATTATAAAAATCTCCACTAACATACTCAGAGGGACGATAAATCGTTTTGACCTCATAAAGTTCATTAGAAATATCTGAAGGCAGGAAATCTTTTTGCATTTTACCTGTGGTCACTAAATGCTTTAGTGTGGAAATCATTACATTAAAGGAATTAGAGAGTTGCCCAACCTCATCCTGGCGTTCAACTTCAATTTTTTTTACATGAACATTCCCTTTTGAAACCATATTCATTTTTTCAATGACTTCCGTAAGAGGAGCAACGATATGGTTTTTACTAGCCCAAAGCCCAAATAAGAAGGTGCTTAAATTAACAAGCATAATTAGAATTTGATGGGAATAAATCATTTCTACCTTTTTTTCTGAGTTTTCTTCTAATAATGAAATGACTCTATTAATCTCCGGTAATAATGAAGTATGATATCCCTGAATATAGGCAACGGGGCTTAACGTTTGATGACCACTTCCGGAGAGAAGGATATCTACCTGGCCTCTAAACCCTTGCCATTGATTCATGACGATGACTGTTTGTGTTTGTAGCTGACGATCTTTCGTATTAGAAATATCATCAATCAATTTATTTTGGTTTTCTTCAAAACGATTGGCGGTAGTAGTAAGTTTTTCTTTAATGGATTCCTGTCCCTCTGCAATAAGAATAGTTTCGTAAACAAATTGCTGAGAAAGGGATAATTGAGAGTTAGCTAGATTAATAAGATGTCCATCTCTTTTATGATCATTTATAAAGTCCAACATGACAGCAAATCCAATAAAGTTTAATGATATAGATATAGTAAAAATAATTCCTAGTTTAAAATTTAAACTAAGGTTTTGAATGTTCATCAAAGGCCTTCCTTTCTTAATTGTTAAAGGTTAAAGCCTTTTCATTAGTAGTACTTCATTGCCTTGTTGGTTATAAACCACTTTATCCATAACCTGGTTCATAATCATAAGCCCTCTACCAGATTCCTTCATTAGAACATCGGATGGTACATCAGCGTGATAAGCCTTATCAAGCCTTGCAAAAGTATCTTCAACTGCAAAGCCTTTACCTTTATCCTTAATTCGAATGAGTAAGCGCTTTCCCTTCTCAGCTTTTAATTTAATCGTGACCGTTGGATCGTCATTATTTTTACTATGTTTTATTGCATTATTAACGGCCTCGTTAAATGCAATTTCAACAAATATTGGATCAGCTGGGATGAAATCTGAAAGATACGATCCTATTCCTGACCTTAAATAACTAAACACCTCTAAATCATTAAATGTGAGCTTTAATTCCTGCTGCATAATTCTTGAAAACACTCCTTTCAAAAATAGGGCCTAAAGGAAATAAGTAGTTAATCAGTGTATAAATGTATTAATTTAAGTTTAATTTAGGTTAAGCAAAGATATAGGTCTAAAGAATGAACGTTTGTTGAACGATTCATGTCGGTTTTGTTACAAATGAATTACTATGGACTGGTCTTTAAGTCATGGATTAAAAGAAAATGTAGAAACCTATGAAAAAACCTTTGATTCATACTTGAAATATAGAGTGTATCGCTGAGAGAATAAAGTAAGCGGTTTCAAAAAAAGGGGATGATTGATTTGGACTTTACTTACCTGGCTACTGATGGAGAAAAAATTCATGCAAAGAAGTGGATTGGAGAACCTACGGTAAAACCTAAAGTGATCGTACAAATTGCTCACGGAATGGCAGAGCATATTGAGCGATATGACGCATTTGCTAAGTATCTCCTTTCAAAGCAAATTTTTGTTTATGGGAATGATCACCGGGGTCATGGTAGAACGGGACAAGAAAGAAATCGTCCAGGTTATTTTGCAGACAAAGAGGGATTTCATTTTGTAGTAGAGGATATGTCCAACTTAACAGATATCATTGAAAAGGATTATCCGGAGGTACCTGTTATCCTCTTTGGACATAGTATGGGTTCATTTCTTGCAAGAAGGTATATTCAATTATATGGAGAGAGAATAGCGGGTGTTATTTTATCAGGGACAGGTGGAGACCCAGGAATTTTGGGGAAAATCGGTAGAGTGATTGCCTCTCGGGAGATTAAAAAGCATGGGAGAGAAACTCCAAGTCCTCTCTTAAATAAACTCACCTTTGGGAGTAACAATAAATCTTTTCGACCCAATCGAACGGAATTTGACTGGCTAACCAGAGACACAATAGAAGTAGATAAATATATGGAGGATCCACTTTGCGGAGGAGTCTTTACAGCAGGATTTTTTAGAGATTTGTTTGATGGACTAGAGCTGATTAATAGAAAAGATAACATTAGAAGAATCCCGAAAGAACTGCCAATCTTTCTATTATCAGGGGCAAAGGACCCTATTGGGAATCATACAAAGGGAGTGCTCAGTACTTATCATGCATTCAAAGAGGCTGGTCTGAAGGATGTTACGTATAAGTTTTATGAAGAGGGACGACACGAAATGTTAAATGAAACCAATCGTGAAGAAGTGTACGAGGATATTGTGGCATGGATCATCCAACATTTATGCAAGTAGGGAAAGCAGCAGAGATGCTGCTCTTTTTTTTCGCGAGACAGGATAAGCACTATTTACATAATTGTTACAATAATTAACAATTATTCAACATTATGTTAATACCGTATTAAAGATTAATAGATAAGATGGGTTTAGTAAAAGTGAATAGAGACCAGGTAGAATTGAGAAACCATAAAAAACAGCTAGGTGTGTGGATGATATACACTTGTTCTTTTTTATGGTTTTTTGTTTTGCCATGAGGGAAGGAAGCGTTATATGGACAAGCAGGCATTTTATAAGTCTTTATGTGAAACAAGAAAGATAGCCGCAATAAGAGATCCTAAAAGCTTGGATCAATTCTTAAAATCAGAACTTAAAATTGCGATTCTACTAACAGGGAATATTAGCGTGATTAAGCGATATGTAGATGAAATAAAACGAAATGACCGATATGTATTCCTTCATCTAGAAAAGATTGGTGGAATTAGCTGTGATCGTGAAGGACTAAAGTTTATGGCCAATTATGTGAAGCCAACAGGAATTGTGAGTACAAAAAGTTCACTTATACAATTAGCCAACAAAGTAGGGTTATTAACGATTCAACGACTCTTTTTAGTAGATTCAGAAGCTCTTATAAATGGAATTGAGCAAATTAATGACAGTAAACCGGACTTCCTAGAAGTAATGCCTGGAGTAATCCCTAATGTAATTCGCGATATTCACCAACAAACCAAAATCCCTATCATAACAGGTGGATTAATCAAAGATCAGGAACAGATAAACCTTGCCTTAGAAAGTGGAGCCGTCGCCGTTTCAACGGGAAAAGTAGGTTTGTGGAAAGTGGATACTATACAACCACGCGAATTAATCCATTTTTAATAGCAAGCAATTTCCTAAGCTTATTAAGGTACCCAAAATAGAATATTTGAACTTACTACGAAAGGAATCGATATAGTTGAAAAAAGTCGAATTGAAAAATGTTAGCAAAACATATGATGGAAAGCTAACGGTCATTAACGATGCATCAGTTACTGTTCATCCTGGAGAATTCTTTGTACTAGTAGGCCCTTCAGGCTGTGGAAAAAGTACGATGTTACGAATGATTGCAGGATTAGAAAACGTATCGAGTGGTGATTTATACATCGGGGATGAGAAGGCGAACAAATTGCCACCCAGTTCACGTAATCTCTCCATGGTCTTTCAAAACTATGCGCTCTATCCACATCTAACAGTTGAGCAAAACATTACATTTGGTCTACATACTAAAAAAATATCCAAGCAAGAACAGATGAAACGTTGCAAAGAAGCGGCTGAAATGCTTGGTTTATCCGACTACTTAAAACGCAAGCCACGAAATTTATCAGGGGGACAAAGACAAAGGGTCGCATTGGCAAGAGCCATTGTTACACATTCTCCTATTTGTTTAATGGACGAACCTTTATCAAATCTTGATGCTAAATTAAGAGCCAAAATGAGATCGGAAATAAGACAAATTCAACGTAAGCTCGGGATTACGATGATTTATGTAACACATGATCAGACAGAAGCAATGACCATGGCAGATCGGATGATGATACTAGATAAGGGTGTTGTTCAACAAATCGGTCAGCCGTTAGAGATTTATAATCAGCCAAAGAACACATTTGTAGCATCATTTATTGGCTCCCCTCCTATGAATCTGGAAAAAGCAACTGTAAACCAAACAAACTTTTTACTAGGGGAAAATATTGCATTTGATTGCCCAAAAGGATTTTCTCATAGGTCCTTAAGGCAGGTTCTACTAGGAGTCCGTCCTGAAAATGTACGTCTTGCTAATAATAGTAGAGTTAGCTTTATTGGAAAAGTGTTGAACGTTGAGGTTCTAGGTACGGAAACGCTACTTACGATTGAAATGGATCAACACCAATGGATAGCAAGATGGAATGGACAATGGAATGTACAGGTGGGAGACGCTGTTCCTATTACTATTGGGGAAGAGGATCTATTTGTTTTTGATGCTGAGAATGGTGAATGTATTTTCACACCACCTAAAGATTCAGATCGATTGACGGTTGAGGGGGTATACGTGTGAGTCACTTACCTTTATCGACATCCTCTTCATCTGAACAAATTAACTACAAGCCTACTAGACAAAGGATCATGCCGTCATTTGTAAACGGGATGTTGTACTTAATTCCTTCAATTATTTTGTTCGTTGTATTCCTATTCTATCCTATGGCAAAAACCCTTTACTTAAGTTTGTTTTTGACAGATAGCCAAGGAGTTCCAATTACATTTGTTGGATTAGAAAACTTTACTTATTTATTACAATCAACTAGTTTTCAAGAAAGTATAAAAGCCACATTGCTTTTTGTACTCTATACCGTTCCTGTAGGTGTTATTCTAGCGTTATTTTTAGCGTTATTAGCAAATGAAAAGTTAAGAGGAATAGGGTTTTTTCGAACCATTTTCGCCTCCACGATGGGAATGAGTGTAGCGGCGTCTTCGGTTATTTGGATGTTTATGTATAATCCAGCAATTGGAATTATTAATAAAGTAGCTCTGGAACTAGGACTTACACAGATTCAATGGCTTTTGGACCCTAAATATGCTCTTATCTCAGTCTCGGTTTCTACGATTTGGATGAATACTGGCTTTGCCTTCCTAATTCTTTTAGGAGGATTACAGAATATCGATGAGCATTTATATGAGAATGCTCAAATAGCAGGGGTAGGGTACTGGTATCAATTAAGAAAGATTACGATTCCAATGTTATCTCCTACACTTTTCTTCATTATTACCGTTTCATTAATCAATTCGTTTCAGACCTTCGGGCAAATTGATATTTTGACAAAAGGTGGACCAATGGAATCTACCAATGTCATTGTTTACTCGATTTATAAGGATGCTTTTATTAATTACAATGTCGGATCAGCGAGCGCTCAAGCTACTATCCTATTCTTCTGTATTTTAATGATCACGATTATCCAGTTTAAGCTTGGCGAAAGGAAGGTTCACTATCAATGAGTCTACCAAAAAAAATCATTACCTACTCTTTACTCGTCATTTCTGGACTAATTATGATTTTTCCGATTTTCTATGCTTTTATGATTAGTCTCATGAGTGGGGGAGAAGTTCTCATGGGGAAGCTACTACCAGAAAAAATCACGCTAGATAACTATGAAGCTGCTTTTGAGAGAGTCCCTCTATTACGTTATTTGTGGAATAGCTTTTATGTGTCCTTAATTGTCATGATTGGACAGTTAGTGATTTCTAGTTTAGCAGCATTCTCCTTTGTATTTATAACGTTTAAGGGCCGTGATTTCATTTTTTTCTTGTTTATTTCTACGATGATGATTCCATGGGAAGCAACGATGATTCCAAACTTTTTAACCATCCAGAAGTTAGGGTGGATTAACAGCTATTCAGGCTTAACCATTCCGTTTTTCGCGTTAGCTTTCGGTATCTTTTTGTTACGTCAGCAATTTAAAACAATCCCATACGAGCTTTATGAGGCAGCACAGGTTGCAGGCATTAGTAAGTTTCGCTTTTTCTGGAACATCGTTCTTCCTGTTTCGAGAACGAGCTTAATTACATTAGGTATTTATAGTTTTCTAACAACCTGGAACATGTATTTGTGGCCATTGCTAGTAACCAACAACGAAGAACATCGAACTGTACAAATTGGTCTAAAGCAAATGCAGTCTCAAGAAATTTCTACTGAATGGGGGGTGGTTATGGCAGCAGTAGTCATCGTCATTCTTCCAGCATTGCTTTTATTATTCTTAGGGCAAAAACACCTTCAAAAAGGTCTTACACAAGGTGCAATAAAATAATAAACATAGAGGAGTATTTATTCCATGAAAAAATTACTTTTAGTGATGTCTGCATTCTTTTTATTAATATTAGGAGCTTGTTCTAATAGCCAAAGCTCAGGGTCAGATACTGATGATGCCAGCAATGATAAAGAAAAAGAAGAGCCTAAAACAGAAGAAAAAGCTGAAAAAACAGAAGTAGTATTTTGGCATGCCATGAGTGGAGAATTAGAAAAAACAGTTAATGAGCTTGCAAGTGATTTTAATGCTTCACAAGAAGAGATTGAAGTAAAGCCAGTGTTCCAAGGTACATATGAAGAGGCATTAACAAAATTTAATACGGTTGCTGGTACTGATGATGCACCTACCATTATGCAGGTATTTGAAGTTGGAACGAAATACATGATTGACAGTAAGAAAATTCAACCGGTTCAAAAGTTTATTGACGAAGACAACTATGATATTTCTCAATGGGAAAAAAATATCTCTAATTATTACACAGTAAATGGTGAGCAATACTCAATGCCATTTAACTCATCAACTCCAGTTATGATTTACAATAAAGATGCTTTTAAAGAAGCTGGTTTAGATCCTGATAAAGCACCAAGAACATTTAGTGAAGTAAAAGAAGTTGCTAAAAAGTTAACAAAAGAAGATGGATCTCAATACGGATTATCGATTCTTAACTATGGTTGGTTCTTTGAACAATTATTGGCTACACAAGGTGGACTATATGTGAATGAAGATAACGGTCGTAGCGGTGTGGCAACTGAAGCAACTTTTAACGATGAAAAAGGGGTAAAGGTTTTTGATTGGATTAGTGAAATGTATAAAGAAGGTACTTTCTTTAATGTAGGAACAAACTGGGATGATATGCGTGCTGCATTCCAATCTGGAAAATCAGCGATGATCCTGGATTCTTCTGCTGGTGTAAGGGCAATTGTTGATAACGCTCCATTTGAAGTTGGGGTAGCATACCTTCCAGTTGCAGATGATACAGATCCACACGGAGTAGTTATTGGTGGAGCTTCACTTTGGATGTCTAGTGGAATTAGCGAAGACAAGCAAAAAGCTGCATGGGAGTTCATGAAGTATGTAACAACTCCAGAAGTTCAAGCTAAATGGCATGAAAAAACAGGTTACTTTGCTATCAACCCAGCTGCATATGAATTAGACAGTGTAAAGAAAGTTTGGGAAGAGTACCCACAATTAAAAGTAACAGTTGATCAGCTACACGATACAAAAACATCGACTGCTACACAAGGTGCACTAATCTCTGTGTTCCCTGAATCAAGACAAAAGGTAGTAGCTGCAATGGAAAGCTTATATCAAGGTGCTGATCCACAAGAGGCTCTTGACCAAGCAGCAGAAGAGACGAACCGTGCTTTAGAAGTAGCGAATAAAAAGGCTGGTAATTAATAATGAGACTGACCCTAGTTAGGGGTCAGTCGTTTTAATATTTTAGACTATTATAAGTATTAATAAATAGTTTAGATACCATGGATAGTGTTTTGTTCTTATTGTATATGAGGTAAAAATATCGTTCTTCCATAAAATCATCAATAGGATAAATCTTAAAGTCGCTATTCATTGAATATTCCATTGCAGCAATTTCAGAAATGATTCCTATCCCGATGTCTTTTTTTACGAGTTGGATTAAGCTTTGACCGCTATCTGTATAGGCAACTACGTTTAAGTCAGTCTTCGGAACACATTTTGATTTTAAATAGGTTTTTATGAACGTATTTGTACCCGAATTAGCATTTCTCATTATAATTGGATATTTGATGATTTCTTCAATGGTAACTGCCCCTTCTAAATTCATTCTACTAGAAGTAATTACGACTAGTTTTTCCTTCATAAGAGGGGTATATTGCAGCCGTTCATTCTCCAGTTTTTCACCAATGATTCCTATGTCAACAGTTCCATGTAAGACTTTATCTGCAATGTCTTTTGATGGTGATTCCGTAATATGAAAGGTGACTTGAGGGTAGTCCTCTCTAAACTCTTTAATCATATCAGGCAAGATGAATTGACCAGGAACGGAGCTTGCCCCAACTCGAATCACACCTTTTAGATCCTTCTTATTGTTATTTAAATCTAGGAGTGCTTCGTCTTTTAATAATAGGAGCTTTGATGCCCAGTGATATAAGCGTTCTCCAGAAGGTGTTAAGACACTCTCTCTTCCTACCCGATCAAAAAGATTTTCGTTCAGCATGTTTTCTAATGCCTGAATATGTGAACTAACTGTGGATTGGCTGAGAAAAATATCATCCGCAGCTTTGGAGAAGCTCTTGTGTTCAACAACCTTTGTAAACACGTATAGCTGATGTAAGTCCATCGTAATCTCCTTTCATTCATAAAAACGATTAATACTTATTCATATTATCGATAAGTTGAATTTATATAAGATTATCATTTTTTTATAATGTAATAGACGTCAAAATCTTAATAGTTTATGACATTTGATTTTATAAAGGGGATAGAATCTATGACTCAATACGAACCTGACCTCCTTTATGACGCCGGCCCAACAGGCTGTGGAGAGTTAATCATGAATTTGTTTTTAACAATGAAAAAGATGGAGATTGGACAGATCATTGAGGTAATTTCCTATGATCCAGGAGCTCGTGAAGATTTACCAGCTTGGTGTAGAATGCAAAAACACACTCTCCTTGAACGAAGAGATGAAGGAAGTACATGCTATTATTTTATTAAAAAAAACTAAATTGTTGGAGGAATGTATCATGACTAACAAATTTTTAGTATCTCTTACAAATGCAAACAATAACCCTGATAAAGCTACCGTAGGTTTTGTTGTAGCAAATGCGGCTGTAGCTTCTGGTCAAGAAACAGTTGTTTTCTTAAATGTTGAAGGCGCCTATCTTGGCTCAAAGGGGTATGCAGAAGACATTCACGAGGAGGGTTTTGCTCCTTTGAAACAATTAATGGATCAGTTTGTTGAAGCGGGTGGTACGCTTTGGGTTTGTAGCCCATGCTATAAAAAACGTGGATTAGAAGAGGAAAATCTAGTTGAAGGTGCAACGATTGTTGGTGGAGCGAAACTAGTGGAGTTTTTAAGCCAAGGTGCAGCTTCTATTACCTATTAATCAAGGTGATGGAAATGGAAAATCCTCATGGAGTATGTGATGGTGGAGATTTAGATTGTGGTTCTGGTTTGCTTTTAATTATAAAAAAAGCAATGGATCCACTTTTGGATGGGCAAGTACTAGAGGTGCGAAGTCGGGAAAGGACTGTTTCTGAAGATTTACCAGCTTGGTGTCGAATGGTAAAACACGAGTTTTTGGGATCAAAGCTAGGTGACAATACGACCCGATATTTTATTAGAAAAGGTTCTGAGCAGGTTGAACTAAAAGCAGACTTGGAGGCAGCACAAGGATATCAATGGAGTGTTCGTGTACAGGGGGATCAAAATCTAACAGCAAAAGTCCATTCGCGTAATCATACGTTTATGGTTGGTCAGCCTGCAGATTTTAGCCACAGTGTTCCTGCGCCAAGTGCAATAGATTATTTTTTGAGCTCTCTTTCTGCGTGTCTAACGGTTGGTTTTAGAGCACAGGCTTCGAAAAGGAATATAGAGATTGATCACCTAGAGCTATCGTTAAAGGGTGGATTGGAGAATGTGTTATACCACATGGAACTAGAGGAGAAAGGGAGTCCGAAGGTTAATAGAATCTCTGGGACGTTCTATGTTTCCTCACCTGCTGACGAGGAAGTACTTGAAGATTTATGGGAAAATACTATAAAGCGTTCACCAATTTATCAGACTCTACTTTCCGCTGTAAAAATGGATATTAAGTTTTCTGTTGTTTTCTAGTTAGGGTTTAGCTTGGAAGGACTTTTTACTGTTTGGACAGTACATTTTCAATTTTGGACAATAGAGTTCAAATTATGGACAGTTAGCTAAGAAGTTTGGACGGTAAATAGACTACTCTCTTTTGGATGGACAATAAGAAATTAGATTAGGTGATAAAGGGATATTTGGGTTGATAGGAGATTTTATGGATTCCTACAAAAACTATATTTTTTTGCATAATGAGTAAAATTGATTCAAAGTGTACCAATAATCATCTATTTTATGATTTGGGAAATCGTTCAATAAACGTTTTTATAAAAGCTTTCATCTTTTCTATTAAATATCAGCCTTTATTAACAGGAGGCAGTACAAATGAAATTACCTTTGTTTCCAACTACTGTTATCGGTAGTTGGCCAAGATCAAAAGAGGTTCAACGCGCAATGCGAGATAAGCGAGCTGGGAGAATCACTGAAGAGGAGTTTCAGCTCATTGCAGATAAAGCTGTTATAGAATGCCTTAAATGGCAGGAAGAGGCCGGTATAGATATCGTATCCGATGGTGAACAACGACGAGATAACTTTATCTCATTCGTAGCAGAACATTTAAATAATGTTCGCATGTTAATGGTATCAGAGCTTCTGGATTATGTAGAAGACAAAGCAAGCTTCGAGGAAATACTAGGTACCCTAGATGTACCTGCTTTTTCTATGTCTAATCCGGCAGCAGAGGGAAAAATAAGTCGAAAGAAGCCTCTAGCTTTAAATGATTATTTGTTTTTGAAAAGACATACGAATAAAGCTGTAAAAGTTGCTTTACCTGGTCCATATCTTTTAACAAGGGCGATGTGGGTCGAAGGGCTATCCAAACAAGCCTATCCGACAAAAGAAGATTTAGCTGTAGATATTATTGCTGTTTTACGAGAAGAGTTAGAGGACTTAATCTCAGCAGGTGTGGAGTTTATCCAATTTGACGAGCCGGTCCTTACAGAGCTTGTTTTTACTCAGAAAAATGCAAACCGGACATTTATGTGTGGGGCCTTAACAGCTAAAGCAGATGCAGAGGAAGAGATTGCTTTTGCACTAGACTTAATGAATCAGGTTACTGAAGGTATGTTAGGAAGAGATTCTCGAATTGGTGTCCATGTATGCCGTGGAAACTGGAGTACACAAGAGCAAGTCTTACTTCGTGGACCATATTATCCGTTGATTCCTTACCTTTCAAAAGTGAATGTCGATCAACTTATTCTTGAATATGCTACACCTCGTGCTGGAGAAATCGATGCTGTTCGTGAGTTTGGTCAAAAAGAGTTAGGATTTGGTGTTGTAAATCCACGGACAGAAGTAGTCGAATCTGTAGAAGAAATCATGTCTAGGATTGAAGAGGTAAGAGCATTTTTACCAGACGAAAAAATCTTCTTAAATCCCGATTGTGGATTTGGAACGTTTGCTCAGAGACCTATGAATAGTGACCGAATAGCTTTTGAAAAACTGAAAGTGATGTCAGAGGCTGCAAATAGATTAAGAGAAAAGGTATTAATTTAAGGGGGCTACCTAACATGGGACAAAATATTAATTTTAAAGTAAACGGTATTGGTAATGGAATGAGGCTAGATGCAACAGCTGGTAAGCATACGGTTGTTATAGATGAACCTGAAACATTAGGTGGAAGAGACACTGCCGCAGACCCACTTTCTACCTTCTTAGCTTCTTTAATAGCATGTGAAAACGTTATGGCTCAAATCATTGCTAAAGAAATGAAATTTGACCTACAAGGTATTTCTTTTGAAGTAGAAGGAGACCTTGATCTAAGTGGTCTGATGGGGAATTTAGAAGTGAAGCCTTATTTTGAACAGGTGAAGGTTAAAGCATCCGTAAAAACCTCAGAGACTCAAGAGCGGATAACTGAAATGAAGGAACAAGTAGATTTACGCTGCCCAGTGTTTAGAACGATTAAGGATGCTGGAATTCCGATTGAAAACCAATGGGTGAAGGCAGAAGTGAGTGTGTAACTAATTTATGAAGCTGGCTCAATTTAACTTGAGTTAGCTTTTTTTATGGAGTATTTTTTTACCAGAATTTTAAAACAAATTTTTCTTTTTATTGTATAATATTACAATATTGTATTGCTTTAGTCGCGTATACTTTCGGCTTATAGAACAATCAGAGAGGGGCGTTTCTCATTAGTATAGAACTTGTTTTAATTCCGATTGCCATTGCTGCTAGTCAGCTCGTTAGTGATAGATATCAAAGAAAAATTGAACAACAAACTAGTTATAAGCTGGAAAGTTTCATGAACGATGAAAATCTTTTGAAAAGAGCGTTAGAACAATATGGATGTTCCTTTGAAAAAGATGAGAAGACTCTTAATGTTGAAGATTTTAAGATTGGTTTCTTGAAAAATGATGTAGGGATTTTTGAGGCTGTTTTTGATATTGATATTAAATTCGAAGATGCACAACGCTTCTTGCAGAATATTGAGGAAGAATATACCCATATACTCCAGCAGGAAACATATCAAAAACTATTACATAGGGCAAAGGAGCAAGGATTAATCTTAGAAACCGAAGAGGTTAACGAAAGTAATTCTATTATATTAACCTTTAAAGTATAAGCGAGGAATTGTGAATATGGAAAAAAGATTAGTAATTGAGATAGGTATTGATGGAAAAGTTAAGGCAGAAACAGTTGGTATTAAAGGGAAAGCATGTCTTGAGTATATAGAGTTACTTGAAAAATTATTGGACGCAGAAACGATAGATTCCAATTATTTATCGGAATATTATGAAACAAATATTAAAACAGACGAGAAATTAATACAAAAAGTGAGGGAGATTTAAGTGGCAAAAAAAATAACCTCTAAGGGGAAACTCTGGGAATTAATGAATTCAATTTGGATGCTCTGGGCTATTGCTACAATTGGATTTTTTAATTATATTTCATTCTTTTATATAGCTTATAGAGTAAAACAAAGAAAGTGGACTATTTGGGGAATTGTCTATTCAATACCTTTTATTATGTATATGGCCTTTGAAGGTTCCGTTAGGGAAGATAGCTTACTATATAATTTAATGTTTGCTGCAATTATCATTTCTTGGTTCGGGTCAATTTTTCACGTATTTAAAATTAGAGCAGAGTACTTAATACGATTAGAGCAACATAAGAAATCTAGAGTTAGTCAAAACCAGATTGAAGAATTAAGGTCATCTATTCAAAAGGAATATGAACAGAATAGTAAAAATGTACCAACACAAACAGAAAAAAAGTTAGCTGAAACAAAGCAAGTCCCTGTTCCAACAGTAACAGAAACTGTCAATCCAATAGACATTAATACTGCAAGTGAAGAGGAAATTGCCAACATTCCTTCTTTAGGGGCTATTCTTGCTAAAAAGGTGGTCTCAGTAAGAGAGCAAAAAGGAGGATTTGCTTCTTTAGATGAATTTACGGAAGCACTAAACATAAAACCACATGTACGTGAACGCATTAAGCCATTTGTTGTATTTTCTACCATCGAAAAATCGACAACTCTTTCTCCTAGTGAACAAAGTGGAAGATTAGTAGACTTTTAATGAATCTCAGAATACATCGTTTTCTTCCATTAACTACTGTTGAAGGACCAGGAAAAAGAGCGTGTTTATGGGTACAAGGCTGTTCAATTAGGTGTAGGGGCTGTGGAGTACCTTGGACATGGTCAGTGTCTGGAGGTTCAGACATTTTAGTAGATGATTTATTTGAAAAAATTTTAGAGAGTAAGCACGATAACGAGATTGAAGGAGTCACCTTTTTAGGAGGGGAGCCTTTTGATCAAGCTGGGCCACTAGCTTTATTAGCAGAGAAGATTAAGAATACTGGTTTATCTATAATGTCATTTAGTGGCTACACATATGAACATATTCTTGAACAGAATAAACCACATTGGAACAAATTGTTGACTCATGTTGATTTGTTAATCGATGGCCCATTTATTCAGGCCCAATTGGACTTAAGTAGACCATGGGTAGGTTCCTCTAACCAACAATATCGCTTTCTAACAGATCGTTATAAATACTTGGAAAATAACTTATCAAGTATCGCAAATAAGATAGAGATTCGACTCGAACGAGATGGTACTATCGCTATAAATGGGATGGTTACCCAAGAAAATTTAAAGCTTTTAACAAAAGACATGGGTGAAAGAAAGTTTTGTTAAAGGTAAAAGTCCTGTATCAAATATGCAGGGCTCTTTATTTTCAAATAAGCTTTTATTTAAGCAGGAGGAAGCATGTTATACATCATAGGTGGTCTCATCATTTTATTTTTTATCTGTGCAAAATTAGACATGAATTTTTTAGGGTGTCTATTTTTCATAATTATTGCTTTTATATTATGGAGAATAGGAATCTTAGGATTCATCTTAAGAATTGTATTTAGAGTAATAAGGTGGATTTTCATAAGAATTGTATACTACTATGATAAGTTCTTTGGAAACAATGATGTCACAGCACTCATACATATTCTAAATTAAATATTTATAGGAGAAGGGATATACTTTGAGAACAAAAAATAATACTACTAAACTATTAGCTAATCTTTTAAAAGCAAGGTTTCCTTATCTATATTTTCAGACGTGGGAAGAAGATAGAGCCTTATCCGTTATTCGTTCTGTTGCAAGTAATGCTGAATTAATTAAAACGACTAGAAATGTTATTACTTGGAGGGTGACAACTGGATTTCAAGATCAATCGGGTCAAAAATTAGGTGAAACGAAAGCCCCATTAAAAGCCTTAGAATTCATTGAACAATATGATGAACCAGCCATATTTATATTACAAGATTTTCATATATATTTTGGTGGACAAGGTAAGCTTCCAGATTATCAGGTCATTCGAAAATTAAGAGATATGTTATCCAATATTAAAAGAAGCCCGAATCCTAAGAATATAATCTTTACATCCCCGTATCTAATTTTGCCAGATGATTTACAAAAAGATATTACGATTGTTGACTTTGACCTACCAACTTTTGAAGAAATTAAAAACATTCTTGATGAAATGATTAGTGTTAATAAACATAGTGGAAGAATTGTTATTGATTTAAGCGAAGAAGAAAAAGAGAGATTAGCAAAAGCAGCACTTGGCTTAACCTTATCAGAGGCAGAAAATGCCTTTGCCCGTGCTATGGTAGAAGACGGTCGGCTAGATAAAAATGATGTAGAAGTCATCTTGGAAGAGAAGGAACAAATTATTAAAAAGACTGGAATCCTAGAGTTTATATCTAGTGACTTAGATATAAATTCTGTAGGTGGATTAGAAAACTTAAAACGCTGGTTATTAAAGAGAAACAAGTCGTGGCTAGACTCTGCAGCAAAATTTGGTTTACCTGCACCAAAGGGAGTTCTTATTACAGGTGTACCAGGTTGTGGTAAAAGTTTAATTAGTAAATCGATTAGTTCCATGTGGCAGCTTCCATTATTAAGACTTGATTTAGGTAGTATTTTTAGTGGAATTGTAGGAAGCAGTGAAGAGAATATGAGGAAAGCAATTAAAACTGCCGAAGCAATTGCTCCATCTATCTTGTGGATTGATGAAATCGAAAAAGGGTTTAGTGGAATTAATAACGGTGGTGATAGTGGTACATCATCTAGAATCTTTGGTCAATTCCTTACATGGATGCAGGAAAAGACCAGTCCTGTTTTTGTAATAGCGACTGCCAATAATATTTCTAGTCTCCCACCAGAGTTAATGAGAAAAGGAAGATTTGATGAGATTTTCTTCGTTGACCTTCCAACTAAAAGGGAAAGAAGAGAAATTCTTAAAGTGCACTTGAAAAAGCGCTTAAGAAATGAAAATGTACTAGGGAACTTTGAACTTAATGAAGAGGTAATAGATCTTTTAGCTGATGAGACAGAAGGGTTTGTTGGAGCCGAAATTGAACAGCTAGTAATAGATGCTCTATTTGAAGCATTTGCCGAGGATCGGAGCATTAGACTAGATGATTTCTTAAAAGCTATTAATAACACAGTACCACTTTCAATTACTCAGTCAGAACAAATCCGTAGTATCAGGGACTGGGCAAATGTAAGGGCTGTAACAGCTACTCCGAAAGAAGATATTAAAGACTATACAAAGAGTCTTAGTCCAGTGGGGACAAGTTCAGATGGGGATGATATTAAATTTAACCGTGGTGGAAGGACAATTGACTTTTAATTCGGGCATAGATTAACCTGAATTATAGTTTCCTGCAAAGTAATTTAAGGAAGCTTGGGATATCCAAGCTTCTTTTTTACGTTGAAAATATAGAACAAAATGGAATTAAGCCCACAAACTACGAATATAATGTAAACGCTTACATGTGTTTGCTAGAAAGCTAATTTAGGGGGGATAAGTGTTGAAATCTGAACAGAAGTTTATTCAAGAGTTCGATGCTGTCGTTGTTGGGGCTGGGTTTTCGGGGTTGTATATGCTTCACCGCTTAAGGGATGCGGGGTACTCTGTTCGTGTCTTTGAAGCCGCAGATAATGTAGGTGGTACATGGTACTGGAACCGTTATCCAGGAGCGCGTTGTGATGTTGAAAGTATCTACTATAACTATACATTTTCTGAAGAAATACTTAATGATTGGAATTGGTCCTCTAGGTATGCTGAGCAGCCTGAAATTTTAAGCTACATCAATTTTGTGGCAGACAAGCTGGATTTACGCAAGGATATTCAGTTTCAGACTAGAATTACAGCGGCCCATTATGACGAAAAAGCGCATAATTGGAAGCTACAGGCTGGCAAATCTATCATTATAGCGAAATATTTCATTCCAGCGATAGGCTGCCTGTCTGCTTCGAACATTCCAAATTTCAAGGGGTTAGAAACCTTCAAAGGAGAGATGTATCATACCGGAAGGTGGCCACACGAAAAAGTAAATTTTTCAGGAAAGAGGGTTGGGGTGATTGGAACAGGATCAAGCGGAATCCAAGCTATTCCTGTTATTGCAAAGGAAGCTGGACATCTGACTATTTTCCAGCGCACGCCGCAGTATAGTGCTCCTGCCCGAAACCATGCTTATGATCAAGACGTTCTAATACAGACAAGGGAGAATTACAAGGAAATCAGACAGCAAATGTATACTTCTATGCATGGTGTTCCACAGACTCCACGTGAAATCTCAGCGCTTCAAGATACACCTGAAGAAAGAGAAAGAGTGTATGAAGAAGCATGGAATCAGGGAGGGCTGTTCACACTACTGTATTCCTATAGTGATATTGGCTTTATACCTGAAGCAAACGAAACAGTAGCGGATTTTATACGTACGAAAATTAGCTCTACTGTCAAGGATCCTGAAGTAGCCCAAAGATTAATGCCTAACTACTTTTTTGGTACGAAACGTCCTATTATTGACACGGACTATTTTGAAACATACAATCGCGAAAATGTAAAACTAGTAGATGTAAGAGCGACATCTATTCAGGAGATTACACCAAATGGTTTACGAACATCCGATGCTGAATATGAGCTTGATATGATTGTTTTTGCCACTGGATTTGATGCCATGACGGGACCACTGTTTAAGATCGATATCCGTGGAAAAGATGGATTGGGGCTTAAGGAAAAATGGGGCGGTGGGGCTAATTTAAAGACTTATCTTGGCCTTTCCACTGCTGGTTTCCCGAACATGTTCATGCTTACTGGACCACAAAGTCCATCTGTTCTTAGTAATATGATGGTTTCGATTGAGCAGCACATAGACTGGGTGACAGATTGTATTAATTACCTAGAAACTAATAATCTACAAGAATTCGAGGCAATGCCTGAAGCGGAAGAAGCTTGGAGTGAACAGTGTAGGGCGACTGCGGCCATGACTCTCCTTCCACATGCGGATTCCTGGTATATGGGGGCAAATATCGATGGTAAACCTAGAGGATTCCTTGCTTTTGCTGGTGGTGTAGGAGTCTACCGCCAGATTTGCGATCTTGTTGCAGCTAGCGAGTATGAAGGATTTTCAAAGGTTGCTACTTCAAAACCTTTACCAACTGAATTAGATTCTACTGTACGTCAGCAAATAGAACAATTGAAAAAGGAGGTATGGGTAATGTTAAATCTTGATCCACAAGCAAAAGTTGTTTTACAACAATTAGAGGCTGCTGGTGCACCTCCAATGGAAACTCTTACACCAGAGCAAGCTAGAGCTTCGTCTGACTTCAGTCTATTAGCGGGTGCGCCTGAGGAGGTAGCAAAAGTAGAGAATAGAAAAGTTCCTGTCTCAGGTGGGGATATTCCAGTCCGTATCTATACTCCTGATGGGGAAGGACCATTCCCGGTATTGGTTTACTACCACGGTGGTGGCTGGGTAATTGGTGACCTTGATACTGTGGATGTTCCGTGCCGAATGTTGGCAAACAGAGCGAACTGTGTTGTTGTATCTGTTGATTACAGATTAGCACCAGAGTACAAATTCCCAACAGCTGCTGAAGATTCTTACGCCGCTGTTCAATGGGTAGCCGAAAATGCTGCAGAGATTAATGTGGATACGTCACGCATTGCTGTAGGGGGTGACAGTGCTGGTGGCAATCTTGCAGCTGTTACTGCCTTAATGGCAAAAGACAAGGGAGGCCCTAACCTTGCCTATCAGTTACTAGTCTATCCGGTAACCAATTATTCCTTTGACACTGCGTCATATACTGAAAATGCTGATGGGTATCTACTAACTAAGAACACCATGGTTTGGTTCTGGAATCACTATCTCCGTAATGATGAAGATGGGAAAAACCCGTACGCATCCCCTTTAAGAGCAGAGGATCTTACAGGGCTTCCACCAGCACTTGTTATTACAGCTGGTTTCGATCCACTGCGTGATGAAGGAGAAGCATATGCTGCACGTCTTAAAGAAGCGGGAGTCCCAGTTGAGGCAACTCGCTATGACGGAATGATTCATGGATTCTTTTGGATGCCAGGGATTTTAGAACAAGCTAGAATAGTCATTGAACAATCGGCTAATGCTCTGAAGGAAGCTTTTACTACTAGTAAAAGTACTGTAAAATAAACTAATTCAGGCCCTTTTATCTTAAATGATAAAGGGTCTTTTTGTGGCCTCTAATAAAATGTTTATTTTAAATCTGTCGTGGAAACAACAAAGTAAGACAAGAATTTTGAACTACTAAACTAGAGGAGGCGTTCAACTTGGGTAAACTAAAATATTTATTCGTTCTATCTGCAAGTTTCATTATTCTTGCTGGATGTAGTAACAATGAAAATGCTATAGAGGAAACCGCGAATGAGACAGTTGAGATGGTAGAAGAGGACTTTGAGAGTATAGCTACTGGTATTGAGAACCAAATAAATGAAGTAGAAACTACGGTAGATCAAGCGTTTGTCACAGAAGGTGAGACAGCTGAATTAAGTACGACTGCCTTTATTGCCTATAATGAGGATGCATATAATGAAATATATGATATCTATGATATTCGTAACTTTACTGAAGAGTTTAGGGACATGGTGGCTGATAATGAGATCCAACTATTAGAAGAGGGAACAGAATTTGAGGTATTGGAAACTGATGTAACTCAAGCGAAGGTTATGAATATTGAAACAGAAAACATTGGGTTCATTCATCTCTCTCTACTTTCGCAAGTGTCCTCTTAACAAAAATTAAGCCCTCTAAGGTGGAGGGCTTAATTTTATCTGTTGATTTTTAAATAGAAAGGAGTCATTACATGCCTTATTCATCTTTAGAGGAATTGCCAAAACAAGTAAGCAATGTTTTACCAAAGCATGGGCAAGAAATATTTAAAGAGGCTTTTAACTCTGCTGAGAAACAATATGAAAAAGAAGAGACAGCGTTTAAGGTTGCTTGGAGTGCAGTTGAACAGAAGTATGAGAAAGCAGAAGAAGGACGTTGGAAGAAGAAAGAGTAGAAAAAGTGCCCTTCCATTAGGAGGGCACAACGATTAATGTTTAATTTGTAACTGGCTCTTTAACAACCTTTTCAGATTTTGGCTCTGGAACGAAAGCCAGAATGGTAATTCCAATTATGAACAAGACAACGAGACTGAATACACCGCTGTTTGAGTTTCCGGTAACCTGTGCCGTTACCCCAACTAGTAGTGGACCCATGATTGAGGCAAATTTTCCAAAGATATTATAGAAACCGAAAAATTCATTTGAATTCTCTTTCGGAACAAGCTTTGCAAAGTAAGCACGACTTAATGCTTGAATACCACCTTGCGAGGAGGCAACTAGCATAGCAAGAATCCAGAAATCTAATGTTGTTTTTAAGAAATAAGCGTAAATACAAACGATAATATAAACAATGATCCCGACATAAAGCATCTTTTTCCCAGTAAACTTCTCTGCCAATCTTCCGTACAGGATAGCAAATGGTCCTGCCACAACTTGAGTGACAAATAAGATGATAAGAAGATTAATAGAGCTAATTCCTAAGTCAGTACCATAAGCTGTTGACATTGTGATAATGGTGCCAACTCCATCAATGTAGAAAAAGTATGCAATTAAGAATAGGAATAGTGCACGATATTTGCGAATTTCTTTAATGGTTTTTCCAAGACGTTTAAAACTATTTACAACAGGATTCGGTTCTTTCTGAATATAATATCGTTGGTGAACATTCTTAAACAGTGGAATTGAGAATAATCCCCACCAAAGAGCAGTGATAATAAATGCGATTTTACTAGCTACGGTTGTTGAAATAGGTAAGATTCCATTTTGTGATAAAACGATGATTGCAATGCTAATTATGAAAGGAATCGTACTACCGATATAACCAAATCCATATCCTCGGGCTGATATCCGATTCATTCGATCCTCTGTTGTTACATCAACGAGAAATGCATCGTAAAATACGTTAGAACCCGATGAACCAATCACGGCAATCGTATAAAACGCTAATAGAAGAAGCCATTGGTCGCTAGGAATAAAAGCAAGTGCAGCAGTTGCCCCAACACCTATAGAGAAAAAGAAGGTAAAAAACTTCTTTTTATAGCCTTGATAGTCACCTATCGTCCCTAATATGGGTGCAATCATTGCTAGAATAAATGTTGCTATTGCAATCGTGTAACCAAGATAAGCTGTTGAATCGGCTCCACTAACGCCAGCATTTGTAGCTGCAGCTTTATAGAAAAGTGGAAAAACGGCAGTTGATATGATGATTGAATAAGCTGAGCTAGCCCAATCATAGAAAACCCAACTCTTTTCTTCTTTTGAAAAACCTTTCATGCATGTGGCCTCCCTAAATAGCTTATCTTTTATTGTACAAGGAAAGATTTGATAAAGTTGAAAGCGCTTAAGATTTTACATAAACTTTACATGTTTAATAATTCTTCTACAACCTCGCCATCTGTATTTCCAAGGTCCAAACCTAGTAAACGAGCGAAGGTAGGACCTTCGTCAACTAGGTGCATTCGAGGCACAACGACATTCGGTTTAATTCCTTTTCCAGTTGCCATGAAAACTGTACCATAGTTTTCTTTTTCAGGTGAGTATCCATGAGATGCTAGAGTGTATACTTTAGACTCCGCGTCTTCTTCAGTGATTTCATTGAGAAATTCTCCATCAAGCACATCTTTTATATAGTATCCTTGAGTAGCTTCTATCATAAAAAGACAATTCGGGTCAGCACCTTTACTACTAGCTTCTTCACTAGTAAATACTCTTTCAATCCCATTTCTTTTATCTAAAGCTAAATCTAAGAAAAGCTTTGTAACAGTTTCTTTTGTTGTTGAATCAGAGGAATCCTTTACATAAATATATGCAGAACCATCGCAGCTCTTGCAGTATGCGTTCCAATTTACTACTTTCCCATTTTTATCTACTTGAATAAGTCCTTTTTCTTTTAAAAGCACATTCGGTTTAATCACTTGAGAATGATTTAGCGCACTATGGTCGCCTAGAGCAATAATGGTGGAGTTTTCGTATATTCCACTTTCCTTTAATGCTTGAAAAATTCGTCCAAGTCGAATGTCATGACGTTTAATGGCAGCCATAGCTTGTTCAGACGAGAAACCATGATAGTGTCTTTGTGAATCTAAGTCCGTAAAATGAACGAGAAGTAGATTTGGCTTTTTCGTTTTAATCGTTTGAACGGTTGATTCCAAAACAAAATCATCTAGCTCTGGTTGATTTAACCCTTTTCGCATATGACCATACCGATAATTCATATCTAGTTGATAAAAGGGTGTTCCGTTTCGTAACGAGACTGCTACTTGATGATGCCAAGGGCGATTAGCAAAGATTTCAGGCATATTGAAATCGATATTTGCTTTCCCAGTAACAGGCCACAATAACGCAGCCGTTGTCATTCCTTTCTTTTTCGCTTCATCATATAAGGTAGTAGACTTAATATAGTGACGAAACCAATACCAATCAGGAGATAGTCTACCAGGCTGGATAAAAGTATTGTTAATTACCCCATGGTTTTTAGGGTATTTCCCAGTTACAATCGTGGCATGACATGGGTAAGTAACTGAAGGATAGATCGTCTCTACATTCTTACAGTAGGAACCATTTTTCAAAAGCTCTTTAAAATTAGGTAGCTCTTCTAGCATTGAAAAATCAAGAGCAGATAAACAATCAAATGAAATGACCACTAAATGTTCAGTAAGACGAGTCATCATGACCTCCATATTTAGAAAGTACTATGTAAATACTAATATATCAGATATTTCCAACAGAGAGTATAAAAAGAGGGAACATCGTAGTGTGTTACCTCGTGTATGTGAGTGGGTTAGTACCAGTTTTAGAGAATTAGAACAAACTTTTGGTACTAAGGGACGTTCTTAGTACCCGATTTCTTGGTTACAAACTTAAATTGGTATTAACCTAAAAAGTTAATACACGTTTTTGAGAATTAGAGCAGATTCTTGGTACTAAGTGGTGCTCTTAGTGAGAGTTTTTTTAAAAAATATAGAAAAAAGGTAACTAACCATTAAGTTTAGTTACCTTCCGCCATTCAAAAAGCTCTTCCATGTAGTGTGTCTGAAAGCCACAGTTAGGCCGAGCCTCCAACCATAAAAACTAAGCTCTCTCCTCAAACAATCTTGCAATTTCAACAATTACTTTTGTAGACTTTAGCATATTATCTACGGAAATATATTCATATTTGCCGTGAAAGTTTTCTCCGCCTGTAAAAATATTTGGTGTTGGAAGTCCCATATAAGATAACTGCGAGCCATCTGTACCACCACGAATAGGTTCAACGATTGGTTTAATATCTAAGTTCTCTATTGCTTGGTAGGCAATATCTACAATTTCTTTTACTGGTTCAATTTTTTCTCTCATGTTGTAGTATTGATCATTTAGATCAAGAGAGATAGTGTCTTTTCCGTATTTAGCTTGTAGTTCCTGTACAATTTTCTCAAGAGTAGCTTTTCTCGCATTAAAGCTGTCTCGGTCAAAATCACGAATGATGTAGCTTAAAGTTGTTTTTTCTACATCTCCATTAAAAGAAAGTAGATGATAAAAACCTTCATAGCCCTCTGTATGCTCAGGCGCCTCGTTCACTGGTAATTTACTATTAAGTTCCATCGCAATTTTAGTTGAATTCACCATTTTCCCTTTAGCAGTCCCTGGATGAATGTTGTTTCCTTTAATCACAATTTTTGCTGCCGCAGCACTGAAGCTTTCGTATTGCAGCTCACCCAGTGGTCCACCATCGACCGTGTAAGCATATTTTGCATTGAATGCAGCAACATCAAACTTATGCGGTCCACGTCCAATTTCCTCATCCGGAGTAAAAGCAACTCGAATCGTCCCATGTTTAATGTCTGGGTTGTTAATGAGGTACGCCATCGCCGTCATAATTTCAGCAATACCTGCCTTATTATCGGCACCAAGTAGCGTGGTTCCATCTGTTGTGATAAGGGTATGACCAACATATTTCTTAAGGCTTGAAAAATCATTAGGTGAAAGTGTAATATGTAATTCTTTATTCAACACAATGTCTTTTCCATCGTACTGATCAACGATTTGTGGATTTACATTCGTACCAGTAAAATCTGTTGCCGTATCAAGATGCGCTAAGAAACCAATCGTGGGTACTTCCTTGTCAGTGTTTGAAGGAAGAGTAGCCATCACATATCCGTTTTCGTCCATCGTTACATCTTGCATACCAATCGTTTTTAGCTCTTCCACTAGCATATTAGCAAGTGTTAGTTGGCCTTGAGTAGAAGGGCATGTTTGGTTTTCTTCATTAGATTGTGTGTCTACTTTTACATAAGAGGTAAAACGTTCAATGATTTCATTCTTCAACTTCGATTCATCTCCCTTGGAATATTATGTTTTCATATTATCATAATTAGTGGAAATCAATGAATTTTAACTTTTCAAGATGAACATTTATGATAAAAGGTAAATAAGTATAGGTTAAGAGGTGAAGAGATTCATGTTCAATTTTAATTTTTTCAATAATAAATGTGCCATATGTAAAAGGAAAATTAAGCCTCTACGAAAATATGAGGATGACCGCGGTAAAAAGATAAATGTCTGTATTCCATGTTCTGAATATGCTGAGAGGCGAGCATATAAAGTGATAACGTAACCGAACTAAAATTAAATTATTTGTTAAAATAAGGTATATTGCACACATGTAAAAGATACTAATTTAATTGATTAAGTGGAGGGATGACATGGATTTAAAACCTAAATACTCTTTAAATTCCTTGAAAAAGAAAACTCAGTCCGCTATTCGTGAATTTACCGATCGAGAGGAACCTACGAAGGCGTTTTTCGATGCTTTTCAGCTAAAGGATAGCTCTCAATATAAAGTACTTACGTATTACGGTGTAGGTGGAATAGGGAAATCAAGGCTTTTAAGAGAACTTTTTCAAAAGGTGGAAAGGGTAAACCCTAGTACAATTAAAGCGATACTTGACTTTAAAGAAGAGAAGCATCGATATCCAGGAGAAGGATTGCTTTGGTTAAGAGAGGAATTAAAAAAGAAAAACAAAATCAAATTTACAACTTTTGATCTTGCTTATACGATTTACTGGAGCAAGTTAAATCCTCAATTAAGTCTAAAATCTAACAATAAAGAACTACCTTTTATTGAAGAGGGAAGTTTTGTTGGGGAACTGATTCATCATTTAGAAGATGTGCCTTTAGCACAATGGGTTCCTAAAACACTGAGACTAATTAATGGGTTTTCAAAGTATAAAGACATGCTAGATTGGTGGAGTAGTAGAGGAAAAGAAGTCATGTCCATTCTTCAGGAATCTCTTCCAAGTGAAATTGAAGACATGCTACCAGTTTTTTGGGCTGCTGATTTAAAGGATTATATTGAAAAGCATGACCATCCTCCTGTTGTTATTTTTATAGATACTTATGAAGCCATTTGGGAGAAGAATCGTCAACAAGGCTCCTTTTATGAAAAAGATAGTTGGGTGCAAGAATTTGTTTTGCAGCTCCCAGAAGTTCTATGGGTAATATGTGGGAGGGAGAAAATTCAATGGGCAAAAACAAATCCAGCATGGGGTGACTACAGTGTTCTGGAACAACATCTTATGGGAGAATTATCTCAAACTGACTCTGAAAAATTTCTAAAATCTTGTGGAATTGAGGATGAAGAAATCGCTGGAACTATTACTCAAGCGAGTCAAGGTCTTCCTTACTATCTAGATTTAATGGTAGATACATATAATTTGATTCAAGAGAAACGGGCAGCCCAACCAGATGATTTTTCTAAAGCTCCTCAGGAAATTTTAAATCGGTTCTTAAGGTATCTCGAACTTTCGGAAAAAGAAACATTAAGAGTCCTATCTTTCACAAGGTATTGGGATACTAAATTATTTCAATCGCTTATTGTTGAGTTTAAAACGGGTTATCCATCAACAGCTTATACAGAGCTATTTAGATTCTCCTTTATTAATGAAATTGAGACGAACAAATGGGATATGCATTCCATTATGAGGACTAGCTTACAAGAGGAGATAAAAAGTAGCAACCCTTATCTGTATACTCAGATACACCATTATCTTTTTAACTATTACAATCAAGAGTTGCTAAATGTAAAACTGAATTTATTTTTAGACAAAGATCAAGAAGCGTTTCGTGAGGCATTTTTCCATGGGCGGATTGCTCTGTCTAGGGAGAATTTCTTTAAGTGGTTTTTAGAGAAAGGACGTATGTTACAAGCAGCTGGTCAATTCCAACTCATTGCATCCTGTTACAACGATCTTATGAGCCTTTCATCAGAATTTGAACATAGCGAGCTTCATGCTTATATTCATCAATATTTTGGAGAAATTCACTTATTACAGGGTAAATATGATGATTCTATTAAGGCTTATAAAAAAGCTGTAGAGATCTTCTCTGTAAAAGCAACGGAAAATCAAGAGCTACTGAAAGATTTAGGGAAAAGCAGTATGGATTTGGCCGAGGTAATGATTCATACAACGGAATACCAAGCTGCTTTTCAATATTTGTCTGATGCATTGATTCAATACCAAACATATAAGGGAGTAAAGGACGTAGAATTTTACTCCAATCAAGCCCTTATCTATATTAGGCTTGGAAAATTAAACATTCGATTTTCTAATTATGATGAGTCTATGACAAATTACGAAAGCGCATTAGCTTCATGTGATGAAGCCTTGAAACTTCACCAGGATCATTCTACGGTTCTAGCTATGAAAGCACTCGCTTATGAAAAACTTGGAGAGCTATATGGTAGTAGCCATTACGAAAAACAGGGCGAATGTTATCAGAAGTCTATTTACTTTTACGAAAAGGCTCTAGAAAATAAACAACAGAATCATTATTTGCGTATCCTTACGAATCAAGGGCTAGCGTATAAAAGGTTAGCGGAACATTATAAAACTACGAAAAATCCAGCAGACAAACTTAAGAGTTTTAGACAAGCTATTTCTATTTATAATAAAGTTTTGAGTCAATCGCCTGAATTTGTCGATGCCTTAGAGAAAAAAGGTCATGCTCTTGTTGACTATATGGCTCTGCAAGCGGAATTAGAGTTATATGATGATGCGCTGGGAAGTTTTTATGAAGCTGTGGAGACATTTGAAAAGGTTTTAGAGATAGCTCCTACACAAGGAGGATCAAGGAACCGCTTGGCATCAGCTTATCGAGAACTCGCAAAGATGTACATGAATCAAGAACAGAATGCTAAAGCGACTGAGGCTCTTCGTCGTTCGTTAAAACTAAGCGAAGATGTACTGGCCTTTTCTCCACAATATATTTATGTGCACAATAGCATGGGGAAAACGTACGAGCTTTTAGGTGACTACTATGCAAAGTTAAATGACCGAAGTGAAGCAGATAAGAACTACACTCTAGCACTTGAACAGTATGACAAGATGCTAGAAAAGGCACCAAAACTAAGAGAGCCGATACGAAGGATAGAAAACATAAAAGAGAAACAAAGCGTAATGAAAGGAAATGCTAAATGAAAAGAAACCTCAATATCATCATGATATTGAGGTTTCTATATTAATAAACAACTTTCCTTTTACCCGCAATAAGGTTACTAGATTGCGCACTATCTGGTAGTAACTTCATGAGAAATCTTCACTTCTTTAGCTTTCCCATAACTAACGGCAGACCTGAAACAAATTAAACCTGCGATTCCAATTATAAAATAAAGAGCTGCCATGACACTAGACGGGACAAATGCGCCGATTGTTAACCCTAAGCTTCCGATTAACATTGCAACATTAAATGATAATTCATTGATTGCCATGTAAGAGGCCCTCGAATCATCCTGAACAATACCAGCAAGAATAGTTTGCTTCGTAGGAGAATAAATCAGTTCACCTAACGTAAACATAAAAGCAGCTAGAATTAGAATGGTGAAGTTGTTGCTAAAACCAAGTGTTCCAAAAGCAATTGAATAAATAATCAGTCCAACTGTTAACACGGTTTGACGATTAAATCTACTCAGCCATTTTGAAAGATGAATAGTGGCTACAACGACACAAATGGTGTTGATTAAAATAATAATACTAAACATTCTAACCCCACTAATGTCCATCCCGAAAAATTCCGCATGGAACTCCTGTTTTAATCTGACCGCGATATATTTATCCAATTGGAATTCCAATGACATAACAAAAATAGTGCCTAATACAAATACCATGAACCTTCCATCTTTAAGTACATTTAAGTAGTTTGAAAGAAAACTCTTCTTTCGTTCTGGTTTTTCAACCTCCGTTACTAACTCCTCACTTTTCACAGGGAGTGTTTCATGGATGAATTTTAGGATGATAAGTAAAGTCGTTAAACTAACCACCGCAAAGAAACAGAAAAGGGGGAATCGATTACTTTCAAAAAATAGGCCCCCGAGTGTTGCCCCAATCGCTATCGCAATGTTTCCTGACCAGTACTGTAAGCCGTAAATGAAGGGCCGATCCTTCTCTGAACTACTATCGATAATCATGGCACTAGCAGCTGGGTTAATAACTCCAGAGCTTACATTGCTGATGAGAAACATGACATAGGTTAGCCAAACTGAGGTGTAAAAAGGTGAGTTGGCAAATGCCATAACGGTTAGTGCGGACACTTGAATCGTTAACGCAAACAACATCACTTTTTTTCTTCCTAATCGATCAGACAAATATCCAGAATAGAGCCCTGCAAGGATGGAGCATAGAACATTAATCATCAATAAAATTCCAGCTAACCCTTGCCCTACTTCTATTGAGAAATAGATAGCCATGAACGGGAAGATGGCCATTTGTGTAAGATCTGTAGCAAAATCCGTAAATAATCTAATCTTAATATTACGTTGTAAATTGCGAAATTTCATATTATCTACCTTCCTTCTTCTCTTTAAATTATAATGAAGAAAATAAGAAGAAAAACTGTAAACAGATAATAAGTAATTTCGTATTTTAGGAGAGAAGAATGGATATATTAGAGCACTATATCAATATGAGATTATCTTTTTCAGAGGTAAAGGAACACGAAGAGGTTTACACAACAACAGGGGAATTGGCAGGAATTCTTTCTTGTACCATGAGGAATACAAATCTCATTGTTAAGAAATTTTTGGAACAGGAGTGGGTTTGTTGGAGCCCACAGAAAGGGAGAGGTAGAAAGTCACCTCTAAAATTTAGGCTATCTTTATTAGAAGCTGCTCGTATGTATCTTGACCAACTAACAGAGGAAAAAAGGATTGAAGAGGCTTATATCTTTGCTACATCCTCTCACTTTCCTAGTTATGTAAAAGAGGTGTTAGTAAGTTTATTACAGGATCACTTTGGTCTTCAGTCAACGAATAAAACGAATCAAAGGCTAGATATTTTAAAAATCCCCACAGATGCGCAAATCCATACTTTAGACCCTACCAAAATTGCCATCGTTCATGAAGCACATATTGCTAGCCAAATTTTTGATACACTCATTCGTTATGATAAAGCTAACCAATCCTTTCAGCCCGGATTAGCATTGGCCTGGGAAGAGAAGTTAAGTGGCAAAGAGTGGACATTTTACTTAAGAAAGGGCGTACTTTTTCACCATGGAAGGACGATGACATCTAAGGATATCCAATATACCTTTAATCGGTTACGATCTGATAAAACCATCCCAACTAGAGAGATGTTTGATTGTATTGAAAAAGTAGAAGTATATGATGATATCACTGTAAATTTTGTATTGAAGGAACCAAGCTACCTTTTTCTAGATTTAATCAGCAGCTTCTATGCATCCATTCTTCCGTTTGATGTGAATTTTACCGAAAAGAAACCAATTGGAACGGGGCCTTTTAAAGTAAATCGTCATGAGGAACATTTATTAATTTTGGATGCTTTCCAAAGTTATTTTGAAGGTAGAGCGTTTCTTGACCAAATTGAATACTGGTATATTCCAAAATCTTTAACAGAAGAGACGAATGTTCCATTAAAAGAGAATCATCATAAAAAAACTACTTACAAGGAACTAGGTAGCTTTTTCCTCGCATTTAATTTGCAAAAACCCGGCATTCATCATGATCAACATTTTCGTTTAGCCTTAAAGCATTTACTCGATGGAAAGCGGCTTGTTTCTGAGCTGGGCTTACCACGACGTCAAGCAGCCAGTAGCTTTCTTGATTATAAGAGTAAGGATCGTAGCTTGTTTAACCTTGATAAAGCTTTAGAGCACTTATTTTTGAGTGGATATAAAGGTGAAGTGATTGAAGTTGCAACATTTAGGTTCAAAGAGGGCATTGAGGATATGAACTGGCTGAAAGGGATGTGTGAAACGGTAGGAATCCGCTTAAATGTCACCACAGTCCCTCTATCTATGATTTACAGTAAGAATGAGGTTAACAAATATGATGCTTTTTATGTAGGGGAAACGTTTGAAGAGAATGAAGCATTAAGTCTATTTATTATGTACAAGAGTGAAAACAGTGTTTTACGGATGATATTAAATGAACCTTATCGAAAAAAGCTAGATTTGATGTTGGAAAAAGTAGCTGGTGAATCAACTCTCCTCAATCGTATTCAGCAATTTTTATTGATTGAAGAGTGGCTATGTAAGGAGGCTGTTATCATTTTGACCTATCATACACTAGAGGAACAGAACTATCATCAAGCGTTGAGTGGTATCGAATTTTCCGGGTATGGAATGCCGAATTTTCGTCGTCTATGGGTTAAGAGGAGCAGAGAAGAGAGTGGGTCAGAACTAGTTAGTTACTCGATTTATATTCCGTAATAGAATGGAATGGTAGTTGGATAAACTATACATACTAACTCTATATTACCTTCTAAAGGAAGGCGAACACGATGTTGAATGCTGCTTTATGGGGCGGAGTGGCTGGATCCGCTGTTTTTTTAGGTGCTTTATTGGGGATCCTGGTTCGCATCAAAAAGAAATGGATTGGTATGATCATGGCTTTTGGCACAGGTGTTCTAATCGGTGCCGCGTCGTTTGAACTGCTTGAAGATTCTATTACAGAAGGCGGAATTTATCCAACTGTCATTGGATTTTTATTTGGCGCATTGCTATTCACACTAGTCGATTTTTTCATAGCTAGAAAAGGTGGAAAAGAGCGTAAAAGATCCAAAGAAGGGACAAAAGCATCTGCTGGTCTTGCTATATTTTTTGGTACCGTTTTTGACGCAATTCCAGAATCGGTTATTATTGGATTAAGCCTTCTAAAGTCTGATACTGTCAGCCTTTTGTTAGTCGTTGCAATCTTTATTAGCAACTTTCCAGAAGGGTTATCAAGTAGTGTAGGGTTAAAGAAAGATGGCTACTCCAATCGGAAAATACTCTTTCTTTGGTTTATTGTATTGGTTTTATCTGCAATTAGCTCGCTTGGGGGCTACCTTTTCTTGAGTGAAGCGTCTCCTTTATTGATTGCCGGAATTGGAGCATTTGCAGCTGGTGGTGTAGTCGCGATGGTTTCATCAACTATGATGCCAGAAGCATATGAAGAGGGTGGACCTGCTGTCGGGTTCATTGCTGCTTTAGGGTTACTTAGTTCACTTATATTGAGTCATTTATAGTACATTAAAAATTTGCTAAGGCAACAGCTCATGGGAGTTGTTGTCTTTTGTTTAATTTTAAGGAATTTTTTACTAGTTTTTAAAAGGTAAATCTGTTTAGATAAGAAATGAGGTGATGGTTATGAGTAAATATAAAGTGATATTATTTGATTTGGATGGGACACTTACAGATCCCAAAGTTGGAATTACGAAGTCTGTTCAATATGCTCTAGGGAAAATGGGGATATCTGTTACAACACTAGACCAACTTGATAGTTTTATTGGGCCACCATTGAAAGACTCTTTTAGTGAGCTTTATCATTTTAATTCAGAAGAAGTGGAACAAGCTATTCAGCTTTACAGAGAAAGGTTTGTAGAGCATGGGATGTATGAAAATGAAGTATACGAGTCTATTCCCGAGCTGCTTCATTCTTTAAAGGGTCAAGGTAAGAGTCTGGTCATTGCTACATCTAAGCCTACTGTGTTTGCAGAAAAGATCCTTCAATACTTTAAATTAGACAGCTATTTTGACTTAATTGTAGGTAGTAACCTGGATGGGACTAGATCAGCTAAGACAGATATTATTCAATACATACTTGATGTAAAGAAAGACTGTACACTAGAAGATTTTATTATGATTGGTGATCGGAAACATGATATAATCGGTGCCAATAATACGGGTATTGATTCAATCGGAGTCACCTATGGCTACGGATCGCATAGTGAGCTCATGGATTCAGAACCTACTTATATCGTCCATACTGTTAAAGAAATCGGAGAACTATTGCTTGAAAGATGTGAAATAACATCAGCGAATCAACACCAAAAATTTTAAAAAGCTTCTTCTATTACCTTCTACAACCATAAGAAAAGGAGTATGATAGAGTCATAGGAAAATTGGCTTTATTACAGCATTGAGGTGGACATATGAAGACTTTTCGCATTTCGTGGTTTGCAGTTGTGGAGGATGATTCTGTTTTAGAGGGAAGAAGCCTTATTCGAGCGGATGATGAGGAAAAAGCTTTAGAGGAACTATTTGCTCAAAAGTTGCATGAGTATCGTTTAAAACCAAATATGTTAAACATACAATCAGTGATTGAAATCGAATTATAAAACTAAGTGGGACAAATTGTTCCACGTTTTTTTATTCTATGAAGTGTATATTTCAGCCCATACTTTAATAACTTGTGTGGCATCTATTTAGAAAAACGAGAAGGGTCTTAAAAGTTATCCACCGTTTTATCCATAGATAAAATGCATATTTCAAGGTAATCCACATACTTATCAACAATATCCACAGAAACAGTTGTAATTATTCACAGTATTTTATCAACAAAAAATATTATAGGAAAATGTAAGTGGGATAAAGAACCTATTAATTTTATCCACATTATCCACAACTATGTGGATAAATATGTTCACAACTTACATAAGTGCACATGATCTATTAAATATGTATCAAAGCTACGCAACATCAAACACATCTTTACAAGTTATTATCAAGCAGGGAGAAATTTATCCCTGCTTTTTAAAAGAATAGTTGTGGATAACATTACAATTACATCATAGAGATAGAATCTTTAGTCAAGGTTCATTTTCTTTTTAGCCCGAGCATCAGCGGCTTTCGAGCGAGCCATCGCTTCTAAATCTTCGTGATCAGCTAAGTCACGATCAAATTCAACATCAATACCATCAGATTTCATATTTTTCGGTACTTGTGGAAGTTTGCCTTTATTTCGATCACGTGTTTTATGTCCGTGTGAACGACCCAACCTACATAACCCCTTTCAGAAATAAAAGTACGGAAAACCATGTTTCCGTACTTTTATGTTTACCTCATCTTAAATTGTTATGAATGGAAAAGTTATGTTTGTTGAAAAGCGATTTTAGTGCCTAGATTTTTTCTCTGAAAATCCACCAGCTTGATCTGCCAACTTAAACTCCCTAGAATAAGTTACTTCTTGCATACTTGATAAAGTACTTTTAGACTTGTCTTTTCTCTTTTTATCAGCCATTTAAATCTTCCTTTCAAAAAGAAAATAATACAATCTTTCCTTATTTTTCCCAGATTGAAAGAAAAGATACTCTCTTTAAGAATAAATATCTGAAAGAGCATTCCTTAAATTCGCATATTTAAAAGAATAACCACTGTCAATTAATTTGTTGGGTAAGACTTTTTGGCCTTTCAACACTAAGTCGCTCATCTCACCTAAAAGCAACTTTAAGGCAAAAGAGGGAGCAGGAATCCAATGAGGACGATGTAAAACTGAACCTAAAATCTCTCCAAACTCCTTCATTCTAACGGGCTGAGGTGCAGTGAAATTAACGGGACCGATTAAATCCTTATTTCTTAACGCAAATAAAATGGCGGAGACTACGTCTTCTAAGTGTATCCAAGATACCCATTGCTCACCTGAACCAACAGTCCCACCTGCAAATAACTTATAAGGGAGAACCATCCTTGGGAGAGCCCCCTCATTTTTATCTAAGATAATTCCGAAACGACAAAAAACCGTTCTTATCTCTTCTTTTTTAGCTTCGGCTGCTTTCTCTTCCCACTTTTCAACCGTTGTGGCTAAAAAGTCACTTCCAGCTTCGTTATTGCTCTCAGTAAATACTGTAGAAGTTGATGTACCATAAAAACCGATTGCACTAGCATTGATTAAAGTATCTGGCTTCTTTTGGAGTTTATGTATGATGTCTAAAACTTCTTCGGTCGCTTGGATTCGACTACTTACAATCCGTTTCTTTCTCTCTTCAGTCCATCTACCGCTATTAATGGACTCTCCAGCTAAATTGATAAAAACATCGATTTCCCTCATCTCGTTAGCCGGATGATCACCCTCGTTTAACCACTGAACATAAAACAGATTCTGATGATTACTTTGTTTTTTGTTACGAGTCAGTATGAAAACGGTGTGTCCGCATCTTAGTAGTTCATCTTTCAAAGCTTTCCCTACAAATCCTGTTCCTCCGGTTATCGCAATCCGCATGTTGTGCCTCCTGTCTAATGAAACTGTTAGTTATATCTTACGCTTTTTATAGCCAAAATCCTTCATGAAAACTCATCAAGATTTCTAAAGGCCTTACATATGCTAAAATTCTCCCTATTATGTTACATTTATATCGAGGTGACAAACGATGCCTGTGATTACAAAAATAGCGGTACAGAAAAATAATCTAGACCGATATAGTATTTTTGTCGACTATGGGAAAGGTGAAGAGTATGCTTTTAGTGTCGACGAGGATGTGTTAATTAAGTTTAATCTAAAAAAAGGAATGGAATTAGATGACTTTTCGCTAACTGAAATTAATTTTCAAGATGATATACGAAAAGCATATAATCTAGGTATTCATTATTTATCCCGAAAAATGAGAACTGAAACGGAAGTACGTGATTATCTTAAAACAAAAGAAGTGGACGAGCCTATCATTCAGGAGGTTATTCACAAGTTATATGAGTATCAGTTTTTAAACGATCCTGAATTTGCTGGAGCCTATGTTCGAACACAAATGAATACCTCTGAAAAAGGTACTGACTTAATCAAAAGGGAATTAAGAGAAAAGGGAGTTTCTAGCACCACTATTGAAAATGCCTTAATGGAGTATACTTTAACTAAGCAATTAGAAAATGCCAAACAGTTATGCGATAAATATATTCAAAAATACAAGAAAGATTCAGAACGAATTCTAAAGCAAAAACTGGAGCAACTGCTATTACGTAAAGGCCATCCTCATCAAGTAATTTCCCTAGCGCTAGAAGAAGTAGCGTTTGAAAAAGAAGAGGATGAAGAAATGGCAGCATTGCGCCATCAAGCAGAAAAAGCTCATCGGAAATTTTCAAATTTTACTGGTTTTGAATATAATCAAAAAATGAAACAGACTTTGTATAGAAAAGGATTCTCTATCGATATGATTGAGCGATATTTAAACGAGAGAGAAGACTATTGATTAAAGACAATCTTGAGGTGAATGCAATGGAAAGAAGATATAGTGATATGACGGTTAGTGAGCTTCAACAAGAAATAGCTAATTTAAATGATAAAGCGAAAAAAGCAGAACAAATGGGGATGGTAAGTGAATTCGCCGTACTTGAAAGAAAAGCAATTATGGCCAAAGCTTACCTATTAAACCCGGCTGAATACAAAGCTGGAGAAGTGTACGAAATTGAAGGAGACCCAGGTTCATTTTTTAAAATCGACTATATGAATGGAATCTTTGCCTGGGGAAGTCGAGTCAACAGTGATAAAGAAGAAGCACTACCGATTTCAATGCTTAAAAGAAACGAGAGCCAGAATTAGACTGGCTCCCGATGAGTCCATTTACGATCTTTTTCTCGTTTGGTGTTCTAAAATAATGAGGTCTTGAGTTTGTTGTGTTTCACCATTTACTTGCGCGTGAGCGTGTTTTGGTCGATACCATGGTGCTGTAAAAGGACTTGAATAAGGGTTGTTGTCAAAAAACTTTTTACTACTTTTGTTTTTGCCGCCCATAAAAAAGCCTCCTTAAGTGGTTACATCTTGGTGAGTTCCAGTTCTATTGAAGTTCTGATGTATCACTTTTACGATTAGCTGATGCTCTCATTCGTTCCTGTGGCTGTGTATTAATGCTGCCATCGGCTCTTTTTGAAGCATATTCAGCTTTTGCACGAGGTTCGCCTTCAAATTTGTTATCGTTACCATATGGGAAACCCTTCGCTTTATTACGTACCATCATCAAACCTCCTCAAACGAGAGATAGCAAAACGTGAAAAACAAAGAAAGTCAATGCTAATCACGTACTCATATTATTGGCCACCCAGTAGATGAGTATCATCAATTCTTGCGATAAAAATATGGTAAAGAGGTGATTTAGATGCAGGATTACCAAAATAAATTAATTGAGTTACTTTTAGAGAAAAATAAAGATTTGTCGGCTCAAGAGGCACAAACCTGGGTAGAGTTACTTTGGGATGATTTTGAAACAACCTATGCCAAGGCTGGTAGAGAATATAAAGGTAGTGAAATGACAGAAAAAGTTGTAAGACAATGGATTCAAAATTATGGTGAGAGACTTCACGAGTTTGTTGCAAATAATCCGAAGTATAAGCACTTTTTAGAACAAGATCCTAAGAAGCTTAACTAAGAGACGATGTCGTTTTGAGGCATCGTTTTTTAGTTAATATGTGAACTTTCGACAAATCTAAGGGAAATGCAAGGGGTGAGTCAGAAGGCGCTTGAACTTCTGACAGGACTAAGGGAAATAGCAACGGGTGAGTCAGAAAGTGGTAGAACTTCTGACAGGACTAAGGCAAATGGCAAGTGTTGAGTCATAAGATGGTTAAACTTCTGACAGGACTAAGGCAAATGGCAATCGTTGAGTCAGAAGCTACCTGAACTTCTGACAGGACTAAGGGAGAATAGCAAGCGTTGAGTCAGAAGGTGACTGAACTTCTGACAGGACCAAGGGAAAATTGCAAGCGTTGAGTCAGAAGGTGACTGAACTTCTGACAGGACCAAGGGAAAATTGTAAGCCTTGAGTCAGAAGGTGACTGAACTTCTGACAGGACCAAGGGAAAATTGTAAACGTTGAGTCAGAAGATGATCGAACTTCTGACAGGACCAAGGTAGAATTGCAAGCGTTGAGTCAGAAGGTGACTGAACTTCTGACAGGACCAAGGGAAAATTGTAAACGTTGAGTCAGAAGAAGATCGAACTTCTGACAGAACCAAGGGAGGATTGCAAGCGTTGAGTCAGAAGGTGACTGAACTTCTGACAGGACCAAGGTGAATTACAAGCGTTTGAGTCAGAAGAAGATCGAACTTCTGACAGGACTAAGGCAAATGGCAATCGTTGAGTCAGAAGCTACCTCAACTTCTGACAGGACTAAGGAGAATTCCAATCGTTGAGTCAGAAGAAGATCGAACTTCTGACAGGACCAAGGAAAATAGCAAGTGCTAAGTCAGAAGAAGATCGAACTTCTGACAGGACTAAGGCAAATGGCAAGCGTTGAGTCAGAAGTTACCTGAACTTCTGACAGGACTAAGGAGAATTGCAAGCGTTGAGTCAGAAGGTGCCTGAACTTCTGACAGGACTAAGGCAAATGGCAATCGTTGAGTCAGAAGCTACCTCAACTTCTGACAGGACTAATGAGAATTGCAAGCGTTAAGTCAGAAGAAGATCGAACTTCTGACAGGACCAAGGAAAATAGCAAGTGCTAAGTCAGAAGTTAATCATCATAAAACTAACAAGCCACCAAATTAAGACACCACAAAAAAACGCACACCCACTAAAAATGAGTGCACGCCACGCCTAATTTGGAATGATATCCAATTTCTTTCTTAATTTTTCCTCGCTAAAAATCCATCCAGTATAGGACGTTTTGATATTTAAATCCGTATCAAGCTGGACGACTGCCACAAATGGATAGTGTCCATTACTACGATATCTTAAGTCGATAAATCGCACCTCATAAAAATCATCGTACTCATCTACTTCCCACCTATAGACAGGTGAAAAGGATAAGAAAGCCGAAAGATTCTTGTCTTTTTTAGCAGCGTCAATTACGGGTGTTTCGGGAACAGCTACTCGGTTAAATTGATCTAGTATTGTGACCTTATTATTGTGAGAGCGCCCCACAAAGAATTGGTGCTTATTCATAACGGCAATCCGCCATTGGTGAAACTTCATAGTGGGAGCAATGATGATCTCTGTTGCATCAGGAACTAATTGTTTAACAGCTCTAAGCACTGCTTTTTGGGTAATAAACCTTACGATGTAATACGCGACAAGAACCGCATAAATTCCTAAAAATGTATAGCCGGGATGCGCTCCAAATGCCCAAGCAATAAGCCCCAGTATATGGATCCCAAAAATGAAAGGATCAAATGTGTTAATAACACCTAATGCGACCCATTTCGACGAAAAAGGGCGTAAAGCCTGGGTCCCGTAGGCGTTGAAAATGTCGACAAAAACATGAAGGAAAACGGCTATAAATGTCCAAATCCATAAGTGGAGTAAATTTGCTTCAGGAAAAAACGGATAAATGACCGCAACAATCCCTAATGGCCAGAGCAAAACAGCTGGGATTGAGTGAGTAACCCCTCGGTGATTTCGAATGTAAACAGCATTATTTCTCAATTTTAATACGGTGTCAATATCTGGAGCTTGTGAACCAACAATGGTGGCGATCATAACACTGGATGCAGTGACAGTACTGTTTGCAACTACCGGATCAAGGGTAGCAAGTCCTCCGAGTGCTAAGCCCATTACAACGTGAGTACCTGTATCCAAATGGAAAGGACCTCCTTTTTAGGCAATAAAATATACCTTGTTAATATTATTTTATCAGTAAATTACTTGTAAAAATAGTTTATAATAGCTACTTTTAAGGAGTTGTAATAAAATGAAACATAAAGTTCAAATGATCGTCAAATATGAAGTGAAACAACCCTTTATTTCACAGTATCAAGAGGTAGTCAAAAACATTTTTCGAATGTTACCAGCATACGAAGCCATTGACTTTAATGTTATACAAACCGATGCGGAACCAAATCAGATTATTGAGACCTACATGTTACCAACAGAAGCTCATTACCATGCCCTTAAAAAACTACGTAAATCTGAAAAGCATTCTGTATTTGGCTGCTTAGATCAGATTATTATTGGTGGTTTAAAGCAGATGGAATGCCTAGCTTTGAAAAAGTAGCCGCATTAAACCATTATAGTCTTCGAAAAATGTAGCACTATCAATCCTATTATGTTTCCTATTTCAACAACTCATTATTTAAATTTTTTGCGTTTATCACTAGGCTAAATCTAAGTGTAATTACACCTTATTAGTATATTCCCTTATGTGGTCTATGTTTAACATCTTGGAGGCACAATTATGGCAAGTAGTTTAGAAAATCTAACAAAAGTAGATATAGCTGGATTCCAAAAAGACTTGATTGGATGGTTTGAAGAAGAACAAAGGGAATTACCTTGGCGGAAGGATCAAGATCCCTATAAAGTATGGGTCTCAGAGATTATGCTTCAGCAAACACGCGTAGACACGGTCATCCCGTATTTTAATCGTTTTATTGACCAATTCCCAACCATTGAGGCATTATCAAGTGCGGACGAAGATAAAGTTTTAAAGGCTTGGGAGGGATTGGGTTATTACTCGAGGGTACGCAATCTTCAAACAGCTGTTAGAGAGGTTCATGAAAAATATGATGGGGTGGTGCCTAATACACTAAAAAGTATATCTACCCTAAAAGGTGTTGGACCTTATACCGCTGGTGCAATTCTTTCTATTGCATACGGAATTCCTGAACCGGCAGTAGACGGAAATGTAATGAGAGTCTTATCCCGAATTCTTTCGATATGGGAGGATATTGCAAAGCCAGCAACACGAAAAGTCTTTGAGGAAGCAATTAGAGAAATGATCTCACATGATAATCCATCTTTCTTTAACCAAGCCCTTATGGAGCTTGGGGCACTAGTATGTACACCAACAAGTCCTTCATGTTTATTATGTCCCGTAAGAGACCATTGTCATGCCTTTCATGAAGGTACACAAAATGAATTACCAATTAAAACAAAAAATAAAAATCAAAGAAAAGTTCAAATTGGAGCCGTCATCATAAGAGATGAAGAGGATCATGTCATCATTCATAAAAGACCGAAAGAAGGATTGTTGGCAAATCTTTGGGAACTGCCAAATACAGAAATCCATTTACCTTTTATAAATGAAAAGGACCAAATCAAAAGTGAACTAAAACAAGCATATAATTTAGACATTGAAATGGGCAACCTACTAGGTCAACTAGAACATGTTTTTTCTCACTTAATTTGGAATATCAATATATACGAGGCAAAACTTACTTCGGATTTTAAACATGCAAACGATGTAAAAATAGTTACAAAAACTGAACTAGAAGAGTTTGCATTTCCTGTGTCTTATCAAAAAATTATCAAACACTATATAAATGAATAATTTTAATACCCCGCACAATAAGGCGGGGTTTCTTAATTACTTAGTCATATTGAACTCTAGTACCGTGTGTCCAGTCGGCTTCTTGTCGCTTTAATCCACCGCGGTCTTCAATTTCTTCAACGATCTCGCGATGAATGGTTTGTCCCTCAGCATTTAGATAAGGAACAATTTGCTGGAATGAATGATGAAAAAAAGCTAACTCACTATCTTTCCAGTCTTTTTTTGACATCATAGAAAGCTCAGTCATATCTCGACCTACGTACATATCATTACTTCCTTTCAAACACATTTTTATAACTGTCTAAAGGTAGTGTTTTTATCTTAATTGCTATATATACATAGGAAAGCTAAAATGATAATAACTGGTGATGTAACCACTCATATAGTAAAAATGAGTAAAAACGAGTACATAAAATGATCCGAAAAGAGAAAGGAATTTTTATATGACACAAAAAGTTGCATTAATAACTGGTAGTAGTAGGGGGATTGGCAAAGCTACTGCACTTCGACTGGCTAAGGAAGGCTATGATATTGTCATCAACTATGCAAGAAGTAAAAAAGCAGCCTTAGAAACTGCTGAAGAAATTGAAGCACTAGGCAGAAAAGTTCTAGTAGTTAAGGCTAATGTCGGTGATGTAGAAAAAATTAGAGGAATGTTTGAAGAAATAAATGAGCACTTTGGACGTCTAGATGTTTTTGTTAGTAATGCAGCTTCGGGCGTGTTGAGACCTGTGATGGAACTAGAAGAATCTCACTGGGATTGGACGATGAATATTAATAGCAAGGCATTATTATTCTGCGCTCAAGAAGCAGCTAAGCTAATGGAGAAAAACAACGGTGGAAAAATTGTCAGCATCAGCTCATTAGGGGCCATTCGTTACCTTGAAAATTATACAACTGTAGGAGTTTCAAAAGCGGCAATTGAGGCATTAACAAGATACCTAGCAGTAGAACTTGCACCGAAAGGTATTGTGGTAAACGCTGTTTCAGGTGGAGCAGTAGACACAGAGGCATTAAAACATTTCCCAAATAGGGAAGAGTTATTAGCTGAAGCACGAACCAAAACCCCTGCAGGAAAAATGGTGGAAATTGAAGATATGGTTAATACGGTGATGTTTCTTTTAAGCGAGGAAGCAAGCATGATAAGAGGCCAAACCATCATCGTTGATGGTGGAATCTCATTGTTAGTTTAGGATAATATTTTTGGATTTTTTTTCCTGAAAAAAGTTGGATAGTTACCTCTTTGCTGGGTTAAATTAATGAGCGTGGAGGTGATTACAATGGCAAAACAACCAAACCAAACTCAATCTGGAACTAACGTTCAACATGTAAAACAACAAAATGCTCAATCTGCTGGTCAAGGTGGACAAGGGCAATTTGGAACAGAATTTGCTAGCGAGACTAACGCTCAAGAGGTAAGACAACAAAACCAACAAGCTGAAGCTCGTAAAGGTCAAAATTCTGGTCAATTCTAATTAATAGAAGGCACTCTTAATGTGAGTGCCTTCTTTCATGAGGATTTTTGTACATATTTTTTTATTAGGTAACAAAGTATAAGTTTTTAAGTTAGATTGGTGTCTAGCTCCAGCGCCTAGCGCCTAGTAGTAAACTTCACCCCATCTCCTTACGATAAGTCAACATCGAATCGCTACGCTCTTCGTGTTTCCTTTATCTCATACGATGGTCCTCCAGTTTATACGGCGCTTAGCAAGGCGCTTCCGCTTTTCTTATATCTTATTCGACAAAAGTTCTCTTTAGTCAACAGAACTTGTCAAAGGAATCGTTACTTGCTCCGCGAATATATTTAAAGTGAAATAAACCAATAGGACGGTGGGATAACGTGAATAATTTTAACCGTTTGGTAAGCGAGCAAATGGTAACGATGGATAAATTGTTGTTTATACAAAGTGAACTTGAGCGTTGTAAGGAAATAGAGAAGGAATTGAAGGAACTTCAACAAGAAACGCAATTGAAAAGCATTCAGCTTGAGATCAACCGTATGAAAAAAGAACTTAAAGAAATACATCAAACCTTTGAAAGTCAAACGGAAGAAGTTATTCGATCATACCAAAGCGTTGGCGTGGCGGCGAATTAATACATTTTTTATTAGCTTTAGGATATTATGCAATAAATTTTAAATTTTTTGGCGAGTCATTGAACATTTCAATGGCTCTTTGTTTTAAATTCCTCACTTAACCGTTATAATAGTAGAAAATAGGAAATGTTCTTTGTAACCTTATTTGTAGGACGAGCAATGAATTTAAAAAATAGTTATATATAAAGTTTGTCATTGTTAATACATAATTTTTTTCATCCTAATAGGTTTCAAAGCGTTCGGGAAATGAAAGTAGGGAGAATAATGGGGGTACCCATGGAAGGTGAACCAATACAAATACATAGTTATAAACATAACGGACACATCCATCGCGTGTGGGAGGAAACCACTGTACTAAAAGGTACACAAAGTCTAGTGATTGGTGGAAATGATCGAACCATTGTAACAGAATCGGACGGGCGGACATGGATTACGAGGGAACCTGCTATCTGTTATTTTCATTCGCAATATTGGTTCAACATTATTGGGATGATTCGCGAAGACGGTGTTTATTACTATTGTAATATAAGCTCTCCATTTATTTTTGATGGTGAAGCCTTGAAGTATATAGATTATGATTTAGATATTAAAGTGTATCCTGATATGACATTTAATTTGTTGGATGAAGATGAGTACGAGAGACACCGTAAAGAGATGAATTACCCTGATGTCATTGACCAAATTTTAAAAGCTAATGTGGAAAAGCTTATTCGCTGGATACGACAAAGAAAAGGTCCGTTTGCACCTGATTTTATTGATATATGGTACGAAAGATATTTAACATACAGACGCTAATATTGGATTACACTTTGCCTAGAGACGCCTGTTGAATCATTCAACAGGTTTTTATATGGAATAAAAAGACAAAATAATATAGAGAAGCAATAAAGGGGGGAATAGGTTGGGAAGTATACGGAGATATCTTCAATTCGTCAAACCTTATCGACTTCAGATAATTGGTACCATCCTGATTGGGATTATAAAGTTTGTTATCCCTCTCTTAATACCACTATTAATTAAGTATGTTCTAGATGATATTGTCGGGAATGACCTTTTGAGTACTGAAGAAAAAACAGAGCAATTGATTTGGATTATGTCCATTATGGTTGTCGTGTTTGTTGTTATGCGACCACCTATTGAATACTATCGTCAATATTTTGCTCAGTGGACTGGTAGTAAAATTCTGTACGATATAAGAAATCAATTATTTACTCATATTCAAAAACTAAGCTTTAAATACTATTCCAATACAAGAGTTGGGGAAGTTATTTCAAGAGTTATTAATGATGTTGAGCAAACAAAGAACTTTGTTATCACGGGAATGATGAATCTGTGGCTGGATGTTGCCACGATTTTAATTGCTGTTGCAATCATGCTAACGATGGATGTGTCGCTAACCATCGTTTCGCTTGTGCTATTCCCGTTTTATGCTTTTTCAGTAAAGTACTTTTTTGGGAACTTAAGAGCATTAACAAGAGTCAGGTCTCAAGCACTTGCAGAGGTACAAAGTTTTTTACATGAACGGGTTCAAGGAATGCCTGTCATTAAGAGCTTCGCATTAGAGGATGTTGAGCAAAACAATTTTGATCGAGAGAATAAGAATTTCTTAACAAAAGCCCTAGATCATACAAGGTGGAATGCAAAAGCATTTGCCGTCGTGAATACGATTACGGATATTGCTCCGCTTTTAGTTATTGGATTCTCTGGGTATCAAGTCATTCAAGGGAACTTAACCATTGGGGAAATGGCAGCATTTATTGCTTATATAGACCGTCTTTATAGTCCGTTAAGAAGATTAGTAAACTCATCGACAACATTAACTCAAGCCATTGCATCGATGGACCGTGTATTCGAATTTGTTGACGAGAAGTATGATATTGATGACCAGCCAGGGGCATTTGAATGTAAGAGCGCAAAGGGCCATATTCAGTTCCAAAATGTTAGTTTTTCCTATGATGAAAAAGAAGAGACCGTATTAAAAGATATAAATCTTGATGTAAGAGAAGGGGAGACAATCGCTTTAGTAGGGATGAGTGGTGGCGGAAAATCCTCACTCGTTAGTCTGATCCCACGTTTCTATGATGTAACAAAAGGACGTATTCTTCTAGATGGAACGGATATACGTTCGTTCATCGTTAGGTCATTAAGAGATAAAATCGGCATGGTTTTACAGGATAATATCCTTTTTAGTGAATCCGTTAAAGCAAATATCCTATTAGGAAAGCCGTCAGCAACAGATGAAGAAGTGATACAAGCAGCCAAAGCTGCTAATGCCCATGATTTTATTATGAATTTACCAGAAGGCTATGACACAAAGGTAGGAGAGCGAGGAGTTAAGCTATCTGGAGGGCAAAAACAAAGGGTTGCGATTGCACGAGTCTTTATAAAAAACCCACCAATATTAGTGTTAGATGAAGCGACTTCTGCGTTGGATCTCGAGAGTGAACACTTAATACAAGAAGCACTAGAAAAGTTAGCAAAAGATAGAACGACGTTTATCGTTGCCCATCGTTTATCAACGATTACACATGCAGATCGAATTGTACTAATTGAAAATGGTGAAATTGTTGAGATTGGTACGCATGAGGAGCTCATGGCTAAACAAGGAAATTACGCTAAGCTTTTTCAAATTCAGCAGTTGGAGCATTGATAAACTTTAGTTAGGGACATATAATAGCGCTATGAAGGACATTTCTTCTTGGAATCATTAGGTTTTGACTTTCATCAACGTAATTTCGGAATACCGGTTATGTGCCTTCATTGTCATTCCAACGATAAACAAAAAACCACTATCTCCCCAAAAAGGGAATAGTGGTTTTTTACACTTAATAATTGGCAAGTACCTTTGAATAATCAACTGCTCCTTCTTCTAGAAGGTGACACGCAGCTTGGTGTTCTTGGCCAGGAATAACATGTAATTTAGGTTCTTCGGTTTTACAGCGGTCCATAGCGTAAGGACAACGTGTATGGAAACGACAGCCTGATGGCGGATCAATTGGAGAAGGAACGTCGCCTTTTAAGATAATACGTTCTTTCTTTTCTTCAATATTGGTACTTGGGATAGCAGACAATAATGCTCTTGTATAAGGATGTTGAGGGTTTTCAAACAACGATTGTTTGTCGCCAATTTCAACGATTTTCCCTAAATACATAACAATAATACGATCAGAGATGTGTCTAACTACACCAAGGTCATGCGAGATAAATAAATAAGTTAATTGGAACTTACGTTGAAGATCCTTTAACAGATTTAATACTTGGGCTTGAATAGATACGTCTAGAGCAGAAACAGCTTCATCACAAATGATAAGCTTAGGATTTACTGATAATGCGCGAGCAATCCCAACACGTTGACGTTGCCCACCACTGAACTCGTGTGGGTGACGATCAATTTGGTGAGCACCAATCCCTACCGTTTCAAGTAATTCAACAATCTTTTGACGTCTCTCCCTAGGAGGAACGACTTTTTGAATTTCAAGTGCCTCTTCTAGAATTTGACTTACAGTCTGACGTGGGTTTAGTGAAGCGTAAGGATCTTGGAAAATAATCTGTAAATCTTTACGCTTTTGTCGCATTTTAGACTTGTTAAGTGCTAATAAGTTTTCACCGTCAAAATTTATTTCTCCAGACGTAGGCTCATCTAAACGAAGGATAGCTCTTCCAGTTGTTGACTTACCACAGCCTGATTCTCCTACAATACTAACTGTTTCTCCTTCGTAAACAGTAAAACTTACGTCGTCAACTGCTTTAACATGGTTGACTGTCCTGCCAAATACTCCACCTTTAATGGGGAAGTATTGCTTAAGGTTTTTTACTTCTAATAAAGTCTTTTTACTCATGGCCTGTCGCAACCTCCTCTTGTTTATCCCATTTATCTGTGTGTATCCAGCAACGAACTTGATCTCCATCTGGAGCTGTTTCAAGTTCAGGTAGCTCATTATGACAAATTTCTCTAGCATGTGGACAACGTGGTGCAAATCTACATCCCTTTGGCATGTTAAACGGACTTGGAACAGAGCCCTTAATTACAGATAAATCACCTTCGTAATCTTGGTCATGCTTAGGAACAGAATTTAAAAGACCAACTGTATAAGGGTGTTTAGGATCTGTGAAAATAGTTTTTACGTCTGCATACTCAACGACTTTCCCACAGTACATAACGGCAACTTTATCACACATTTCCGCAACAACACCTAGATCATGGGTAATCATCATTAGTGATGTGCCTAGTTCTTCTTGCAATTTTTTAATTAATTCTAGGATTTGAGCTTGGATCGTTACGTCTAAAGCTGTTGTTGGCTCATCTGCGATTAGCAATTCAGGATTACAAGCTAAGGCAATGGCAATCATTACACGTTGACGCATCCCACCAGATAACTCGAATGGATATTGTTTCGCTCTTTTTTCAGGTGAAGGAATACCAACGAGCTTTAACATTTCAACCGCTTTAATCCATGCTTCTCTTCTATTTAATTTTTGGTGAATACGAACGGACTCTGCAATCTGTTCACCACAAGTAAGAGTAGGATTTAATGATGTCATTGGTTCTTGGAATATCATAGAAATGTTATTTCCACGAATGTCCATCATTTGTTTTTTTGTCTTATCTAAAAGGTTCTCACCTTTGAAGATAATTTCTCCACCAACTATTTTTCCTACAGGTTCTTGTAAGAGACGAAGGATAGAGAGGGAGGTGATACTTTTTCCAGAACCAGATTCACCTACGATCCCAATTGTCTTACCTTTTTCTATAGAAAAGTCAACACCATCTACTGCCTTTACTTCACCTTCGTCAGTAAAGAAAGAGGTACGTAGACCTTTAACTTCTAGTATTTTTTCAGTATTTGTTGAGTTCATATTTTTTCACCGTCCTTAGTTCAAGTCAATTCGTTTATTAATTAAACGGTACGTAATATCTACAAGGAAGTTTACTAGAACAAAAAGCACCGCACATACAAGAATCGTTCCTTGTACCATAGGGAAGTCATGAGACTTAATAGAGTCGATGATTAAACGCCCTAAGCCGTTAATAGCAAAAACCGTTTCGGTAACAATCGCTCCACCTAATAGGCCACCGAACTGTAAACCAACAACTGTTACAACTGGAATTAAAGCATTTCTAAGAGCATGTTTATAGATAACAAGTTTATCACTTACACCTTTTGCGTAAGCAGTACGAATGAAATCTTGATTGATTACTTCTAGCATACTAGAACGAGTCATACGAGCAATAATAGCTGCTCCACCTGTTCCTAAAGTTACCACTGGTAGAATCATATGTTGCCATGTTCCCCATCCAGCTACTGGTACCCAACCTAAATTTACAGAGAATAAGTAAATTAACATAATCCCTAACCAGAAGTTTGGCATCGATAGTCCGAATAGTGCTACGATCATAATTCCTACATCAGCAAATGAATACTTTCTTGTAGCAGATATGATACCAGCTACTAATCCAATAAGAACCGACAATGCTGTACCTAATACAGCTAGCTGAACGGTAATCCAGAAACGTTCATTGAAAATCTCACTTGCAACGTCACGCTTGGTTCTAATAGATTGTCCTAAATCACCTTGTACAGCATTTACAACATAACGAATGTATTGTTCGTGTAAAGGGTCATTCAGTCCTAGGTTTTCACGCATTTGCTCAACTTGAGCCTCGTCCGCATTTTCTCCAGCCATGATATGAGCTGGATCTCCAGGAATTAAATGCATCATTAAAAATACAGCAAGTGTTACCCCTATCATAACGGGAATTGTTTGAAATAGTCTTCGTATGATATATAAAAGCATTTAAGTCACCATCCCTTTATTATTTTTTTGCTTTAGGATCAAGTGCATCACGTAATCCGTCCCCAAATAAGTTAAATCCAATAACTACTATTAAAATTACTAAACCAGGGAATAGTGTTAAATGTGGTGCTTGAGCAACATATGAACGCCCCTGTGCTAACATAGTTCCCCATTCCGGATCAGGTGGTTGAGTTCCCATACCAAGGAATGAAAGAGCTGCGGCTGTGATAATGGCTGATGCAATGTATAATGTCGATTGTACGATAATAGGGGACATTATATTAGGAAGAATGTGCTTAAAGATAATTCTCATATCACTTGATCCCATTGCACGGATTGCATCAATGTACTCCAGTTTCTTAACACTTAATGTAGAGCCTCGAACGATACGTGCAAAAGTTGGGATAGCAAAGAATGCAACGGCAATGATTACATTCGTTGTACTTGCCCCAAGGATACTAACAATAGCTAGAGCTAATAGAATTCCTGGGAATGCTAATAACACATCACAAACCCTCATAATGAAAGTATCAATCCATCTTCCATAGTAACCAGAAACAACTCCCATAATAATTCCGACAATTGCTCCAAGAAGAGTAGAAAGAATTCCAACGGTTAATGAGATTTGAGCACCGTATAGGAGTCTACTTAACATATCTCTTCCTTTATCATCTGTTCCTAACCAGTGCTCAGCAGATGGAGTTTGCAACTTTTTGCTCATTTCCATGTGAGTTGGGTCATATGGTGCGATTACTGGTGCTAAAATGGCTAAAGCTACAAAAACAAGTACAATAATTGCTCCTGCAATAGCAGCTTTGTTTTTTGCTAGTTTCTTATAAAAGTTTAACCAACGGGTTGCCCTGGTGCTTCTTACTTTATCAGGAACACCAATAGAAGGTTCTGTTTGTAGTTGTGGTTGAGTCATACAACTGATCATCCTTTCGTTTGTTTGTAATAAATTTAATAATTGTAATAAAATTTTCACAGTTATTTTTAATAATAGCGACTTAATGAAATTATTACAATAGTTTAAAAATTAATACTATGCATAAATATCTGTAACTATATTATAAGTAGTCTAGTATTCTAGGTTTTTACTGTAATAATAAGAAGAAATTGGTTAATTCGGTTATTTTTTGGTTAATAAGAAAAAACTTCCACCAATGTTATATTAAATTTAAGTTTATTAATTAAACTTGTCTAAAATTTTTAGAAAATTACAAATATAACAGCGGTGTTACATTCTTATTTCGGATATATCAATTTCAATAATTATTTTTTTCAAAATAGTCTTGTAACTTTATAATTTTTAGACTATTATAAAAACTACATGAGTCAGTCATGTGAAAATTAACCAAAGTTAAAAGGGGGAAAACGTAAGTGAAAGCTAGAAAAAATATATTTCTAATGCTTCTACTATCTATGGTACTAGTGCTTGCAGCTTGTAGCGGTAATACTAGTGCTCCAAAAGATGAAGACGATTCATCTACTGATGGAGAAACTACTACTGATGAAGGTCAAGCTGGTGGCCATCTTGTATTCGTAACAGGAGCAGATGCACCAACACTTGATCCACACGGAACAAATGACACTGCAACTACTAATGCTACATCTCAACTTTTTGATCGTTTACTAGAGTTCAATGCTGAAGGAGTTCCTTCTCCGTCATTAGCAACTGAATATACTCGTGTTGACGATCTTACTTGGAATTTCAAATTACGTGAAGGCGTAAAATTCCACGACGGAACTGACTTTAATGCAGAAGCTGTTAAGATTAACTTTGAACGTGTTCTTGATGAAGAGTTCGCATCACCACGTGCTTTCGTTCTTAACATGATTACTGAAATTACTGTTAATGGGCCATACGATATTACTCTTAAGACTGAATTCCCATTTGCTCCACTACCATCTCATTTAGCACATAATGCAGGTTCAATTATTTCTCCTGCTGCTATTCAAGCGGAAAAAGACGGTGGAAAAACTGTATCTGAAAACCCAGTTGGTACTGGTCCATTTAAGTTAGATGAGTGGAACACAGGTGCTGAAATCAAGTTCTCAAGATTTGATGATTACTGGGGCGAGAAAAAAGCTTCTGTTGATACTATGAGCTTTGTAGTAGTTCCAGAGCAAGCTACTCGTGTTGCAATGGTTGAAACTGGTGAAGCACATGCTATGCTATTAGGACCTTCTGACGTATCTCGTGTAGAAGCTATGGCTGGTGTAGAGTTAGACCGCGTTAAGTCTACTCGTATGGATTACTTAGGATTTAACTTAAATAAGAAACCTTTTGATAACAAATTAGTTCGTCAAGCTATTTCAATGGCTGTTAACAAAGATGACATTGTAAATGGTGTATTAGATGGTCAAGGTATTGCGGCAATCGGGCCGTTAGCTCCAACTGTATATGGATATAGCGAAGACCTAACTCCAATTGCTTATGATGTTGACAAGGCAAAAGAATTACTAGCGGAAGCTGGTTTTGCTGATGGATTCAAAACTACACTTTGGGCTAACGAAGGAAGTAAAGAGCGTTCTGATATCGCTGAGTTAATTCAAGCTCAATTAGCTCCACTTGGAATTGAAGTTGAAATTCAAATCATTGAGTGGGGTGCTTTCCTAGAGAAAACTGCTGCTGGTGAGCATGATATGATCGTTCTTGGTTGGACTACTGTAACTGGTGATGCTGACTATGGTTTATATGCACCATACCACTCTTCAGCACATGGTTCAGCTGGTAACCGCTCATTCTACACTAACCCTAAAGTAGATGAGTTATTAGATAGTGCTCGTAAAGAAGCAGATGATGCAAAGCGTCTAGCAATGTACAAAGAAGTATCTCAAATCTTAATTGACGATGCTCCACAAGTATTCTTACAGCACCAAGACTTCGTTCATGCAACAAATGGAATTGCTTCTGGATTCTTCTCTAACTTCAGTGGTACTCCATTCTTCAAGGATGTTGTTCTTAAGTAAGAATTTACAATAAGCAAAAATAATCCCTTGTAGACATTCTACAAGGGATTTTTTTTATTCTCTCATTTCTTCTTCAATCGTTACTTCATTTTCATCCTTATGATAAGATAAAAAGCTTGTTATAAGGACATCTAAATGCTCAAGATGTTCATCGTATTCAATCATAGCGGATATGACTTGCATGGTATGGAAAAAGGCTGTCTCATCTTCTGCTTTTTGCTGTGATAATAGTAAGTTGAAGAGCTCCTTTTTATTTAAGCAATAACTTCCTTCCGTAATCGGAACTTGTGGCTTGATTTTACCAATAAACTTTAACATTACTTGTTCATGTCGATCAATTAAACAATCTAGATGATGTTGAATTTCTGATTGAAATTGATCTGGTAAATGACTAAGTTCATTTTCAAAACGATGAAGTCTTTTTAAGGTTTCAAGGGCTCTCTTTGTTAGAGAAATCATTTGTCGGTAAATGACAAGCTTTCTTGCTTTTACAATATCATTCCTCTTAAAGTAGTTTCGTTCTTCTTTATACATGATAAAAAGCTGGTCAATCTTTATAGTTGTTTCTTTTAGTTTCTCAATATCATTCTTAAGAAGGGTATGCTCAGAAGCGTGTCTTGAGTTCATCCGTATCCATTTCGTGATTTCTTCCGTTGTATTTGAAAGTTTGTAATATAATTTAGTCTCATATTTAGGAGGAAGAAACACTAAATTAACGATAAAAGCAGATAGCACGCCAAGCATGATAGTAGAAAATCTTATTAAGGAAAATTCAATGGTACCATCTCCAGGGTTCTCCATAATCGCGATGACTGTAACTAATGAAAGCGGGATGGTATTTTCAATCTTTAATTTAAGGTTAATAGTAATAACAATAATCGCAGCCAATCCAATAATAATGATATCGTTTCCTAATAGTAGAACGAATAAGACGGATATAATTGCACCAATTAGATTACCCTGAATTTGCTCTATGATTGATAAATACGATCGATAAATAGTTGGTTGAACTGCAAAGATTGCAGCAATCCCAGCGAATACAGGAGAGGGGAGTTCAAATAGTCTTGCAATAAAAAGAGATAGTATAATTGCAAGTCCCGTTTTAAAAATTCGGGCGCCTAGCTTCATAAAAATAAAATTCCTTTCTAGTTACGCAGTTATTTATACTTTTTACTGATTTTGGTGATGTTAAACAATATTGTACTATACAGGGATTAAAGACAAAGTTCAAGGGATATTTATAGGATTTTTCTCGCTAATTGGCTTTTGACCATGAGCATAATTATATTCAGACAATGTAAGAATAATTACCCGAAAAAATGCCCAGGAGGTTGCTCCTGGGCATTTTAAAACATTAACATATCATTCTGTGGAAACTGACGGGTCAGCTTGCTCTTTTACTGGGACCACTTGAACGAAATGTTGCTCTGGTTCTTCAAGGAGAAGAGATAGATTGTTAGCTTCGTCGGTCTGACCTTGTTCTTTAAGCAATTGTACATAAGTCCCAAGAAGCTCAAGGATATCAGACTTTCCTTTTTCACTTAGAGATGAAATAGAAACCTTTGCACCTTTTGCAATTCTTCGTTGAAGGGCTTCTTTTGTGAGACCCATTTCAGGCTGGTGACGTAAATAAACAACTCCACCAGTCATACCTGCACAAATCCATGGACCTGGATCTCCTAATACTAATCCTCTACCGTTAGTCATGTATTCGAAGGCAAATCCTTTAATATTTGCTTTTGAACCAACATTACCGTGCTCTTTCTCAGGAATTGGTTGCTTTAGCTGTCCACCAATAATCATATCTGCACCTGAAAGTCGAATGCCAGCACGTGCATCTGCATTACCTTGGGCAACTAAAAGGCCTTGTTGAGCTCCATATCCGAAGCCCTTTCCAACAGACCCATTATAGAATTGACCATTTTTTCCTTCAGATTTGAAAATTAAAATTTTTCCACCAAAAGAAGTTTTACCTGTACCATCCTGAGCTCCGCCGTTAACTTCAATATCGATTCCATCACTGTTGTAGGCACCTAAACCATTACCAGGAATGGAGCCTTTTTTGTACTTAAGTTGAACAGGAGGGAGGCTCTTATAGGAACCATCTAGACGTCCGCGAACGCGGTGACAAGATACTCGACTTCCTAGAACTCTTTGCTCAGAAGTAACACTATGATATTCACGTGATTCATGAAGCTCTTCTACACTAGAATCTAGATACTCTGCACCTACAGCAATTTGTAGTTGAGCAGCAGCTGCAGAAGAGGATACTTCTTGTTGACGGAATTGACCAATTTCAAGTGTTTTTAATAGGTAAGTTAGGTCTAGCTGGTTATTCCCTTTTACTTGCTCAAGTAAATCTGAACGTCCAACGATATCTTGTAAGTTTTTCACACCTAGAGAGGCGGTTAAACTCTTAAGCTCGTTTCCGAAAGCAGTGAAGAGGTTCATAATTCCTTGAACAGCTAAGTCATATTGTCTTGGAACAAATCTTCTCAAACCGTGTTCTTTTGCTTGAGCTTCAGAATCGATTTGAGTAGCAATACCTACATGACATGTATCAAGGTGACAACCACGGCACGTTGTACAACCGATAGCAATCATTGAAAGTGTTCCAAATCCAACTCGGTTAGCACCTAGTAGCATAACTTTCATTACATCTAGAGCACTCTTGATTCCACCATCAGCCCAGATTTCTACATGGTCTCTGATCCCTGCTTCTAATAGAGCATTATGGGCTGCCTTAACGCCAATTTCTACTGGTAGCCCTACATATTGAAGAGCATGAATTCTTGCTGCACCTGTTCCACCATCAAAGCCACTTAAGGTAATAATGTCAGCTCCAGCTTTGGCAATTCCAACAGCAATGGTTCCGATGTTTGGTACAACTGGAACTTTAACCGCTACTTTTGCTTTGTCATTAGCCGTTTTAAGTTCGTGGATCATCTGTGCTAAATCTTCTATCGAGTAGATATCGTGATTGTTTGAAGGTGAAATTAAGTCAGAACCAATTGTCGCATTCCTTGCCTCTGCAATCTTTTCTGTCACCTTTGAACCAGGTAAGTGACCACCTTCACCAGGCTTTGCCCCTTGACCAATTTTAATTTCTAAAAGGTTTGATGAATTTAGGAGCTCTGCATTTACACCAAAACGTCCTGATGCAACTTGCTGTCCACGCGTTCTTGGATATTTTCCAAGCATATCCTTTATTTCTCCACCTTCACCATTTAAGCTAACCATATTTAAACGATCGGCACCTTCAGCATAGGCTCTAAAGGCTATTTCATTTTGAGATCCGAATGACATAGATGCAATGACAAAAGGAAGATCATGTTCTCCAACACTGATGCTAACATCGGATGGTGAAACCGGATTGCTAACTTGCTTCAGTGATGTTAAGTGACGGATCGTCGTCGGATTATTTTCCTCTTGTTCACTAATTTTCTCTTTATAAGCATTGTAGTCACCAGTAGAAGCTACTTCGCCAATTGCTTTCCAAATACGAGGGAAGAGGTGGAATGTTTTTCCGACTCTTTCCTTGTCGTTTTGGTAGTCTGCTGCACGAAGAATAGAATCTTCTTTCATAGATTCAAAGTTGAAAGCGAGCTCTGGCGATCCAAAGAAGTTTACAATGTTTAGTACTTCTGAGACTTCTTCATTAAGACCAATTGCAGAGAATAGACGACCATATCCTCGTAGTTCATGAATACCGATTGTAGAAATAACTTTTTCTAACCCTTTTGTTAGGGCAGAATATAAGTTCAATAAAGGTTTTGTAGATTCATCTAGTACTGTCATGAACATAAAATATGGGCTAATTAAGTCTGCTCCAAGACCAAAAGCAACAATAATATCATGTAAAGACCGAATTGAAGCTGATCTTAATAGAATTGAACAGTTTCTACGTAATTCTGCTTTTACTAATGCTTGATCGACAGCAGAAGTGACTAGATGAGGGTCAAGCCATAATTGATCATCATGATGTGCTTTATTATCATCTAGAACAATTAGGGTTTTGCCATCTTTTACAGCTGTAACTGCTTCATCTTGAATTCGGACTAGAGCATCACGAATTTCTTCATCTTTACTAAAAGTAGTAGAAATGTAAGTAACTAGCTTTTGTTTTTGGAAAAGATTTGTTAATTGGTCGTAACTTGGCTGCTGTATTGTGTTTGAACACTCATAGCCAACAGCACCTTCCATAAGTAAAGGAGTGGTTAACTCTACAACTGTTCCAACTGGTTGCTTGTTAAATAGGGAAGGGCGTTCCCCGATAATGGTTCTAGTTGAAAAATGTTCCGTCTCACGGTCGCGGTCGATTGCTGGATTTGTAACTACAGCAACGCTTTCCTTAATAAAATCTGCAATATTCTTTCTTTCAGGATTAATCGCAGCAAGAGGAGCATCGTGACCTAAAGAACGAATAGGTTCAACACCTTTTTCAGCCATCTGTTCTACAAGCTGTACATGATCCCTTTCCCAACCAAATGCTTTATATTGACCATTATGAATTTTACTTGGATGTTTCATGGTAACTGTTTTTTCGAATTGAGGAATGACTAGTCTTTCTCTTGAATCTTGGAAACTAGTTCTATTAACAAACTTTTCGTAAACAGCTTCCTGGAATACGTCATGTTCGTAAACTTTTAATGTGTCCCCATCCCATTTTAATCCAACTTTTTCACCAGGTGCGAAAGGCTTTGGATCATTTACATACTCACTTGAAGGAATGATTCCAGGTTCTGATGAAAATAGATAAGAGCTTTCTGTTTCAAGCATCCATAGAGGACGAAGACCTAGCGCATCAACACTGAATACAGCTTCGTCACCGAATCTTGAAATTATCCCGGCAGGACCTTGTGCAAAATGTCCCCAGGCTTCGCGCATATAAGTATATAAATCTTGTAGGTGTTCTGGGTATGACTTAATCTCATTAATAATAGGTGGGAAAATTAAGTCCATTGCTTCGAATAAAGTATATCCTTCACGGCAAATTAAGGTCTCAATCGTTCTGCTTAAATCTTGAGAGTCACTTCCATCTTTAACAAGTGGTACTCCAATCATTTTTGCTTCATCTCTAAGTTTAGCAATCGTGTTAATTTCCCCATTATGTCCTAAAACACTAAATGGTTGTACACGGAAAAAGCTTGAAAGGGTATTGGTAGAATAACGATTATGTCCTAAAGTCATGGTAGAAGCAACCAAAGGGTTTGCTAGGTCATGGTAGTATTTAGGTAAGATATCACCAGCGCCCATTACCTTATAAACTGCATGATATTGACTTAGGGATGCAACATGTACATTCTCATTTTTTTCGAATTCTACAATCATCTCAAAGAGTTTACTAGAAAGTTCTTGGCCAGTTAAATCTGATAAGCAGGCAAATTGTAAGAAAATAGGGTTTTCTTGAATTGCTATAGGTCCTAGTGCAGAAGAGTCTGTTACTTCACTAGATTGAAAAATAACATCAAACTTATAGTCTTGGAGTTTATTAATTAAGCTCGTTTTAATAGCTTCTGAATTTTCTTTTCTACTAATAAATACGTGGCCAACAACAAAGCCCTCTTGATCTACAGCATTGGAATCAGCACCAACATTTGAAAGCTTTTCCTTCCATAACGCTTTAGGAATATCTACATGAATACCTACGCCATCACCTTCACCATTAATAAATCCCGCTCTGTGATTCATCGTTACTAGTGCATCTATACAGTTAAAGATATTTTCTCGTGTCGGTGTTTTTTTCTTTTCCATACAAGAAACGATTCCACAAGCATCGTGTTCCTGGCGATAAAAGTCTTTAAATTGAGAAGGACTCCATTGTTGTTGTCTCATAATTTTCGGCCTTAAGGGTTTCTCCCTAATAGCCGTTTCACCTCCTATAAAAATCTATTTCACAAAAAAACTCTTACTTTTGAAGGATTAAACTGTGGGGTGTTAAATTCGTTAACAGTTTAACGTAGCGTTGCGTTAAAGAGTGAGGTTGGCATTACACGGATCGAAAGTGTAGCTAATATATGGTAAAAGACTACGACTTCGTCAAGCTAATACAATTTTAAAGTAAGTAGAAAGGTTTAAAAAATTCAAAATAGTATTTCTATAATATCATAAGAATTTTCAGAAATCAATTAAATATACAAAAGTTTGGATGGATTTTTAGGAAGGACGAGCATGGTTGAGTGTTGAAAACCTATACTGTAAGCGTTTTCAAAAGTGAACAAAAAAATACGAAGCCCTTTTTGAGGACTCCGTCATGCATAAAATAATGAATATTTATTCGGTTTTTAACACTTCAAATGCATAATCTACTGCATGGAGTGTTGCTTCTACATCAGATTCGGTATGAGCGATTGTTAAAAACCATGCTTCATATTTAGATGGAGCGAGATTTATTCCTTGTTTCAACATAAGCTTAAAGAACTTTGCAAACATGTCTCCATCGGTATTTTCAGCCTGATCGTAATTCACGACCTTTTCGTTTGTGAAGTAAATGGTGAGCGCTCCTTTTAAGCGATTTATGGTGATGGGAGTATTATGTTTTTTTGCAGCCTCTAAAATGCCTTCTTCAAGCATGGAACCAAGTCTGTCTAAATATTCATACACTCCATCTTGTTTTAATACTTCTAAACAGGCAATTCCAGAAAGAATGGAAGCTGGGTTTCCTGCCATTGTTCCAGCTTGATAAGCAGGGCCTAGTGGTGCAACTTTCTCCATAATTTCCTGTTTCCCACCGTAAGCTCCAATCGGAAGGCCACCGCCAATGATTTTACCCATTGCAGTTAAGTCAGGTGTTACCCCTAACAAATCCTGTGCTCCTCCATACATAAAGCGGAAAGCAGTGATGACTTCATCGTAGATAACCAATGCTCCTGCATCATGTGTAAGGTCATTGACTTGTTGGAGGAACCCTTCTTTAGGTTCAACAATCCCGAAGTTGCCTACTATTGGTTCAACTAGTACGGCAGCTATTTGATCTCCCCATTTTTCTAATGCTTCCTTAAAAGGCTCAATGTCGTTAAAAGGAACGGTGATTACTTCTTGCGCAATGCTCTTTGGGACCCCTGCAGAGTCTGGAGTACCTAATGTTGAAGGACCAGAACCAGCTGCTACGAGAACAAGGTCAGAGTGGCCATGGTAACAACCAGCAAACTTAATGATTTTGTCTCTTCCTGTGTAGGCTCTAGCTACACGAATAGTGGTCATGACTGCCTCTGTTCCTGAATTTACAAAGCGTACTTTTTCTAAATTTGGCATTGCTTCTTGTAGCATTTTGGCAAACTTCGTTTCATATGGTGTAGGGGTGCCGAATAAGACCCCATTTTCAGCCGCTTTTTTAATCGCTTCAGTAATATGTGGGTGAGCATGTCCTGTAATAATAGGACCATATGCAGCCAGATAATCAATATATTGATTCCCATCTACATCCCAAAAGTAAGCACCTTGGGCTCTCTCCATTACTACGGGGGCTCCGCCTCCAACAGCTTTGTAGGAACGTGAAGGACTGTTAACTCCGCCAACAATGTATTGTAATGCTTCTTTATGTAAACGTTCTGAATTTGTGAATTGCATGGATATTGCCTCCTCAATGATAATCAAGCCTATTTTAACATGTTAGGCTAAAGATTTCTTTAAAACAAATATTAACAGGAGAAGTAGTCATGATATGAAACTGTGCATCTTAGTTGAGTTGACCAAAATCTTTAGATAAACTAATTCTTTAGGGCATCAGATGAGCAGGAGGAGAGTAGCATGAAGGATGCAATTGTTGTAAAAGAATTAAGAAAAGAATTTAAGTCTTATTCAAGTAGATCTGGGTTAAAAGGTGCGTTTCGTGATCTTTTTACTCGTAACTATAAAGTGGTTCCAGCTGTAAATGATATTAGTTTTAATGTAAAGCAAGGTGAGATGGTTGGATATATTGGGGAAAATGGTGCAGGGAAGTCAACAACTATAAAGATGTTAACAGGGATTTTAACCCCAACATCTGGCGCTGTAATGGTAAATGGAATGAACCCACATAGAGAAAGGGAACGTTTTGTTCAAACCATTGGTGTAGTTTTCGGCCAGCGATCTCAGCTTTGGTGGGATATAGCCGTACAAGAATCATTCCGTCTACTAAAGAAGGTTTATAAAGTTTCTGATGCCGATTACAACGAACATATGGATCACGTGATAAAAACATTGGATATTGAACCCTTATTAGATAAGCCTGTACGAAAATTATCTCTTGGTCAAAGGATGCGTTGTGAACTAGCAGCAGCGTTAATTCATAACCCGCGACTACTATTCTTGGATGAGCCAACGATTGGTTTGGATGTATTAGTAAAACTGAAAATTCGTGAGTTTTTAAAGGAAATTAATCAAAAGTATAATACGACGATACTACTTACTACACATGATCTTTCTGATATTGAAGCATTGTGCGAACGAGTGATTATGTTAGATGAAGGTAACATCATATACGATGGAGCTCTTAAAAGTTTGAAAGAAAAATGGGGGGAAGGTAAGGAGATTCAATTTCAATTTTTAGAAAAAGTAGATTTACTTGCCTTAGAAAGCTTAACCTCAGAGTTAGGTGTGAAATGGGAGTTGGATGATAAAGAACAGATTTTTACTGCCTACACTGACGATCATGATGAAATAATATCTGCGTTGATCGGGAAAGTGATTTCTGTTCATAAAATAAAGGATATAAAAATTATGGAAGTATCTACTGAAGAAATTATCCGAAATATCTATGAAAAAGGGAAAGTATAGTTGTATTTGTGGTTATATAACGCCTATTCATACATGAAAGGGGGACAAAGGTTTGGACAAATATATAGAAATGATTAGGATTCGTTTCTTAATGATGCTTGCGTATCGAACGAACTATTATACAGGCATTTTAATTTATAGCATAAATATTGGAGCTTATTATTTTCTGTGGAAAGCTATATACGGTACGAAGGATCAAATTGAAGGATTATCGGTTATCCAAATGACAACCTATATTGCGGTAGCTTGGATGGCTCGAGCTTTTTACTTTAATAATATCGATCGAGAAATGGCGATGGAAATAAAGGAAGGAAAAGTAGCTGTAGAACTAATTCGTCCCTATAACTATTTAATTATGAAGACGATGCAAGGGTTGGGGGAAGGAATCTTTCGCTTGTTTTTCTTTTCGGTACCGGGAATGATTATTGTCTCGTTTATTTTTCCGATGGAATTTTCAACTAGTATTCAAACATGGAGTTTATTTGCGCTTTCAATTATATTAAGTTTCTTTATCAATACACAAATAAATTTATTAACTGGAATTACAACCTTCTTCCTATATAATAATACAGGGTTAATTGCTGCGAAGCGCGTTATTATTGATTTATTTTCAGGGCTGTTATTACCTCTAACGTTTTTTCCACTTTGGGCACAAGATATATTAAAGTTTTTGCCGTTCCAAGGAATTAGCTATGTTCCAAGTATGATCTTTACTAACGGGTTTACTTCGAGTGAGGCGTGGAATGCGATTATCTTGCAAGGGGTTTGGGTTCTCATTTTAATCATTCCCGTACAAGTATTATGGGTAATGGCAAAAAAACAACTCATTATTCAAGGAGGGTGACGAATGTTTTACATATCGATGTTTTTTCAATATGTCGCCCAGTATATGAAGACAAGACTTCAATATCGAACAGATATGGTAGTGGAAATGGTTTCTGATTTATTTTTTCAAGGAGTAAACTTAGTTTTTATACTCGTTGTATTTGGCCATACGAGTTTCTTGAGTGGATGGTCACGCGATGAGATTATCTTCATATATGGATTTTTCCTAATCCCATATGCACTGTTCACTTCCTTCTTTAATATATGGGACTTTAATGAAAGATACATTGTAAAAGGTGAACTAGACAGAATCTTAACAAGGCCCATTCATAGCTTATTTCAAATTATTCTAGAGCGGATGGAGCTTGAGTCGTTATTTGGAGCCATCACGGGATTAGTGATTATGTTTTATGCTGGGAGTCAATTAGGGTTGACTATCAATTGGTACGACCCGTTTGTTTTTATTGTGTTTGTGTTAGGTGGAGCTCTTGTGTATGCGGCTATTTTTGTGATGATTGCATGTATAAGTTTTTGGGCAGACGCAAGAACGTCTATTATGCCTATGATGTATAACATTGGAAACTACGGACGTTATCCGGTAGATATCTATAACAAAATAATCCGTTTTGTGTTGACTTGGATTTTACCTTTTGCTTTTGTAGGAGTATATCCTGCGGCGTTTTTCTTAGGGCGAACAGAATGGTATTTATATGCGTTTTTAACACCTTTCATCGGAATTACCTTCTTTTGTATATCGGTATTTGTTTGGAATGAAGGTGTCAAAAGATATAGAGGCGCAGGAAATTAATATGGCCAAGCGAGATTTCGCTTGGTTTTTTTACTTTAGTGTTAGTAAAACGAAGTTCCCCAAGGATTCTAAACAGAGTCTTCCTCTAGCTATAATAGAGGAGTCATACAGCCTGTCTTTATAGCGTATAAATGAACAGACTGGATGATGAAAGAGGGTAAGGGAATGATCTTTTTCCTAGCGTTACTGTTTACAATTTATTGTATCATAATGAGCCTGCGTACCCTTTTTATCCCTAATGTTATAAAAGGAAAGCGAATTTCTTTAGAGAACTTCTTATATTTAGCATTTACGTATGTGACGGTGCTTGTTGGATTTGGGTTGATTTATATCCTGTTGGAGATCAATGGCTACCCTGTTATGGTTGAAGATACAGTATATATAGATGAAAGCTTTTTTGAGAGGTTAAAAACAAGTCTTTATTTTAGTGCTGTAACATTGTTCTCCGTTGGATATGGTGATATCGCTCCAGTAGGGTTTGGGAGAGGGATTGCAGTTGTCGAAGCGCTAATTGGCTACACTCTTCCTGCTGCCTTTGTTGCAAAAGCGATGTTTGATAAGGAAAAATCTTGAGTACAACATTTGTGTTTTCGAATGAGTTTCGATACGCTTATCTTATACACACTTGTTGTTGGAGGTATTTATATGTCAGTGGTTACTGGAGAAATTGCCCCAGATTTTCAACTGCCTGCTACGAATGGACAATCGGTAAAGTTGTCCGATTTTAGAGGTAAGAATGTAGTTTTGTACTTTTACCCGAAAGATATGACACCGGGCTGTACAACAGAAGCATGTGATTTTAGAGACCAACATGAGAGTTTTGAGGAATTAGATGCCGTGATTTTAGGTGTAAGTCCTGACCCGGTGGCGAAGCATGAAAAGTTTATTGAAAAATATGCTCTACCTTTTATGCTACTTGCCGATGAGGATCATAGTGTATCCGAAGCATACGGAGTATGGAAGTTGAAGAAAAACTTTGGCAAAGAATATATGGGAATAGAGCGCTCCACTTTTATTATTAATAAGGAAGGGAAATTAGTTAAAGAGTGGAGAAAGGTGAAAGTTAAAGGGCATGTAGAAGAAGCGTTGGCTTTTATAAAACAAAATTAAGGTAAAATATAATGAAAAGATTGGCTCACTAGGGTCAATCTTTAATTTTTTCTTAAAATATTATAAAAATTTGTAAATTTTGAAGTAAAATGTCAATTTCATACGTCTATAAGTATAAGAACATTGACTAGGTGATAATTGTGAATAATAAACATATTTATATTCTTCTTACTGATACAGGTACATGGTTCTCAAGAATGATCAAGTTATATACAAGGGCCCCTTATAATCATGCTTCCATTGCTCTAGATGAAAGGTTGGATCGTGTATATAGCTTTGGAAGGACTGTTTATGACAATCCTTTCTCAGGCGGATTTGTAAAAGAAGGGATGGACAAGGGTGTGTTTTTTCACCATCAAGATACAAGATGTGTCCTATATAGACTTACAGTGAACCAAGAACAATATAACCAAATGATTAACGTAATCTATGAATTCGAGAACTTTGCTACGAATTATAAATATAATTTTCTTGGTGTATTTGCTATTGCGGTGAATATGAGATGGAAGCGCCAAAATGCGTATACTTGCTCACAATTTGTAGCAACTGTTTTGAAGATGAGTGGAATCGAATTAATGAAAAAGTGCCCTGAATTAATCAGACCTGATGATTTTGCGTGTGTTCCAATGATGGAATTAATTTATGAAGGGAAACTTCATGAATATCGAACTGATCGTGATGATACATCTTTGTATGGGGTTCCTGACGCAATATAGGGATACGGGATTGAAAAAAATCAGCCTATTTTTATAAACGCATGACTTTTGTCCATTCACTCAAACAAGTTTTGAATATGCTTTTATTAGGGCATACCTCCTCAGATATATTTTTTTGCAGGTCTTTCTCGAAGGCCTGCTTTTTTTATTAAAAAATTCTGTAGCGACAAAATTCCTCTGTCTAAAAGATAAGTAATTATAAGGTTCATTCGAAATATCTGAACAATTCCTACATATACATAGTAGAAAAAGAAGCTTAGTCTATGGTGAACTAACATAAGAGAGGGGGCTATAAGGCATAAAAGGACAACTTGGTACTTGCGGTGAGAAGTCAATATGTAAATTAGCTGAAAAATTAATGATAATAATACGTTTAAGAAAGTCCATCCTAAAAACAAACGATATTATGATCGTTAAGAGCATCTAGCTTCTTTGAGGGAGAGAGACCGTGAGTTTTGTGCTATTTCTTTATATTAACTAAGTTGAAATATTGACAAAAGTAGTAATCACAAAGTACACTATTTATAAACATTATAAAGTAATAATCTTTACTAGAAAAGAGGTGCATGGCGATGTCGCATAGTGAATTAAAAGAAGCGCTTGATACCTTAAAAGAAACTGGGGTTCGAATAACTCCACAACGTCATGCGATACTTGAATATTTAATAAACTCAATGTCACACCCAACTGCAGATGATATATATAAAGCGTTAGAAGGAAAATTTCCTAACATGAGTGTGGCTACTGTTTACAACAATTTAAGAGTATTTCGTGAAGTTGGCCTAGTAAAAGAGTTGACGTATGGAGATTCTTCAAGTCGTTTTGATTTTATTACGACTCATCACTACCATGTAATCTGTGAAAGCTGCGGGAAAATTGTAGACTTCCATTATCCTGGTTTAGATGAAGTAGAACATCTTGCTTCTCATGTTACAGGCTTTAAGGTAAGTCATCACAGAATGGAGATTTACGGAACATGTCCAGACTGTGCGAGTAAAGAAGCGCATTAATTTATTTGTAAGAAAGATTCAACTGATAGTTCTATGCTATCAGTTTTATTTTTTCTATCCCATAGATTTATTGGAGTTTTTATAAACAAGTAATTACTCATCAAAAAAATAACCCGGCTTATAGAAGCCGAGTTAAAATTATCTATAGTCATCATTGTTAATTTGATTTTCGATTGTATTTTTCATCAAACTCTTTACCCTCTAAATTAGGGTCAAGTGTTAAAGGTTCATTACAATACATGCACATATCAACTCTTCCAAGCATCTTGGTCTGTCTTGCGCAGTTCGGACAAACAACCTGCACTGTCTTTGTCGAGAGCATACCAATCCAAAAGTATACAACGGTACTTGCGATGATACAAAGCATACCGAGTAACATAAAGGTCATCATTAATATAGGTGAAGATTTAAAAAAGATCCCACCGTACATAACGATAAAACCTATAAAAATTAAGCTTAAAGCAAATGTGCGTATTTTATTAATCTTACTAGAGTATTTTGCCATCCTTGTCCCTCCTAAAGAATAACTATACCATAACTCTTGTTATAGTATAAATATATAATGAAGTTGTGTCGAAATTTGTCTTGCAAATTAGGAGGACTTTCTGTTTTATTGTCGAAGAAATAATTTAAACTAATTTGGGAGGGATGATAATGGAAGACATTCTTCGTCCTATATATCAAGAACGCGCTAGCCAGGCAAACACGTTGGGTGTACTTATAATAGAAAAGAAACAAAAGTCAATTATGACAACTGATACTTTCGATGCGGTACTGCTTATCATCGTAAAAGAAGCAGAACAGCCAGTATTCATCAAACATTATACATATGATGAAAAAAAAGCGGCTCTTCACATCGTAACACAAGAGCAGCTTAATAAATGGCTTTTGCTAGGATCCAATCGGAAAGTTTTTGAGTGGTTATATATTGGAAAGATCTTGTTTGATCGTAACGAGTATATTAATGATTTAAGAACTGAACTTATGGAATTTCCGTTCCATGGTAGAAAAATAAAGATGGGCATAGAGTTTGCTAAGCTAATTAGAAGATATACAGACGGTAAAGCGTTCTTTGATAACCGGAATTATTTAGATGCTTATAATTATGTAGTTCACTCTTTGCACCACTTAGCTAGGCTTGCGGTTATTGAGAATGGATTTCATCCAGAAGTGACAGTCTGGGATCAAGTAAAACAAATCGAGCCTGAAATCTATAAGTTATATGAAGAACTCGTTAGTAGTGAAGAGTCTCTAGATAAGAGGTTAGAGCTACTGTTCTTAGCTAGTGAATTCTTAATTCATTCAAGAACAAAAGTTGGTGCCTCGCATATAATTGATACCTTAAGTGAAAAAAGTTCATGGACCTTTAATGAAATAATGAATCATGTAGAGCTAAAAGAGTACTCGATAGATCTAGGAGTATTAATTGAATATCTTATTGAAAAGGGTCTTGTGAAGATCAATAATGTAGAAACAAAAGGTCAAGGTGTATATCATAGAAATTACTCAGCAGAAAAGTTATCTTAGTAAAATAAAATAAGTATTGACCTTTTCTTGAAAACTTGATATATTAGTATCCGTCGCCACGAAATGAACATAAAACATTTTCGTGAGGCGGATTTTATTTTTAAAAAGGTGTTGACGTCAAAAACGCCTTGTGATATATTAATAAAGTCGCTTCTGAGCGATGACAACAAATTGTTCTTTGAAAACTAAACAAATCATACGTCAACGTAAGTTTTAAATGGTTTTAAACAAGAGCTAATCTTACTCTTTATTGGAGAGTTTGATCCTGGCTCAGGACGAACGCTGGCGGCGTGCCTAATACATGCAAGTCGAGCGAAGATTTAAAAGCTTGCTTTTGAATCTTAGCGGCGGACGGG
>NZ_JBIACK010000002.1:0-408268 GCF_042865285.1 Cytobacillus spartinae | reverse complement strand
CGAGGAGGCTTGGCGAACGCCCCCCGGAAAGCAAGCGCCTGGAGCGGAAATCAACCATTTCCCCTCCAAAATAAATAAAAAAGACAAAAAGCATCGAAGTCTCGATGCCTTTTGTCGACAATCTGAAACGATCCAAAACTGGATCGTTTTTATCATTTTTATTTATAACTATCCATTGGGTTATATAACTTAACCTCTGGATTTTTGTCCTGGAACCATCTTAATGCAAAGTCATTCTCAAATAAGAACACTTTTTTATCGTAGCGATCTTTTACAAGTAAGCTTCGTCCGCTTGAAAGATTCTCGTTTACATCGTCGTTTTCTACCCAACGAGTAATCTTAGAACCTAGACGCTCCATAAGGACTTCAGTATTATATTCATTCTTCATTCGATGTTCGAATACTTCAAACTGTAGTTGACCAACTGCCCCTAGTAGGTATTCATCCGTCTTGACGGTTTTGAAAAGCTGGATGGCTCCTTCTTGGACAAGTTGCTGAATCCCTTTATGGAAGTGCTTTTGCTTCATCACGTTTTTAGCCGTTACTTTTACAAATAGCTCAGGGGTAAACTGCGGTAATCGCTCATATTGGAAGTTGTTTTTTCCAACCGTTAACGTGTCTCCGATTTGATACGTACCTGGGTCATACAATCCAATAATATCACCACTAACAGCTTCCTCCACTGTACTCCGGTCGTCGGCCATAAATTGTGTGGATTGAGCAAGCTTTAATTGTTTCCCTAATCTAGGGATGTTCACCGTCATGCCACGCTCAAATTTCCCTGAGCATACTCGTAAAAAGGCAATACGGTCGCGGTGAGCAGGATTCATATTCGCTTGAATCTTAAAAATAAAACCTGAGAATTCTTCTGATAATGGGTCAATCTCACCATCTGTAGAATTTCTAGCTTGAGGTGATGGAGCAAATTGTAAATAGGTTTCTAAGAAAGTCTGAACTCCAAAATTAGCTAGAGCACTTCCGAAGAAAACAGGTGTTAATTCACCATTCACAAGTCTTTCACGAGAAAACTCGTTTCCTGCTTCATTTAACAGCATAATTTCTTCAAGTGTTTGGTCGTATAAAGAGTTTTCCTTTAATCTATGGTCACCCTCTATTTCACCATCTTCATTTAGTTCGACAAATCGTTCTTTTTCATCAACACGGAACTGTTCGATACGATTGTAATAACGGTCATAAATTCCTAAGAATTCCTTCCCCATCCCTATCGGCCAGTTCATTGGATAAGACTCAATTCCCATTACTTCTTCTAATTCTGCAAGAAGTTCAAGAGGGGTTTTTCCTTGGCGATCCAGCTTATTAATAAAAGTAAAAATAGGAATTCCTCTCATGCGACAAACCTTAAATAATTTTAACGTTTGTTCCTCAATCCCTTTTGCAGAATCAATAATCATAACGGCACTATCTACAGCTGTTAATGTTCTGTAAGTGTCCTCACTGAAATCTTGGTGACCTGGTGTATCCAAAATATTTACTCGACAACCACTGTACTCAAATTGCATAACACTTGAGGTTACAGAAATTCCCCTTTGTTTTTCAATTTCCATCCAGTCACTGGTCGCAAATTTACCAGTCTTTTTACCCTTTACTGTACCCGCATCACGAATAGCTCCACCGAATAAGAGTAGCTTTTCTGTTAGGGTTGTTTTACCAGCATCCGGGTGGGATATGATGGCAAACGTACGACGTGATAATACTTCATCTTTTAATTGCTTAGACATCTTTTTATTTCCTTTCCTATATACATAAAAACTCATTTTGACAATAGTTCATAATATAATGATTTAATCAGATTCTAATTCTTCAACTATATACCTTATGAGTTAACTTCTTATTCCTTTACAAATTAAAACCCATAACTTTAATCATATCCTTCAAATGAAAACTTTGCAACGTACTTCTTGTATAGCTAATTCTTTTTTTATTGGATGATTTCCGTCTATAATAAAATAAGCTTCAATGAACTTTGCAAGAGGTGAAAGCAGCATGGATTCTATAACACATACTCTTTTTGGACTTGCCTTATATGGAACCGTTGATAAAGCAGACATGAGCCGCAAAACAAAAGCTGCTTATTTGATTACAACCGTTGGGGCGAGTCAAATTCCTGATATCGACGTCATTTCAAAGCTTTGGGACAATGAGGGCCTATATCAAATGTGGCACCGAGGGATTACACATTCCATTTTCCTGACACCTATTTGGGCTCTTTTATTTTATTTCTTTTGTCTGTATTTCTTAAAAGTTAAAGACAAGAGATTATTCTATCTAGGCTTACTAGCCGTTTTCATCCATAATACGAGTGATTTATTTAATGCTTGGGGTACTGGTTATTTGGAACCCTTTTCGCCAATAAGAATTACGTTTGGAACCATCTCTATTGTTGATTTTGTTTTTTGGCTTATTTTCGCTGTCGCCTTCTTGCTATCTAGGAGAAACAAGGTTCGTACACCGTTTTATTTTCGAATGGCATGGTGTTTTATCATCTTACACTTAGTCATTCAGACCAGTCAGGGGTATATTTTACATAGAGAGTATAAAGTTGATTATGATCAAGTAGCTCTTTCAGCTAACTTTATTCCCTGGACCTTTTCCGTCATAACAAAGAAGGATAACACGGTAACGATTTACGATGACAATCTCTTCAAGGAAAAAGAAGCGCTATATGTACTAAACTCGAAAGAAGATGCAGAGTTAGAAACCCTCTTTAAGCAAAGACCCGAGGCTAAGACCTTATTCGAATGGTCCCCTTTCGTAGTCATTGTGGATGATGATAAACAATTAGGAGTTTATGATCCAAGATTTTATCGAAATGGGCAATCCTTTTTATTTGAGTATATTGAGAAGAATAGTTTGGTGGAATGATTAAGTTATTTTCTAGACTAGAGGGCACCCTTCAATTGTTAAAGATCTCGTGAAAACTTATTCACGAGATCTTTAAATTTACTCTTCCCTTCATTCATTCGCAAAATATTCTATCGTTTTCACAATACCCGATTCTACTGTCCAGGATGGTTCCCATTTAAGTTGTTCAATGGCATGATGGTTATCCAATTGACTATGAAGGATATCTCCGTCCCTTGCAGGTTTGTAAAGAGGGGAATGATTAAGATTGAGTTTTTGGGCTATTATGTTATATAAATCATTAATACTTGTTTGTTGATTGTAACTAATGTTGTAGATACCGTTTTTTCCATTTTTAATAGCCAGCACATTTGCTTTAGCAACATCCTCAACGTAGACAAAATCCCTTGTTTGATTTCCATCCCCAAAGATGAGTGGTGCCTCCCCTTTCAACATCTGCTTTATGAAGATACTGACTACTCCTCCTTCACCATCTGCTTTTTGCCTTGGGCCAAATACATTAGCATATCTTAAAATTGTGTACGGGATACCATGGATTTTATTAAATAATTCAATATACTCTTCAGAGACTAATTTCGAGGTTCCATAAAAAGAGATTGGGTTAGTAGAGGTATTTTCATGGATGGCAAGATTTACTGTTTCTCCATATACAGCACTAGACGAGGAAAATATAAACTTCCTAACCTTATATTCCTTACAATATTGCAGTAATTTAATGGTGCCTACAATGTTAACCATTGCGTCCTCTACTGGGTCCTCAATTGATTTTGAAACATCAATCTGGGCAGCTAAGTGAATAACAATGTCCGGTCTTTCTTTTTTAAAAATCATCCTTATTTTTCTTGAGAATAGATGGGTATTATAAAATTTCACCCCAGCAGGTACATTACGAATATCTCCATTAGATAGATCATCTAGTACAATGGGAGTATAGCCTTCTTTTAATAATGCCTCCACCACATGGGAGCCGATAAACCCCGCTCCACCTGTAACTAGTATTTTCATTTTCTATCACGAACGTAATTATCCTTAATCATAAAAACTCCCCTTCAACTTCTTCTGTTTTTTAAGAATATCTATAAATAAGATTGATATACCTTTTCTAGTTTAGAAATCATCACATCTTGTCTTAAATGCTTTTCTGCATATGTCTTTGCTGCAATTCCTAGAGAATTTCGTAACTCTATGTTATTGATTAATAGCTTAAGAGCATCCTTAATCTGATCGGTATCCCCAGGTTCACAAATCATTCCGGTTTCACCATCTTGAATCATTTCTGGAATTCCCCCACAATTGGACGTAATGATTGCTTGACCTGCAAACATGGCCTCGATGACTGAAAGAGGAAAATTATCATTGATGGTAGATAAAACAAAAATTGATGACTTTGAGAGTAACTTGGCAACATCGGTTCTTTTACCAAAAAAGATGACATTTTCTAGCCCCAATTCTTCAACGAGATTTTCTAGCCTTCCTCTCATTACACCGTCTCCCACAATCCATACGTCTACCTTTGACAACTCTTCCTTTTCTAATTGTGAAAGGGCCTTAAAAAAATATTCATGCCCTTTTCTAGGAGAAAGACGAGAAACACTAGAAATAATTAATTTATGGTCTTCTTTCTCCTTTATCTCTGGCTGAAAATTAATCCCTGTATACACCGTAGTCATGTTCTCATCTTTTGCTCCAAAATCTATTAAAGGGTTACGGAAGGAATCGCTTATAATAATAATTTCATCAGATGCCCTAATACCTTGTTTTTCAACCTCTGTAAAGTACGCTTCCTCTAGAGATCCTTTTTTCATCTTGTTAAACTTCAATCGACTTTTTGTAAAGAAACCATGTGGAGTAAAAAATATCGTCTTTTGATACTCTTGATTTAACTTTCCTAGTACAAACAGAGCAAAAAGATCCTGAGCATGTATCACATCAAATTTTTCTAGATGTTGCATCCTTAAGAACTCTTCGAATACGATTAAGAAACTAGTATTTTTTATAATCTTTTCATTTACCTCACCATATCTCTTTAGCATATATGCTCTAACTTCATTCGCTACTTCTGGTATTCGGTGCTGCAAATCTTTCTCTGACATTTGATTTGGAGAAAGAACCACTACTTCGTGCTCCCTATTCTCGAATCCCTCTTTTACGGATGTTATATAATGGGATAGTCCTCCCATGTGCGGATACTCAAAGAAGGTGACATATAGAATCTTTAGCTTGGATGTTGGCTTCTTAGTGATGGACTTTTTTTTTCCGAAACTTTGAAAAGTTTCCACTAAATGATGATGGTCTTTGTTCATGATGCCATAATGTTGGTCCATTACATGAAGTAAGCTAGAATGAAAAGGGCAACTGCTCTCTTTAAATTTCAACGTTTTCACCTCCAAAAGTTGAGGATGGGAATTATTTATAAACTCCAAGCTCCTTGCCCCAAGTGGAGATTTTGTCTAGATGATACGGTATTAATTCCCCACCACGATCTTCAAAGAGTCTTCGAAACTGAGTGTGTAGTCCCTTTTCTAGTGTTCTTTGTAAATAGGCCATCTTATATAAATCCATTGGGTTTGTTTTAAAATCAATCCCATGTTTTTTCATTTCCATTGTATATACTTCTACACAATGAGTACGAATTTCTTCTCCTCTTGGCTGCCAGTCTTTTCTAAAGGCTAAAAGGATTTCAACTAATACAATCATGTCTAGCATAGATGGAGCAAATTTTGCAGATTCCCAATCAATAAACTGAATGTTCCAAGGGGCTTCTTTGGAAACATCATGACTACATATATTTTGCATATGAAGATCACCATGAGTAATGGACGATCCACCTTCTAACAATTCCGGGAAAAAGTCTGGTCCATTACTATATAGCTTTATTAGTGATTTATGGTAAGGTTTAAGCACATCCTTCATCCGCTTGTCCTTAACCCCTTCATTAAGAAAATCTACCGTTTTATTTACGTACTTCGTTCGCTCTTTTTTCATTTTGGTAGAATCATATACCGGGAGCCAAGATTTCCACACGTCACCTTGCTTCTTGAATTTGTCTTCATAGGTATGGGCATGTAGTTTTGCGAGGGTTGGAATAATGTAGTCAAAGTGCTTCGGCGTAAAGGTTAATTGTCCTCTAATTTGATGAACAAACTCCATGAAGACCCATGTCTCGTCTTTGTTAACCTTTTCTTCAATAAGGTAAATTTTAGGTAAAAACTCCCTCATAACTGGGTAGGCCTTGTGGTATAAATTAATTTCAACTTCGTTTTTATAGTTAGTGGAGTTATAGATTTTAAAAATTATAGGGAATGGTCCTGTGGCTGCTTTGACAGACAATTTATAAATACTGCTTCTTTTTGTGGACTTTAAACACTCTATACTAGGTTCTATTGATACCTTTTTCCCTATAGATTGGGATAGCTTATCGTCAGTCTTTAATTTCTGAAAAGATCCATATAAAGTTTTGGAGTCATACAATGCTTTCATTCCTTTCTTTTCCAATAATTAACTAAGTGGGACCATGTGCTTCTAATAAATGGCATAGGATCATCCCACGCTAGTAAAGCAAATTCCTTTTTTCCTTTTAAGCCCGTAAAGAAATCTCGTACAGTCATGAGTCCCCGTTTTCTTTTTTCAAGGAAGGTTAAAAAGTATCTTACAAGATATATCCACTTGACACCTTCAATCTGTTCAAGCCTAGGGGATGGATTCTGATTGGTTAGGTAGAGATAATACATATAGACAAAATCAATTCCTGATTTTTCAGTAATACTATGTGTTAACCAAAATCGAGGATTAATTTCGATAAACTTATATATTCCATCCCTCGGGTCTTTTTTAAACTCTGCCATTCCAATTCCTTTAAGGGAAATCTCCTTAAAGAAAGGTAGTGTAATATCAACCAGTTCTGGAATTCGTTTACTAACAATATGTGCCCCTGTTCCAAAATCCATCGGAAACTGATGATTTTTTTGGAGTGTAAATAAAGCAAGTAGATTCATTTGGTCATCATAGAAAGTCGCCACTTTATAAAAGCATTGGTTATCCCCTGGTATAATTTCTTGTATGATTAGCTCCCCTAAATCTCTATACATCTGATATTCAATTCTTAATTGATCCGAATTCTCAATTAAAATCGCTTTTTTATTTAAACTTTTCCGAAACTCATGCCCATGTACAGGCTTTAGAATACAAGGAAAATCAAGCTTTTCAATCGCCTTTTCTAACTGTTCCTCCCCTTCTACAAAGTAAGTTTTCGGACATGGAATATGATGTTTTACAGCCAATTCATAAGATTTCTTCTTATCTAGTACTGCTTCAATCATGTCGTGTTCGGGGTACAAGAAAAGATAATAGTTACTCAATTCTTCTCGATATTTAGAAATAAAAATAACATAGTCATCAGCACCCGCAAATAATACGGGTTTTACGGGACAACGATTGGATAAATCAATCAAAAAATCTAGTAGTTCCTTCTCCTCGTTTAATGGACTTGGGCACACCCCACATTGGGCTAACCGAGACTTCCCGGTAAGAAAAGGTCTTTCTGTGTCATACGCAAAAACTTTTATACCTTTTCTCGCAAGACTTCGAATTATCCCAACTCCGTTTGCGCTAAAATCGAGAACAACAGCAGGATGTTCATGCTCCATTCTACCCCTTCTCCCTATCTAGAAATCTATTATATATATCTTCAATAGTTAAAAGCATGGCATCACTCGTTAAATGTTTTTTTGCATATTGATAAGCATTAGTAGCTATTTTCTCCCTATTGGTTGGATTATTAAGTAGATACCTAATGGCTGTAGCAAGTGCCTTAGAATCTCCAGGCTCTACAATAATTCCAGTCTGGTAATTCTTAATGATTTCTGGTATCCCTCCGCAATTAGTGGAAATAATGGCTGTTCCACTGTGCATTGCCTCTATGATGGATATTGGTAAGTTGTCGTTGATTGTAGGTAACACAAAAATATCTGTTTGACCAAGAATCTTAGGAACATCATCCCTGGTTCCAAGAAATTTAACATTAGTTAGGTTTAATGTTTTTGCTTGTTCTTCTAATTCAGTTCTCATTTCGCCATCACCTACGATGAGTACCTCAGCATTAGCAATATGTTTTCTGACTTGATTTAGTGCGTCTAGTAAATATTTATGCCCCTTTCTAGGTCCCAACCTAGCTACGGTTGAAATCACGAGGCTATTACTCTTTTTCGCTCCTTTTTTTGCTGCTTTATCATCAAAATCAATTCCCGTATTCACTGTAGTCATTTTTGATTCTATGGCTCCAAGCTTTTTCAAAGGTTCACGGAACGAATCACTTAAAATGATGATATGGCTGGCAAACTGAATGGCCTTTCTCTCCATTTCAGTATAGTAGACTTCTTCAATTGAACCCTTTTCGATTCTATTAAACTGTAGCCTACTGAACGTGAACATCCCATGCGGAGTAAAAAACAGCGGTTTTCCATAGCTTTCATTAAAACGACCTAGTATATTAGCTGTAAACAGGTCCTGAGCGTGGAATATATCATATTTGCTCAAGTCCATTTTTTTCAACATTTCCTCATAAATGTACAAAAGTCGTGAGCTTTGAATAATTTTGCTATTGCTTGTTCCATATCGATTATGAAAGAATGTCTTAAGTTCAGGAACAACGGCTTCTCTTAACTCTCCAACCTTCGCACTTGAAAATTGATTCGGTGACACAATGTCTACTTTGTGTCCTTGTTTTTTCAGTCCGTTACTGAGGGTGGTAATATAATTCGATAAGCCTCCCGTATGCGGATAGTCCCAGAACGTAGCAATTAGAATAGATAGCTTTGCTTTTCCTGGCTTTTCTTTGGACTTCTTTTTCTTTTTAGATTTTTCTTTTCTTTTTCCGATTTTCTCCTTGTTTATCGTTTCAAATGAGGTTGATTTTACTCGGTAGTAACGATCCATCTTTTCGATGATGTATGGGTATGGAAAAATTAACTCAGCTTTCACTTCCAAATCCTCCTTATCATTTCAAATGCTTCTGCATATGGTACCCCGACAGTCATTCCCCTAACATTTGCCATATGTTTTACACCTTCGTATGAGCGTGGATGAGGGTAGTCTCTCATTTCCACATCGTAATACTTAAGTGACGCTATCTTGTCATCAATGGTACTTGTGATATCGACATAATAATTTGGCTTAAATGTCTTATCGTTCGTATGAATATTCCATTCACTTGACGAAACGGTTTCAAAGGTAAGTAATTCAATGGGTTTCCTGTTTGGAAGTGGTCTTGCCGCTGTTAACACTGCCTGAAAGGTTATTTGATGATCACGATTCAAATCACCGTAGTGATGAGTGAAAATTTTATCAGGGTTATACTTATTTATTAAGTCTTCAATATCCTTATTTAGTTGGTGAAGTGGCAACATTTCTAATTCTAGATTAGGATATTCAAGAAAAATAACCTCATCTATCCCAATCTCTTTATTTGCTAACCGTCCCATATCTTGTATGTGGTGAGCTTCTTCTTTTCTCCCTAATGCTGTAATGACCGAAACAACCTTACAACCGCTATCTACTAGTCTTTTTAGAGTTCCAGCCAACCCCAGAAGTTCATCATCTGGATGGGCAGCAATGACTAACACACACTCTCTCATTCCCTTCACTCCTATAAATCTTGTATTACGGTTAATATATGTAATAGGTCTATTAGACGAAACAGACACTAGCCGTGGGCTAGTGCCTTTCTTTACAAAATCTTAATTTTTACTTCTACCTTTGCCTATTGTAATTCCTCCACTAATAAGTTGGAGTCTTAAAGAACCATCTGAATCTACCCATATAAAATAGTCTTGCCCTGTCGTAACAAATGAACCTGAGTCTATTAGTTCCTTCCCATAAAACACTTTGATTTTATCTCCTAATGTAAGTGCTCTACCGAGAAAAGGAATTTCACGTACATGGTTAACTCTATAGTCTATAGAAGTGTTAGCCAGTTCAAAGGATGACTCTTCTATAGATTGGTCTTCCACTTGATCTACTTCAATAACCACTTCAGGTTGATTTTCTAGAGAACCTGAAGAGATTTCCTCTAGAAAATTGAAATCTAACATATTTGGTGATGATGTCATTTTATCTTGTATAACATTTGTCAAATGGTCCCAATTAATGAGAGAGTCCGGAATGCTATTTTTATCATTAGATTCCACCCATTCATCCTTAGGTTCATCCGGGCTTTGCTCACTTATATGATGGATCAATCTATCCTCCTGAAATTCCACTTTTCCTTCTATATTTAGAGGATCAGCCGAATTTACCTGGGCTTCCTCGTTTATAGGTTGCATCTCTTCTTCTTGATATTCTCCCACGCTTTCTACTTTAGAAGGTATAACAGTTTTCTCTTGAACTGGCTTTACACTAAACACTGGTCTAAAATTTGATTCCTTGACATCTTCTTTAGGTTCGAGGGCATTTGAATCTTTCACTTCAAAGATTAAAGTGCTGTCTTTTATATCATATTTTACCGATTCTTTTATAGGTGGAGACAAAAAGTCAATTTTAAATTGGTTGAGACTTTCTCTTCCTATATACCTTACTTCAAATTGATTTCTATAACGCCTAAATGAGAACCTCTTCTTCCTTTTACGATGTCCATAAGCTTTCGGATTTTTTTTACGATTTGTCATTTGCCCTTCCCCATTATCCATGCCCGTTCTGGTTGAGACTTTCCCACCAAGCTCGTCTTTCGTACTCGTCCTCTTAGATAAAACATTTTTGTGTAGGTAACTGATGTAGATCGATTGATTATGACACGAGAGCTCCCTTATAAATTTCTTCAGCAAGTACTCAGAATAGATCTTCGGCGTAATATATTCATTTATATATAAATAACAATTTGTCATTATTTTCACTCCAAAGATTTTATATTAATACCAACTTATTCCCATGCAAAATATAGGTGATTAGGAATGTATAATAATGGAAAAATAGGCTGAACTCTCCATTATTCTAGACATATATATAGATAAAGGTTTTAACCTATTTTTAATAAAGGAGTGATTAATATGGTAGAAAGGAATGATTCGGAAAATCCTTTTTCATCTAAGTTCAAAAATCAATTATCATTTTTGCAATCCTTAACTGCTGCTGAAGCACTTAACTTCATTTTTAGTATGGGGGATCATATTCAGGTCTTCTCCGGTGATAAACGACTAGACTATAAAGGCTCATTTGTTGTGGCGACTGATAATCTTTTAATTTGGGTTAATAGCTCAGGTGAACTGAATGTTCAGCACCTTGGAGGTCCAATAAGCATACGGAAGGTTCACGACCCTAAAAAAAAGGACCGTAAAAAGAATAAAGAAAGTTATAAAAATCATAAATCAAAAGAACAAAAACACATAAAGGATGACCGTCAAACAGTTGACGAAGAAATCATAACCTTTGCTAAGTACGAGGGGAACTTCGAACAGGATTCTGACCCAGAATTAGAATCTGAAATAGAGAATGATATTGAAGAAAGCGTATCTAGGGATGAAAATTTTAATCTGAACCATGAATTAACCGAGGTGTTGATAGCTACTCAAGATCCTTTTGATAAAGAGATTCACGAAGATAGTAAACCTATACTTGAGCAGGATCTCATAACTGATGAAGGACAAGAAGATATTTTAATGGAGGAATCTAGTGGAACTAACTCACTTGAAGTGGAATCTAGTGAATTAGCGGATGCCGAGGAACACAGCTTAGAGAACGACAATCATTCATCGATTTTAGAGCTACCTCACGATCTCTCCTTTGAGCCTATTGAAAACGATTATTTATCTTATCAAGATGCCCTAGCAGATGAATCCCCATCAGTTGAGAATCAACTTCTTCAAGTGATTGACGAACCTGAATCTTCTAGTCATTTTGAGGAGCCTTTTCAAGAAAGAGATCATATAGAAAAGGACGATGATGGAGAAGGACAAAAGTACTAGCCTATCATTAATAGTCTTTTAACCAATTTAAGTTTAAAACTAGTAAAAATGACCATATTCACTAATATTGCAAAAAATAGATGATTCGCCCTTTCCACTTTTCGTAAAACGGCATAAAGATAGAGTATACTAAAAAGAAAGGAGGAAACAACATGACATTTTTCGGTGGGAATGACATCGATAATATGGCTGAGTTTCTAAATAGAATTTTAACATTAGGGGACAAAATTGAGGTATTATCTGGTGATGACGACATCGACGAAGGTTCATTTGTGTATGCAAGTGGAAATGTCCTTGTATGGGTTGACGATGATGGTGATCTAAATACAACTAATTTAGATAACATCACTGTCCGCAAAATATAGTCTTTACTAGAATGGCTGGGTAATCCCCAGTCATTTTTTATTTGTATACTTATCTCGAAAATAGGTCTATGCCCTTACACTCAATTCAATTTTTAATACTATATATAGACTAATAAATTCATATATAGGAGGCTAATCCATGAGTCTAGCACACAAGTTGAACGAGGTCTTTACAATAGGTGATAAACTAGAAGTGTTGTCAGGAGCAGAGAAACTTTTTTGCGAGGGAATATTCCTTTCTGTAGAAGATGAGTTCCTAGTATGGGCAAATGAAGAAGGCGATGTTCTGTTCACCCAATTGGATGGAGTAACCATTAAAAAGTTATAAATAGACTATTAAAGAAACTAAAATCACCTTTCCTAGCAAAGTCTTTGGAAAGGTGGATACATATCTATGCTTGTATATATGAAAGTCCTAAAAGAGATTAAACCTAGTTTTCCTATTTATATTTTTTCCATTCAGAGTAGACAGAGGGTCTTAGTTGATTAACATGTGCTAAAAAATCACCTGAGAGTCCATACTTTTTGAACCCTTTTAATAACTTTGTTGGAACCGGACTTTCCGAAGAAAAGGCTCTTTTATGGTCGATTACTTTTAGATTTCCTTCTTCATTTATAAGTACATGTCGTATTTCTGTGTCCCATCTCGTAAATCCGATCTTTTTTAATTCATCGAGCATAAGTAAAATTTTATTTGTTAACTCTTCCGTAATTTGCTGCTCTTTTTTTAAAATACGTGCAAGTGAAGTACCCTTTACAAATTCCATCACGATATAATTTTTGCCATATTCGTATAAACGAGGGATAACTGGTGACGATTGTCCGGCTTGAAGCGCTTCTAATTCCTTTTCTTGAATATCTTCTTTAAAAAATAGTTTTACACACTTATCATCAGAAATTCTGTACACCTCGCCATCTTTCCCGTCTCCTATAAGAGTATATTCCGCTAACTCTTTTCTAGTAATCCTTCCTTCTCGATCCGTGTTATCTTTTTTAAAATAACTCTCCACTGATTTCACTCCCTAGCTTCATTGATTTCCTTTCCTTTATCCTATGAAAATACACTGTAGTAGGAAACGCGGACAAAAGTATAATTTCAATCAAGATTTGCTAGGTTTTTTCGTGGTCGTCAATTTGACTGTATCATTTTACATTTTAAATGTTTTTCATTTGTAATTTAGTAAAATATACTGTATGGAACATTCCTCTTTTTAAGGTATTACTAATAGTATTTAAAGTATCTCTTAAATGCCTATAAATCATATAAATTGCACATACTAACAATTATTAACATATGTACATTTTCAATTCCTTATGTGATGGGGTTTTGCTCAATGAAGAAGTTTTTTAAAGCCAAGTTTGTCGGTGGGCGTATTTACAAAACTGGAATTGCCGTTTTTGTAACTGCAGCCCTATGCCAATACTTTAACCTTCCAGCTATTTTTGCAGTAATAACGGCGATTGTTACCATTGAACCTACTGCATCTGATTCTATAAAAAAAGGAGTAGTTCGTTTTCCGGCTTCAGCTATCGGGGCTGCTTACTCTATGATTTTCACCTATATATTTGGTGACCAAGCTATCACCTACGCATTATCTGCCGTGTTGACCATTATTACTTGTCACAAGCTTAAACTAGAAGCTGGGATTCTCGTTGCAACGCTAACAGCAGTAAATATGATTCCAACCACACATGACCATTATTTAGAGTCTTTCTTTGTAAGATTAACGACTACTTCTATTGGCCTGGCTGTTTCTACTCTTGTTAATATTTTTATTTTTCCACCTAACTATTCAAAAGATATTGTTAAAAATACGGCTCATTTATACGAACAATCAGCCAATTTATTGATGGAACGAATAAAGGAAATGATGAATGGCAAAATCAATAAAAATAATCTATTAACGTTTGAAAAATTAATGAAGCAAGTTGAGAAGACAGAGCAACTCTGCCAATTTCAGCGTGAGGAATGGAAGTACCATCGCCATACAAAGCTACAAATGCGTGAGTATCATTATGAGCATAAAAAACTTTTTGTTATAAGACAAATCCTTTACCATATTGGAAATTTAATTTATATGCCCGTAGAAAAAGATATCTTCAACTCGACGGAAAAACTAAAAGTGAATCATACCATCAAATCAATATCAAATATTTTAAGTTCTGAGAATCACAATATTCCAAAAGAGCATTCAATATTAATTAATGATCTATCTGAAGAGTTTTGGCAGATGAGGAAAAAAATAGATGTTCAAGATCATACTACTAAACATCAACACTTTCCTTCTAAAGCAATCATTTATTTCGAACTGCTTTCAATCGATGTTTTAGCACAGGATCTTCAGAAAATACATAAAAGCGAGTGGAAACAACAAGCCATTACCGTTCCTGTTCAAAAGTTTAATAAGGATGTATGAAGCTGAGCTAGCATAGTTATTTGCTCGTGGAGTATCCTAACCTTGAGGTGACTAGCTAAATGATAAACAATACGAACGAAGATTATAAAAAGAATCAACAGGACGAAAAAAAAGAGGTCTTAGAAATAAGCTCTACAGGATATGGTTTTGAATCTCATATCACTCCAAAGGAAGAAAATAAAACTACAGAACCGGTTGAATAAAATGAAAAGAACAAGGCATATTTGACCTTGTTCTTTCTGTATATTATTGGTATTTAGTACGAAGTTCAGATGAGTGACTTTTTTAATGTATGAATACGGAAATTTTTGTGCTAGTGGATCGATTTGCATAAGATTTCTTTTTAAAATTAGGACGTTTTGTCAATTTGATAAGCTTAATTAATTTTGTATAAGAAAATCAAGCACTTATGCACGAATTTCCGATTATATGCACGAATTTCTAAATTTATGAACGAATTTCAGATTTATATGCACGATTTTTTCAACTTATCGATTATTCGACTAAATCCGACAAACCAAAACCGCAAAAGGCAAGCCAAAAGAGCCTGCCACAAATACAACTATTTCGCAAAACGATGATTCCCAATTTCAGTCGTAACTGTTTTTGTACGAAGCCACTTGCTGCTAGTCTGATCTGGATTGAAGAAATATAAAGCGTCAGTAGCTTGTCCTTTAAGGGCAATTGCAGCTTCGACAGCAGCTTTTGACTCATCACCAGCTGGATCTTTGATCATTCCGTTATCAACCGGTTGGAATTGTCTTTTTTCATAAATAACATCTTTAATCGTATCTGGGAACTCATCACTTTCCATACGGTTTAATACAACTAATCCAACCATTATTTTCCCCGCATATGGCTCCCCTTTTGCTTCCGCATGAACTAGCCTTGCTAATAAATCTTTTTCCTTTTCTGTGATTCCTTTAGGAACAATAATCTTATCTCCGGCCTTTAAATGGCTATTAAAGTTTATTTGTTGTAGCTCGATTTCAGATACTCCATGTTCAAGGGCAATTTTAAAATATGTGTCCTCATCCTTAACTGTATATATATCAATCCCATCAATCGTTTGGGCAGATGATTTAGAACCAACATTCATTAGTTGGAATGAGAACATGATCATAATTGTAAGTAAACCTACAATCTTCTTCATCGTATCTCCTCCATTTTTTTAATTTAACATACCTACTACGGTAACATACTTTCCCCCTGAATTTTCGCGCCAATTTTTACCACAAGAGATAAAAGAACTATTTTCTAAAATAATACATTCATTTTGCTAGCCAAAAAAAAAGAATCTGTTATAATGAAAATGCAATTAAATAGGTAAGAATAGTAGGGGGACCGGTGTTGCCGGTTGAGATTTCATCCTTAAGATGTTGACCCTTTGAACCTGATCTGGTTAAAACCAGCGTAGGAAACATATTCTAAAACAATGTTGTACATATATTGTTTGTAAATATGCGCCCAGGTTCTTACCTTGGGTGCTTTTTTGTTAGGGTCATTCCTTTTATCCTCTTCTATTCTTGCATGAACAACCTAGGAGGTACTATATGAAGAAAAAATGGTTAGCAATTTTATCCACTGCATTCTTATTAGCTGGGTGTGGCGCAAACGAAGAAAATGAATCTGCAAACGACCCGAAGAAAGAAGAACTAGAGAAAGTTACTGTCGTACTTGACTGGACACCGAATACCAATCATACGGGACTTTATGTAGCAGCTGATAAGGGTTACTTTGAAGAAGAAGGCCTAGATGTTGAGATTATCATGCCTGGTGAAGCTGGAGCAGATCAGCTAGTAGCTTCAGGTCAATCTGAATTCGGAATAGGTTACCAAGAAAGTGTTACACAGGCTCGTGTTCAAGGAGTACCATTGGTGTCAATTGCAGCTATTATTCAACATAATACGTCTGGTTTTGCCTCTCCTGTAGAGAAAAATATTAAAGAACCTAAAGATTTTGAAGGCAAAACGTATGGTGGTTGGGGCTCTCCCGTGGAGGAATCTGTTATCGCTTCACTGATGCAACAACAAGATTCAGATGTAAGTAAAGTTTCTTTTGTAAACATGGGTGATTCCGATTTTTTCACAGCTGTTAAAAGAGATATTGACTTTGCTTGGATTTATTATGGTTGGACTGGTGTTGAGGCAGAGCTACGCGGAGAAGAAATTAATATGGTCTACTTAACGGACTACTCGGAGAAACTAGACTATTATACGCCAGTTTTAACAACAAATGAGAAAATGATATCAGACAACCCTGAAACCGTTAAAGCATTTGTAGCAGCTGTTTCTAAAGGCTATCAATTTACGATTGACAATCCTGCTGAAGCTGCAGAAATTTTATTAGCTGCTGCACCTGACCTAGATGCTGATTTAGTAAAAGCAAGTCAAGAATGGCTATCCCCAAAATATCAAGATGATGCAAATAGATGGGGAGTACAAAAACAAGAAGTTTGGGAGAACTATGCTTCTTGGATGTATGAAAATGGATTATTAGAAAAAGAATTGGAAGCTGAAAAAGCATTCACAAACGAATTTTTACCTGAGTAAGGAGGCATTTGAATGAGCAATGCGCTTGTTAGTATTCAAATACTGCCGAAAACAAAAAATGGGGAAAGTGTAATCCCCTACGTTGATGAGGCAATATCAATTATTCAAGAATCTGGTGTTAAATACGAGGTTCATCCATTAGAAACAACCATGGAAGGAAATCTTGAACATTTACTTCAAATCATCACTCAGATGAATGAGAGGATGATTGAAATAGGAAGTAGCAATGTAATTTCTCAGGTAAAAATTTTGTATCAGCCTGATGGAGTGTCCATGGATAAACTTACGGAGAAATATCGTCCATGAAGACTTCGTTAAAAAGAGGATGGAGACCTGCACTGGTTCTCCTCCTTTTATTCATTCTATGGGAAATTATCGTAAAGGTAGCTGAAGTACCTGACTGGCTTTTACCTCCTCCATCAAAAATAGGAAGTGAAGCAATTATTGGGTGGGGTAATTTTTCTCCACATTTACTTTCAACAACAAAGCTTGCTCTCCTCGGTCTATTGATAGGATCATGCATTGGCTTAGTTACTGCCATTATTCTACATCTTATTCCATTTATTAGAGAATCTGTTTATCCATTGTTAATCCTGTCTCAAAATGTACCGATTATCGTCCTTGCTCCGCTGCTTGTCATTTGGTTTGGATTTGGATTGCTACCGAAAATAATCGTTATAACACTCGTATGTTTCTTTCCAATAACCGTCGCAGCTTTAGATGGCTTTAAGCAAACAGCCCCGGAATTGACTCATTATATGAAAATGGCAGGAGCAACAAAGAGTCAATTATTTTGGAAGCTTGAATTTCCGTACGCCCTACCTTCTATTTTTTCAGGTTTAAAAATTTCTGCTACTTATAGTGTAATGGGCGCTGTCATATCCGAATGGCTAGGTGCAAAAGGCGGTATTGGTGTTTATATGACCCTTTCTTCCTCCTCCTTCCGAACAGATCGAGTCTTTGTAGCCATCTTTGCAATTATGATTCTAAGCTTAATCTTTTTTGGAATGATAAAACTTGCAGAAAATAGGCTTGTTCGATGGCAGAATAAGGGGGATGAATAACCTTGAGTCTCTTAACAGTAAAGAATCTAACAAAACAGTTCGGGAATAACCCGGTCATCCAACACTTAAGTTTTTCGATAAATGAAGGTGAATTTGTTTCTATTCTTGGTCCATCGGGTAGTGGAAAAAGTACCCTCTTTCATCTCATCGGAGGAATCCTTTCCCCCAACACAGGCTCGATTCAATTAGCAGATCAAGAAATTACGGGGAATCGTGGCCATATTAGTTACATGCCACAAACTCCTTCTCTACTTCCATGGAGAACCGTCTTGCAAAACGTACTATTAGGACAGGAATTGCACGGAAAAAAAGACAAAGAGAAAGCAAAAGAGATGTTACAAATAGCTGGTCTTGAGCAGTATATAGATGCATTTCCCCATGAACTTTCTGGAGGTATGAAACAACGGGCAGCCTTTATTCGCGCACTCCAAAGCCCCCAGCCAGTCATTTGCCTTGATGAGCCCTTTTCTGCCTTAGATGAATTAACTCGTCTTGATATGCAAAAATGGTTGTTGTCTATCTGGGAAGAGTATCGTAGAACGATTTTATTTATTACCCATAACATTGAAGAAGCCTTATTCCTATCTGACCGAATCATCATATTGTCTAATAAACCTGCCAATGTAAAAGATGATTTCTTGGTACCTTTTGATAGACCTCGTTCAGAAGAGCTTCTACTCCAAGAAGATTTCTTACACTGGAAAAAGAAAGTACACTTTTCTCTAAAAGGAAGTGATTAATTGGTTAATTTAATTGATGCTCATGTGCATCTTGATCTTTATAAAGATGATGAGTTAGAACAACTCATGACCATGACCAATCAAGTAGAAAGCATAATTTCTGTCTCTTTTCATTTGGATTCTTGTAAGAAAAATTTGCTTTTAGCTGAAAAGTTCGAGAAAGTGAAACCAGCTTTTGGGTTTCACCCTGAACAGGCTCTTCCACCAGGACAGGAGCTTGAAGAACTTTTCAATTGGATTAAAGAAAATCAAGATAAAATGGTTGCAATTGGTGAGGTTGGTCTCCCATTCTACTTAAGAACAGGTAAAAACGTTGTTAATTTTTCATTAGAAAGATATTTAGAGGTATTGGAGCAGTTTATCCTCTTAAGTAAACAATTGGATAAACCAATTGTTCTTCACGCTGTATATGATGATGCTCCAATTGCATGTACCCTTCTTGAAAAGCATTCTGTAACTAAAGCACATTTTCATTGGTTTAAAGGCGATTACAAAACTCTTGAAAGAATGAAGAATAATGGTTACTTTGTTTCAGTTACTCCTGATATTGTATATGAAAAAGAAATTCAAGATCTGGTTCGTTGTTACCCACTAGAACAAATAATGGTTGAAACCGATGGTCCATGGGCATTTGAAGGGCCATTTAAGGGTACTCTTACTAACCCGACTATGATGAAGGAATCTATTAAGGTCATATCACAAATTAAGAAGCTTACTGAACCTGAGGTGTTAGAGCAAATTTATAGGAACACAAAAGATTTTTATGGGCTCTAAATACGTTAATCCTAAACCCCAGCTAGAAGTATCCTTGCTGGGGTTGAGTCTTTAACCTAATAATTGCTTTTTCATTTCCATAAGCTGTTTAAATTGATGGTCCAATTCCAAATATTTTTCTTCCCCTGGCGTAAGAAAACTTAGTTCACCTAAAATCGCCGTTATTTGGTTATTGATGACCATAAGTTCCTCTTCCTTATGACTATCTCTGGACTTTTTTGATTTTTCGGTTCCTAAATACTGTTTAAGCCCCTTTTCAAATCGCTTGATTTGTTTATTTTCAAAAATTAGCAGCTTATCGCTGAGTCTTTCAAGAAAATAGCGATCATGCGAAACGGTTAAAATGGTACCTGTAAACTCAGAAAGCGTTTCCTCTAGTTGCTCCCTGCTTGGTAAATCTAAATGATTTGTCGGTTCATCGAGTATCAATAAATCATAGTTCTTCATTAGAATATCAGTTAGCTTGACACGAATTCGTTCACCTAGACTTAAAGAATTGACTTTCTGTATAATCTTATCCTGTTTTAAACCTAAATTTGCAAATATCGTCCGGGCTCTGAAAATCTCAGATTGATGGGATAACTGTAGCGAGTCTATGGCACTCATATCCCCTGGTAGATCATGAACGTCTTGACTTAAGTAAGCGATTTTCAATGATTCACTCTTCCAGAGCTCACCTTTTGTTAATTCCTCTTCTCCGAGCAATAACCTTATAAAAGTAGTCTTTCCGGCCCCATTCTCACCTATGATTCCTACTCTTTCTCCGTATTTAATATAAAAATTCGAATCGGTAAATAATGTGTTATTTCCGTAGTTTTTCCCTATACCACTGGCCTCTATTACTCTTTTCCCGCGCTTACCAGATGAATCGAACTGAAACAAAATCTTCGTGTCCTCTTTAGGTTTATCAATTTTGTTTTTTTCCAGTTCCTGCTCTAACCGCTTCAGCTTTGACTTGACCTGAATATCCATCTTTTTTGCCTTCACTCGGAAATATTCTTTAAATCCATCCTGTTTCGTTGACTCACGATGTGCTTTATCAGACCATCTAGAAAGATTCTCCATTTGTTGTTCAATTTTGGCCTTGTATCGTTGCTGATTTGTATATTGATGTTCCTGTACCTCCCTCCTTTTTTTCTTTTCTTCCCGATACTCGGTGTAATTCCCACTGTACTGAACCAACTCACGATCCTCTATTTCAAATATTCGGTTGACGGTTTGGTCGAGAAATGATCGATCGTGTGAGATGATGAGGACAGGACCATCAAATGATTTCAATTGGGATACTAGCCAATTTAAACCTTTAAAATCCAAATGATTTGTAGGCTCATCTAAAATAAGCATATCAGGTTTTGTTGCCCAAACCTTAGCAAGAGAAAGCTTTAATTTTTCTCCGCCACTTAAATGCTCCGCCCTACTGGGATTCCATTTAGAAATATTCCCTAAGCCTAGTTGACTCGTATGAATCAATAATTCATGATTCTCTAAGTCAGTATAAACTTGCTGAAAATCATTCACTGTGTAGTCCACAGATTGAAGTAAATAGCCAATTTTAAGTGAACCATTTGGTGTTTCAATAACACCTTTATCAAAACCAATCTTTCCAAATAGGATATTCGCTAAGGTCGTTTTACCGCTTCCGTTATAACCGACTATCCCAATTCGCTCGTTCGCATTTATTGTAAATTTAATATCTTTTAATATCTCTTTGTCACCAAAGCTCTTATGAATTCCGATTACTTTCATCATCGTCATAAAAATCACCTCTCCTAATGCCGGAGAGAATTTGACATAAGAAATCCTCTCCGGAAGCCCGAAGAGGATATAGTTCGCCAAATATAAAAATATATAGAGCAAAAAAAGGCCATGCAAAAACCTAGCGTTTACTTGCTCAAATACATTTACAAAAAAGGGCATACTAATCCTATTCTTCGGAAATTTGCGTTATAGTGATCACAGGCAAACAGCTAAATTTCTTATCGCTATCAACCTAAAATCCTTATGAAATAAATCCTTTCATACGCTTCCTAAAAAATAAGATTAATACTTCATTCCCCTTTATCATTCCCTTCAAATAATTACCTAAAGTATATAAATCCTTCCACTAATTGTCAACATAAAAAGCAGAGGTTAGCCCCTCTGCTTTTTACAACCCTAACCTTATCTCATTACCACTTAAAGCAAGCAGCACCGACAATGATTAATAGGATAAATAGAACTACAATCAGCGCGAAGCCTCCACCGTAGCCAACTCCTCCAACTGCCGTTGGCGCTGCATAGCCACAACCGTATCCATAGCCACCATATCCGCCATATCCGTACATGTTTAATATCCCCTCCTTTTAAATAGGCCTCAATTCGTGAACATGTTCTATTTAATAATAGAAAAACACATTAGCCTGAAACTGCTAGGTTTCTAACTGTTTACACACACGAATGAGTTTAGTTTAGAACCTTTTATTAGTAACCGTATCCGTAGCCCCAAGAAGCACCAATGATAATTAAAAGAATGAACAGAACAACAAGTAGCGCGAATCCGCCGCCGTATCCAACAGTACCTGACATTTTTTATTACCTCCTTATTTTGAGTCAATATATCCTATTCATTTGACCCAAAAAGTGCGAATAGACAAACGCACATTTTTTAGACTTTTTCATCATGTTGATTTGCCTACAGGCTAAAAAAGGTTATCCAGTAGGCGTTTATTGAATCATTCTCCCTCTCAAAAATGGGCTTATTTAAACTGATATTCAGTCTGTAAAATCAATCAATATTGTCCTCTAGAAAAACAAAAAAGATCCCTCTGTGTAATACCACAAGGGATCTCTTTATTATCTCGATGCATATTGAGATTTAACGGAGCTAAGTTTGTAAGTTTTAGGATTTATTTGCTTAATGTTTGTAAAACTAAAATCGTACTCTATTACTTGTTGTAAGGGAATTTCTAGCCATCTGGTTACCCCGTATTGGGACAGTTGCTCCCTGTATACTGGCTTACAATTCTCTAGTAAACACACCTTTAACGTTTCAAATCCATCAAGGCTCTTAATTGTATTAACGATTTCTTCCTTCATTGATTGGCTTGTTAATACTCGTTCTGTTTTTGATGGTAAAGGAATTATTAAAGCATTATCTCTAATTTGTTCCTTTAAAGCTAGATTTGAATATGCTAGTTTTTTAAGCATCCGATTTAGCTTCCACATGTTAATTCCTTCTAAACTGTTCCAAATCATGTTACGATAGTCCTCCATGTCTAGTTGAAAAATTCCCCAAGCACCTCAATTGAGTTTGATATTATATCGCCATATCAACTTACTAGTTATTGCTTGATCTCTGTTTGGATTCTTTACGTATAAACATATCATAGTATGATGGTTCTATAACATTGCCAAAATAACTAAGTTTATTATTTTAGTATAGGTACTAAGATTTAAATCCCTTATATTTTAAAATTCATTTTTAAAATATTTGCCTTCCTTAACGTATCAAACACGATCACAACTGCTGGACCTGCAAATAGTCCAATAAATCCTAATAGCTTAAATCCTATATATAGACTAATAAGTGAAGCTAATGGGGAAATCCCTAGATTTGTAGAATAAACCTTAGGCTCTATTGTTCGTCTAATGACCGTAATAACAACAAACAATATAATCAAACCAATGCCTAAGAAATTATCCCCTTGCAGGATTGCTACAATTCCCCAAGGCACTAATACAGAGCCTGTCCCCAAAATAGGTAGAATATCCACTATAACAATTAACAAAGAAATTAAGACCTTATTGGAAACGCCTAGTACTGCAAGTCCCACAAAGGCCAACATGAAAGTAAGAGCGCTTAGTATAATTTGAGCTTTAATAAAGCCAATTCCTGCACTAGTTAACTTATTGGTAACTAATGAAACTCTAGTTTTTGTCTCTATGGTTAAATATTGGGATAATTTTTGCTTTAAATTCGGAAGCTCCAGTGTAATTAAAAATAAAGCAATTAGATAAATTAAAAATTCTATTAAAAAGCCTGGTATTGCTGTAATTAAACTAAATGCAGACGAAAACAAGGTTTGTAAAAAGGAATCTAGCGAATTAACACTATTTTCAATCGTATTTTCTACAGATAGTACCACCTCACTTGGTAAGGTTTCTAAGTATTGGTACATCTGTCTTATAATCGGTAAAAGGGTAGACAAATAAAAATCTTGTACTAAGGTTGGGGTGTTTTCAGATAGGCTCGTAATTTGTTCTATTGTGATTTTCAGAAGCTGATACCCGATCCCAATTAGTATTAAAATATAGCTAATAAAAGCTAGAATTACACTATTTACTCGGCTTAAGCGAAACTTTTTTTCAAACCAATTTACCAAACCTTCTAATAAAAGTGCTGTGACTAAAGCTAAGATTAGCGTAATGGTATACGGGATAAATACTACGCCAATAATGAGCCCAACTAAAATAATGATGATATTCTTCCTCATGAATTTCTCTCCTGTTTGGTAATCGAATAGATGGATTGTCTTTACAAACTATTTACAAAAAGCCCCATCGTAAAGATAGGGCTCTATCTGGTTTTGTTAGAATATGAATTTACATTGCAGCTTTTGAAAAAACAATTTTTCTTTCGGAATAGCATTAATAAAGCTTACCACTTGTTAATACCAGAATCCCCCATAAGGTACTGGATAATATGGCACTGGATAAAAAGGATATATTGGCGGCCTTGCAAGGGCACCTATTGCCAAGCCACCTAATAGCCCCCCTAAAAACGGAAAGCCAAAACCAAATGGTCTTCCAAAAAAAGGTCTTCCAAAGAACGGTCCTCCAAAAAAGATCCTTTCGTCACCACGGTACATAGTGGGCACATACTGATAACCAGTATTCAACTCAATTTCCTCCCCTATTTTTTCTAGAGACTGTTATAAAATCATTGTTTATTTTGTAATCTTTTACCGAAAAAGCAGAAAAACAAAAGTTAAACAACAAAAGCAAAAAACAATCTCACTAAAGGATATGTTCAATGTTCGTAAAATTCTTGGGTGAATGTCCTCATTATTTATTAGTTTAAGAATTTTAGGGTTGTAGGAAACTGATACAAAAATCTGACTGATTACACTATTGGTTATGTCCTTTAGGATAGTTTATTCTATTTTTAATTAAAATGGAATTTTTATTATTTTGTAGATTACCTAAATGGGGGTTATTATAGGTTGGACAGACATAAGGCGTTTTGAAGTAGTATAAATTGAGATTTACAAAATATAGCGCACCGTATCGTTACTTTGGAAGTGTAGAATTATTTCAAAGTAGAACATGTGTTACCAAATAGCAAGATTCAATGAAAAATCTCTTTTTAAAAAGACAAAAGGTACAGACAGTGAGTAACAAACATTACTCTCACTTTCTGCACCTTTTACAAATCAAGCTCCAGTCTTGCATAGGGACTCATTCTTTCCATTGTCCAAGGAGGATTCCAAACAATCTCCACTTTGATTGCGGCTAAATCCTTCACTTTACGTTCTACCGTCCTCTTTATGGTCTGAACAGTAGTTGAAGCGATGGTTTCTCCTTTAGATGGCATTGTCATAACGATTCCGCATTCATTCTCTTCATTTATATTTACTTCATATATAAGCCCAAGATTAACAACATCAATTCCTAATTCTAAATCTATTACATCTTCTAATGCTTGATAGATCTTCTGTTTTGTTGGGTTAATCAAATCAGCTGCTCCTTCCACTTAAGAGGGTATTCTCTATGTTCTCTCACAACTATAATACCCTATAAAAGCAGCTGTTATATGTTAACCAAATCACAATTCACGGAAAGTACAAGAACTTATTCGTTATTTTTTCACAGGATTGTCGAAGAAATTACATATTTGAAAATTGCGCTAAATATCGAAAGTCCAGCCTGCTGTATTGAGACAACAAGTAAGCCGACCTAGTCGCATTTGGCTTTCTTAGCGTATTCAGACCCTGAATTATATATTCCGCTGGTCCAACCCCAATTCCATGTCCAAAATACGTGTGATCATCTAACATTACAACATTTTCGCCTAGCCAAACTGGGTCAGCGTAATCGGGATTATGGAAATACAAGACATCTCCAGGGATAAAATCAGTACCGACTCTTGTGATAATTCTTAAATCCTCATCATAACTCCAATTCCATACCAGCAATTGGCTAAATAATTGATTAAATGCCTGCTCATTAATAACCTGTAACACAGCATAGTAGTAGATGATTACAATCGCTGTTGAACATTCAAATGCATACATATGACTATTAGTATAAATATCTCTTATTGCATCTGATGGTCGTACATTGGGCCTCAGTCTATACCCACTTGGTGTTTTAATCCAAAATGCGGTATTAAACTTGGAAATTTTAAAAGGCGCAAACTTAATATTACTCTCGTAAAGCTTTAGCGAAGCTTCAATGATTTTTTCTCTTAGCATCAAATCAAACGCCAATAAATATATCGTATCATAGCGATGAACATTTTCACTCTTCTTTAGAGCATTAAATATCACCTGCTGCCTAATGGATAATTGAAAAGGAACATTCTGAAGGATCTGACCCTTTACTGAAATCATAGAAGGCACCTCATTCTTACTTTTACTACCATGCTATGCAAAACATCTAAAGTCGTTTGTAAAAATGAGTTGCTTTTCTTTTCCTATAATTGGTATACATATCCAGATTCAGGGTTTTAATATGATTTTCAAACAACCCTCTTGTTTTTTATTAAAAAGCTTATATGCTTTCTCTCCATCATTTAGTGAGAGATGGTGGGTGATGATGTCGCTGGGGTCAAGCTCTTTTTTTTGGAGAAGATTATATAAATAGGGAAGGCTACGAATAACTGGAGCATAGCCCATTTTCAGCGTTACATTTCTAGAAAAAAGATCACCTAGAGGAAAGCCGTTGTATCTTAACCCATAAACCCCAATAAGCTGAATGGTTCCACCCTTCCGCACCGTTTCAATTGCAGAAGTTACAGACCCCATTGCTCCCCCTTGTAGCCTAAGTGCTGATTCAACAAGTTCATAGGGCTTCATTTTTCCACTCATCCCAACACAATCTATAACAACGTCTGCTCCGCCCTTAGTCAACTCCTTTAAGACATTGGGTAAGTCTTGTATTTCTTGAAAGTTATAAGCTTCAACATGATTTGTATGTTTTGCATGCTGAAGCCTATATGGAACACAGTCTACCGCAATAACTCTTTCGGCACCTTTGAGCCAGGCAAACTTTTGAGTTAAAAGACCAATTGGACCACTTCCAAATACAATAACGGTATCTCCTGGTTTTACTCCTGCATTTTCTACACCCCAATAGGCTGTTGGAATGGCATCTGTTAATAGAACTAATAAATCATCTGTTAGCTCACTAGATTCAGGCACCCGAAATGAGGTGAAATTTGCAAAAGGCACACGCACCATCTCTGCTTGACTCCCAGGATAGTCCCCAAACAAACGGGAACAACCAAAGTATGCACCCACCTCGGCCTGAGGTTCCTGATTTGATTCATCACATTGACTCTCAAGTCCACTTTCACAGTAAACACAATGTCCACAAGCAATGTTAAATGGAATGACAATCTTGTCCCCTTTTTTCACACTTTCAACCTTTTTACCAACCTCTTCAACAACCCCAACTGCCTCATGCCCTATAACATAGTCCTTCTCTAGGCTTGGAAGCATTCCATGATAAAAGTGTAGATCAGAGCCACAAATTGAAGAAGCAGTAATCCTAACGATTATATCTTCATCTTTCTCAATCTTTGGGTCAGGAACTTCTTTCACTTTGACATTCATAAAACCTTGATACGTAACAGCCTTCATCTTTCGGCCTCCAACTATTTGTCTGTCAGTCTCAACAGATAATAAATGATTGCATCTTGCTCATCCTCTGTAAAACCGGTTGATTCGTCAACCCAAAACTCATGTCCATCTCCTGAAATATGTGATGAGATCATTGATTTAGATGCTAGATTCGCTTCAACTACCCTTTTTCTTAATCGTGAATCCATTACTGCTTTTAAACTGTTATATGGGTCTGGTTTGATTTTTTTCATCAATGTATTCGGCAAACCTAACTCCATATTCTCACCAACTGAAATGCCACCATCGTGTAAGTATGGTGCACTCCAATAAAGGCCGTAAAGGCTAATGGTCTTATAGCCACCATTTGAAGTTCCGTGTGCCCACCCCAATTTGAGCTGTTCCCTTTCTTCTTCTGTTAAAGGTACCTTTTCGATTTTTGGATCCTTTGGTAACGGAACAGGAGTGTCTTCGGAATACAGACTAGGTTCTGCGAAAAATTCTTCTGTTTTTTTAAATGCTTTAGCCCTTGAGGGGTTTGTCCCAATTTCTTCGCTCTTGATTAACTTATTACTAGTCAAATATTGCCCAGCGTGACATGAGATACAACCAGCAGCCTCGAACACTCTTCTACCTTTCTTGTACTTCTCTTTATCAACTTCCAAACCAGTTTTGACTGGTTGAAGAGAATTCATATAAGCAGACATCGCATTTTTTTCTTCCCATACATGAAAGCCTGGTGTAGATGATAACATTCCTACACTTGTCATAAAAGAAATTTTTGGGTATGTGGGGGCTGGGATAAGTTTATTCACCCCAGGTACTCCTGGTGTCGGATCGACTTTCGCGAAAAATTCAGTCGGCTTTTCATCCAAGTTAGGCTTATAACGAAATTTTGGATTAGCCGCATTTTGAAGAGCAGTTCCAAGATAGATCTCTTTATCAATGTCTAATACCGCCTTACTTATTTCTGTGGCAGAAAGAGCGTCCATATTCTGAGCATGTGCATTATTAATTGCTGCAGTTAACCCCTTAAAAGATCCTGCCTGTCCTTGCCCACTCCAACCATATGGATGATCTCCTAATGTGAACGTATCAGGCCATTGAACGGGGTTATTCTTAAGGTCAATCGTCGTATCATTACTACCCCTTGGCCATTTTACAAATTCTGAATCTGTAAACTTTTCTAATTCCACTGGATCTGGGAGAACAGCAAGCTCTCCCTCTGAGGTTTCTATTTTACGATCTGCATCCTTTATAAAAAGCTTAAGATTAGCTAACTCTGTATGCGAAAAATAAGAGGCGGTATTGGTTCCCATTGCAAGCGCTAGCCCTACATCTAAATCGCTGTTTGGGATGCCTTCTATCACATTCCCCCTCGAATCAACCGAAGCATGACATACTGCACAGCTAATTCCAGCTTTTAATCGCCCTTCGTCAAATACTACTTTTACTCCTAATGGGGTAAGAGAGCCTTTTGCAACATCTAAACCTGTATCAATCAATTCACCTTTTTTAATTTTTCGATCACCTGCTTCAAAGTCCGTCGCTGCTTCGACTTGAAGATTAGAGGTCCCTTCTCCTTTTAATTTCAGAATAGCTTTTGCAATGTTTCCTAGGGTAAAAGCGCCATCAAACATGCCAAGAATATCAGAGAAAAATACCTCATTACCAAAAGTCTCAGAGAAAAACTTTTCTTTACCCAATTCAATTTGTGTTCGAGTACCCGTTTCCTCTTCAGAACCTAATGATTGAATCTTTGAAATGGAAATCTCTTGATTTAACGTTTTATCATCCTCTGGAATGAACGCATATTCAAGCGAAATATTTTTAATGAGAAAATACCCACCAATTAGGAGTATTGATATTATTGAGCTGGCTATTATCCTTTTTTTCATCGCAAGTAAACTCCCTTACCATATTTACTCAATTACCCCGGTACCTTTAACCTTAACGTTTGTTATTACATTGAAATCAATTTCAGGATAAATTTCGTTCCATCTTTCAAGTTCTGTTTTGTTATTAAAACGGGTTGCACGATATTGTAAGCCAAATCCAAAAGGATCTAAATTGAGATCTCGAAGCTTTATTAGAAATTGTTCAATCTCCTCTTTTAACTGCTTTTCTGCTTTTTTACCGTACTCTTTTAACTTCTCGTTCTGTATTTGCATGCTTGACTCTTCAATAATTCCTTCGACATCAACCTTGAAATCAATATAAGGCTTTTTCCCCTTCTCATCATGGATTGCATAGGTTCCTTTAAATACCTCTGCAGCAAGAATAAAAAAGTCTTCCCCCTCTTCCTCGACTCTTATATCCACTTTTTCAAAACCAGTATCTATCTCATTAAACAGTTTCGTTTGCTCAGCATTAAGGGTTAGTACACCCTTTTCTTGATCAAACACTGTTGCTGTTTGAACTTGGAACATTTTCTCTTCCCTTTTTTCAATAATCGGTAGGACTGCACTTTGCCCTTCAGTTTTCATTTCACGATGAAATTCAAATAAGTATTTTGGAATCGTATAGGGAGTTTCAGATCCCTTTAAACTTAACGTTAAGAAAAGTGAGTTAGAAGGAATCCTTTCGATTTCTGGCGTAATTTTCATAACTTCCAGTGCAGAAGGCTTGCCGATACCAATCCATGATATCTTTTGAATATCACGTCTTCTTAATAACCAGTCCAAGTTTTCCTGAATTGGCTGTTTAACCATTTCCTCCCCTATTAAGAAAACTTTCATGTGGGCAAAGTCAATTTCTCTATCCGATCTTGCCTTAATGATTCTAACAGCTTCCGAAATTGAATTGGATTCCTCGCTTTCTATAATATACTCACTTTCCCCAACTTGAATTTCCGCACTAGGAATGGCGAGCTTAAGATGTACTTTATACTTCTTTTCTTCGTTTTCCGGCTTATCAATTCCCATCGTTACGACAAAGAATCGATTATCAATATCTTTATATCCACAGCCGGCTAATAGAGAAATAACTACTAATAGAAGAAATATAAAAGTATATTTTTTCATCGCGTATTCCTCCAGATAATAAAGATAATAAACAATGCACCTATATATTCACTTGGCAAGCGGATGACCAACCACCATTCAGACATTTTAAATACAGTTAATTCATCTACATAAAACTGGATATATAAATAGAGGATTGAAAAGAATGACAGAATTAGGTAATCTAGTTTTACCCATTTCAATATCCCTTTAGTGTCATCTACTTTTTTAGGTAAAAGACTTTTAATCATTTCTAAACCGACATGCCAATGAACAATGACATTGATAAGTGAAATTCCAACGTACATCAATAAGAATATGAAAAAGACCCGTTCCACAAAGAAAAATTTAATCCTAATCGCATCGGCTGTACTTAACCATGGATATGTAAACTCCCCAATCCCATCAAATCCGTAATAACCAATGGGGAGAAAATACGTTGTAAATAATACTCCGAAACCAACAGGGATTAGTAACCAAAAATATTTTAAATTAATTCCTTTGGAAAACAGTCGGTTAAAGATAACCAGGTTAATATAACCGGTAAAAACATATGTTGCCGCTGCTATGGAATGGATGGTAGGAATATTTCCTATATGTGTACCTGCCTCTAACATGTTCATCCAGCTTAAATTGTCATTTACAAATGCCTTGAAGAAAATAAAACTAGTCAGCGGAAGGTTAACTAATAATATGAGCTCTAAAACATATAAAACCTTCTTGGATGGTAGTGCCGAAGACCATGATACAAACACTAAAAACAGCATTGCAATGTAAATCACATCTATATCTGGATTGATAAACCTTTTGGTTATATCCGTAAAAGCCAAAAGAGCAATAATACCCGCCGAAAACCAAATTATTATAAGATAAATCAAAAGGGGACGTGATATCCATTTAGAAACTTTGGCTTCATCCAAAATCTCTTTGACGTCTTTTCTAGGAACTTTAGACATGAACTTAGCAAACAAATAAGCCATAAGTAACCCAATAGGTATAGCAATTAAGATCGCCATTACAGCCCCATCTTTTCGATTGTCAATCAAAATTCTAGGAACGAAAACAATTATATTCGCAAGCATATTCAAAAATATTAAGTAATAAAAGTATCTGCTCTTGAACATATATTGTTCCCCCTTTAACTACTTTTTTTCGCTTCCCCCGCAGTGATATTTAAATATGGTTGTCCAAAGCTATCAAGTCCTACCAGAAAGACAATAAGTCCCATAAAACTCACAACAAGACCTATCATTCCTGTCATGGCTGTAACCAATAAAATAATATATTTAACAACTCTCATGGCAAAACTCATCTCATTGATCGGAATAACAAAGTTTGAAATTGCCACTGCAGAAACAATGATAATCATAATGTTTGATACCAATCCCGCTTGGGTTGCTGCTTGTCCTAGGATGAGCCCTCCAACCGTTGTAGCTGTCGAACCAATGGATTTCGGTAACCTGATCGATGCCTCAGTCAGTAGCTCCATCATTAAGAGCATGAAGAATACCTCTATATAAGCAGGGTATGGTACAGAAGCCCGACTCCCCGCAACCCCGAATGCCAGTTGTACCTGAAAAATTTCAGGGTTATAAGCAGTAACACCCACGTAAAATCCTGGTAACAGAATACTGATAAATAATCCTATATAACGCAAGGTGATGAGAAACTTACCTACCCAATAAGGTTGGTACAAATCCTCCATCGAACTCATAAAATCAAAAAAAACAGCTGGCAACACAAGTGCAAATGGCGAACCTTCAATGAGTAACACGACTTTACCTTCGGATAAATTTAAAGCCACTCTATCTGTCCGCTCTGTGATCATAAACACCGGAAATAGAGTTCTTTTACGAGGTGTTAATAGTCTTTGAAATTCCCCTGCAGATTGGATCACTTCCTGAGAATTTTTGATTGAACTTATTTTCTTTTTAACATTTTTCAAGACCTCGGCATCTACTTTGCCTTCATCGTATAGAATCATTAGCTCCATCTGAGTAAGCGATCCTATTTCGTCTTTCTCAATTTTTAAAGTAGGTTGATGGTATCGATGTCTAATAATATTTAGATTGGTAACTAGATCTTCACTTAGTGCCGTTTGCGGACCCTGGATAGTTGTTTCAACTGAAGCATCCCCAACTCCCTGGCTTACATATTTCTTTAGGGAAATAATCGAGACTGAATGGGGTCCTAATAACACAAGGCCCCCTCTTAGGATTTCTTTTAGGGCGTCATCATCCGTTGTGTATTCCTTATATGCTTCTAGAGACTTAACATACCCTTCAAATTTTCTTGGGTCACTTAATTCAAAAAACGGCTTAACAAGTATCTCTTGAACCTTATCAACATCACAAATACTTGTTATATATATAAACTCGATTTTCTGCCCTTGTAGGGATAGCTCCTGGTATTTTGCATCTAGGGAATCCGCTAAATTATCTTTAAAAAACTGCTTAACTTTCTCATTCTTTGTTTTAATCATAGAAGACTCACCTGGCTGCTTTTGGATTTTTTGCATATATTTCTTAGTATGTTCAAGAACACTTAAATCATCCATTTGTAGCCAATTTGTAGATTAAGTAAAGTAAAAAGCCAATCCAAATCTAGTTGGAATGGCTTTTTACTTCTTTTGTTTTGTTTCCCCTAAATGTTCGGTATAATTCAAAACTCAATATTCAAAGGGAATTAAGAATCACAGTTTAATAACTGAATTGAAATCTTTATAATCATTTAAATAGAAATCTGCCCCTACGGTATTATTTTGAAATAGACAGGTCTTCATTCCTAATTGTTTGGCAGGAATAATATCTAGCTCACGATCTCCGATAGCAAGTTCGATACGATGTTTGTCATGAAGATGTTTATATGAAGCTGAATCCGGCTTTCGCGGAAATCCATCATCACCTGCAACCATGTCGACAAAATAATGCTCAAGCCTATGAAAAGTTAAAATGTTGATAACATCTTCTCTCTCTTTATGCGTCATAATGACATTCTTATTTGCATTTTTCAGAATATCCTCAACATGAGGAAATGGATACAAATCATCTGGTTTCAGTTCTCTAACCCTACTTCGAATATAGATTTCTTTTTCATCAGTGAGATTAAAATATTTTAGAGCATGTGAGAAAGAGACCTTCAAAAGCTTATATATTTCATCTTCCGTCACACGGTCTTCCAATACTTCTTTCACAATCTTTGTATACGCTGGATATGTATTAAATATCGTTCCATCAAAATCCCATAAAATATTCACTTTAGCACCTCTCCTGAATGGTTTCTTCCCTACTAACATTACCATTATCCATAAAAAAACTACCCTCTCTTTTTAAAAAGGGGGTGACCATATGATTCTAACGTATGAAACGGAACTATTTTTTATATTACAGGCATTTAATGTGCCTCCTATGCTTAGTAATTTAGATAAATACCTTTTAAAAGATTCTATAAATGCCGTTAGATAAGAAATATTTGTTAAAATAGATGAAATATATCAAATTGTTAGAACTGAGGTATACCTACTATGGATTTTATTAACCATCAATTTCTCAAAAGGATTGAAATTAAAAGGGATGAAGTACCAACCTTTAACCAATATCCCTTTAATATCCCGAGTATTAAATTACTTAAAGACATCACATTTCATCCTAATGTAACCTATCTTATTGGAGAAAATGGGATGGGGAAATCAACATTGCTTGAAGCCATTGCTATTTCCTCTGGATTTAACCCTGAGGGAGGCTCTCTTAATTTCAGCTTTTCCACCTATGATTCTCACTCTAGTTTAGAACAGTATTTAAGAGTGATGAGAGGTACTAATCGACCAAAGGATGGCTTTTTTCTAAGAGCTGAAACCTTTTATAATTTAGCCTCCAATATTGAGGAATTAGATAGTGATCCATTAGGTGGTGGACGAGTAATTGATTCCTTTGGGGGAGTCTCACTACATGAGCAATCCCATGGTGAGGCATTTTTTGCTACGTTTATGAATCGATTTGGTGAAAATGGTCTTTACATTTTAGATGAACCTGAAGCAGCGCTCTCCCCACTAAGACAATTATCTATGCTATCCAGAATTCATGAGTTGGTCAAAGAAGGCTCACAGTTTATTATAGCCACCCATTCACCTATCATTATGGCTTATCCTTCTTCTACCATTTTTGAGTTTTCAGAAGAAGGGGTCGAAGAAAGAACTTTAGAAGAGACCAATCATTACAAAATTATGAAGCAATTTTTTGAAGATAAAGAAAGACTCCTTCATCATTTATTGAATCAATAATCATGTTGAAATTTATATTCATAGTTTTCTTAAATTGTGGAACCTTAACAGTGAAAGACTAAACTGAAAAGGAGCCATAGCATGAAACACCTACTTGCTTTATCTATTAAATACATTTTTGTTGGAATTATCCTTACTTCATTCCTATGGGTGTTTAATATTCCCATTGGATCCATCCTAATGTTTGCTCTCGTGGTTTCGGTAGCAGCGTATTTCCTAGGCGATTTAATTATCTATCCGAGATTTGGGAACTTAGTAGCTACTGCAGCAGATTTCGGTTTATATACCATTGCCTTCTGGTTCATCATTTATTCTTTTACAGCTAATACAGCCAATAGTGTAATTGCTTCTGTTACCACTGCATTTGTGATTTCATTAGTAGAAGCCCTGTTCCATAGCTTGTTTATTGCAAGATTCTTCAAAAGAGCAGAAACAGCTGAAAAAGATTTAGCGGTACAACCTGCTGTAAGCAAACCAAGATTTAGCCCTGTTCGTTACATGACTGAATTTGCCGATGAAGTGGATATTAACCTCGTTGCAAAAAGAGCTAAAAAGAAGTAGAAAATCAAAATAGCAGAAAAAGGTACAGTCATAATACCTTTTTCTGCTATTTACGGTTTCATATTACTGGGATATCATACTCAACCTTTAAGAATAATCGCTTGAGTTATCCCCACTTATGAATATAGTTTCCTTTATGATTCTTTATTCGTTCAATTAGTTTTTCTGAATCATCTTCTATAAGAATAAGATCTTTATATTCCTTTTTTACAAAGCCTTGTTCAATCATGTGATCAAAAAGTGAGTACAAAGGTTGGTAATATTGATTGATATTAAGCAGTGCACACGGTTTGTTATGATAACCTAGCTGCGACCAAGTAAATACCTCGAACCACTCTTCTAGTGTACCGGTTCCTCCCGGTAGAGAGATAAACCCATCAGATAATTCTGCCATTAAAGCTTTTCTTTCATGCATATCCTTTACGACATGAAGTTCCGTTAAATGATTATGAGCAATTTCAACACGAACTAATTTTTCAGGTATAACACCAATCGCTTTACCGCCAGCCTCCATAACTGCATCTGCTACAGCACCCATACACCCAACTGTCGCGCCACCATATACTAGATCCAATCCATGTTCAACAAGTCGTTTTCCTAACTTTCTTGCCTCTTCCATATAAATTGGATCGTTTCCACTACTTGACCCACAAAATACTGCTATTGTCTTCAAACTTCTCATTCCTCTCAGAATATTCCATTTTTCATTCTATATATTGGAAGTTTAGAGAGCAAGAGTTATTTTAACTAGCCTTTGAAACCTTTCTTAGTTTTTGACTCCGTGAATTACCAGCAATAGAACTAAGAACAGTTAAAACAGGTAAAATCCAAAGGAAAACAGCATAAGGTAAGTATTCTAGGAAGGGAACTCCTACTATCGTGCTACACATAATCGCTAGGACACTCCAAGGAATCATTCCTGGAAAAAGCATCGTTGAGTCCCCCATTACTCGAGCCAATTGTCCTGTAGTGTGCTTAGTAGACCAGTGATTTAAAAAAGATCTCCCTGTTAGGATAATAGGGAGTGTTTGGTTAGCAGAAATTAAAGTAATTCCAAAAGTAGCAATGATGGTTTTCCAAGTGTCTCCCAATAAATTAGATGATGAATTTAACCAACTATTTAGAAAAGGTTGAATTACTTTATATTCTTCAAGCAATCCATTATATGCTCCGGCTAGTGCAAGAAATAATAAAAGCAAGTACATATTACTAACTCCGCCACCAATGCCCTCTATTCCATAAAAATAGGAGGAAAGTAAATTTCCGATAGAAACCTTTTCAAGAAAAGCAATTGAACTTGCTGCGATTATGCTACAAATAAACGCATATACAATCTTGATTCGAAACAACACCAATAGTATTAAGCTGATTGGAGGCAAGAACTTTACTAATGATAATTCGCTCCAATTAAATGAATCTTGTGAAGGAGGAAGGTCTGACACATTTATTCGTAAGTCTAGGAAGGCATAAATGATCAAACATGCACCGACAGCAAGGACTGTGGTAAGCATCATTGACTTGAATTGTCTTTTAACCGGTATTTCAAGTGTGTGCGACAGGAGCTGATGGGCACTTGAAAATGGAGATGTCCGATCACCTACAAATGCGCCAGAAATAAGGGCACCTGCAACCATTTCAAGAGGTATGCCGATACTCATCGCTGTACTTATGATAGGAATTCCTATTGAGCTAAGGGTTCCAACACTAGTTCCTAATATCATTGAAAAAATAAGAGCTATAATGAATGATAGGACAACAAAATGCTGTGGAGTAATCACGTGTAACGAGATAGAAACAAGTTCGTCAATCGTCCCAGAAATAAACCACGAAGGCAATAAAAAACTTACTAGAAACAGGATGGTGATAACAGTACTTGTTCTTTTAATGCCTTTCATACAAATTTTTGTGATTTGTCTAAGGGGAACATCTCTGCTTTTAACCAAATGGACTAGGAAAAGAAACCCTGGCATAAATCCGATTAACAAAGGAATATGTGCGATAACAGCAAGCAATATTCCCATCAAGGTAATAAAAATAAGCCTTATTACTTCCATTTTTGTAAAATGATAATCATTCAGTGTCGGTCACTTCCAATACGTTTACATTCTTTAACAAATTCATACTACTGGAGCAATAGGGTTTCCGTCAATCCTTATGTAGAGGTTGTTTTTTTGTGTTTCAATAATCGAGAAAAGAGCATAGGAAACTAATTTCAGCTGTTTTCATTTGAATTCGGCTACTTCTAAAATATATCAGCTACTTTTCGGGATATTTCGGCTACTTTCCCACCGGTTTCAGCAATTATTTATACAAATCGGCAAAGTTTAAAGGGTATTTCGGCAAGTCACAAGCTGCATCATTCACCACCGAAACATAGTACCCATCCTTTTATTCCTAAAAAAAAGACTCAACATAAAGTTAAGTCACTTTTTCACCCTATTTTAATGTTTAAACATTGGCAATGTATTATGGATATAAACTGGAGCAGGCACTAAAAATGGTTTCGGACCGAAAGGAACTGGCTCTGATACATATCTGAAGTTTGCTTTACCATCCATACTTGGTCCTTTTGCCCATCTTCCCTTCGCACTTTCTTCCCCTCTAGACAAGTTGTATAAATCATACGCCACTTCGTTCTTTTGAAGTTGTCTAGGGAATGTGGTTGGTACAACAATATCCTTTTCTCTCTGTTCTAACTCTGCAATGGCTGCTGCCCATTGGTTTTGGTGAGCAGTATCCCTTGCAATTAAGAAAGAAAGAGTATCCTTTACTCCTGGATCCTCTGCAATTTCATATAAACGAACAGCTTGTAATCGTCCCTGAGATTCCGCGTTTAAATTAGCTCTAAAGTCTGCAAGAAGATTTCCACTCGATATGATATATCTAGAATTCCAAGGGTATCCTACGCTATCTACTGCCTGAGCCCCTAGACCGCTAACGATTGCATGTTGTGGACTCATTCCACCCATCACTGCAGCAACAACTGGATTGCTAGCATATGCAGCTTGTTGATCTTTAACTGGGGCATTATCGAGTAGCCTAGCGATCAACGTTGCTAACATTTCTACGTGGGCCATTTCTTCTGTTCCTATATCTAAGCATAAATCACGGTATTTGGCATCAGCTCTGCCGTTAAAGCCTTGGAACAAATATTGCATCATTACACTTATTTCACCGAATTGCCCGCCCAGTATCTCTTGTAATTTCTTAGCGTATACCGGATCAGGTCTAGTTGGTTTTGCCTCATATTGTAATTCCTTAATATGATAAAACATTAAGCGCACCTCCGCTATATCTATAATCAATACACCATATTCAATGCATCCATTTTTGTACCATGTACAAACCAATTCACCTAAAAAAACAACATAACTTGTCCTTCTATTAAGAACTTGTGCATAGGATAGAAAAGCAATGTTTTTATAGGAGGTTCAAACATGTTTAATCTTTTTGAAAAAGCAATCATTGGTATGGCCCTGTTGAGATTTCTTTCCGGAAGTATTGAAGTGATCGCAGCCATTCTCATATTAAAAGTTAATCAGGTGGATAAAGCACTAATGATAAACAGCTCGCTTGCATTGATCGGACCACTAATCCTTATCGCAACAACAACGATTGGTCTTGTAGGGATAGCTGAGAAAGTTTCTTTTACTAAATTATTGTGGATTTTTTGTGGGGTAGGGTGCATTTTGTACGGAGTAAAGAGTAGTTGATTTTAGACGAGTGTAAATTCCACTCGTCTTTCCTGCTTGTTGAATGAGTTCTTAAAAGTAAAACTAGTGAGGTGTGCATGCCGTTCTATATGAATCTAATCTTCATTTATTATTTCATCTACTAATTTTTCCGCTAATCGTCTGTAGAGATTACTCATGTGAACGAATGAAGTAATGAGTAAAACTTTTTCGAAATATTCATGATCTACCTCTTTTAAACTTTTGATTTCTTCTATTACATTACTAGCATGTAGTGGAACATTCTCTTTAAACTCCTCCACGTTTTTTTCATTAAGGTGAAGATAGCTTTCATAAAACTGATCCAATTCTACCTCTTCACTTAGAATATGTTTGTTAACTCCATCTAAAGTGGCTTTTATATCATTAATGGATAATGCTCCTTTTAACTGGTAAATAAGACTAATTAGTATTAAATGTTCTTTAGAGTATTTTTTGTTTTTAATAGGAACGAATAATTTTCCTTTAGCGTAGTTATTAATCATCGTTTTCGTTAAAACTTTATCGTCACTATTTCTTAAAGAACTAGCATACTTATTTTCAAATAACTGAATGACTTGATCCATGTACAAATCTATATTCGGAATGTCTTCTAACGTAATATTTTTATTAAGATTTAATTGGTCAATTAGTTTATTTAAGTTTTCCATATGTATCCCTCAACTTTAAATTATTTTATCGAACCTCGATACATGATTATTTTACATGAAATTTCTTCAAAATGAAACATTGACTAGTTGACGTTATACGTATATTATTATAAGTAGTTATTGAAACTACATAACAGTTTAGGAGGAATTATAATGGGAAGTTTCATTCGTGAACCAATTAATGGACTAACACACCTAGCTGGCGCTATTCTATCTTTTGTCGCTTTAATTGCCATGGTCATTAAGGCAACCATCACTACATCATCTGCTCTAGCAATTGCAGCAGTAATTATCTTTGGAATTAGCATGATTCTTCTCTATTCAGCTTCAGCAACCTATCATATGGTTATTGCAAAAGATAAAGTAATCGCCTTCTTACGACGCTTAGACCATTCGATGATTTTTGTGTTAATTGCAGGAACATATACTCCTTTTTGTCTAATAAGCTTAAATGGTGTAACAGGATGGGTTTTATTTTCTATAATAATTTTTGTCGCGGTATGCGGGATCATCTTTAAGATGGTTTGGTTTAATTGCCCTAGATGGTTATCAACTTCTATCTATATCATTATGGGATGGATGGTTGTATTCGTTGCCTCTCCACTTTCATCCATTCTAAGTATTAAGGGGTTGTTCCTACTAGTACTAGGCGGCGTCTTATATACAATTGGTGGGATTATTTACGGAGCAAAGCCTAAGTTCCTTCAATCTAAATACATGGGATTTCATGAGATTTTTCACATTTTTATCATGCTTGGTAGTACTGCTCATTTCTTATGTGTGTTTATGTTTGTACTGTAAAAAAGATGCGATTTTTCGCATCTTTTTTTATCTATATCTCTCTTCTTTAAAAGGATTGGCAGTCATAGAGTAGCCTAACTCTTCCCAAAATCCTGCTTCATCCCTTTTCATAAACTGAATTCCTGAAACCCACTTTGATCCCTTCCATAAATAAAAGGATGCTGGTGGAATAAATCTTAACGGATAACCGTGTTTTGGGCTTATATCTTGCCATTCGTGAGCATGATCCTTCCAACGATACACAAAAAGTGCATCATCCCCTAGTAATTTATCAAGTGGCAGGTTCGCAGAATAGCCAAAACGGTCTCCATTGTAATATCCGTAGATTTTTAAGTAATTAACATCCTCCGGTAATTCTACATACTTCAAAAATTCTATTAGCTTAATTCCTTCAAATGTAGTAGCAAACTTAGACCAGGTGGTGACACAATGCATATCAATCGATGATATCGTTTTAGGAAGTGACATTACCTCTTTAAAAGATAGGACTATCTCTTCCTTAACCTCTCCAAAAAGTCTAAAGTTCCAAGTCTCTTCATTAAAATCATATACATCGCCTTGATGAAGTACAGGCCAACTTTCTGTTTCGAATTGACCAGGTGGTAAATGATTTTTCATGGTTAATCTCCCTCCCATTTTTGTTTTCCCTTTATAAACATCATAAAAAGCATTTAATTTTGAGAGACTAAGTTACATTGTTAAAATATATTGTGTGTCAATATTAATCATTATAGTTGAGAAAGAAGATGAAAGTATGTCAGTAAATAAGAAACTTGCCGATATTCCGTTCTCTGTTTTAGATTTAGCTCCTGTTGTTGAAGGCGGAACTGTAACGGAATCATTGCAAAATACATTAGATTTAGCAATGAATGCAGAAAAGTGGAACTACCACCGTTTTTGGTTAGCAGAACACCACAACATGCCTGGAATAGCGAGTTCTGCTACGTCGGTGGTGATTGGGCATGTAGCCGCTGGAACATCAACGATAAGAGTGGGTTCAGGCGGAATCATGTTACCGAACCACTCTCCACTTATAATTGCAGAACATTTTGGCACGCTTGAATCTTTATTCCCTGGCCGAATTGATCTTGGTCTTGGTCGCGCACCAGGAACCGACCAATTAACCGCTCAGGCATTAAGAAGGCAACATGGCAGTACTGGTGAGGATTTCCCATACATGCTACAAGAGTTGCAGGAGTACTTTGATCCCACTCTAAATCCTAATGTAAAACATGTTCGTGCCATTCCAGGTGAAGGCTTAAATATCCCAATCTGGTTATTAGGTTCAAGTGGATTTAGCGCACAACTAGCTGGGGAACTCGGTTTACCTTTTGCGTTTGCCAGTCATTTTTCACCAGAAAATACACTACCTGCTTTAAATATTTATCGTCGATCCTTCAAACCATCGAATGTACTTGACCAACCTTATGCAATGGTTTGTGTGAATGTAATTGCAGCTGATGATGATGAGACAGCTAATTTCCTTTCTACATCCATGCAGCAATCATTCTTAAACCTTATTCGTAACAAGCCTAGTAAGCTTCAGCCACCGGTGGAGGATATGAACAATATTTGGACCCCATACGAACAGAGCTTGCTTGAGCAAAGATTCCAAACCTCTCTTGTAGGAGGACCTGAAACTGTAAAGGATAAGCTACAAACGTTCCTAGATGATACACAAGCAGACGAAATCATGGTCAATGCGATGATATATGATCATAGAGAGCGACTGAGATCTTATGAGATTGTTTCAGAGCTTAGCAAATAATGTGAAAAGGACAGGGTTAATTCCTGTCTTTTTTGCATGTATCAGCTACTATTCGACCTTCTCATCTATAGGTAAAATATATCGATAAGCAACAGGTGAAGATAATACGGTTGATGTATTGATATTGCCGTATGGAATGAGTCGATCGATTAGTAGTCTCATATTGTTCATATTGGAAACTGCAGCCTTGATAAAATAGCTAACTTCACCAGTTACTCGATGACATTCAATAACCTCTTCTTCCTCTTTAATCATCTCTTCAAATTCACGTACCGATACCTTTAAGTTACTTACAAGAATAATTAATAGTATCTCTCGTCCCACTGCTGACAGAGACACTCTTGCACTATATTCTTGAATGACGCCTTTTTCTTGCAGGCGATGCAGGCGTTCTGAAATGCTAGGTCGACTAAGTGCTAGTTCAGTTGATAAATCGCTTATTGTCATACGCGCATTCTTCTGTAAAAGCTCTAATAATTGAATATCAATAAGATCCATGTAAACGCTTCCTTTCAATATGAACACTAATCAGATAAATATATTACAAAATGAATATAATTCAATACTAATTCCTTCATACTGATATGTAAATGTTTCGTTTTATCTTTTATCATTAATGAGAGAATAAAATATCTATACATAGTGGAAATTGAAGGTGATATTTAAGATGAAAAAAATAGTAAACATCCTATTAGGATGCATGATTACTAGTATAGGAGTTATTATCCTACAGCATTCCAATATTGTAACAGGTGGAACAGCTGGCCTCTCCTTAAGTATTTCTTATCTAATAACTCTCCCGTTTGCCCTTATCTTTTTCCTAGTAAATATTCCATTTTATATATTTTCCGTAATGAGAATGGGCTGGAAATTTACTTTGAATACGATATTTTCAGTTTCAGTACTAACACTAATGACTAGTGTTGATCATTTTTTACCTGCCTTTACCATCCCCATTCTTGTTGGATCTATATTAGGCGGGGTGTTGATTGGAATAGGGTTATCCATAGTTTTTATGAACGGTTCATCCCTTGGAGGAGCAAACATTCTCGCATTGTTTTTGCAAAAGAGATTCGGCACGAATCCAGGCACGATTAACTTTCTGTTTGATTTCATAGTGGTTATGTCTTGCTTCCTAACAATCGGTTGGTTAAAAGGATTGTGTTCCATTCTTTCTATTGCCATTACCTCAAGAATTATTGGGTATTTTAAAAATGAAATTGCGAACAGAAATGCTGTTACAAGTAAGAAAGAAGTATCTAGCTACAAATCATTGAAATCTGAAGTATCTGTTTCATAAGACAAAGCCTAGCTACTAAGTTCGTAGTTAGGCTTCTTTTATTCTCCGGCTCTATACAAATAAATTTCCCAAGCAGATTCGTTTGAATCAAATTCCTTTTCTAATGTTAAGTTATTTTCCTTCGCATTTAGAATAGGAACCGCAGATAGAATATATCGGCCACCCATTCTCATAAATTGGTTTGTGTTTAATTCTAAGTTTTTTAACACCTTATTGGAATCCTTCCTAAACATATAGTGCTTCCCTAGTTCTGCGGTGAAAACATAACACCTTCCCCCCCATTCATCAAAGTAAATTCGAATCTTCTTATTTTTCTCTAATTCCCTTTCAATGATTTTTCGAAATTCATATTTGTATGATAGTGGATAAAAATTGTTATACGTATCCAGTGTATAAAACCCATTATATTGGGCGATTGCAGGGTGAATCCCTATACTTACCACACGGTAATCCTCTAATGGTAAGCCTATATACTCTTTAATATCATTAAATTGCTTTTCAGCAAAAAATGCTTTAACAGTCGGCTCTCGGTGAAAAACGATTTCTTCATTTATAAAAAATAGAAAGACAATCTGTAGAATTAAAAAACTACTTGCTACTCTTCTCCAAATTAGACCTTGTTTCCAGAGAATTTTTAGTCCTATTGCAAATGATACATAAATAACTAATGGTCGTAGAAAATGATAGCGAGCAAAATTGAATGTATCTAAAAAATGGAATCTCTCTGTTAAAGGCAGCCACCCTTTATAAAACCAAAAGGCATACCAAACGGAAAGAGCAAAGTTAAAAACGAACAAAAATAAAAACACTTTTTCACGTTTCCATCGTTTTTTATAAAATATGAGATATAGAGCAACCAATAATATAGGTAATATAAAAAATGCATGGGCGGTCATTACATGATGATGACCTAATACGAAATTCTTAAAAGACAGCCTTACTGAATGCCAGAATGTGAGTCTTGCATGGAAATATTCATCTCGACTATTAGGCTCGGTACTTAGAAAAAACGAAGAAAATAATCGGTACTCAACAATCATATAAATGATGGTCATGTATGCGATAGAAAACAAAAAGCGGAGGTTCCATCTCTTTTTACGGATACTATCTACTAACCAAAGTACTCCTAAACCTGATAATAAAAAGAAAAATCCTAATACAATGCTAGAATAAAGGGGAATTAAAGTCAGTACTAAATAGTTTGTCCAACGCCGTTCACCATTTCTTATATTTAGGAAAGCCCAAAGGGCCAAAGGCATTCCTAGTGTACTTAACATACCTGATGGCCAAAACAAAGTAAGTGAAAATGCTAGAGAAACTCCTACCACTATAGGTAGCCATTCTTTCTTCGGTAAAAAATGCTTTTTTAAAAGCAAATACATCCCGATAAAAGCTACCACTCTCGTAATGGTTTGGCTGAACGCATAGGCAATCATCGTCGGAAAAATTGAATAAAGCCAAACAATTAAACTAAACTCACTTCCATAAGCATTTCTAGATAGATGACCATTTATCACTTGCGGAATTTGTGCATTAATGGGACCTACCATCTGACCACTACTCGCTAATACCTTATACCATGCAAGATTAGAATCAAGATTATCATGAACACGTATATGTGCGTTTTCTCCTAATAGAAATAAAGGGGATACATATATTCCAATAATGATGAATGATAATGTAATTAGTTTTCTTTCGTTCAGAATCAATTCCTACACCTCACTATCATTAAAGCTATATAGTTAAAATTTGCATATCGTTAAAAACTATCCCCTTCATTGCCAAATATAGTATCCAAGTCAATAAAAGCTAATAGAAAATAGTAAAAGGACAAGAGAAATTATGTCTCTTGTCCTTCTATCACCTTATATTCTTTTAAGTAATGACCGATCTAATTCACGAACTGACTTTTTCCCGGAGAGGGCCATGGTTAAATCAAAATCTGCTATTAAATTTCTTAGTACCTGCTTAACTCCCGCTTCACCTGCTAGTGCTAAACCATACATGTATGGTCGGCCCACCAATACAGCTTTAGCTCCAAGGGACAAGGCTTTTACGATATCCGCCCCTCTACGAATTCCACTATCCATTAAGACTGGGATTTGCCCATTCACAACATCACACACTTCTGGAAGAGCATCAATCGCAGGAATTGCTCCGTCCACTTGTCTACCACCATGGTTACTAACAATAATTCCATCCACACCATGTTCGATTGCAAGCTTTGCATCATCTGGATGTAAAATTCCTTTTAATAAAATAGGTAATGAGGTTTGCATTTTAATAAACTCTAAGTCTTTCCAAGTCAATGCTGGATTCCCAAAGATTTGAGCCCAAAGCATAATCGCAGATCTGATGTCTTCCTGTGGAGACTTTTCTAATCGAGAACAGAAAACAGGGTCTGATAAATAGTTTCCGATTCCTTCTGCTTGAAGAAATGGTAAATATGCATGTTCAATATCCTTTTCTCTCCAAGCCATCATAGGTGTATCAAGCGTAATGACAATCGCACTATAACCAGCTGCTTCTGCCCTTCTTACCATGCTAGCAGCAACTTCTCTATCACTACTCCAATACAACTGGAACCATCTATTACGGTCCCCCATTGCTTCGGCTGTTTTTTCTAAACTGTATGTAGAAGCGGTACTTGAGATAAAAGGTACATCCATAGCTGCCGCTGCACGTGCACTAGCTAATTCTCCTTCTGGATGTACAATGGACTGTACGCCTATCGGTGCACATAAAAGAGGATAGGATAACGTCTTCCCAAACAGCTCTATGCTTAAGTCTCTCTTTGAGGTATCACACAACATTCTAGGTACAATCTGCCATTTTTCAAAAGATTTACTATTGTTTTTAACCGTTACCTCAGCACCAGCTGAAGCAGCAACATAGTCAAAAGGCTTAGCATCTAAAACCTTTTTTGCTTTTTCCTCTAGTTCCTCAAAGGACACGGGTATAATGTTTTCTTCAAGATTTTGATATACCTTCAATTGGACTTGATTACCGAAACTCATGTAATGACCTCCCCTTATTAAAAGCGCTTTCATATTCGATTATAGACTTATAAGTCAAAATAGGTCAATTAAGTTTAGGGAATTTTTAGAAAAATCTATCTTTACTTCTCTGATGATGATTAGTAACAAAGTCAATAAAAAAAGTGATTCCGATTTATAGAATCACTTTTTCCTGAATACATCTTCTTGATTATTCAAAGGAACTTACTCTTCTTAAAGAAACATTTGCTCTCTGACGGTTTAAATTCAAGTAAAGGTCACCGTGTTCCTTCGTAATTCTAGTATCTTCATCTACAAGGCCTTCTTTCATTAGCCCTCTTCTGATTTCCTCAATAATTAACTCCTTCACAAAAGCAGACCTACATGGCTCTAACTCACTAGAAAAATCCCAAACCCACTTTTCTAAGTGTATACTTTTACTTTGCTTTTTTAATTCACTTGGAACGATTCTTCTTACCATTCTTAAATCTCCTTAATATCGGCTTTTTTCTCTTTTGCCTTTTTACCTGGTATTGTGATTGATAGTCTAGTATAAAGCGCTATACCTATATACAACCATTTTTACCAAAATATAGATTACATTAAATTAGACGAATGAGTAAGAGGAAAAGTTTCATTTTTCTGATATTGTTTTTTAGAGCCTGTAAACATATCAAATCCTATAGATGTTGTTAATTTTCAGGAGATGCTTGCATTTGTATTATATATAAAAATAATATTCGAGGCCGTATTTTGTGTTCCCCTTATTCGTATAAAAATGAGCATCATTTTGAAGTTCTACAAGAGTTCTGAAAGGTATTTAAAAAATAGACCAGTCACCTTTACTAGTCTACTGTATATCCATCTCCACCTTTATGGTCATATTATTTCACCGTTAACACAAAATCATTAAGTTTTTCCAGGTTCATTATATTTTTGTTACATGTTTGACTATCCTCACAAATATAATTCCCTCTCTGAATAAAGGTCCCTAAAACAGCCCCTTTCTTTTCTGAGGTAAATAGCCCTACCTCTTCATGTTTATTACAGATTGTACATATTCCTTTATGGGAAGAATGATTGAATTTCCCTTGAATTCCTATTAACTTATTTTCATGAGGGACAATTATATACTTGCGATTTGTACCTTTATCATTCCACCCCAAGTACGATAATGCTTTAAAGTCTAGTTCCTCGATCGAAGGTAACCTCATTTTCTTTACTTTTGGGAATAATTTTTTTATCGTTTGCTCTGATACTTGTTTAAAGGGAATTACATACGGGTGAATAGTCGATAAATACTCTTCAGCACCCGCTTTATCTTTTACTTGAATAATTTCGCTTAATAATCGTTTTTGTTCAGTACTGAGTTCACTAAACAGGTTCAGAACTTTTTCCTTTGTCAAAGATTTTAGCGCATTAAGAACATCTATATCATTCACACTTAAATGCCCATTAATTTGGTTCTTAATTTGAGCATTTATAAAATTATATTGTTCGTTTCTTATAAAAGGTTCCATTTTTAATCACTCCTACTACTGTTGCATGTTCCCTTTCTATTGTATACGGTTAGACATTTTATTAATATGTAACAAATGGTTATAAATCAAACTATACATAAAAGGCTGATAAACAACTTTCTGTGTTTATCAGCCTTTTACATTGCTATTTATTTTGAATAGACAATCTTCTTAATGGTTTCCACAGCCAGGAAATACTCATCAGCCAATTCTGTAATAGATACTCCATTCCTAAACTTACTCTTAATGGAGTTATTTCGTTCATCAATTAGCCTTCTTCCCCCAGAGCGGGTACCCCACTTTTGATAATCTTTTTCTGGTTTAGGAATATAGATTGTGTCACCTTGGACATACTTTTGTATTTCTACTATTAAACTTTCCGGTAAAATAGCAGTTGCGTTTACATATTTCATTTGTGCCAGCCCCTTATTTTTTACTTTTAAAAAGAATAAGGTGCAAAGCCTAGCACTTAGGGAATATGCATTTGGACGATTTTAATTCGTTATCGTTTTACCCCATGCAAAGGATCGCCCTAATCTTGGCTTTGCATGAGTTGCTGAAGTATTTGGCAAATTATTGTTATTACTTGCCATGTCTACACCACCTTTTTGAAACTTAACGAGTAATTTCTCTCTATTCAACATTATAGCAAAAAACATCAATATGTGAATGAATGGAAAAGAAACCAGTTGTTATTCTAGGTTAGTTTTAAAAAATCTACACACTATATGAATGGAGGTGTTTCTTATGGAAAAAGATCTAACTGACCAAAAGCAAAATGGGGAAGAAAATATTATGAATAGAGTAAACGAAGTGTTTAATCAAATGTCAAAAGACGTAAGAAACCTTTTAGATGAGAATAAAAAAGAAACGAAATGATTCAAATATTGGAGGTGAGTAAAATATGAAACAAGAGAGAGAATCCTCTAGAATAAAAGGAATAATCAATCGTGCAGTGGAAGAGGATGGATCAATCCATATTGTACATAAAGATGCTCAAACGATTGATGATTTTTCTTTAAACGTTGTGAAAACGGACGCTTATAAAACAATGACAAACAACTAACGCCAGCCTATATGGCGTTTTTCATTTTTTCTACGCAAAAAAACCAGCCCCCGACTGGAAACTGGTTTGGTATAGTGTGGTATATGTAGCCACCATTGCCGTATCTGTTATAAGAAAGTTTTAAACCACCACTCCTCAAAGTGGGTGTTCGCAAAAACAATCCTGCATGTCCTCCTCGTCATATAGACAGAGGCTTGTCATTCCTGTCTCGATGTTAAACTCCCTATTACAGCTTAAAGGTTAAAACTTAATTATGAATACGAACAACGTAGCTTGATTACTATAATACTCATTTTTAAGGGCTTATTCAATAGTAATTTTTTCCGTCGGGTGTAATGATTATTCTTCTTCCAAACCAACAGTATACGGCTTATCGTTTTGACCTACCGTTACCTTGATGAGTCTCCAGCCGTCATTTAAATAATCATTTAACTCCGCCTTATTAATGTCTTTTCTCTTAGAAATTCGATGACAGTTAAAAAGTTTCTCACTCATTATTTTCCTCCAAGTAAGTTGAAAGTTCTTAGTAATACTTTTGATTGATGGATTTAGTCCGTCAATTTTAAGCATGACTAATTAAGGTGTACTATGTTGGGATCTCTTGATTATATGATTACATAATAATCAAGAAAGCTTAAATTCAACATCTTCATCATCTTACCAGTTTGAACCATAATAGAAGTTCCTAAGCTTCTTTACTCCACATCCTCTGTAATCTTAACATCAATACCATGAGGTTTTGGAGCATGTTTAAGATGAGTCACTCCATTTGTTTGCTTCTCAGATTCATATGAGTTTCTTTTCATTTCTTTTTGATCTGATACTCCGTTATTCTTCACATACATCACCCCCATTTTAATGTGTGATGAGGAAAGAGAAACTATTCTTCTGATGAAATTAACGTTATAGTGAGTGTGAGACTTTTGCTTTATGTCTTAGCTAAAGAAACCTTGGGCTTTTTGAGACCTGCTCCTACAACTTTATCCATTTGCTTTTATAGTATAAGTCAACTTTGCTAGTGGTGTATTAATGACAGATTTTACGCTAATCAATGGTTTTAGGTATTAACATCCCGAGTTAGTTACAGTTTTTTATGATTTGACATAATTTTTGGTATTAACCTTCTGTTTTAGTTACAGATTGTTACACATTCTAATCTTTTTTGGTATTAACCACCCATGTTAGTTACAACTATTTAAAATTTTCGGTAATTTTGAGTATTAACCACAATCTAATTTTTTTTAATCAACCTTACCGAGATAAAAAAGATGCCCCAATCTACTGGGACACCTCAATTATCGATATTAAGCTTCAACCTTATTGAAAAACTGTGGTAAATGTTCTTTGTGTGCTTCTAACATTTCATCTAAGATTTGTTTTGCGACTTTATCAGATGGAACAAGTGGGTTAATCGTCATTGCAAGTAAAGCTGTATTGTAATCACCTGTTACAGCCGCTTCTGCAGCTACACGTTCAAATGACTTGATTTGTTGTACTAGACCTCTTGCTGCCACTGGAAGGTCTCCAACTGAGATAGGTTTAGGGCCATCTTTTGTGATGACACAGTTTACTTCAACTGCGGAGTCGTCTTCAATGCTAGCAATCGCACCATTGTTACGTGTGTTCACCGGCTGAATGTCTCTCTTATCATTATAGATAGAGTTAATTAAGCTACAAGCAGCATCACTGTAGTATGCTCCTCCACGTTTTTCTAATTGTGGTGGCTTAATATCTAGGTTTGGATCTTTGTATAGCTCAAATAGTTCAGTTTCTAATTTTTGAACGACTTCAGCACGAGTTCCTTCTGTATCTGCTTTTTCTAATTCTTCTTGAAGCATCTCGTCTGTCTTGTAGTAATAACGGTGGTATCCACATGGAATTACCCCAAGAGCACGAATGAAGTCAGGCTCCCATGATAGGCCAGAAATATTTTTCATCGTCATTGCGTTATCAGGATTTGCCATTGCTTCAATCACTTGTTCTTGTACGCTTACACCATCAAGGAACGTATCAAGACCATATACCATGTGGTTTAAACCTGCAAAATTTACTTGTACTCGGCTTGCATCCACATCTAAAGCTTTTGCGATTCCCATACGCATTCCGATCGGAACATTACATAAACCTACTACCTTTTTAATATTGCTATAACGTAATACCGCTTCTGTTACCATTCCAGCTGGGTTTGTAAAGTTTACTAACCAAGCGTCTGGGCAAAGCTCTTCAATGTCTTTACAAATATCAAGGATAACAGGGATTGTACGAAGACCTTTAAATAAGCCTCCTGGTCCATTTGTTTCTTGACCAATAACATTATATTTTAAAGGAATTCTTTCATCTTTTGCACGTGCAGCTAATAGTCCTACACGGAATTGTGTTGTAACGAAATCAGCACCTTTAAGTGCCTCTCTTCGATCTATTGTTAAATGAACCTCAATCGGAAGTCCTGCTTTTTCAACCATACGCTTAGCTAGGTTTCCTACGATTTCTAACTTCTCTTTACCTTCTTCTATATCAACTAACCAAAGTTCTCTTACTGGTAGCTCATCATAACGCTTGATAAAACCTTCTACTAATTCTGGTGTATAACTAGATCCACCGCCGATAGTTACAATCTTAATTCCTTTTGACATCTTGGAAAACCTCCAAAAATGAATTTTTTATTTACAGTTAAATTGTAATAGCTTAACTAACAATCGGGAATAGCAATATGCCATTTAGATTTTTATTCCGTTGAAAGGTACTTGTTACATGAGAGTAACACCTTGTTCCAAGATATGATATGATTAGTCTTATTACCTTTCTAATAGGAGAAAAATGACTATGTTTACAAGCGAAATGATATCGTCTTTTAACGAATTAGAAACCTCTTTATATAATTACATTATTAAAAATGCTGATAAAGTCATATATATGCGGATCCGTGATTTGGCTGATGAGACCCATGTATCGACCTCCACCATACTGAGATTCTGTCGGAAATTAAACTGTGAGGGCTTTTCAGAATTTAAAGTAAAGTTAAAACTTTATTTAGATAAGACGAAAGAAAGCCAGGTTAAAAGCAGTCAATACTCCCTCTCTGAGTTTATGGAACGTACGTTAAAAGGAAATTTTGAAACAGTTATTAAAGATGCAGCATCCCTAATTGTAAAATCTGATAATGTCATTTTTATAGGCACTGGTAGTTCTGGGATATTAGCTGAATATGGAGCACGCTATTTTTCAAGTCTAGGGAAGTTTTCCATGTATGTTAAAGACCCTTATATTCCAATTCATGCTAATTACCTTCATAACAGTACAACAATTGCTCTATCTGTATCCGGAGAAAATAGCTTTACCATTTCCCATTTGAACCAATTAAAACAAAAGGGAAGTAACATTATAAGCATTACAAATAATAAACATAGTCCCATTGCAAAAATGGCAGACATTAATATTTCTTACTATGTTACTGAAGAATGGTATAAAACCTCGAATATTACAACGCAAATTCCCGTTGTCTACATTTTAGAGGAAACGGCGCGTGAGGTGCATAAGCTTTCAGAAAATTAATGTAGAAACCGGCCTTCCTCCTAACTAGACTGGGTCGGTTAGTTTTATGAAATTTTCCTAGACCGCACATTTTCATTTGTTTGTTTGTCAGCTTCATTTTGCTCGGCCTGCTTCGTATATAACTCTTTATAATATCCATTTAAGGAAAGTAGACTTTGGTGGTTACCACTCTCAATGATTTCACCGTTTTTCACTACAAAGATGGTATCTGCATGGAGGATGGTAGTAAGCCTGTGTGCGATCATGATTATTGTTTTTTCATTATCTAATGAGTTTATTGATGACTGTACTAACTTTTCACTCTCGTTATCTAGTGCACTAGTCGCTTCATCCAAAATAATGATAGATGGATTCTTTAAAAAGACACGTGCAAGGGAAACTCTTTGTTTCTGTCCTCCAGATAACTTCACTCCTCTCTCCCCAATTTCTGTTTCATACCCTTTGGGAAGCATTGAAATGAAATCATGGGCAAATGCCTTTTGAGTTGCAGAAATAATTTCAAAATCAGTTGCATCGAATTTTGCCGTCAATAAATTCTCCTTAACAGAAGAGCTATATAGAAAGTTGTCTTGTGTGACGATTCCCATATGGTTCCTTAAGCTTAACAAGGAATACTCTTTAATATTTACTCCATCTATTAATATTTCGCCGCTGTTAGTATCATACATCCTCGTTAATAGCTGTAAAATGGTACTCTTACCTCCACCGCTCTCACCAACAAAGGCGTAGGTTTTTCCTTTCTCAAGTGTGAAAGAGACATTGTTTAGTATCTTCTTATCTTTATTGTAAGAAAAAGAAACTTTCTGGAACTTAATCTCCTTGGAGAAATTCTTAAGTTCTACGGGATTTTCTTGTTCTTTAATTGTTTGTGGGGTGTTGAAAAAGTCAAAAATTCTTTTTAGTGCAACTCTCCCCTCCGTAATAGTGGGGATTGCCTGTACCAAAGCAGCAACAGGACTTCTCATTTTATCTACATAAGCGAAAAATGCAATTAGACTCCCTAATGTTAACCGGCCTTCTATAACAAAAAGACTAGCAACAAGCACAATCACAAACGGAGTCAAATCACTTAGGACATTAACAGACGATAGCATGATTGCATTAATTCTACTATTTTTTTCTGTTAGTACTTCATAAGCATCCAAATGTCGATGTAAATCCTTTTGATCTCTCTTTTCTGACGAGAATAACTTTGCTATAATCGCGCCTTGTATTTTTTCAAAAATAAATCCACTTAAGACGGAGCGAAAGTTCATCATATTCCGTGTTGAGTCTTTTAATCTTCTTGAAAGAAGATGTGCGATAAGAAACTGAAATCCTACTAATAACACTGCAAGAACTGTAAGCTGAATATTTAACGTAAGCATAACCCCTATAACACAAACTAGTACAACTATCTCTATCCAAATGTTTGAGAATGCCGCAGTCATAAAGCCTCTTATTTTTTCAATATCATCGAAAAATCGTGTTCCAATTTCTCCACTCTTATTTTCTGTAAAGTATTTTGCGTCTAGAGAATGTACCTTCTTAAATGCATCTATTCGGAGACTCTTAATAATATTATTATTGGCCTTATGCATAAAGTACTGCCTTGCGTATTCCATTGGCGCTCTTAACAAAAGAAAGATTACTAGCATGATTACAGCAATTGATAATAACTCTTCTATTTTGTCTGAATAAGAAAGCCCCTTGTTTTGTAGCAAATGATCAAAAATATATTTAATAATTAATGGCACTGAAAGAGGAATTAAAAACCGAAACAAACTCCCTATAAATCCAAAAATATATAACTTTAACTGTTCTTTCACATAAGGAAAAAACAATCTATATTCACTCAAAAGAATCACACCCCCTTAATTTTAGGGCGGAAAAGATTTCCGCCCAAATTCTCATGGTACCTTAACAACATAAGATACAGTAAATACTTGACCGTCCTTTTGGAATTGCCCCCAAACTTTGTAAACACCACTTTCCGGAAATTCTGTTTCAAAAAGAGCATCCGGTCCTGTTCCCTGATTCTCCAAAGCATGGACATGCAGGTAACGTTCTCCATCCTCTGATAACACCACAACATGCCCGATTGAACCTAAATACGGTTCAAGGTTGGAAATTGGCTGTCTAGTAATTTCATCTGTTAGAGAGAATTTCATTGTAAGCTCTTTTCCAGCCTCAATCTGAGGCTCTATCGACATAGACACGTGTTTTTTATCCACTACCCTTTCAAAAACGTTATCTACATTTATTGGTACTGGCTCAGCAACTTTTCCTTTAACATTAATCCACTCTAATTTGCTTACAGAGCTCCCATCAGTCGGTTTAAAGTCAGCGACCATTCTGTACTTACCTCCAGCTGGAAATTGATTTGTAATTTCAAACACACCGTCACCCAAGTATTCAGGATGAATGTGATTAAAATAGGATAAATCCTCGCTTACAATTATTAAATGAAGTAGCTTTTCATGGTTTACATCAAAATCCTGAATGGGAATACCGTTATAAGAGATTTTTAAACGGATTAATGTTTCTTCATCGGAAGCTTGTTTTTCAACAAGCTCCCATTCTACGTTAACATCATCCGATATAATCCTATTACTTACCTCAATAGTTTCCTCTTCTTTTTCCCAGGATTGACCACTTCCACAAGCAGTAAATAGAAGAGAGGAAATTAGCAACAAAAATAACACCAGCTTATTCATATCTCAACGCCTCATTTAATGGAGTCTTTGCAGCTTTCCTTGATGGTGTAAAACTAGAAACTAAGCTAACAACAATACCAAATAAGAAGATTAACATAATTATGATTGGGGAAACCCCGAATTCAAATGTTAAAGAATTGATTGCTACCAGACCTGAAGACATATAGAGTAGCAGGATTCCAAATCCAATTCCGATAACAGTTGCAGCAAGACCTATACCAAAGCCTTCTAGTAATATCATTTTAATGATTTGACCTCTGGTGACCCCAACTGCCCGCATCATTCCAATTTCCCGAATCCTCTCCATAATATTAATTAATAGTGTGTTTGTAATTCCGATTCCTGAAACAATGATGGCAAGAACAACAAGAGCGTTAACAATGCTGAATGATCCCGTAATCGTACCACCAATTACACTTACCCAATCCTCAGGACCCCACATTTCTTCTACTCGTTCACCAAATTGCCCATAGATGTTCTCCCGCAGTTGTAATGGACTTGTTTTTTCATCCTTAATCACTAATGCATTTCTTTCATATTTCACTCCAATACTCTCTTTAAAATGATCTTCGTTCATAAAAGCGCTATAACCCCTGTTTTTCATCGTGTCCACGACTGCAACAACCTTAAACGATTTTGGACCATCTAATGCGTCTAGAGTGACCGTTTCACCAATTTTCCCACCCCATACTCCAAATGAGATTCTATCTAAGATAATTTCATCTTGCTTCAAGCTCTTTATCAGTTTGCTATGTGTTCCTTTATCCCCAGTAAATAATGGGAAACGATCTATCCATTCTTCCCCTACTCCAAATACTGGAATCATTCGCTTTTCACTATTTAGGGTCCAGGTTACAAATTGTAAAGAGTAAGTTTCAGCATCTGCTACCCCTTTCGTATTTTTAAGAATACTGAGGTCTTCCTTTTCAATATGGTGAAACATAACATCAAGGTTTCCACCGTAAGAGGAATGAATGACTCTTTCGTATGTTTGTAATAGAGCAGAGTTTAGTGAACTCATCAGGACAATCATGGCTATACCTAGACAAAGGACAACAGAAGTCATTGAGGTACGAGAGAGATTACGATTTAAATTTCTTATAGCCATATCACCTGGAAATTTAAAGAAAATACGATATATCCCTTTTAACACAAACCCGAACATCTTAAATAAATAAGGGAATATTAAAGCAATTCCTACCATTAGAGGTAAAACTAAGAGCAGATGATCAATTAGAAAACTAGCTCCAATAAGTAAGGTTCCTATAAATCCTAGCCACTTATTTGTTCCATTGGATTTTGCTTTGTTTTCCTTTAGTGCTTCAATAACACTGATCTTACCCACATTTCTAATTGGGTACCACGAAGCCAAGATCGGAATGATGAATCCGGCCACAATAGAAACGATTACTCCAGTTGTAATGACCATTCCGCTTTGATCTCGGACTCCAAAGAGCATAAATACCAGTGATTTAAGTCCGGTCGCGAGACCATAGCCGATTATTAGACCAGAAACAGTTCCTATCAAAGCAAGGAGAATAACCTCAGAGAGTACCATCTTTTGTAATTGACCTGGCGTATAACCAATGGTCTTTAGAACCGCGAATTCATTCTTTCGTTCCTTAACGCTCACGTATAAGGAATTAAATATAATGAAAGCACTTAGAGCAATTCCGAGAAAACCTGCCATATAGAGAGCTAGGAAGAATGTGTCTAAATCTTTGAACTGGAGATCGAAATTAACCACAATTGGCTGCATATATATACCTTCATGATGCTTAACAATGTGTTCTAATTCATGCTCTACTGCTTTTAATTTTTCGGTACTTTCGGCTTTAACTAACACATTTTGAATTTTTCCATTTAATTCAAACCAGTCTTGAATTACTGGAAGAGGAACAGCCACAGCCCAATGGTGATATTTAGCCATATTCCAACTAGATGGCCCCATTAGCTCCTGTGTATACTTGACGATTGCAGTAATTTTTATTTGCTTTACTCCTTGGTCCGTATCAAAAGAAATGGTATCCCCAATCTTTGAGCCCCATACTTTTGCCGTCCGATCCGTTATAACCGCTCCGTCTGTGGTTAAATCTCCTTCAATGACTTTAAATTTTGTAACCGAGGTATCGAGCTGGCTATAACCCGTTAGCACGACTCTTTTTTGAATTGAAGAGATTCCTTCCTCTTTAGTAACAAGCTTTGTATTCTCCTTCAACATTGCGATGGAAGTCGAATCACTGTTATTCTCTATTTCCCTAAGAACCTCTTCTGAAAAATAAGCTTCGGTACCTGATAAACTAAAGTCAGCTTTGGCAAAGGCCTCTTTAAGATAAATAGGAAACGACTTTTCTGCAGAATCAACGGCTGCAATTACAGCAAATGTTGAAGCCACTCCTATGACAATCGACATGATGGTAAGAAAAGTTCGAAGCTTTCTTCTCATCAAGTTACGCCATGCGATCTGCCACTGTTTCATTTCTATAACCTCCCTTGTTTTCTTCATCTATAATTAGTCCATCTTGGACGACAATAATTCGGTCTGCTATTTGTGCTGCCTGTAGGTCATGGGTAACCATCACAATCGTAATTTGTTCTTCTTTGTTAAGTTTTGAGAGGAGTTTTAAAATGTCTATCCCATTTTTTTGATCTAGGTTTCCAGTCGGTTCATCGGCTAGAATTAACCTTGGCTTCATGGCTATAGCCCTCGCTATAGCTACCCTTTGCTGTTGCCCACCACTTAATTGAGAAGGGAATTGTGGTTCCTTTCCTTCAAGGTTTACATCCACAATTAATTTTTGAACGGTGGACTTTATTTCAGATTGACTTGTATTGTTGGCTGATAGGGATAGTGCTATGTTTTCTCCGACGGTCATCATTGGTAACAATTGATAGTTTTGAAATACAAAGCCTACCTTTGTGCGTCGGAATAGAGTACGTTCTTTCTCATTGAGTGCATTCAACTCAACTCCATCAACCGTTACTTTTCCGGATGTCGGTGTATCGAGCCCTCCCAATAATTGAAGAAGTGTACTCTTCCCCGATCCACTCGGACCCATTATTGCTACAAATTCTCCTTTTTCAATGTTGATATTGTTGTTTTTAAGAGCATAAAAATCACCAGATTCTAATGAATAAACCTTTGATACATTTGATATAGAAATCATAAAGAATTCCTCCATTTTTTGATTTTGCTGTTTGATTCGTTTTATACATCCTCATTGTACTGAGTTTAGCTATTACCTAAACCGCACACTTTTTGGAGGACTTCCGCACTGTTTTGGAGGACCCCCGCAAGATTTTGGGGTACAGCCGATGATCGCAGCAATTATTGAGCTCATTGTATTCAAAAACAAAAAGCAGATGAAATTCACCATAAAAAAAACTGCCAGGAGGGTATTCCTGACAGTTTACTGACCTTATTCACTTTAGCTCTTCCTCTGGAATTAGGCCCAGAGTTTTTGCTTTAGCTATAGTATCGACCCTTGTTCTTACTCCAAATTTTTGGTAAAGGGCTGTTAAGTTATATTCTAGAGATCTTTGACTCATAGACAAGCTAGTTGCAATTTCCCTCGTACTCTTACCTTTGGAAAGCTCAAGGAGAATCTGTTCTTCTAATGAAGTTAAAATCACTTTTTGATTGCTGGTTGTACCATCTGATATGATTCCTGGCCTTTTTAACTCTCTGACTAGTGAAAGTGGAAGGATTACTTGCTTTTTCAATGCGCTTCTTATTCCTACTACAAGCTCATCCCTTGAAGAGGTCTTGGATAAAAAGCCTGATACTCCTGCTTCAACTAACAAGTTAAAATGGGGCTTTATGTCAAATCCTGTGTAAATTAACACAACCAGCTCAGGATTATATGCTAAGGCTTGCTTTGATAATTCAAGACCGTTTAGGTGTGGCATGTATAAATCAAAGAGTAATATATCATACGAATTTAGCTTAATAAGATTCATTGCATTTAAAGAGCTGCTTTCAACCGTAATATTAAAATCAGGCTCCTGTTCGAGCAGCATCTTTGTACCTTCTATGATAGATAAATGGTCATCAACAATAAGGATGTTAATCATAATTGACTCCTTTCCTTCGTAATCGGAACTTCCAGTGATGCTTTAAGCCCATTTCCTGGCTCTGACAAAAATTCAAAATTCCCACCCAGGCTTTTGGCCCTTTGTGTAATACTCGTTAATCCTAATTTATTAAATGAAGGCTTGAGACTGTCTTGACCGAAACCTACCCCATTATCGTTGTAAACCATTTTGAATAGGGCATCTTCAAAATGAATATCGAAGTGGATTAAAGAGGCTTTTGAATGACTATCTGCATTTTTAAGAAGTTCCTGAACAATTCTGTATATTCCAATGGTTTGCTCTTCATCCAATGGTACACTTGGAATCATTTTGGAGGTAAAAATAATTTTATACGTAGATGAAACCTGAATATGTTCAAATAAGTTCTCCAAAGCCCTTTCAAGTCCTAGCTCCCTTAACAACGGGGGACGTAGCTCATTACATGTCATTCGTAGTTGATGAATGTTGTCTAATAACCCCTGTTCAATTTCAATGAGTTTGGATTTATCCTCACTTCCAAAATCATAACGATTGATTAGAGACTCCATTTTTCTATATAGGTATATTTGTTCCTGCAACACGGTGTCATGTAGATCACTAGATAGAGTTAATCGCTGTTGTTCCTGGAGGTTGAACAACAACCTCAACACCCATTGTGGTGTCTCCGTTTTCTTTAATGCCGAATCCAATTCGTCAATTAAATTGGCTATGACATTTAAATTATCCATAACCATCACAGTATAAAATGATAGAGTTTCTAGCCAAATTGATTCCATTTCTTCTTTAATGTCGCCTGCTGATACTGATAGAACATATACATTATTCTGATATTCACCTATCTTAATCAGTAATTGATCATTCGTAGTTACTATTTTTCCTATTGATAATTCATCTATATTTGGTCTTGATTCAGCAAATTCTTCAGTCTCCCCAGTACATATCAATAATAGTTTTGGTTTAGATTCGGGAAGAATGGTCTTAACCTCTTTTAACAATCTTTCTTCAAGGTCAGCTAATTTCATAACAGCAGTTAAGTCTTGCGAAAAGTTTTTCAAGCTATTTTGTAAAACTTCGTACCGACTCTTTTGTCTTTCGAGTTCCATCTCCATTAATTTTCTCTCTGAATTATCCCTTGTTGAGACAACTTGGAGATAGTCTTCTGTATCTGGAAGGGGGGTTGTTTTACATTCTACATAACGCACGTCCCCATTCTTATTCACAATTCGGAATTCCGTAGAATTATTTGTTTGGGACGCAAGCAGGTTCATATGCCTTTGTTTCAAATGTTCTAAGTCATCCGGATGAACCATAGTGAAAGTGTCCATACCTCGTAGTTCCTCAAGGCTATAACCACTAATCTCACTCATGTTAGGTGTCGAAAAAACCATATGGCGGTCACGATTCACAATGTAAAGCATGACCGTCGTTTCATTTAGCATCAGTTTAAATATCTGACGGTACGTTTCTTCCAATTCCATTACTACACCACCTAGTATTCTGCCTGAATGATATTTAAATTAAGTTTACAATGAATTAAACAAACTTAGCCCGAAAAATTATTGCGTGCGAACGATTTTTTCTTGGGGTAAAGTCTGTACTAATGGTACATATAAAAAAATAAAACCACCGTGGATGGTTTTATTTCATAATAGTTAGACTCATAGAGTAATTTTCCTTGAAGGAATCTTGATTCGCACTAAGAGTCCCTCTCCTGGTTTTGAGTGGAATTTTATACTACCGTTTAAACTTTGCACCCTCTCTCTCATACCAGAAATCCCCATGCTATTAAAGGATGGAGTAATTCCAGATTCATTAAACCCTTTTCCATTATCTAAATATTGAAGGATTAGTTGATCCTCTAGTTGTGACAAATGAAAATGTAAATTCGTTGCCTCTGAATGTTTGGTAGCATTGTTAAGCAACTCTTGAACAACTCGATAGATTCCTATTGTTTGTTCGTCATCTAAAGAAAGATTTGAAGTGTTTTTTGTCGTAAATGCTATTTTATAGGTTGAAGAAACCTGTGTAAACTCAAAAATATTCTCTAGTGCACTAACTAATCCAATTTCCCGTAATAAGGGTGGTCGTAGGTCATTGCAAGTTATTTTAATTTGATGAATGGAATCTAGCAGCCCCTGACTAACATCAATAAGCTCCTCCTTAACTTCTCGGTTAAAGCTTTGCTCCTTAAGAATGACTTCTAGCCTTCTGTATAAAGTGAATTGGTCTAATAAGACTGTATGATGTAAATTGCTAGACAACTCTAATCTTTGTTTCTCAGATAAGTTAAATAAAAGCCTTGAGATCCATTGTGGCCTTTCCTTCCATTTGAGAGCTGTTTCTAATTGATTCATTAAATTCTCAATTACACTCAAACTCTCAAAGACCATTACCGTATAATAGACCAATGTATCAACATAGATACTTTCCATTTTATCTTCAATTGCTGCTGCATCAATTGTAAGAAAATAAGATAGATGATTACGATCACCTATTAAGATAAACACTCGATCATCAAACGCTTTTTGCTTACCAACCGTTAAATGGGAGATGCACATCTTTAAAGAAGAATCCCCTACAAAAGTTTCGCTTTCACGGTTATAAATGATAACTTTGGGTTCTGAATTTGTAATAACCGTTTCTAGTTCTTTAACAAGTTTAACTTCAAGCTCGGATAGCCTCATCGTATTTGATACTTCCTGCGAATAGGATTTCAAGCTATTTTGTAGTAATTGATACCTATTTCTTCTATTCTGTATCTCATTTTCAATATTTTTACGGAGTGTAACATCTCTTATCGTAACAGCAACAATTTGCTCAGGATGATTAGGAACTGGCATTACTCGAGATTCTAAATATTTAATATTACCTTTACTATCGTAGGCTCTATATTCATTTGTAACAGATTGTTGAAGACGTATAACCTCTTGATGCGATTTAATTAATTCATTCTTGTCCTCAGGGTGAAGAAATTCAAATGCGTTTTTCCCTATTACTCCCTCAATGGAATAACCTAACATCGATTCTATAGAAGGTGTGGCAAAAATAATTGATTGATTCCTATCAACAATTAATAGGATATCCATCATATGCTTTGTAATCAGTTCAAATCCCCAGTTAAACTGGCTTACTGTCTCCAATATACACACCCCCATTAGGATAAATTTTCCTTAAGTTACATTCTACAGTATAGATCCATTTTGTGAACTCATTAATTAAATTTAATTGCCTAACTATTCCCAATCTTTTATTATATTAATCATGTACATAACATACATGATAAGCTATTAATATATGACTGGCCGAAAGGAGTTTTAGCTTCATGAATTCTTTTGTGAACGAACCAACTGGCGTATTCCCTTCTGTTTGTTCTCTTGACTGCCCAGATCAATGTGGTTTGCTGGTACATAAACAGGATGGGAAAATTATAAAGATGCAAGGAGATCCTAATCACCCTGTAACTAAAGGAAATATTTGCAATAAAGTTCGGAATATGACAGAGCGAATTTATGATCCAAATCGTTTAAAACATCCTCTTAAGCGTACTGGCGTAAAAGGAGAAGGAGTTTTTGAGGAAATTAGCTGGGAAGAAGCCATTGAAACCATTACTTACCAATGGAAGAAACTTATAAAAGACTACGGCCCTGAAAGTATCCTCCCATATAGTTTTTATGGGAACATGGGAAATCTTAGTGCTGAGGGAATGGACCGACGTTTTTTCAACCGGCTAGGAGCATCCCAGCTTGATCGTTCAATTTGTTCGGCTGCTGGTGCACAAGGCTATAAATATACGATGGGTGGTAGCTTTGGAATTGACCCAGAAGAAACGGTTGAATCAAAACTAATTATTTTCTGGGGAATTAATGCAGTAAGCACCAATATGCATCAGATTGCTCTCGCCCAGAAAGCCCGTAAAAATGGTGCAAAGATCGTTGTCATTGATGTTCACAAGAATCAAACAGGACAATTTGCTGATTGGTTTATTCCTATCCAGCCAGGAACGGATGCAGCTCTGGCACTCGGAATGATGCACATTTTGTTTGCAGAAGAAATGGCTGATGTGGATTTTTTACAGAACTATACAGTTGGATATAAGGAGTTACGTGAACATGTTGTTCAATATGACCCCGTCACTGTTTCAAATATTACAGGTGTTCCAGTAGAGGATATATATAAACTCGCTCGTATGTATGGTAATACCTCCCCTTCCTTTATTCGTATTGGAAATGGTCCACAACATCACGATAATGGTGGAATGTGTATTCGAACAATTGCGTGTCTCCCTGCTCTAACTGGACAATGGCTTGTCAAAGGTGGCGGAGCAATAAAATCCAATAAAGGGTACTTAGCTCATAATGCGGAAATCCTTCAACGTCCTGATCTGTTAAAAAATAAAGATACTCGAGTTATCAACATGAACCTACTTGGTCAAGCATTATTAGAACTAGATCCACCAGTTAAATCCATGTATGTATACGGGACTAACCCTGCAGTTGTTACGCCAGAAGTTAATAAAGTAAAAAAAGGCCTAGAACGAGAGGATCTATTCATTGTCGTTCATGATTTATTTTTAACAGAAACGGCAAAATACGCTGATATTATCCTTCCAGCAACATCTGCATTTGAAAACACAGACTTTTATACATCGTACTGGCATCACTATATTCAAATACAAGAACCAGCTATTGAAAAGTATGGCGAATCTAAGTCCAATGTCGAAGTGTTCCAATTACTAGCTGAGGCAATGGGATATGTGGATTCCAGCTTATTTGATTCGGAAGTTGAGATGATTACCCAGGCCCTAGATTACAAGAGAAATCCACACTTCGAGGGTATTACTTTTGAAAGACTATCTGAAGAAAAATATGTAAAGGCGAATGTAACACAAATTGTAGTTGGGAAATTATTAACTCCCAGCGGAAAAATCGAACTCTACTCTGAACAGATGGAAAAGGATGGATATCCTCCACTTCCAACTTATATCCCACTTGTGGAAGATGATGGTGACTACCCTTTATTATTTGTACCTGGTCCGAATCATAATTACTTGAACTCGACCTTCTCTAACAATAAAAAACATATTACACTTGAAAAAGAACCTCGTGTGTTTATTAGTAAAAAGGACGCCTTAGTAAGAGGAATTACAGACGGAGATCAAGTACGGGTGTGGAACAATCGAGGAGAATGTATCCTCAAAGCTTCAGTTGGTGAAAGCGTGCTTCCTGGAGTAGCCGTTACTCAAGGACTATGGGCTGATTTACCAGGGACAAAGCAACTAGTAAACACCTTGACCCCTGATCGTGTCGCTGATATGGGAAATGGTGCTACATTCTTTTCAGGTAGAGTAGATGTAGAAAAGGTAGTTTAATAGAAAAAGAACCAGGTATTGTCTGGTTCTTTTTCGTTGGTCTACATTTTAGCTTTTTCTGTATGTTTTAATCAGTACATTTATTATTTTATTCGAAAATAACGTTTTTTCTTTTTATCTTTGAAAAATGAATTTTTTTGTTCGAATTTTTCAATTTATCGATTATTCGACATTTTTTACGAGGTTCACCCGATAGAAAAATCCTGTATTTAATTTTTTCACAGTTACAATACTAGACTAACAGACATTTTCAACCTAAAAGATAAAAACCGGACAGTTCATAACTGTCCGAAAATAGTTGGTGGAATTATAATAAAGAATACTCCTCAACAAGCTCTGAGAATTTTCTAAGTGAATTTTCAATGGGCAATGGAGTTGTTAAGTCTACTCCCGTTTTCTTTAATAACTCTAGTGGGTAGTCCGAGCTTCCACTTTTTAAGAATTCGAGATAGTTTTCCAATGTCTCTTGATCCCCTTCTAAAATTCTTGTCGCAAGATGGATGGCCGACGCAAATCCAGTTGCATATTTGTAAACGTAGAATGGACGGTAGAAGTGAGGAATTCTAGACCAACCATACTTCACTTCTTCATCAAACACCATTTCATCCCCGTAATATTCTCTATAGAGACCTTCAAATATTTCATTGAATACTTCTACATTTAACGGTGAACCCTCTTCTGCCTTTTCATGAGTTAACTTTTCAAACTCTGCAAACATCACTTGTGTAAAGAATGTGCCTCTAAATTGATCAATAAAGTGATTAAGAAGATGCTTTCGTACTTCCTCATCCTTTTCATTTTTCAATAAATAGTTGATTAACAATACCTCGTTAACAGTCGATGCAACCTCTGCTACAAATATGCTATAACGTGCAGTAATCTGTGGTTGATGCTGTGAACTTAGTTTACTGTGAACTCCATGTCCACACTCGTGTGCTAATGTAAATAAACTATTTAAATCATCGCGATGATTTAACAAGATATATGGATGTACGCCATAAACACCTAAATTATAAGCACCTGAACGTTTTCCTGGTGTTTCCCTTACATCTATATATCGAGAATCCCTAAATTGCTTTAATGTTTCAACATAATCTTCCCCTAGAGGAGCTAAAGCTTTAATCATTGTTTCATAGGCTTCATCATAAGAAATTTCTTGTTTTACACCACTTAATGGAACATATAAGTCGTACTGACGTAGCTCATCAACACCTAATTTCTCTTTTCTCACTTTAGAATAATGATGAAATGGAGCAATATGTTCTTTCGTTGTTTGAATCAGGTTTTCATAAACTTCTTTCGGTACATTATCCCCAAACAATCCCTTTTCAAGTGCTGAAGGATATTTACGAATTTTCGCCATCGTTACGTTATTCTTTATGGCAGCAGAAAGCGTGGAAGCAATCGAATTTTTTAATTGAAGATACGGCTTATAAAAGGCTTTGTATGCTTCTTTTCTTTTTTCACGGTCTTCGTTCTCCATTAGCTTTGAGTACATGCCTCTAGTTAACTCGACTTTCTCCCCATCCTCACCTGTTACTTCACCAAACTTGATATCGGCATTATTTATCATACCAAAGGTGTTACTAGGTGCAGATAAAGCCTCTCCTAACTGAGAGAGAACCTCTTCTTGGTCTTTGCTTAAAACATGCGCTTTGTAACGAAAGGATTCAAATAAATCATCTTCAAAATACTTTAACCCATTCTCTTCGTTAATATATTTCTTTAAGGTTTCTTCATCTAAGCTTAATAAGAAAGGCATAAAGAATGAAGTTGCAGAACTAACTTTAACACTTAACCCTTTGGCACGGTCCAATAAGGATTGGGAACTCGTTTCTCTTGTGTCCTGATCTACTTGAAGCATACTGTATGCATATACGTGATTAAATTTATAGGACAATTCCTCTTGTAGTTTTAGGAATTGGTATAGGCTTTTTCCATCATGTATCTGGCCATCGAATTGTTTAAGATCTGCTGCCATTTTTTCAATCTGAGAAAGGTCCTGCTCCCATTTATTTAAATCTGAATAAAGATCTTCTAAATTCCATTTTTCTTGAGTGGGTACGTCAGCTCTTGATTTATAAGTAATCATGATAACACTCCTTATGTTTAGCTATCCTTATTGTACTAAAATTATCTGAATTTATTAAATTTTAATGCTTAATAGCTAAAAAAGAACCAGATTGAGGGTCTGGTTCTTTTCACTCTTTGGTTCTAAAATATATAGTTGCCAACAAGAAGTGAATTTATATACTCTCCTGCTTCAATGCATCTATGATATTTTCTTTCTTCACTTTAGAAATTGAATAAAGCATCGATGATCCTACGATGATAAATACAGCAACAATCACATATAAAATACTTAACCACGGTAGAGAGAATCCATAGTTAAAGCTATTCATCAATGATCTATGAATTAAATACATGACTAATACACTAACTGGTAATCCGTAAAGGAGTGATTTTAACCCATAAAAGATACTTTCATAATTCATCATTTTGTTAAACCCTTTTGAAGTCATTCCCACAGATTTTAACATCGCAAATTCTCTTTTTCGTAGAGATATGCTCGTAGAAATTGTGTTGAAAATATTTGCTATTGATATAAGGGTGATTAATACAATGAACCCGTACGTAAAGACTGACATTAGTAAAATCATCTGTTCTTCCTGCTGCCTAACTTGATATACATTATAGAGTGATACGTTACTTTGCTTCATTTCTTCAATTTCTCTTTGTGTTCCCATAGGGTCAGCGCTTTTCAAGTATAGGAAGGACTGAGCAGACAAAATCGTGTTTTCTTTCACATATTGTTCCAATACGGAATCCAAAACAATCACATCTAATGCACCAAGCCCCATTGGCATTACGCCCATAGGAAATTTATCGGTTAATGCAGCAATCTCCAATTTATCTACATGCTTTTCTTCATCGGTTTCATAATCTGTGTAAGATAGTTCTAGACTTTTACCAACTTCCGTATGAATGACCTTTGTTTCTACGTATTTTTCCGTTTCTAAATCCTCAAATGGAATCGTATCTATGACAATAGCTGCTGATTGATTCGGATCCAGTAACTGTTTAGAGTCAGCACCTACCTCTTTTGCATAAGCTTTTAGACTTTCCTCATCTAAACCATGTAGCCTAATATTATAAGGATATTTCCCATCTTCAAGGAAGGAATGATTGTTTTCCGTATTCTCTTTCAACTGATCGGCAATTGAGGACTCTTCTATCCAAGAAACCAATGTAAGCTCCTTGGAAAATACGGTCTCCGAAACATCGTTAATGGATGAGATTTTGTTTATTAATTGATGATCTATGTCTTCATGAAAAGTAACTTGAATATCAAAATTGACACCATCCTGTGATAGTTCAAGTGATTTTTTTAGATTAGCTGTAAAGAAAGAAACTGCTAGAAAAAGAACAATACTTATCACTAATGAAAATACGGTTACTCGATACCTACGCTTATTTCTCTTTAAGTTTTTTAGACCGATTTCAGCTTCAATTCCAAATAGCTTTCGAACTACTTTTGAAGTCTTAACTGCCTTGCCAGTTAATTTGATTTCAGTCGTTTGTCGTATTGCATCAATAGCCGTAATCTTTGAGGCTTTCCGTGCCGGAAGATAAGTTGAAATAAAAATAGTCAAGATTGACACAGCACAGGCAACTACAAGAGATAGAGGTGTAACAGAAACGGTTAACTTCTCCGTCATCCCTAAAGCACCTTGGATGATTGAGTTAATAAAATAAAACGTAATACCTATCCCCGCTAATCCGCACACAATTCCGATTGGAATACTAATCAGACCAATGATTGCTCCTTCGAAGAATACAGAATTCCGCTTTTGCCTTTTGGTCGCACCTACACTAGAAAGCATACCTAGGTGACGAGAACGTTCTGCCACACTGATGGCAAAAGCATTATAAATTAACGCAACAGAGCCAATGATAATTACACCCATAATCACTGCAGATAGCGAAAACAATAAACTTCTTAATCCGTCGTTGTTTGTTATTCCATAATAGCGTAATAATCCATTATTAAAAAACAGTGAATCAATGTTTGCAGCACTTGCTAAATTTTCCGCATGATCATAAAGAGAACGATCTATTTCTTTTAAGACAACAGAAGCATTAATATAGTCGTTGGCCCCAATTATTTTTTCATCAATATAACTAATAACGGTATAACCCGGTGACCACGCCGGCTCCCAAGTCGGTCTTTTCATAAACCCAACGACCTTAAAGTTACTAGCTTCTATTGCTTCGAGCTTTTCAATAACCTTCCCATTATCCCTTTCTAAAGGATCATATGGAGATAACTCTACTACTGTACCTTGGGATGTTTTTAATGAACGGTGACCAACGTTAAGTGTGATAGTGTCCCCAACTTCATAGTTCACCTTCCCAATGGTAGCAATATCTTCTGATAAAAGAATCTCGTTTTCTGCTTTTGGGAGTCTTCCTTTGCTAAGTTCTATAGGAAATCTCTTAAAACCTTCCGTATTGTACTCCTTAATAAACAAGTACGGCTTGTTTTCATTCTGACCCCCTTCTAGATTTGCAAATCCTTTATCTCTCGAAATAACCAATGCTTCCGTATCAGAATCACTTTGAATAACTTCTAGTTGCTCTTTGTTAATGTTTTGGTAAAGAACATGCCATTCTCCTTCTGTGGCAACCGTTTGTCTCTTTAACAAATCTAAAAAAGATATCCCCAATGTGCTAACCGCCATTATCATCGAGACCGAAATGATCACCCCAATTATGGTCACTAGCGTCCTTCTTTTATTTTGCTTAAGATGCCTAATGGTCAATTTATTTACAATATTCATGGTCGAATCACCTCATCCTTGGCAATTCTTCCGTCCTCGATACTAATGACTCGATCTGCTTGAAGGGCAATTCGCTCATCATGAGTGATTACTAGTAACGTTTGTTTATAGGTTTTATTAAACATTTTAAGTAATTCTATGATTTCAGCGCTATTTTTACTATCTAGGTTACCGGTAGGCTCATCAGCTAGCATAATCGCTGGATTACTAATAAGTGCTCTCCCAATCGAAACACGTTGCTGCTGTCCACCTGATAACTGATTGGGAAGGTGATTCAGGCGCTTTTCTAGACCAAGAATTTTGAGGATATCTTCTAATTGTTTCCTATCCACTTTATGTTCATCAAGAAGCATAGGCAATGTAATATTCTCTTCAACCGTTAAGACCGGTATTAAATTATAAAATTGATAGATTAATCCAATTTGCCTTCTTCTAAAAATGGCTAATTGAGTTTCGTTAAGGTTATAAATATCGGTTTGATCCACCCATACTTTTCCACTCGTTGGTCGATCAACCCCACCTAACATATGTAACAGCGTTGACTTCCCTGAACCCGACGGCCCAATAATTGCAACAAATTCTCCCTTTTTAACTGAAAATGAAACATTATCAAGAGCTTTAACAGCTGTGTCACCTTTTCCGTACACTTTAGACAGACCTTCTATTTTTAAAATTTCCATGATAAATCCTCCAATTATTGTTGATTGGCTTTAGTATATCTGCCTAAAATGACTATCAAGTGACTGTTAAATGACAATTTAGTCACTTAAGCGCTATTAAATGATTTGCTTATAGAACTTGATAAGAAATTTTGTACCTTTTCCTACCTCACTACTCACATCTATCGTTCCGTTTTGACTCGTAATAATGCTATGTGCCATCGCTAGTCCAATTCCAACACTCTCTTCACTAGAGTTCTTACCTTTATAAAAACGTTTAAATATATAAGGAAGATCCTCTTTAGGAATTCCCTTCCCATTGTCTGTTATATCAATCTCAGTAAATAATACGTTTTCTTGATGTGAAATCTTAATCTCTCCACCATTTTGTGTATGTTCAACACAATTTTTCAAAATATTGATTATGGCTTCTGATGTCCAATTTAAATCTCCAACAAACGAAACCGTTTCTTCTCCTTCTATAGAAACGGTTTGCTCCTTTATATCCATTGGAATGAGGATGGGTTCTAAAGCTTTTTGAATTAGCTTGTTTACGGATACATGCTCTCTTTTAAAAAGTACTGATCCTGCATCAATCTTTGAGATTTTAAGTAAAGATGATACAAGCCACTCTATTCGTTCGAGTTGAATGCGAATATTACGTGTGAATTCAGTTTTCTGTTCTAATGATAGATTTGTATCACTTAGTAAATCTACCATCATTAACATGGAAGTCAAAGGGGTTTTCAGTTGATGCGATATATCAGAGATAGCATTCGTCAGCTTTAATTTATCTTCTTGAAGAAAGGAGCTTTGCTCTGAAAGCATAAGTGTCACCTTATAAATATCGTTTTTTAAGATACTTAGTTCCCCTTCTCGATTATCACGAACATCAAGTGAATAATTGCCATTAGTGATTTGTCGTAAATAGCTAGATAGCTTTTCTATTTCGTTGTATCTCCATCTAGTAAAAAGAATGCTACAGACAGTTAGTAGCAAACAAGTGGTTCCGATAAGCCATACACTTGCTGGTGCCAAATAAGCACTTATAACAATTGCTACCAAGCTAATTGTACACATAAATAATAATAGAATTTGTATCTCTTTATTGCGCAGCATGCTAGTCACCAACCTTGTAGCCTAAACCACGAACTGTCTTAATAATAGTAGGTGCCTGAGGATTGTCTTCTAGTTTTTCTCGTAATCTCTTAATATACACAGTTAGTGTGTTATCATTTACAAAGTCACCAGCCACATCCCATATTTGTTCTAGCAACTGATTTCTAGAAAGGATTTGTCCTATATGGTTTGCAAAAATGAGCAGCAAACGATATTCCAAAGCAGTAACCAGAATTTCTTCATCCCGCTTATACACTTTTCCTTCAAGCGTATTGATTTTTATATCATGTATGTCAATAACTGTTTTTGGCTGAGCTTGGTTGTTGTATCTTCTTAATACAGATTTAATTCTCGATAAAAGCTCCCTTATGCGAAAAGGTTTTGTTATGTAATCGTCCGCCCCCATGTCTAGACCCATCACGACATTCACCTCATCATCAATGGCTGTAAGAAATATAACGGGTTTATCACTTCGTTCCTTTACCATTTTGCATAGATCATACCCACTTCCATCCGGTAATGATAAATCAAACAAGCAAAGGGAAATGGAAGCCAAATCTTCTTCTAACACTTTCTTGGCTGCTTGAACATCATGGCAAAGAACCGTTTGAAATTGGTCTTGCTCAAGTGAATATTGAAGCCCTGAGGCAATCGTCTTATCATCTTCTACAAGCAATACTTTCATGAAGATCATCATCCTTACGTTTTATTACTTCATTATTATCGTTTCTTAGAAAGCCACTTCCCTATTAACGACGTTTTATCCTAGGAGATAGTTTCACATTTATGCTCCAAAAGAAATAGAGCCAACATGTTCTCTGGCTCTATTCTAAGTGGTACTATTCAACTTGCATTCCTACTCCTCAAAAGAAATCCAATCACTTAACTGACTAACATCTTCAATTTGGAAAAAGGCTCTCGTATATCTTAGCCACTCGTTTGCATCAACCTCTTTATACGCATAAAGGTTAAAGTATTTTCTTAAATAATCTAAACCTACATCAGCATTTTCTCCAGAAAGTTCCCACAGCTCCAGAGAAGAATTTTCATATACAGATACCACATAAGACATTGGTTGACCTGTATAATCTACAGTGTGTAAATTAGATGGTTTCATTGGACCATGCGATTTTCCCATTTGTAAGAGATCATTCGCTCGCGTAAACGCCGTGCCTGGCCCTTGGTTCTGACCTTTCATAAAAAACAGATATGTGGCATAGTTTGTTAAGGCTTCATCAATCCATGGGGTATAGTATGGGTGATTACTAACCATTCCATAAAACCACTGATGTGCTATTTCATGAATAACTGTGTGTGCGTTAGGGCCACCTTTAGAAACTGTAACAATTCCAGGGTATTCCATTCCACCTTCATCCATAATAATATCTAATTGTTTATGTGGGTATTGGCCAAAGTTTTCATTAAAAAAGAGAAGTGTTTCGGCAGCTAACTCCAGATGCTTTTCACGATGCGAATCATCTTCTGGATAACTAAAAACCCTTATTTCGGTTCCATCAACCTCTCTTTTTGAAACATTCATGTCTTTCATAAAGGTCATATAAAACTCTTTTATATTTTCTCCCGCTAATTTTCCTTCACGACTTTTTTGAATCGGATCATTGTCAGCTGAGCTTGCAATGATAAAATCTTCTGGCAGATGGTAATCCACTGTAAAGTTACTAAAATCACTATGATACGACTCCCCCGCCCCATAGTCCATCTTATCCCAACCAGAATGATAAGGAGATAACATTGGATACCATTGTGCTAAATAAAAGTTTTTTCCCATTTTTGAAAGACGAATTCCATCAGTAGGAACTGTAAAACTATACGAAATCTTTACTTCCTGTTCCTCATTCTGATGTAAAGGGTGTTCAAGTAATATTTGTAGATTATCGTGTTGCAAACGATAGTCAACTGAATTATCATCTATTAAAATTTCTCTTATACTCACGTCCGCTTTGCTTTCTAAGTACTCTGGCTTGTTTTCTTCTGTAAAAGCATTCGGAATAAAATGAAAAATCATATCATCCCATACATCCTGTGATAAATTTTTAACGTTAATCGTTGCCACTACATCAAATACATCGTCCTCTTTCAAAGTAAGATCTAGATGATAGGAAGCTTCATTTTCATTTTCTCTCGTTTGAACCTTAAAAGCATCAAGAGTTTCAAGTGGAAGGCTTTTATCCATTTTGATAGGAGAGGATTTCTTGAAGACAATAGCCTCTTCTACATGCTTTTCCTCTACCTGTTCCTTCTCACCATCTTTAACTTCCGTATTCTCCTCTGATTGATTTACTTCCTCTTCTTTCTTACCATTCGTTTCTTTACTACATCCTGCAACTAGGATTAGTAAAGCCATAAAAGCAAACAGGACCCTCTTCAACAATATCTCCCCTTTTAATCTGTTTATCTATATATTTTTTATCAGAATTCCATTATACAACATTACTAGAAATTTATACCAAATAAACACAAAAACGTTTTACTAGTTTTTAGTGTTGTTGAAATGAAACATTTTACCATAAAATAAGATTACAAGAATATAAGAAGGGAGGGAGATGAAGCGAGTGAAAGGAACTGGTAAATTTAAAATTTCAAAGAAAATGAACGCTTATAAAAACCTACAAAAACCTCTAATCATTCTTAAGAAAAATAGAATGAAAATCGAGGAAAATTTGAACATCTATTACGATGAACAGATAGACCAAAGAGATATAAAACACTACTATCAAACACGCTCTAATCTAAACTATTCATTTAACAAGTTACATGAGTTAGTTAAGAGAACTCATAAAAACCAACTTCCATACTTTCTTAGTAAGGATATGTATTTATATACTTGGGTTGATCTTCAACCAAATGGGACAGTAAAAAGTATTTACTCAGGTATGGTTGAAGACCCTCAAACACTTATTAGGGAAGATTTTAATACGATTAAACAACGTCACGAGATGTTTCAAACCGCTCTAATGAGTACAATGAGCAAGGCTGAAATAAACTTAAAGTTAAAAAGAATTGAATGGGAATTAAAAATGAATACGGAACATATTGTTCCACAATCTTGGTTTGGTGGAAGAGAGCCAATGAAGGGAGATTTACATCATCTGTTTGCCTGCCAAAGAGATTGCAATACCAGCCGTTCCAATTTTCCGTATACCGATTTTTCGTTTTATGTGCCTGAATCACCTAATGAAAGGATTCAAAATCAATGTGGACTAGCCATGGAGGGCTTGTTTGAGCCGGAATATGGAAAAGGGGTCGTTGCGAGAGCCATGCTTTATTTTCTATTGCGCTATCCTAAAGCGATAAAAAAATCGACTCTAAAACGAATGAATTTATCCGTTCTTTTAAGATGGAATCAGGAGTTCGAGGTATCCTTATATGAAAGACACCGGAATCAAGCTATTTACCGAATACAAGGTAATCGGAATCCTTTTATTGATTTTCCGGAACTTGTTGAAAAAATAGAGTTTCCCATTGGGTAAGTAAATGGGAAACTCAAGCTTTTGACTTAATCGTAGCCACTAGCTCTGGTAACTGTCTATAGATCTCAATGACCTCACCTATTCGCATGCGCACTAAACCACTAGATGATGGTGCTACGAAATCAATCGTTCCAGGCACTACTGACTCTTCTTGTTCTCCCCATGGAAGACTCTTTTTTCCACTATACTCCTGATAGACGCCCTTTCCAACAAAACACACAATCTTTGGCTTGTAAGTTAGAATTTTCTCCTTTAACTGCTCTCTCCCCAATTTATACTCTTCTTTTGTAATCTCATCGGCTGCCTTTGTCGGTCTTGGAACAATATTGGTAAGACCATAACCAAGATTCAAAAGCGAGCGATCTTCCGATGTATCAAACTTTCTAGGTGTAATCCCTGCTTCAAAGAGAATTTTCCAAAACCTGTTTGTAGGATTCGCAAAATGGGTGCCAGTCTCACTAGATTTTATACTTGGGTTGAAACCAACAAAAAGAACATCTAATTGCTTTTTAATACGGTCTTCAATAGGCTTCATTAGAGACCTCCGCTTTAATTAGTTTATTGTACTATAACTTTTTTAAGTATTTATTACAAACAACATGAAGACCCGCTCTAAAAACAAAAAACCAGTGTGGCTCTGAAATAATAGAGTCACACTGGTTTTTAGGTACCTTATTTATCCACTGGGGTACCTGGAGATGAAACAGGAGTGTTTACTTGATTGTTACTTGCTTTATATTCTTTTTCCCAGAAGTCAGCATTTGTAATTCCAACCTTCACTGGATCAAAGACTGGATCCTTGCCTTCTTTTTTCTGAGCTTCATAGTCTTTAAGAATCTTAAGTGCAGGTTTTGTTAAAAGTAGAATGGCAATAATGTTTAACCACGCCATACTTCCAACACCAATATCACCTAATGTCCAGGCAAGACCAGCTGTTTTAACACTTCCGTATAAAACCATGCCAAGTAAGACAAATTTTAAAACATATTCAGTCCAAACCCGCTTTGTTTTTTGATTAATATAAGCTAAGTTCGTCTCAGCCATATAGTAGTAAGCCATAATGGTTGTGAAAGCGAAGAATAGTAGTGCAATCGCAACGAACGGAGCACCGAAACCTGGCATTACAGACTCAACTGCTGATTGTGTATATCCTGGTCCAGGTTCCATTTCACCAAGTGTCGTAACAATTGGCGCACCCTCTTCAGGAGTTACGTTATACATTCCTGTAATTAAAATCATAAACGCGGTAGCCGAACAGATAAATAATGTATCGATGTAAACCGAAAATGCTTGAACTAACCCTTGCTTTGCTGGGTGAGATACATCAGCAGCTGATGCTGCATGTGGAGCAGTCCCTTGACCCGCTTCGTTTGAGTAGATCCCACGTTTAACTCCCCAGGCAATCGCAGCACCGATAATTCCACCGAAGGCTGCATCTTGACCAAATGCACTTGAGAAAATAAGTGCTAGAATATCAGGAAGTTGAGAAATATTTAAGAATACGATAATGAGTGCAACGATAATATAGCCTGCAGCCATAAATGGTACTACGAACTCAGCAACCCTTGCAATACGTTTAACTCCACCTAAAATGATGAACGCAAGGACTGCAACAATGACAAGACCTGTTATCCACGGATTAATACCAAATGCTTCTTCCATACCAAGGGCAATACTATTAGCTTGAACACCTGGTAGTAACGCACCTGTCGCTAATACCGTAACAGCAGCGAATAGTACTGCGTACCATTTAATGTTTAGCCCTTTTTCAATGTAATAAGCAGGCCCCCCACGGAATTGTCCATCTTGCTTTTGTTTATAAACTTGCCCTAATGCAGCCTCAACGAATGCGGATCCAGCTCCTAAAAAGGCAATAAGCCACATCCAGAAGACAGCCCCTGGACCACCGTAAGCAATCGCTGTTGCAACCCCAGCAATATTACCAGTTCCAACACGGCCCGATAAGGCTAGTGTTAGAGCTTGGAAGGATGAAATCCCTGCTGATGAGTTCGTTTTTTGAAACATTAATTTCCCTATGTCCCCCATGTGACGAACTTGAAGAAAACGCGTTGCTAGGGAGAAGAATAAACCTGTACCTAAACATAAATAAATAAGTGCTGGACTCCAGATAATACCACTTAGCCAGTTAGCAAATTGTTCCAAAAGTATCCCTCCTTTATTTTTCTTAATTATAATTTAAACCTGTCACAAATTGGAACAAGTTTTTTATAAATATTTTAAATTTTTTGATAAGTGTAATATAATCGTAACGGCAAAAAGAAGAGGTTGGGACATAACTTAATAAACTATAATGAAAGATGAACAAATCTTAATACACTTTGTTACTTATCAATGAGTTAAGTTGGAAGAATAAGTTCGTTCCATTGCGCTGCAGCCACTCGCTTTCCGCGGGGAGGAAGCTGAGCCTCCTCGGCTACGCCTCCGGGGTCTCAGCCTTTCCTCTACTTCCCGCAGGAGTCGAGTGGCTTCCGCTCCATTCCACTAGTTATTAATAATGGTTTGCAGAAGCAACAAATCTATTGAAAACAAATAAATACCCGAACTATTAGGCGAAATATCCATTAAAATATCACCTAATACTTCGGGTTTAGCATTGACTTAGATACTTATGTCCCAGCTTCTACTAACTTTAAACATACCTTTGTAAAAAGCTAACGAGTAACTTATATACTTTAATCGCATTCTCAGTTTTTGAAAAACCATGTCCCTCATCTTCTAGCACAAGGTATTCTACATCCTGACCTCGCTGCTTCATGGCATCGACAATGACATCTGACTCTACTTTTACCACGCGAGGATCATTCTTTCCTTGAATGACGAGCATTGGTTTGGTCATTTGATCAATATATGTCATAGGCGAATCTTCAATTAATTTTTCACGGTCTAATACAGCATCTCCAATTAGCTCTTTGTCTGCAGCCTTCCAATGTTCAGGAGCTGTTTCAATCGTTGTAAATAGGTTACTTGGACCAAATATATCAACAAATGCCTTGAATTGATCCGCATGACGACCGTGAAGGAGCAACGTCATATAACCTCCATAGCTACCACCGACACAGAACCATTTATTTTTTTCTGACTTTCCTTGTTGGTCTAACCATTCCATCCCTGCAATGATATCCAATCTTGGGCCACCGCCCCAGTCCTTGTTTACTAGCTTCATGAAGCTTTCTCCATAACCAGTGCTACCCCTAAAGTTCGGAGCAAACACTCTGAATCCCTGTGTACATAAGTATTGGAACAATGGACTAAATGTTTTTCGTACAGCATGCTGTGGCCCACCATGTGGCCAAAGGACCGTAAATCCATTATCTATTTCTTTCGCTGGAGCAAAATAAAGAGCTTCTATCTCTTTTCCATCAAAGCTTGAGTATGTTAGTACTTCCGGCTCGGTTAAATCCTCTTTCCCAACACCAATAATTCGATGGTCCGTTAGCTTCTCCCAAGTTTTTAAATCAGAGCTGCGGAAAAGGTTAGCAGGCGTTGTTGTTGAACGACCTAAAGCAAATACTGTCCCCTTCTCGCCAACAAGTAGCTTGTTAACCATATCAAAGGGTTTATCAAGCTTTTCTAACTTAGTATCGAAAAGGTCGAGATGGTATAAGTAATCTTCTACGCCACGTTCTGCCACGAAAAATACTCTTTTCTTCTTTTTATCTAATGTTAGACTAGATAATTCATGCCCCTCTATTTCAACAACCTTCTCAAAAGTACGGGTACTTATTTGAAACTTGGCAAGATAACTAAATTCACTCTCAAAGTTTGTAAGTACTAACAGTTCATCTGTATTAAGATAAACTACTTCGTTCACTCGGTGTGATATTTCCTGACTAGGAGTAATTGGAATATGTTCATTGTTGCTTGCTATATAACCAAATGAGCTAGTATTTCCAATTTCTTTTGAATACGCAAACGAAGACTCATCTGGGCTGACCGCATATAAATAACTTGGTCCATCTTCGCCACGAATAAGGATCTCTTTGTCACCAGATTCAAGATTTATTCGACCAATATTGAGGAAGTTTGGATTATCCACACTTGTTATGTAGTAAAGAGTTTTCCCATCTTCGGATAGATCGCCGTAATAAAACTTTTCCCCATCTTGTTTTAAAATGGCTGAAGTTTCTCCACCATTGGGAGGAATCGCATAAATATGATAATCCTCATCTCCATCATGATCATATCCAGTTAAAATATGATGATGTTTGGGGTCGTATTTTACAAATGAGTTCATCTGATTTGCCGTTGTCATTTGGTATGGATAAGGGTGTCCAATCTTTAATTCCCATAAATTATAGTAACCGTTTAAGTTAGTAGAGTAGACAATCTTCTCTTCATTTGGATCTACGTCAAAATCTAAAATATTTAGCGTACGGAAAAAGCTCTCAATGCTTGGGTTTGGAAAGTTGATCATGTTTGTTCTCCTTTGAATCTTTTCTTTATAGTGGTTCAAGCCGTTCTATGTACTGATGACTTTTTATTTTTACCCCACTGTATAGGAGTAATCGTTCCAATTAATGCAATTACACTACTCGCTATCAAAATCCCTGTTAATCCTTTTAGGGCGACAACAGATAATAACCCAAATACGATAAGGTCAAATGCAGAGTCTAAAACAGAAATGAGCGATAGAGTAGTAGCACGAATTTCTGACGGAATTAAATCATTTTTCAATTGTGAATAAATTGGTCTTCTTATCGCTTGGCCCATTCTTAACACAAAGAATGCTCCTATGATAATCCAAAGAGACTCTCCCATCATTGCGGATAAAAATAGACCTATAGCTGCTAGAGCTCCCGTCAAGGTCATTAAAGTCTTCCTTGAAAAATGCTCTGTAAACCAACCTACTGACCGCGACGTAATAAAACCTAGAACAGCGGCTGATGCGTATAATACCCCAATCATCACAACGGGTAGTCCTGCCCCAGTAAAGATAGGTTGATTGAATGCTTCATACACGGAGTCCGCTGGGATGAACACCAGGGTAAAGTTGATAAATAATAGAAGTAAAGTTGGTGCTTTTCGAATTGCCCTTACACCTGAAACCACTTGCTTAAATGGGTTCTCTTTGTAAAACCCTGTATTCTGTGGGCTTTTCACAAAGAAGATCAGTACAAATTCAAATAGATGAAAAATCAATCCGAGAATAATTAACAAAACAAACTGTTCATCCTTTAAATCTTTTGCAAAGTATGCACCAAAAATAACTGCTAAGATCATAGAAATAAATCCCGCAGATTGGATTTTTCCCATCGCAACATCCATACGGTGATGTTGGTTATCCTCTTTTAATGATTCATAGATTAGCGCTTCATCTGCTCCAGAGAAAAAGGTTACGGAGAATCCATTTAATGCGCTAAATAAGAAGAACATCCATGGATCATGGGCAAATATTAACACTACAATACTTATAATTTTAATAACTACCCCGATGAGGAACGATACTTTTGCACCATACCTGTCTGCTACCACGCCCCCTGGAACCTCTCCAATGAGGACTGCTCCACTCCAGAACAATTGGAGCCATAGGATATGTGAAGCTTCTAATCCCCGACCTAAATAAAACAACGTAAGTACGGGTGCAATAAAATTGATGGTGCCAAAAAAACGGACCCAAAACATGACTCGAATATTATGCGAGGAAAGGGTATGTGTTCTCATAAGATGCTCCTAGTTTTTTTCAATCTTCTATTCTTGTAAAAGGATAGAACTCCTTGGCTCCGATTCCTCTTTCAACCATTCTTTTTATATACTTTACTTCGCACTCTAATTGTTTAAGAGGATCTACAGGCTCAATATCTAAGTCACGAGCTAACAAGTCACTATAATGAAATACAAACTTTCGATGTTCAATATAGTATTCAACAAGAAAATCAACTACATCGTTGTTCCAGGAAAATCTGCTTATTTTTATAGTATCTTCCGAGTACTCTGGGAAAATCTCAATACGATTAAACATTTCCTCAATCTGATTTTGAATTTGTATCATCATAATCTTACCTGACTTTCATTTCCTTGGTTACTGTTTTTCTGTAAAGGTCTTTGGTGCTAACACAGCGATGACTTCCCCTGTAGCAACTAGTACGTCATTTGCATAGACTTCAGCCTCTACCTTCCACTTCTTTGGGTGAATTTCATGAACGGTACCAATAGCCTTTAAAGGCACACCATGAGGAGTGGGTTTTTGAAAGCTGACATTCAAAGAGCCCGTAACAAATCGTGGTGGTTGCGCTTCATCTCCTATTTCATGTCCATTTTTATGATGTAATGCAATAGCAGCTGAGCCAGTACCATGGCAATCGATTAAGGATGCCAGCAATCCACCATATACAAAACCTGGAATTGCTATATGCTCAGGTTTTGGTGTATAGATTGTAATGGTCTTTTCCCCATCCCAACCTGTACGGAAATGATGCCCATCTTTATTTAGGCGTCCACAACCATAACACCACGCAAAATCATCTGGGTAATCATCTTGAATTGCTTTTACAACTTGCTCCATTATCACCACTCCTTTTTTTGAATATTTTAACATATTAATAGATATATAGGCTAAACATGATTCTAATAGTATAAAAAGAGCCATTTATCATTTATTATTTAATATATAGATCTGGTTGATTAGCCGGTATTGGAGTTGATGAATATGAATATAACCTATGAAGTTCTACCTGTTGAAAGAGTTGAAGAATGTAGAGATGTCTGTAATGATTTAATGGCATTTCAAAAATCTAAAGCATATATAACACCGGAATTATTTGATTCTATGAATTTTGAAACTCGAATGCTTCCGTCTATAAAAAATGCTAGACATAATTATATCGTTGTGGTTAAAGATCATGGGAAGACTGTTGGTTATGTGTATTCCAATATCTCACCCAAAGAGGCTTACTCAAATGATTTTGCCACTTTCTTTGATATGGCATCTGTCAAACGTGAACTAGTTGGTTGCCTATCACAATTTTATATAAAGGAAGAGTATCGGAAATATGGAGTCGGATCCATGTTATTCAGTATGTCAATGGATTGGTTGAGGCAATTTAGTGAGGTTGAAGATTACTTTATATTTGTGTCAAACGGCAACGCTGACGCATTAGAGTTTTATAAGAGAAAAGGATTTAACGTTAGCCATGATATATTAGATGGATTTATTACTGTTTTAAGGAGTCATAAAACCAAGAGTCTCACAAAAAAATAATTCTTCCCCCAACTGCACCTTGAAAAGAGGTTGCAGTTTTTTAGTCTTATCAGGTTAATGAAAATAGTTCTAAATGTTTACAAAATATAAAATTTACTTTAATACATGCAAAACGCTCCCCCCAGAACTAGGCAAATAGTATAATTTTTCTGAAAAAATTATTAACTTAAACAGATGGAAAAAGTTGATTTGTCAATAGTAATCCATATTTTGTACAAGCTTTACTATGATAAAGGACTGATTTCCCATTTTTTATGCAAACGCTTTCTTAAATATTTGTTTGTGATACATTGATAGTGTGGATTGGTTTATTTTTACTGATTTATAAGCGGTTCTTTATGATTTTTCAAAAGAATTCTTATAGTCCACTACCCGTAAAAATGCAATCGATTGCACACTATCAAAACATTAAAGGAGAGGATAGCTAGTGAAGCGATTTTCAGCAGTATTTTTAACGTTAATCATGCTTTTCAGCCTTTTCAACCCAACGTTTGTGTCACAACAAGCCTCAGCAGATCACGGTACATATGACACAGTTGTGTTAAGAGGAAGTGAGGCACCTCTAGATTGGGCATCAAATAATAATCCATTAGTTTATGATGAGACAAATCAAGTCTGGAACAGTAACCCTATTCCACTAACTGGTGGAAAAACAGTTGAATTCAAGTATGTATATAACGGAAATTGGATGCCAGGAAGCAACTTATCCTTCACTCCAGATCGAACTGGAAACTACATCTTTACCTTCTATCCACATGATGAAAGAAGAGTAGATGTTCATTTTGCCGATAGCTTTGAAGGAAGTATTACGTTAAAGGTAAAAGTGCCCGAAGAAACTCCTGATTGGGCTGTCTTAACTTTGGGTTCAAGTCTAAACGCTTTTAATTACTCATTAACTTCCTTAGAAAAAACCTCTGTAGAAAATGAGTGGGAGCTTGAAATTGGCGGAGTCCCAGGGGAATCAATTGAATATCAATATGCACTAGGATCAGATAAATACAAAGAGCTTCGTTCTACAAATCGTAAAGCGACGTTCTCTAAGGAAGGAACCATTGTAGAGGATGTCATCACTGAATGGGCAGCTATTCCAATCGCCGAAAATGTAACTCACAATTTTAATCATAGTCCGTTTGTCCCTTCGCAAACAGATGATGTCACAGTAACAACGACTGTAGAACACTATGGCCCGATTAATGCAGGGGCTATCTACTTCACAACAGATGGATCCTCTCCAGCTGGAAAACGCGGAGTTGTATCTAACGGAACAGTAGCAGAAGCGACAGTAGCTTCTACAGAACAAAGAGAAAATGGAATCTATGTATCTACTTTAACAGGGGTTATTCCAAAACAAGCAAATCAAACTCGAGTTAAATATAAATTAGATGTTTGGTATACAAATGGTGAGGGATCTCAGTTTGCTGATACAAATAGTTTTGCTGCAGAGGATGCAACTGAATTTGCTTACTACGTGGACAAATTCCAATCACCACAATGGGCTAAAGATGCATCTATCTATCATATTTTTGTAGATCGCTTCCGTGATGGAAACCCGAAAAACAATGATTCATCTGTAGATCCTGACTTATCCTATGATGAGCGTTTAAAAGGCTGGATGGGTGGAGACCTTGCGGGGGTTAAAGAAAAACTTGGATATATCAAAGAGCTTGGAATTAATACGATTTGGATTTCCCCTGTCTTTGAAGGTCCATATTCTCACGGCTATCACCCAACAGATTTTAAAGAAATCGATTCTCGTTTCGGTGACAAAGAATTAATGAAGGAGCTTATTAAAGAAGCTCATGATCAGGGGATAAAAGTTGTCTATGACTTTGTTCCAAACCATTCTTCCAGCAAGCATCCTTTTTTCGAAGACGCTAAAGCAAAGGGTGAAGGTAGTCCGTTTTACAACTGGTACACTTTCACAGATTGGCCGAATGAATATAAAACATTTTATGGTGTTCAAGAGCTTCCACAACTAAACAACGATAACCAAGAAACTCGCAATTACATGATTAATGATGTAGCTCCTTACTGGTTAACAGAACTAGATTTTGATGGATTTAGACTAGACTATGCAAAAGGTCCTAGCTATAGTTTCTGGGTGGATTTCCGTCATACTGTTAAAAAGCTAAATCCGGACGCATTTATTTTTGGTGAGGTTTGGGATAGTCGTGAAAAAATCAACTCATATGCTGGAAAATTAGATGGTGCTCTTGATTTTGGTATGTCAGATGCGTTGGTTAATGTATTTGCAAAAAATCATTCTATGCTTGAACTTAGAAACACGATCCAGGATAATCTCTCAACTTATCCAGAAGAATATGTAACGATATCGTTCCTAGACAATCACGATAAGCCAAGATTTTTATATGAAGCAGGTGGAGATGTTGATAAGCTGAAGCTTGCTGCAGCCACTCAATTTACCCTTCCTGGTGCCCCAGCGATTTACTATGGTACAGAGGTTGGTTTATCACAAAGTAAAGACCACAATAGCGTGGACGAATGGAAAGATCGTTACTATCGTGAAATGATGCCTTGGAATAAAGAAGATCAAGATACAGACTTAAAGAAATTCTATCAAGACATTATTCAATTACGAAATAAGGAAAAAGCTCTACGCACAGGAAGCTTCGAAGAAATACATGTCACTAGTGATGTATTTGTATATGAACGTAACTACAAGAATGATAAATTCTTAGTAGTTGTCAATAAAGGTGACGCTAGAGAGCTATCTATCAATGAACTATACAATCAACCAAACTTAAAATCAGTCAACCTTAGAAATGCATTAGATAAAAAAGACTTTGCTAAGAATAATAAGGGACAATTATCACTTTCAGTAGATGATAAATCGTTTGCGATTTATAAAGTAACTGGTAAGCTTGTAAAGGTTACGGATGATAGTAAAAAGTATTATGAGGTAGTTTTAAGAGGAAGCGAACCTCTTAGTTGGGAAGGAAATAACTTCTCACTATCTTATAATATGAACGAGAAGGTTTGGCAAAGTGATAAGATCGCTTTAACTGCAGGTCAAAGAGTGGAGTTTAAATACGTAATGGATGGCAACTGGTTAGATGGAGATAATCTCTCCTACACTCCAGAAACAGATGGTGAGTATGTGTTTGTTTTTAATGCTCTTGACGAACGAAAAGTGGAAGTAAGAAAAGTGCGTTAATATAGAAGGTGCCTCTTTATAGAAGGGGCACTTTTTTTGAATGATAAAGTAAATGAAAAAAACTCACCTTTCACTAAAGGTAAGTTTTTTTAAGTATGATTCCGACTGGGATCGAACCAGCGACCTCTACCCTGTCAAGGTAGCGCTCTCCCAGCTGAGCTACGGAATCTGGGTATTAATTTTTGTCCCTAACGTTGTTATGAGGACATTAAATAATATATTATTTTTTTCTTTAATTGTCAATGATTATCTACTTATCACCCAAGACTTTATAATGTACACTCGCTTATAAAAAATACAAGATTGTTACAATATTGGGCATTTTATAAATGGAGGTGAGCACAAATGCGTGAGAAAGAAACATTTTTTCCTAATGTAAGCTTAGGAGGAAAGCTACCTAAAGACAAAGGGAAAGATAACAAAGGGCCTGAAAGAAGAGATCAAATCGGTGACAACGATAAGGATTTTAAGACAAACTAGAAGTATAAAAGCAACCATTTAGGTTGCTTTTATACTTTAGCCTCACACTGTAATACCCCATACCTTTTGGCATTCCTTTTAAGTCTAAAACTATTCAAGAATCCGTTACAAATGAATCGCTTTGTACACGGGTTTAAGTCAAACCAAGCTGTCCGACCTTTAAACTCTATCACAGTGATATTTTGCGCGTCCTTCGTAAAAAGTCGTCCTAAGCAGTAGCTATTTTCTTCTTAATCTCTACTTGCTTAATTCGATTTTCATCAATTTTTTGAATCGTGAAATGTAAGTGATGATACTCAAGCGTCTCGCCTTCTTCAGGAAAATGGCCGAGTTCTTTTAAAAGAAATCCGGAAAGAATGTCTTCTTCCTCTGGAATCTTCGTCTTGAACACTTCATTAAGTCGATGTAATGATAATTTTCCGTTACAAATAATATGTGAATCTGTTAGTTCGTCAATAAGAACTTCCTCATGTTCATCTGTCTCGTCTTTAATTTCTTGACCAATCATGGCCTCAATAATATCTTCGTTAGTTATGAGTCCTCTTGTACCCCCATATTCATCAAGGACAACTGCCAAGTGCTTTCGTTCTTTTAACATTTTCTTAAAGACCTTTTCAATTGAATGAAATTCAAATATAAATAACGGCTCATCGTCCATATAATCCTCGATCGTTTTATCCTCTTCAATGGACCAAGAGAGCAATTGTTTTGAATGGAAAACTCCTACAATATTATCCATATTATCTTTGTAAACAGGATATCTCGAGAAGCGGTGATTCATGACAATCTCCCTTGCTTCCTCAAAAGTGGACTCTAACGGAATTCCTTCCATTTCGACCCGAGGAGTTTTTAATGCATCACGAACATCTAAGTCGTAGAAATCAATAACCCCTTTTATTCTCTTTGTTTCTTCGTTTTGAAATGTTCCTTCACTTGAAGCTATGTCAACCATGGTGATTAACTCTTCTCTCGAAAAAGAAACCTCTGTTTCCTGACCTTTTGAAATCATTTTTATAACTGCACGAGTAAACATGGACAGTAGAAACGTTAATGGCTTAAGGATTAGCATTAATACTCGAATCACAGGAAATACAATATAAGCGATTTTATCAGCAAAAGTGGCTGCAATGGATTTAGGCAACACTTCTGCAAAAATGATTAATACAACTGTTAGAATCCCAGTCGCAATCCCAACATTAAACCCATATTGAATGGCAATGATTGTCACCAATGTTGGTAGCATAATATTTGCTATGTTGTTTCCAATTAATATTGCAGTTATCAACTCGTCCGGTCTAGTCACAAGATTTAATAACTTCTCTGATTTCTTATCATTGTTTTCCGCTTTCGTCTTAAGCTTCATTTTATTAACAGCCGTAAGTGCGGTCTCACTTCCTGACAAGAAAAAAGACATTAGTAAAAAAAAGATGATCGCAATAAACACTAAAAAGCCTCCATATCATGTATAAGTTGCCAAAAATATGTATTGATTCCCTATATATAACACAAACAGGTTGGTTAAATCAAAACCTAGCTACTATAAAAAAAGAGTTCTCCCATCGAGATGGAAATAACTCTCTGTTAAAGTCTGGCCTGTTGTTCAATAAGGTTTAACTTTGGTTGCAACAAATCCATTTTCCCCGTTAACGAATGTAATTTCCAACGACCTTTTATCCTCATTGATTAATGCCGACAGCTTGATTACTATTTCGTAAGTCATCCCAGGCTTCATTTCTTCTGAAGGTTCGTACTGAGCTTCTTTTGTAATTGAAACGATTTCAACACCGTCATACTGAGCAACTTTCATATTGTACTTTTCCTTAATAGCTTTTGAAATTTCCCCATGTAATCCTTGAACGATGATTTCTTCCATTAACTTTTTATCTGGTTGCTCACCTAAAGCGGAAAATCCCCATAAATGCGAAAATAAAAATACGAAAATAAAGGATACAAGTACTCTTCTCATAGTGTCACCTTCATAATATTATTCATCATTTTATTTTTCGCAAGAATAGGCAGTTTTATTAATCTTTTTTTGAGTGACTTAGGTTTAGTACAAAATTATCCTAATGTAAGACTATAGATATATTGCTCACCAATGCGTCCGATTTTTCTTCTGTATGTATCTGTAAAGCCTACCTTTTCATATAGCTTTTGTGCTGGAATATTCTTGTGATTAACGGCTAGAACAACCTCATTACAATTAGGAAATTCTTGAGTGATGAAATCTCTTAATAGACTCATCCCTTTATTCGCATAACCTTTCCCCTGTTGAGCGTAATTAATGGACAAAGCCGTTAGTAGCATCGCTTTCGGATTATCGCTATATTCTTTCACTCGCTCACTAGAGTGAAGGACAAAGAAGCCAACTGGCTCCCAATCACTTAAGATGACAATTGGATGTCTCTCCTCTGTAACTTCTAACATTTCAATAGGCATCGCTGTAAACTGTTCTTGCTCAGCTGGCAATTCAAATTCACCTAATTTTTCATTAAATTCTGCAGTATACCTTTTTAACCTGATTTGCTTTTGACTATTCATCCTAAACCTCTCCATCTAAAAATAGGATATTATTTCCTTTTGTATTGTAACTAGATTTTAGGTTTTAAGCTACTAATTTGAATTTCTCCTAATAAAACAGGGCTGCAACTTTGAACTGCAGCCCTGTTTCTTACTTTATAGGAATTTTCACTTCTAGTTCTTTAATCTCACGATAATCTGTTGCAAATGTTCCAACTCTTAAATTTTCTATTGGTTCATCTGTTTTAAATTTCGCTATATGTGATCTTTGATAATAATTCATATCCCCATAATTTGTAGGATTTATTGTTGTTTGCCCGTCTCCCATTAGGTAGATAGAGTTACGATATAATGGAAGATTCCCCTCGATATCGTAATGAATCCAAATTTCTCCCTGCTTTTTTTCTACCTTCTGAATTCGAATTCCTGCATCTTTTTCTTGTTCAACTAAGAAAGGTGTAGTTGTGGAAAGTGGGGCACTTTTTTCTAGCTCGTGCGGCTTCCCTTCATAAGAGCCTCCCCATGTTCTCATAACGATTGTTTTCAATGTTAAACTTTCAGGCAATTTCTCTAAATTTCTAGTTGGGGCAATGGTTAAGATCGGTGAATAGTTATCACTTAATGTATGATAGACAGGGATAACTTCATTAAACTCATTCAAAACCTCATACATCATCATTGGTTCACTCTCATCAGTAATCATTTCTTGAACAATATCAGTATGATAGATAGGATTCTTCACACTTGTATAAATTTTTGTTTGAGTTGGTGAGAAGATCACTTCTTTAACGGACATCTTCGTATTAGTCTTAGCGTAGGTTGAACTAACATTTGGCTTAAATTTCTTAACTAAATAATCCGACTTTGCAACAGGAATACTAAATTCCCAATCCCCTTCAGTTTGGCCTATTTTTTGAAAGGAAGCATCAAGCTGAAAAGTATCAGGGAGATTTCCCTTTGGTTTTAATTGAGCGATAACTTCTTCTTCATTAGGCAAAAGTGTATGGTCCCCGTATCCTTCTAGTTTAAAAGATTTCTCCACACCATTTACCTTTATTTTTAAATTTCCAGGGTCACTATTTTCACCTGTTACAGTTTTACTATCTGATTTTGCAGTGTAATGAAGGTAAATAAATTTTCCGTCAAAAAGTACATTATTTACCGTTACCGATATCCCGTTGTCTGTAATCGCTTCGTTTAGCATGCTAAATGTATGATTAATGTCCCCATTTCCTGACGTTAAATTTGAATCTTTATTAGTTAGCGTCCCGTTTGAGCTATTAATAACCTGATTAAGTAAGATGGCTGATCCGATCATTAAGAATGTAGCTGTTAAGGCTGGAATCACTACTTTTGGAAATAGCCTCTTTAATCGAGTACTAGACTCCTTTGATTTATTGCGATTTAAGCTTGCAAAAACATTTTCTCGGTCCTCTTTCGTAAAGGTAAGTTTTTCTTGCAAATTGCTATTAATCATTTCTTCTTTTAAGTTATTGTAATTCCCATTCATTGGATAAACCCTCCTTTAATAAGATAAGATTCAAATTCGATTTAGCCCTTCTTAAACGAGTCTTCAACGTGTTAATGGTAATCCCTAATACATCAGCAATCTCTTTTTGTGATAGTTCCTGTATGTAAAAAAGAAAGATTACCTCTCTATATTTTGCCGGTAACTTTATGACAGCATTTATAAGGCTCTCCCTATTCTCCTTTTCGAAGAAGGTACTTTCAGGTGTACCTATGGTTGAAGCTGTTTGGTCCTTAATAAAACCACTTGGGATAACCCTCCTAAAAAAAGATGACCTTAGATGATCTTTACACTCATTAATCGTAATTCTATATAGCCATGTCTTGATGGTTGAATTTCTACGGAATGATTTTAAGTTGTAATAACATTTAATAAAAACATTTTGAACAATATCTTTTGCGGTTTCTACGTTCTTTACATAGGAAAAAGCGAGAATACCGAGCTCTGTTCCGTACGTAACCATGATTTCCTCTAATAGAGCGTCGAGGTCTTCGATATCTTCCGTGATCAGTGTATCTATGGTTGAAAAAGCCATGTAACTGTCCTCCTTTATTGAACTCATAATTTAGACGGTACAGATGATTAATAGGAGTTCATTTTTATAAATCATTTTTTAGGTTTGCAAATTCACGTTGTCCATACATGAATAGATGTAACAATTTTCGTTCGACGATACATTCTGAATATTTTAATCATTAGTAGGCTTCCCAGAGCGAAGAACGAGAAAAAAGCATTACCTCAAGTGTAATGCTTTGTTAGATGCTATTCATTAATACTTTAACTTCGGTACCTTTGTTAGGTTCGCTTTTAAAGTTAATGGACCCATCCATATTTTTAATTAAACTCATTACTACCATCATACCAAGCCCAGTACCCTTTTCTTTCATAGAATAAAAGGGAGTCCCTAGTCTTAAAATTTCTTCTTTTGTCATTCCTATTCCCTGATCTTCAATTGAAACGACCACATGATTCTTTTTCTGAAACAAACTTATTCGAACATCTCCGCCATTTGGCATGGATTCTATTGCATTTTTCACAAGGTTCACAAAGCATTGAAGTAATTTATCTCTGTCTCCTTCGACCCATCCTTCTTTAAGGTTTAATACAATCGTTACATTATGTAACAGCGTGTATGGTGAAAGTAATTGTGTAACTTGCTCTAGTACTTCCTTTAAATTTACTTTTTTCCTTTTATGTGCTTCAGGTTTTGCAAAAGTTAGATAGTCATCAATAATAGAAAGTGCTCTGTCCATTTCATCCCTTGAGATCTTTGTATACCTCCTGCAATGATCTGGGACGATCTCCTCTAGTAATTGAATAAAGCCCCTACTTGCTGTAAGGGGATTCCTAATCTCATGTGCTAATGAAGCTGCTAATTGGCCAATTACATGGAGCTTCTCGTTATTGACCATCGTTTCCCTTAATTGGAAACCTTCTAACATTCTTTCAACGATGTATACACAAATAGCAATGACTACACTGTTGATAAGGACAAATATTATGTAAAAATTCATGAATTCATTTTCAAGTATAGGAACACCACTAAATTTGTCCATAACGGGTCCTAAAAAAGAGCTTATTCCAGCTATTGAAGTAGCTATGACAATTCTTTTCTTCAAGCCTGACTCATCAAATTTCTTTTTTAATAGGATCATAGCGATAAAGATTAATGCATAGACAATGAAACTTAAAATAACACCTATTCCACCTATCATGACTCGATAAATGAGCATCCCAATCGTGAGCGTAAGTCCAATCGGGATACTTCCATAAAAGGTTGCTAATATGATTGGAATTTTTCTAAGATCATAAATATTCCCTGGCTCTAGTGTAAAAGGATAGGTCATCACAAAAAATATACAGATTGCCCCTGTGGCAAGGATTAATACATTTTTATTATTCTTTTTCCTTCTAGGATTTGACCAATATATATGAATAAAAAATATGCATAGCAGTACAATTAATATATTCATAATTATGGGGCTAGTATCTATCAAATTAAACACCTCATAACTTGTTGAAATAAAAGTAAGAACGATAAAATGAATCAGTCAAATAAAAAACTACACCATTCGACAAGTTTCCACTTAAAAAATAGAGGTGTACTACACCTCCAACTAGAGTTATTTGTATGACGGTGGACCGGCAAAAAAAGATTGAATCCAACCAGCCTTATTATTATATCATTTTTTGTAATTTATGGTTATTAATTCAATTTTTTAAAAACAATCTGTTATGTAACACGAACTTTTATTTCAATCGTTAATTCTCCCCATGATTACTGTATTGTAAAATTTGCCGTCGGAGAGTATTTTGTCTTTAATAAGGGTGCCTTCAATTTCAAATCCAAGTTTTTTATATAATCTAATGGCCTTCTCATTTGTTTCTAGAACTTGTAAGGTGATTTTCTTAATACTATTATGATCCGCCCAATTCATTGATTCACTTAATAAGTTTTTTCCAATCCCATATCCCCAAAACTCCTTCAATACACCTACTCCGAATTCAACTTTATGAGAAAATCTTTTTAATTGGCTTCCTTCGCATCTTGAAAACCCTACTAGTCTATCACCAACTTCTGCAACTAAAAACAGATTTCTAGGATTTTCTGTATCTCTCTTAATGAGTTGTTCAAATCCTACTTGATCTATAAATGCTTCCCCTGGTTCTCTATCTAGAAATTCTGTCTCTCCATCAATTTGCAATCTTAAATCTGCTAGCTGCTTCGCATCCTTTTCAGACGCAGATCTAACAATATAATTTAACTCATTTACAAAATATTGCTGCTTTTCGATAATCATCCTATTCCCTCAATTCACACGTTAATTTCTATGGTAAATAACGGAAAGAATAGTTTATCATATGGTGAATATGTTGGGAACAAAAATCTTTGAGATCTACGGATAATCTTGTTATTAGTTATTAAGAGGTTTATTAGGTCTATTGGGACAATAGAAACAAGTTGGATCTTCGCACTTACTTTCTTTCCATTCATTACAATATGCACAAAAGTAAGCATCAAACTCATCATAATAGATTAGATTTGCCTGACAGTTAGAACAAGTTTGCTCTTTATCAATAAACCCCTCAATCTCAGTACCATTGATAATTACTGAGTACTCTGTTTCAACAATTTTCATATTGCACCTCTTTATTAGTGAATGTTTAAACTATAACTTAACAAAATGGTCGTATTTTAATAATGGGACCGTTTCAAGAACATTTAAACGACTACAATGTTTAACATCTTTAGAAAAGCCTCTTTCACGTAACTCTCTTCCACTTCCGCAATCCCATATTATGTTCTCAATTTGGCTTTCAACACCTTTAAATGCACTCATACACACAAACGCTTCTGGAGATTTGTCTCCCTCTAAATAGGATAATATGGCTCCTGCCCCTAAGTAGTCCTCAATGGCCGGTCTCAAGCTATCTTCATTCTCTTTACTATCTTGCCATTTTTCACCACAAGGTATAATCGTTATATTGGATTTGGTTCGATTACTTAGTTCACTTGCGCATCTTGCCACCGATGATGCGTTTAATAAAGATCCCACCAATAGTGCTGGTACCCTCGATGCAATCCAAGTACAGTAAGCACCATTAAGTGAACATAAGACAAATTTTCTATTAGAATGGGAAGAGTTAAAACTCATTGGAGATAATGTTGCCTTTCCTTCACTTGCCGCCTCTGCCCTTCCATAGATAAACTCAGCCTCGTTATCATTCGCATACTTTTGACCATCTAAAGATGGCGGGTATGGGAAGATTTCTGCACCAAAGTGAACGGCAGAAATGACTGTTGAGGAAAAGCTAAGGACATCAACAATAACAGTAACATCTCCTCTCTCCGCTGCTTCTCTGGCCCCACGTTTGCCCCATTCCACTCTACATTTATAGGGAGATTGACTAAACATAGAATCACCTCTTCTTTCTTGTTCTCCTCCTAATCTTGAGCTAAAATCAAGTAAAAATATAGACTTATAATTCAATAAATGGTAATATATAACATAGGATTCTATCCAAAAAGCCCTTTCCTGCTTGGAAAGGGCTTTTTATTTTTGGCTATACTCTTAAGCTTTGTTTCTACATAAGTTGGATGATGCAATCCAACTTCGGACTCTGGATGCTATGATCAGCGTATCTCTGTCTAATGTCCTGCTAACTTCGAACTTTGGATGCCTGGATTAGCTTATCTCTGTCTGAAGTCGTGCCAACTTCGAACTCTGGATGCTGAAATTAGTGGAACTCTGTCTGAAGTCATGCCTACTTCGAACCCTGGATGCTGGGAATACCGTATCTCTGTCTGAAGTCGTGCCAACTTCCGACTCTGGATACTGAGATTAGTGGAACTCTGTCTGAAGGCATGCCTACTTCGAACTCTGGATGCTGGGAATAGCGTATCTCTGTCTGAAGTCATGCCTACTTCGGACTCTGGATGCTGAATTTAGCATAACTCTGTCTGAAGTCATGCCAACTTCGAATTCTGGATGCTGAGATTAGTGGAACACTGTCTAAAGGAGTGCTAACTTCGAACTCTGGATGCTGAAATTAGCATTTTTCTGTCTGAAGGCATGCCAACTTTGAACTCACGATTCTGGTATTAGCTTATTTCTGTCTAAAGTCATTCCAACTTCGGACAGTAGATACTTGATAAATGGCAATCCTGTCAGAAGCTAACGCAATTAAAATGATGAGACAATTTGCTTAACACCAATTATACCCATTTTATTTCTGTTTCTTAATATAAATTGCACAAACAACCTTATTTTTATAAATAACATTTACCTTAACAGCCACAAGCACTATACTGTGGCTGTTTTTCTATTTAACTCTTTTTACATTAACTATTCATAGGAAGTTAATTTGGATCAGCAACTGAAACCAAACGTGTCTCATTCCAATTAGGCGCGAAAAAGTATCCTATTTTATTACCAAATAAAAACAGAACAAACATTCGTATAAATATTGAATAAAGAACATATATTCGTATATACTATTAATAAAAAACAGATAAGAGGTGAGTACACATGGTCAACGGATTATTAGAGCGTTCATTAAGGGAAAATATCGTTTTGGAAATGATCTACCTTTCCAATCAGAATCAAATTACACAAAGAAGAATTATTGTGAGGGAAAATAAAGATTCTTCATTCAGAGCTTTTTGCTACTTACGCAAGCAAACTAGAATCTTTAAAAAGGAAAACATCCTTTCTATTTCTCAATCCAAATATCAAACCAATTGGAGAATTAGTTAATTCATCACAAAATAAAAGGCTCTTTTCGTAAACTTTGTTGCTACTTAAGGACTTTAAACTGCTTTTAAACGGATTATGGTGCTGTTTTCTTTATTTTGGGAAGAAAAGATGCCACGGAGCAGCATAGAATCCGTGTTATAGAACATATACGGATAGCAACAATCTATGCTAAAACAGCCAAATAAAAAGAAGCTCTCATAACTGAGAACCTCTTTTCATCGTAAAATTAGTTAGCTGTTTGTGGTTTGATGGTATTTTTGTCTTTTAAGATAAATTGCAGAGCAACAAGTGCAATGAACATAAGCAATCCAACTATATCTGTGTAACCCTCTGGATAGATTAGCAAAATACCTCCGATAATCCCACCGATTCGTTCTAGCCAATGAAGCTTTCTCATCCAGAAACCGATAATCCCAGCACCAATGGCCATCATACCTGATAATGCTGTAAACACAACCCAAATGAGATATGTCCAAGTTGTATCGATCATTAATAGTTCAGGAGATAAAACGAACATATAAGGGATAATAAATGCAGCAATGGCTAGTTTTGCTGAATTAACCCCTGTTTTTATTGGTTCTCCACCTGAAACCCCAGCTGCTGCAAAGGCTGCTAATGCAACTGGTGGTGTAATATCAGCAATGATACCGAAATAGAACACAAAAAGGTGAGCTGATAAATCTGGAACACCTAGTAAAATAATCGCAGGAGCTGCTATTGTAGATGTAATAACATAGTTTGCAGTCGTTGGCGATCCCATCCCTAGAACGATTGCGGTAAGCATCGTTAACATTAAGGTTGGAATTAATAATCCGCCAGCAAGATCTAACAAACCATTAGCAAGTTTTAAGCCTAAGCCAGTTTTTGTTACAACCCCAACGATAATACCTGCTGCTGCAGTAGCTGCAGCAACCCCTAGGGCTGTACGTGCACCATCAACAAGAGCCTCAATAATCCCTCTAAAACCGATACGAGTCTCTTTACGAATTGCACTTACTAAAACAGTAATTAAAATTGACCATAACGCAGCACGAGTAACACTCATTCCTGACATTAAGAGTACAATAACCGCCAGTATTGGCGTTAATAGATAAATTTGCTTAAGCACTGCTTTTCGATCAGGCATTTCTTCTTTTGTTAAACCACGAAGACCAATTCTCTTTGCTTCGAAGTGAGTCATGATCCAAATTCCTGCAAAGTAAAGGAGTGCTGGAATCGCTGCTGCTTTTGCAATTTCCCAATACGTAATTCCACCGATAAATTCTACCATTAGGAACGCTGCTGCACCCATGATTGGAGGCATTAGCTGTCCACCAGTAGACGCAGCTGCTTCTACTCCACCGGCAAATTCTTTTTTATACCCAAGCTTTTTCATCATTGGGATTGTGAATGAACCTGATGTTACAACGTTTGCTACTGAGCTTCCACTTATTGTTCCTTGTAGAGCACTCGAGAAAATGGCTACTTTTGCTGGTCCCCCTGTACTTCTACCTGCAATCGAAACAGCTAAATCGTTGAAGTATTGACCAACACCTGTTTTGACGAGGAAAGCACCAAATAATAAGAACAAGAATATGAAAGTAGATGATACGGCAAGCGGTGTACCTAATATCCCTTCAGTTGTGAAGAACATCGTTTGTACGAGTCTTTCTAGTGATAAACCACGATGCGCTAAAAAGCTCGGCATGTAAGGACCATATAGAGCATAGAGCAAAAATAGTCCAGCTATAATTGTGATTGGCAATCCTACTGCTCGACGGGTTGCTTCTAACACTAAAATAATAGCTGCTAAGCCGACATAGAAATCTAGGTTCGTCATAATCCCTACTCGATTGACCAACTCATCAATCATAATTGGCCAGTACGCCCCTACTCCAATAGAGATGACAGCTAAGATGACATCATACCAAGCTACTTTATGGTTTCTTCCTCTGTCCTTTTTCCTTGCTGGGAATAATAAGAAAATAAGAGCTAAAGCAAACCCTAAGTGAATCGTACGTTGTATTTGTGCAGTAAAAACTCCAAATATCCCTGTATAAAGTTGAAACAAGGAAAACGCTAGAAGGCCAAAGAATACAATCCAGCCAAAGATACCAGTCAAATGTCTAGTACCAGCTTCTGGATCATACTTTTCAAGCAATTCCTGTTGCTGCTCTTTAGATAAAGTTTCTCCATTATTACTCAAGGATGTTCACTCCTTTCAATTGCTGAATAATATTTAATTTTTCCGCCTTTATGCGGACCCATGTTCCAGGTTCAATAGTTTTTGAAAGAGGGTAATCTTTCTTCTGAAAAATTACAGTATGATTGGCACGTACCTGTCCAATCCTCAAATCAAACGATGGAAACAAATTGTTCATATTCTTAATATAATATTTTCCATCCTTTTGTTCAAATCGTTCACCTTCAGACGCATTTTCTGGCATGCCAATTGAAAAATGCTCGAATTCAAGTTCGTATTGCTTAATTTGTCCGTTATTTGTGATTTGATAACTCTCGATTACGTCGGATAAATGAATGGAATGTGTATACTTGATTTTAAATGTTTTATCCTCAGATAAAGGAATGTAGGCAAGCACTTTTCCGGTGTTTTGGTATTGAAACACCAGTGCTTGTTTATAAGGGATGACAATCAATATGGCGATGAATGTAAAAATGAGGGTTAACAGAAAGATGGTTTGAAACTTTATTTTCTTTTTCATGTAAACCCCGCCTAATTAAACTTTTTGATGAAGGCTCTATTCGTAAACTTTGTTGCTATTAAAATATTTGAGACTTCTTTTGAACGAATTATGATGCTGATAAAAAAAGATACCACGAAGTAACATAAATCCGTTTTAAAGACAATATACGAATAGTTACAATCTATGCGAAAACAGCCTAGATAAAATAAAATACTCTCATAAAGGAAATTTGACCGGCCAATAACCAATAATTCAGTTATTTAGCCGGCCATATTTTCTAACTTATTTAATTTAAATTAAATTACTTAAAACCTTTTTCATCATAGTATTTTTGAGCACCTGGATGAATCTCGATTCCAGTTCCTTTAACAGCTTTCTCAGCGCTAATGATTTTGCCTTTAGCATGAGTTACTTGATCAAGGTTCTCAAAAATTGCTTTTGTAATGTCATATACTACATCTTCAGAAAGATCAGATTTAACAGCTAGCATCGCTGAAACCGCTACTGTTGATACAGCATCAGTTAAACCATATGTTCCAGAAGGAACTTCATCTTGAATGTAGAAAGGATATTTTTCAATTAAAGCATCAATTTTATCTTGTGCAATCGGAACAATTACAACGTCTTCTGTAGCTGATAGACCTTCAACAGCACCAGTAGGAGTACCAGCAGTTACGAATGCAGCGTCGATTGTACCATCTTGGATACCTGCAGTAGATTCATCGAAAGAAAGATCTTGCTTTTCAATATCATCTAAAGTCATGCCATGAACTTCAAGGATTTGCTCAGCATTTGCAGCTGTACCAGATCCAGGAGCACCGATTGAAACCTTCTTACCTTTTAAGTCTTCAACAGAAGTAATTCCAGCCCCTGCCGTTGTAACGATTTGAATCGTTTCAGGATATAAAGTACCAATTGCCTGAACGTTTTCAACTGCATTTCCTTCAAACATTAACTTACCATCTTTCGCGTAAGAAGCGATGTCGGTTTGAGTGAACGCAATTTCAGCATCACCATTTTTTAATGTTGTCATGTTTTCAGCTGAAGCACCAGATGTTTCAGCATTTGTTTCGATACCAGTTTCGTCAGAGATAATCGAAGCAAAAGCGCCACCTAGTGGATAATATGTACCACCAGTACCACCAGTTACAATACTAATGAATTGTGGTTTATCAGCTCCAGCATCTCCGCCGTCTGCTGCTCCACCCTCTTCCTTCTCAGTTCCGCCGCCACAAGCAGCTAAAAACATGGAAAGAGTCATGATTAGAATAGTAGTGAGAAGAAAACTTTTCTTTTTCATTTCTTTTCCCCCTTTAATAAATTTACATAACTTCGAATTCTATTTTATCATATAACTTTGGACAGTTGTCAAATAATTCATATTTTATGCCGACTGTAAAGCTTGAATCTTAAAATAGGTAAAATTCCCCTTGTATAAAACTATGCAGTTTATACAACTTTTATACATGCAACAGAAACCCTGTTCCTATGGTATCCATTTGGTATTTTATAATTTAACAGCTTTACTTAGCTACAACTTCTCCCTCTTTAATTAAAGCTTCTTCTTCCGGAAGAGCTTCCTCTAAATCTCGAAGTCTATGAGCAAGTCGAGATGCTGCAGTAGCGGCAATCGCAGCAACCATATCATCTAAAAAGGTATGTACTCCCTTACCCATCTTAGTGTCTAAATCTTTAATAATACCAATTTTATTTTTGTCTAAATGGCCAAAAGTAGTAACCGCTATGGTTCCATAGCCTAATGCAGCACCGAATGCAATGGTCTCATCCACTCCAAACAGACCCTCATCTGATTCAACGATCGTTTGTAATGGTTCAGATAATTTCTTTTCCTCCGCAAGCCTGTCCAACTCGACCCCAACCAAAATGGCATGCTGAATTTCACGTTTCAATAATACTTTTTCCACGCTATCTAGACATTCTTCCATGGTTAGACCTTCGTTATAAGGAATTTGCATTTCAAACACTATTTTAGCAATTTCCTCTAATGACACTCCCCGTTCAAATAAGGCTTTTTTCGCAGCTTCCGTTACTACTTGACTATGAACATATTTCATAAATCTCGCTCCTCTCGCAAACTATGTTTTTCACCTGAAAATCGAACCTCTAAAAAATTTTTCGGAAAAATCGTTTTTCATTAAAAAATAATATCCATATTATAGCATGTATGCTAGTTCAAAGTATAAGCATCATTCCGAACGGGAATTTCTCATATTCTTATGTTACAATTTTCTTGATTGTAAACCTACATTTTACATACGAACAATTGGAGGAATTAACAATGAATTTTCCGAAGGGTACGATAAAAGATATAACCATCAAGAGCAAAGAGTTAAACGAGGATATGACCATTCTTGTGTATCTCCCTGCTTCTTTTTCACCTCTATATAAGTATTCCTTATTAATTGCCGCTGACGGTCGTGATTATTTCCAACTAGGTCGAATCGGGCGTATTGCAGATGAATTAATCGAAAATAAAGAAATGGAAAACACAATCATTATTGGAGTCCCTTATAAGGATGTTGAAGATCGACGTAGAAAATATCATCCAGAAGGGGAACAAAACGAAGCGTACATTCGCTTTTTAGCTCATGAACTAGTCCCTTTTCTAGATCGAGAATTCCCAACTTATCAAATGGGAATGGGACGAGCACTGATTGGGGACTCCTTAGCCGCAACAGTATCTTTAATGGCTGCTTTAAATTACCCGAACACTTTTGGGAAAGTCCTTCTTCAGTCACCTTATGTAAATGACGAAGTTTTAGAGGCGGTAGAAAAGTTTGATCAGCCTCATCTCCTATCCATTTATCATGTCATTGGAACTGAAGAAACAGAAGTGAAAACAACTGCTAATAAGGTTGAGGACTTTTTAACCCCTAACCGCGAACTTAATACTCTAATCGAAAGCAAAGCATTTCCTTATTTTTATGAAGAATTTGCAGGGAACCACACATGGACATACTGGCAACCAGACTTAAAAAGAGCATTAATGAAAATGTTCTCCTAGTAAAAATATGCAATCCTTTACAAGAGGAATGTTTTCCGCCATTTATGGGTATAAGGACTTTGTAGAAGGGTAAAAAAATCCTGACATTATTTATGAAACAACAGGCATAAATATGTAATATAAATTGAATATTTGATATAATGATGAATAATTAAAGACAAGCGTAATCTACCTATTGAATGGATCAATAAATAAGCGTCATGAAAAATGGAGGTATTGTGATGAAATTTGGAATTGTTATTTTCCCTACAAAAAAGCTACAGGACTTAGCGAATTCTTACCGAAAGCGTTATGACCCTCATTATGCCTTAATTACTCCACATTTGACATTAAAGGGACCTTTTGAAGCACCTGATGAAGATGGAAAAGAAATAGCTAGTAAGCTTCAAGAAGTGGCGAAAAGATTTCCTCCATTTAATATGACAGTTCCTAAGTTTAGCTCTTTTCAACCTGTAAACAATGTCATTTATTTAAAAGTCGAGCCTACACAAGAACTAGAAGATTTGCATGAAGCCCTTCATGCCCTACCTTTTGGAGGACAACCTGAATTCGCTTTTGTTCCTCATATTACAGTTGGCCAACAGCTTTCAAATGACGAGCATTCAGACGTTTACGGCTCATTAAGAATGCACCAAATAAATCACGAGGAAACAGTCGATCGTTTTCACCTTTTATATCAACTAGATAATGGAATGTGGACCGTTTACGAAACATTTCGTCTTGGAAAGGAATAATGGAATTGGAAGTAAAAATTGTAACGAATGAAAAAGAGTTTGCAGATGCATTAGAAGTTCGCAAGGTTGTATTTGTAAATGAACAGCAAGTACCGATGGAAGAAGAAATTGATCAGTTTGAATCTGAATCCACTCACTTTGTACTTTATGATAATGAAGAACCTATTGGAGCCGGTCGCTTTCGCGTCGTCGATGGGTACGGAAAAGTAGAACGAATTTGTGTGATGAAGGATAAGCGTAAAAGTGGATCAGGTAAAGCAATTATGTTAAAAATAGAACAATTTGCAATAGAAAGTGGAGTATCCGCTCTAAAGCTTAATGCTCAAACACATGCGATTCCGTTCTACGAAAACCTTGGATATGAGGTAATCTCTGTAGAGTTTTTAGATGCCGGAATCCCTCATAAAACTATGAAGAAGAATGTTTAATATAAAGAAGCTCAAGGTTATACCTTAAGCTTCTTTTTTGCTATCTAAACTAAACCATGTAAATATTTAGAGTATAATCTTTCACAGACAACTGTGCCTCCCCTGCCTTCACAAGCTTTGTTACATAGGCGGTCACTGCCGTCCGATAAAGCATCCATGAAGGAACATTCGGTAGTGACACTTCATATATTTTACACAGTTCCTTCATTAACTGCTCAAACGAAATTCCGTCTTTGGACATCTTCAGGATCTTTTTTATATTTACTATTACATCCTCATGAACCTTTAAATTCTCAGCAACAGTCCGTTTAAAGTCTTCTTCAAAATGACCGTGACCTGGAACTGCTCCAGAAATATTTAAACTTTGTAATTTTACTAACGATTGGATGGTTTCCTGACAGTCAACAATGTATGGAATCTTATGCTTTTTAAGTGCATCTATTCCGAAATAAGAATCTGCGGCATAAAGAATGTCATCGATTCGGACTCCCATTTGATTATAGCTATGTCCTGGTAAGGAAATTGCTTCAAGCTTAAAAGGACCGATTTCTGAATGTCCTTCTTCTAAAAGATGATCGATTTGGACAGCTTCCCCTTCAAGAAACTTGTTTCGAAATTCGGGTAATGGATTTGCACCATGGAATAGATAGAGGGGCTCTAATATTGGATTTTCTAGTATAGCTGCTTCTAGCTTTGGCGCAAAGATTTTAATACCTTCGTTTTTATGAAGATAAGCGGCTCCTCCGTAGTGATCAGCATGGCCATGCGTTATAATTAGATAATTTAACGGTAGATTTTCATTTTTTAGTTGTTTCACTATTTTTTTCGTTGTACTCGCTTCTAGTCCTGTATCAATAAGCAAACCTTGTCCATCTTTTAAAATATACCCAATATTTACTGCACCTTGAAAATAGTAGCAATCCCCTTTAATCCTTAAAAGCTTCAATATCACCAACCCCTTTTTGGCAAGGTCTGTTTTCGCATAAATTGTTGCTATTCGTATATGCCTCTAACACGGATTCTATGCTGTTTCGTGGCATCTTTTCTCCAAAAATAAAGAAAGCAGCACCATAATCTGTTCAAAAGCTGATTAACGCATTTAAATAGCAACAAAGTTTACGAAAAGAGCCTCTTCAAACGAAAAATGCTAGCCTATTATAAAGCTAGCACTTTTTCCTTTATTATATACATTCGCTAAAATACTTTCCTTTTCCTGTAAGCTCACTGTATGTGTGTTCAATTGTTTTATCATTGATGGTTTTAGCTCGTTGATTTAAAGCCAACTTCCTTTTTATAGGTTTCTCCAAATTAGCTTTGTATTGTGCTTGAGAAGCGAGTTGCTCATTTAAAGCCGGGTTTATTTTATTAATAGGAACAAAATGGAATGGATCGTAATCCTTCTTAATATCTCTTTCAGCATACTGTTGATACTGGTAATGTGTTACAGGAGCAATATAACCCATCTGTCTCACCTACTTTTTCATATTATAGAAGGTATACTTATCTATACCCTATGGCAGGAAAAATGAAACAATTCATAGATTCCCTTTAGTATATGTATATGTTTTGATATGATAGAAGTTGTCATGTTTTTTACACCATTCGAATTAGATTAAGATTTTATAGGGGTACAATCATACTTGAAGGTTTATACATAAGGAGTTAGTCATGAAAACTGCTATACATGATAAGAAATTATTAAATATAAATCAGCTTGATCGTGAGGATTATCAGAGAATATACGATGAAGGAAAAAGGGGAAACCTTTGTTGTCCTGTCTGTCGCGAAAGTGTCCGTTTATACATCGGAATAAGGGAAGAACCTCATTTTAATCATTTGTTAAAGAAAAACCCGCCCTGCCAAGACCAAGTAATTCCCACAACGGAAGAGGCTTCACCTAAAATTGAATACGTTGAACGGAATGGATTTAAGATTCCTAAGTCTAGGTCCATTGTTGCTGAACAGCAAACTAGTGAATTTAATAGACCTAGAAGAGTAAAGATTCCTTCTCCATTTGGCAAAAAAACGATTCATGTATCTACTACTCACTCATCAGGTTACATGGATTTACTTATGAAAAATGGAGTTAAGCTAGATTCCAATCAGCTTTCAGCTGTATCTCATATTGATGGAGCATTGCTAGTAGTTGCTGGAGCAGGTAGTGGAAAAACACGTGTCTTAACAACTCGAACTGCCTATATGCTGAATGAGAGAAATATTGATCCACGCTCGATTATGCTAGTTACTTTTACTGCAAAAGCAGCTGCCGAGATGAAGGCTCGGTTAAGTCAGTACCCTAGTATGAATAAGTCTCATATTACCCAACTACTAGCTGGAACCTTTCATAGTATTTTTTATAGGATCCTCTCCTTCCATGATCGTGAAAAATGGAGCTCTGAAAAACTATTAAAGAAAGATTGGCAGAAAGAGCAAATACTAAAGGATAGTGGAAAACAATTAGACTTAGATGAGAAGGAGTTTGCCTATGATCTAGCTATTCAGCAAATTGGTTTTTGGAAGAACTCCCTTATCTCCCCTCATGAAGTAAAACCAGAATCAGCGTGGGAAGAAAAAGTTGCCATTTTATATAAAAATTATGAAGATGTTAAATCTGAGAGACAGTTGTTCGACTTCGATGATATGCTTCTTGGTTGTTATTATTTATTAAAAGAAAACCCTACTATCCTTGAAATCTATCAGAAGCGTTTTGAATACTTTCTTATCGATGAATTTCAGGATATTAATAAAGTTCAATATGAGCTCATAAAGCTATTATCATCAAAATCTAAAAATATTTGTGCTGTTGGGGATGATGATCAATCTATTTATTCATTTCGAGGAAGCGACCCCAATTACCTGCTTCATTTTGAAAAGGATTTCCCTAATAGTAAACTTGTTATATTAAACGAAAATTATCGTTCAAGCTATGAAATTGTAGAGACAGCCAACCGGGTTATTAAGAAGAATAGAGACCGCCGACCGAAAGAGATGAATGCTCAATTCTCAACTGAACTAGCACCTACTTTGTTCTTTCCTATCGATGAAGAGGAAGAGGCCACGATGATTGTTCAGGATATAAGAGAAAAAATAGAGGAAGGTTTTGAGCCTAAAGATTTCGCTATTCTTTTCAGAACAAACACAGGAAGTCGAGCCGCTTTTGAAAGACTAGCCAATTCAAGTCTGCCATTTAGAATAGACCTCGATATGGAGCCTTTCTATGAAAGGTTTATTGTAAAGGGGATGCTATCCTTTCTCCAATTATCACTTGACGAAGATAATCAACAAGCTATTAAACAGATATTGCCTTCTATGTTTATAAAGCAAAATGTGATGCAGGATTTAAAGGCAACTAGCATTCTAGAGGATTGCTCTTTAATGGAATGCTTAAGCAAAGTTAAGACTGGATTCGCTTTTCAAGAAAGGAAACTAAAAAAAGTGGTACCTGTTATAAGATCGCTCTCGGGTCTCTCTCCTCTAACTGCAATTGAAATCGTCGAAAAAGAATTGGGGTTTGGTGATTTTATTAAGAAGCGTGGGAATGAAGGTAATAAGCTCGATAAGGGATCTGATGATATAAAGGATTTAAAGGTGGCTGCTAAAGCATTTAATACCATTTCGGATTTTCTCGATCATGTTGACCATATGACGGCTATGAATAAAGAAATAAAGAACCTTTCTAAGCATCAGGAAAATGTTATTACATTAAGCACGATCCACAGAGCAAAAGGCTTAGAATATAAGGTGGTGTATATAATAGGTGGTGTCGATGGAAGTATTCCTCATGACTATGCGCTAGATTCCTTTAGAAATGGTGATGAAGCCCCTCTAGAAGAGGAGCGCAGATTGTTATATGTAGCCATTACAAGGGCCATGCAACACCTTTATATTTCAATTCCGGAGAAACGCAGAGGCCGAAAAGTTTACCCATCAAGGCTGCTAGCTCCGATTAGGAAGCTCTAATGTTCATGAACATGTGATGAAATAGAAGTGTTTTACCTATTAAACCGGGCATTAATCACTAGGATTTAATGCCCTAAATATTGCTTTAAAAGAAAAGCTATTCCTTTAACTATTTAGCATCTCTAATTTTCATTGCCTTTTCCGGAAAATCAGTCATGATCGTATCAATATTTAGATCCATTAATTGACTCATTAATGCCTCGTCATTCACCGTAAACACCCTAACTGGGTACCCACTATCTTGTGCTTTTCTGCTCATATCTGCAAATGCAACTGGTACGTATACGTGTAAAGCTGAAGCACCAATTGATTTTGCGTACTTCCACGGTTCTACCAAAAGCTCCATAAAAAGAATAGCCGTTTCAATCTCAGGATCTAGCTGACTAACCTTTTTCACCGTATAGTGATTAAAAGAAGATATTATACTTTTGTCTTTATAAGAATAGGTCTCTAGTTCTTTTAAAACGACCTCTTCTATATTCAAATACTGTACAACATCATTTTTGATTTCTACATTTAATCGGATATCTGTATCCTTTAATAATTCAAGAACTTCTCCCAACGTTGGGATAGTTGCATGACTAAATTCATCCGAGAACCATGATCCAGCGTCTAGCTTCTTAATTTCCTCTAAGGTCATATCCCTAACTTTTCCACTTCCATTTGTCGTTCTGTCTACGGTTTCATCATGAATAACAACAAGTTGCTCATCCTTCGTTAAATGTACATCAAGTTCAATTCCATCAACCCCAAGCCTAATTGCCTCTTCAAATGCTAGAAGAGTATTCTCAGGATGTGTTCCTTTACTCCCTCGGTGGGCATAAATTAATGTATTGGTCATGCTTTACACCTCGATATGTATTTTATAATATTGCTATTTCCTCATTATTTTCGCTTACATTCTGAATTCCATCAACCACACATAGATAACTTTACATGATCTTTGCAATTTTTACAGTAAAAGCACCATCTATTTGTAAGATGGTGCCCACACTATTTCTATTTTACTTTGTTTTATTAGCAATTTCGATTGCACGATCTGTACCAGCAGCAGCTTGGTCTAGTGCTTCTTGAGGATCCATACCTTGGTATAGATTTTCTAAAGCGGTAACCACTTGCTGACGAGACTCAGGGAACACTGAAATTAATGCACCTTGAGTTGCAACTGATTTTTTCGTTGATTGTAATTGATCAACAGTTACTTTAAATTGTGGATATTTTTCCCACTCAGTTTTAACTAACTCTTGGTCATACGCTGCAGGATTGATTGCAAAATAACCAGTTCCAACATGCCATTTTGCTTGACTTTCAGGAGATGCTAAGAATTTCATGAACTCCCATGCAGCGTCTTGTTTCGCATCACCAATACCTTTTGATAACCATAGAGACGCTCCACCGATTGCAACACCATGTCTTTCTGCTTCATCAGCGTAAGGAATGTATGCAACTCCTACTTCATGTGGAGAGTTGTTGATTGCTGCAGCTACACCAGCTGAAGAGTCCATGTACATTGCTACTTGACCAGATTGGAATGCAGCACGGATATCATCCCAGTTCGTTCCGTAGTTACCAAAAGTACCTGCCTTGTTCATATCGTCTAAGAATTTAAATACTCTTAATCCTTCTTCACCATTGAAAACAGCTTTCGTTGCATCTGCAGCACGGCCATTCTCTTCATTAACATATAAACCGCCTTGAGTAGCTACTAATTGTTCAAAGAACCAACCGTAAGTTAGCATAGAGAAACCATATTGCTTGCCAGAAATCGTTAATTTTTCAGCTGCTTCCTTTACTTCACTAAAAGTTGCAGGAGCTTTTTCTGGATCTAGTCCAGCAGCTTTAAATGCATCTTTATTGTAAATCATTACTGGAGTTGACGAGTTAAATGGCATAGAGTAAAGCTGACCATCAATTGTATAATAGTTTAAGATATTTTCTTCTAATTGAGAAACATCATAGTTGTCTTTATCAATTAGCTTTTGAACAGGCTCGATGAAACCGCTATCAATCATGTACTTAGTTCCAACTTCAAATACCTGTGTAATCGCTGGTGCATTGTCAGTTCCACCAACACTACGTAATTTGGTTAATAATTCTTCATAAGTACCTTGGAATTCAGCTTTTACAACAACATCTTCTTGGGAGTTGTTAAAGTCTGCTACGATTCCGTCTAACGCTTCTTGACCAGCACCAGACATAGCATGCCAGAAAGTAATTTCTACTGGTCCAGTAGTTTCAGTTTCACCTGCATCTTTTTCTGGCTCATCTTCATTCTTAGAAGTACTTTCATTGTTTGAACATGCAGTCATAATTACCATACTAAAAATTAATGTGAATAAAAACAAAGGTTTAAAGAATTTCTTCATTCAGCAAAACACTCCTTTTGGTTATTTGATTGCCCCTTGAGTAAGGCCCTTCTGCAATTGCTTTTGACCTAGGAAAAGTAGAATTAATGTAGGAATTATTACAACAATAACCCCTGCCATAACCACCCCCCATTCGGTTGCCATTTCTTGAGACTGCAATTGCTTTAATCCAATTTGAACCGTTCTAACTTGATCATTCGTAGTTACTAAAAGCGGCCATAAATACATATTCCATGTAGTTAAAAAGCCATATGCTCCTAAAGTTACAAGACTCGTTTTGGAGACTGGTAGAATAACTCTCCAGAAAAATGCAAAACGACTAAGACCTGCAACTTGAGATGCCTCATGTAATTCTTTTGGTATTGTCTTAAAATGTTGACGAAGTAAGAATGTACCAAAAGCAAGTGCAAAGAATGGAACAGTTAAGCCTTGGTATGTGTTCATCCAATCCAGTTTAGTGATTGTAAAGAAGTTTGGTATCATCGTCGCTTCCCAAGGAATCATCATAGTTGATATAAATAGGAAGAAAATAAAATCTCTACCTTTAAAAGGGATAAAAACGAATGCATATGCTGCCATACTACATACCACTAACTGACCTAACATAACACCAAATGAAACTACAAAGCTATTAATCAAATATTTAAACAGGGGTAGACGCTCGAAAACTTTTGCATAGTTTTCAAACGTAATAGCCTTAGGAAAAAATTTCCCTTGTAGGATTTCTCCGCCTGTCATAAAACTAATCATGAATGCGTATAAAACCGGAAAAAACACTAGGAAGGCTGACAGCGCTAACAAAATGTATAGAAGTATTTTTCTTGATAGGCTCATTGATAATGCACCTTCTTTTCTCCTAGCTTAAATTGAAGAATCGTAATAACCAAGATACAGATAAAGAGCACAACTGCTTGAGCACTTGCTGTACCAAACTGGTAATTGATAAATGCTTCACGGTATATAGAGTAAACGATTAAGTTGGTAGCCTGCGAAGGTCCACCCTTTGTTAAAATATCAATTTGCCCAAAGGTTTGAAATGCGTTAATAAGGGTAATCGTAATAATAAAGAACAATGTCGGTGAAAGCATGGGTAAAGTAATTCTTCTTAATTGATACCAGTAACTAGCACCATCTATTTTAGCGCTTTCATATAAATGCTCATCTATATTTTGAAGTCCTCCTAAAAGAATTAGGAAGGTAAATCCTGTGTTGAGCCAAATGGTTGAAATAGAAACAGAGATTAGTGCCCATTCAGGATCTAAAAGCCATTGGACTTGTGGAAGATTTAATACACTTAATAAACGATTAAACATCCCCACACTTGGGTGAAATAAGAATAGCCAAACTACTGAGGAAGCTGCAACTGAGATCCCCATTGTAGAAGAGAAAATCGTTCTAAAAAAGCCGATTCCCTTTAACTTTTCATTTGCTAGCAACGCTAAGAAAAGAGCAATAATAATTCCGGTAGGTACAGTGTAAAGAACAAACAGTGCTGTTGCCTTTACACTATTTCTAAAACTCGGGTCTTGTAATAAGTAAGTGTAGTTTTCAAAACCTACGAATAATGCCGCAACCCCTTGCTGATCTGTTAAGAAAAAGCTAAGATATATCGTTCTAAACATCGGATAAAAGATAAAAACAGTAAACAATAAAATGGAAGGCAAAAGATACAACAGTGCTGTTCTTGCATTTAGTGATCGCTTCCAGATACTTAACTGAGGTCTCGAATAGACTACACTATTATTTACTTCTGCTTTCATATGAGCACCTCTTTATCAAACACATGGTTCTCAATATCAGATGGTGTCTTGATCGTTTGTTCCGTCTGACTATCAAATAAACAAATAGATTCATAGTTAATGACAACAGGAATGACATCTCCTACTTGAATACTCCATTGTCCGTTCCATTTTGCTAGCCACTCATTTTCCCCTAGTTTAAAAGAGAAGATGGTTTCCGTACCAAGAACCTCTACATTTATTACCTCAACATGCGTCTTAACTTCATCCTTCTTATCCTTAGAAGGTGTTTTTAAATGCTCTGGACGAATACCTACAATCACTTCATTGTTTTTAAGTAGATGTGACTCCTCAACTGGTACTTTAATACGACCAGTTTCACTTAAAATAATTTCCGAAGTCCCCTTGTCTACTTTTGCCTTCGCAATATTCATCGGCGGTGAACCGATAAAGGTTGCAACAAATGGGTTAGCTGGATTATTGTAGATATCTATTGGTTTTCCAATTTGCTGTATTTTTCCGTCATGGAGAATCATAATGCGATCTCCCATGGTCATAGCTTCAACTTGGTCATGTGTTACATAGATCATCGTAATACCCAGTCGTCTTTGAATTTGTCTAATTTCAGATCTCATATGTGCTCTCAGTTTCGCATCAAGATTAGAAAGTGGTTCATCCATCAGACAGATTGGTGCTTGATTGACAATTGCTCTCGCGAGTGCGACACGCTGTCTTTGACCACCTGATAATTCTCTAGGCTTTCTTTTGAGATAGTCGGACAACCCTAACATTTTTGCTACATCTTCACAGCGTTTTTTTCTTTCTACTTTATTTATTTTTTTCACATGAAGGCCAAATACAATATTTTCTTCTACAGTTAAGTGTGGATATAATGCATAATTCTGAAACACCATTGAAATGTCACGTTTACTTGGTGGAAGCATAGTAGCATCACTCTCACCAATTTTTAACGTTCCACCCGTAATATCCTCTAAGCCAGCAATCATTCTAAGCATCGTACTTTTTCCGCAACCAGAAGGCCCAACTAGAACGAAGAACTCACCTGGTTCAATCGTTACGTTAATATTGGAAATTACGTCATTTTTCTTATCATAGGATTTAGAGATATTGATTAGTTCAACTTTCTTCACTTACACCCTTCCCTTCCTGTTGTAAAAAGCTACATAAAAAATTTTTCTATAAATCTTCCTGAGGAGACTGCACATTTATATTATCTATTTTCACTTGCTTCACACCCTCTAAGGCACTTAGCCTTTGCGAAATTAGTAATATATTCTTCCTGGTAGATAACTTAATGTCGATATCAAAAGATAAAAATCCCTCATCAAGAAAATAATACTCATCCGACATCGTTATGCCTTTGATTACAGCGCTTTCATTTTTTAGTAATTTGTTCACTTTTCCGAGCACCTTAGCTTCTTCCGAAACAACTAAACTAATGGTCACATATTTTTTAGGGATTAAAAACTTAAATTCAAGACTTCTTAGTAGAAAAACATTAATTAATACAATCCCTGTTGTAATTAAAGCTGGTAAATAAAAACCGCTTCCAACACTTAGACCTATCGCTGCAACTACCCATAAAGTAGCAGCTGTGGTAATTCCCGTAACTAAGTTGTTAGAGTGTCTCAGAATAGCTCCCGCACCTAAGAAACCAATTCCACTAATAACACCGTGAGCAAGTCTTGCAGGGTCAAATCTTGCGTTAATATGATTAATCGTTTCATTAAATCCGTAGATTGAGAGAATCATAATCAATGCCGAACCCACTGATACTAAAAGGTGAGTTTTAAATCCGGCTTGTTTATTTCGTAAATCACGTTCCCATCCTATTAATCCTCCCAGTAAGGCAGCTAAAAATAATCGTTCTAAGATGGTTAGTGTCGATATAGTTATCGTTATTTTTCTCTCCCCTCTGTTAAAAATAAAAGCGCCCACAAAAATGCCTAGTTTTGCTAAGCAATTTGTGTGCGCTCCAAATCTCCATCACAAAATATATTAACTTAAATATATTTTACAAAATTATGACAATATTGTCAATTTAATTTATAATTTACTTATAAATCTAAATTAGTAATTTATAAGTATTTTACCCAATTATATTATAAAATGTTAATAGTAACCATAGATATCTCTATACCAAATTCATTAAAAGTGAGGCCTCTATGTTAAAAATTAGTCTTAAACTACTTTCCGTTTTAACTCTCATTTTTTTGACCAGTTGTTCTGTTACGCCAACAACAACAACAACAACAACAACAACTACTACTACTACTACTACTACACAAGAAAAAATGAATGATCAATTTATCATTATTGCCCATAGGGGTGCATCAGCTTATTCTCCTGAACACACCATTGACTCTTATCAAATGGCGTTGGAATTAGGTGCAGACTATATTGAGATCGATTTACAAATGACAAAAGACGGGGAACTTGTGGCATTACATGATCATACAGTTGATAGAACCACGAATGGAAAGGGCCATGTACGATCCTATACTCTTAAGGAGCTTAAAAACCTTGATGCTGGATCCTGGTTTAATGAGGAATTTCCTTCACAAGCTAATCCTTCCTTTGAGTCTCTAAAAATACCGACACTTGAAGAAATTTTTCAATACTTCGGAGATGACGTCCTATATTATATAGAAACAAAAAAACCTTCTATTTATCCTGGCATGGAGGAAAAACTTGTTGAACTCCTTAGAAAATACAACCTAATTGGAGAACAAATTCATGACTCTAAAGTTATATTGCAGTCATTTAGTCCAGAAAGCTTAAATCATATTCATAAAATGGAGCCAACCATTCCTTTAATACAGCTACTTTCCTACAAGCAACCTGCTATGTTAACGAAAAATGAATTAACAAAGTTGAAGGAATATGCTGTAGGAGTTGGACCTAATTTCGATATGATTTCCGAGGAGTACATTAAAACTGCAAGAGCTGCTGGCTTACTTGTTCATCCATATACCGTTAACCAAACTAACGACATGGAGAAATTAATAGACTGGGGTGCCACCGGAGCGTTTACAAATTACTCAGACACGCTTTATAACATCCTTAAACAAACAAAATAAAGAAGCTTACGTTATGATGTAAGCTTCTTTATTTTGTGTATTTTCGCTGGCAAATATTCTTTTGATTCCATCCCACTGCGTATGTGTAAATTTACTTTTTGTTAATCATTTTGGAGATCGTATTAAAATCCAATTGTTTTCCTTCGTTGACAATGGATTTTACAATTTTATCTTCCATTTCTTTAGAAACTGGTTTATTTGCAATTTGAGAAACTCTTCTAATTACGTTTCTAACAGTTTTTTCGTCTTTAAAATTTGCACTTTGTAAAGAGTTTGCTAAATCAAAAATATCCTTCATATTTACGCCAGTTTTCTTTTCAACATTCTTGAAAAAATGATTATCCATGAGTAAAAACCACGCCTCCTTTTTGAACCTACTTTTATCTTATGATAGAAGGTCAAAAAGGTGATTTAATAGGATGTCCAATTTTCATTCATGTAGTTTTTAGTTTTAAGGGAAGTTAGGCTCCACTTTTACATGGAGCCTAAAAAAATTTAAAAAGTACAGAACAAAAACCTAAGTTGTAATTTTTGTTGTATTCCCAGAAAATAAAGCCTTGGCATTCGTACCAAACATTTTTTCAATTTGTTCGTCAGAAACGCCTCTCTCACTTAGAATTGGCAGAATATTATCAAATAAATGACCTGGATGCCAATTCTCCATCATTTTCATAATAGGTTCTGGCATAACCGGCGGACGCCCAAGCCAAATATTTACTGAATCATGAGCCAGTAAAATCTGATCTTCATATCCAGCGTCAAGTAGCTCTAACAGTGTTTCAATTCTCTCTTGGTCAGGTGGTGCTCCCACCATTCCTTGAATCCCCCAACGATCCAGGCCAATTTTCACACCTTGATCCATGACCGCTTTATGATACTCAGGATCCGTGTTTCCATCCATATGACCGATAATGATTTTACTTGGATCAGCACCAAATTCAATTAACAACTTGGCTTGCTCAGGCCCCATTGTTCCTTCTTGCGTATGAGTTAGAATAACAATGCCCGTTTCCTGTTGAACTTTAGCTGCAGCACGGAAGAACATTTGTTCATAATCTGTAATTTGATTTTTACTTGAAGCAAGCTTGATAACTCCTGGCTTAATACCTGTATTCGCAATACCTTCCGTAATTTCCTTCTTAAACATTTCATAGATTTCCTGCTCGGCCGTTCCAAGTGCTTGCCTTAACTTAAAGTATGGAGGTGCTCCCTCTCCTTCATAGTAATAGCCAGTAGCACAAATAATTTGAAGTCCAGTTGCTTCCGATAGCTTTTTTAAGAATACAGGATTACGTCCACACTCATTTGGTGTTGGATCCACTACTGTTTTCACTCCGTGACTCATCATTTGTCTAGCGATACCAATCGCATATTCTAGAGCTTCTTCCTCAACAAATGGACCTAATGTTACATCTCCTTGATAACCCGGGTATCCAAAAATAAAGTGTTCGTGAACCAATGTTTTTCCTAATTGTTCAACCGGAATTGGACCTGTTACTGTTTCTACTGTTTTGCTCATGAATTCTCCCCCACTTTCATTTTATTCCACTCATCTTCTTGAAGCTTACGCCATAAAATTTTTCCACTTGCTGTTGTTGGGAACTGGTCCTTAAATTCTACAAATCTAGGATATTTATAAGCTGCCATTTGACCTTTTGCCCATTCAATCAATTCATCTTCAGTCACTTTTCCAACTGAATCTGCGTGTAAAATGACAAACGCTTTTACCGTTTCTCCTCTTTTCTCATCAGGAACACCGACAACGCATGCTTGCTGAACAGCAGGATGTTTATAAAGTAGGGATTCCACTTCGGTTGGCCATACTTTAAATCCTGAAGCATTAATCATTCTTTTTACACGGTCAACAATAAAGAAATATCCCTCTTCATCTATTCGACCTATGTCTCCTGTACGGAAAAATTTCTTTCCATCCATCTCAAAAAAGGACTGTACTGTTTCTTCTGGACGGTTGTAGTAGCCTTGGAACACCTGCGGGCCATTTACAACGATTTCACCAATCTCACCTATCCCAAGTTCTTTTAATGTAGTTGGGTCAACAATTCTAGCGTCTGTATCAAAAGAAGGAATTCCTAGACACTGTAACTTAGGACGCTCAGGTGGATTAAAGTGTGTATGAGAGATTGTTTCTGACAAACCGTAGCCCTCTACAAACTTAATGCCAGTCAGTTGGTTTAATTTCTCCCCAACAGCTTCTGGCAATGGAGCCCCTCCGCCAGAAATGCTTAGTAAAGAAGAGATATCATAGTCTTTTAATTTAGGATTTGCTAAAAAGTCTATCACCATGGTGCTGATGTTAACCCAATGTGTACATTTATACTCTTCAATATATTTAGCTGCAAAGTCTCGATTCCATCTCGTTAAAATAACTAGTGCAGCACCGCCAAAAAGTGGTGCATGCATACTATGAAGCATCCCAGTCACATGAAAAAATGGAAGAGTTGCTAAATGAACAGAGTCAGATGTAGTAGCAGACCAATGGTACGCACTTACAACATTTGCTTGAACGGTACGATTCGTATGAATACATCCTTTGGGCATTCCAGTTGTTCCCGATGTATATGGCAACACAGCCATATCATCAGGCTCACCTGAATATGTGGATGGATTCAGATTAGCATCGATTGCTTCTTTCCATAAGTAATGGTTCTCTTGATTAAAAATATGTCTAGGTGCAGTTACTTCAGCTGGTAGTGTAGGGTTGGTTTCGTCTGTTGGAATGTAATCTGAGTAGGCAGCGATGATAAGATTTTGTAATGAAGTATGATTCTGATGTGGAGCTATGTTTTTATAGAGTTCTTGACCAACAATGGCCGTCTTCACATCACAGTCTTTAATATAAAACTCTAACTCATTTTGGGTGTTCATAGGATTAATAGGGACGACAACGGCTCTTGCTCGTAAAATAGCATAAAACGCTACCATATACTGTGGTGAGTTTTGCATAAATAATGCAATTCGATCACCTTGCTTAACATTTAATTTATTCTCCAAATATCCAGCAAGAGCATCTACTTCTTGCAATAGCTCTTTGTAAGTGAAAGATGCACCATAATAATGTATGGCAGGCTTGTTTGGGTACCTTTTCGCAGAAACAAGTAGATTATCATATAAAGTCGTTTCGGGTACTGTCAAAGATTTTGTAATTCTAGGCCAAAAAGCTAGATGTTTTGTATTCAATTAAGTCCCTCCCTTAGTAATGAAAGCGCATACATAATCATTTTATTGAGAAGCGGACGATTGTATGACGCCCGCTTCATTTAAAACTTTTACCCTCTATTAGGCACTAAGACTAGCTTCCCTGTCGTTTTTCTAGATTGCATTAGGTCGTGTACCTTTGCCGCTTCATCAAGAGAGAACACTTCTCCAATCTTTAATTGAAGTCTACCATCACCAAGATAAGTAAATAACTCTTGTAAGCTTGCTTGAAGAAGCTGTGGCTTTCTCATGATTTGCGGTAAAAAGAAACCAATTACAGACTGATTTCTTCCCATTAATAAAGATGGATGGAAACTAGCTTGTTCTCCACTTGCTACACCATAGATCACTAGTCTACCAAATGTAGCTAGGCATTTTAGTGTTTTATTAAATACATCACCGCCGGCCATTTCAAGTGCAACATCTACCCCTTTACCACCTGTGGCTTCTAGTACTTCTTTCTCCCAGCCATCCTTTGTGTAATTAATAAGCACATCGGCTCCTAGCTCTTTAGCAAGTGATAGCTTTTCATCAGAGCTTGCAGTTGCAATTACTTTTCCTGCTCCGAAAATTTTTGCTAGTTGAACAGCAATCGTTCCTACACCACCTGCTGCAGCATGGACTAGAACCGTTTCACCTTCTTCTAATCTACCCATTGTTTTTAAAATATGATAAGCACTTAAACCTTGAAGAGGAAGAGCCACTGCTGTCTCGTAGCTTAGTTGCTCAACTAATGGAATCACTGAACGTGCGTCCGCTAATGCATAATCTGCATAACCCCCAGATCCAATTAGCGTTACCACTCTAGAGCCCGGTTTAATATTAGTTACTTTATCACCTACTTCAACTACTACTCCAGCTACTTCAGCACCTGGTACAAATGGCAGTGGAGTTGGCACAACATACTGCCCCTCACGTCTAGCCGTGTCCGCGTAGTTTACACCAATTGCATGTACTTCAATTAATACTTCATTTTCTTTCGGAGTTGGTTTATCAACGTCTACGACTTTTAATACATCTGGTCCACCATATTCAGTAAATTGAACTGCTTTCATAGTCTCCTCCTATTTTCATCCGTTTTTGGCATCTTAAGGCTGTATATGCATTTCAAAAAACACATATTAAATACTATATACCCCTTCTAGATGATTATTTTATTTTCCTTTAAAAACCGGTCTTCTTTTTTCTTTAAAAGCTGCTACACCCTCTAAATGGTCTTCCGTTTGAACCATTAAAGTTTGTGTTACTCGTTCCTGTTCAAGGATTTCTTCTAAAGTTGCTGTAAAAGAATGGTCAACAATCTTTTTAATCTTTCCGTATGCTTTGCTAGGCCCGTGTGCTAGCTTAGTAGCAAACTTTGTAACTTCCTCTTGTAAGTTTTCAAGTGGAGCGAGGTGATTGATAACACCTAACTGATATAGTCTTTCTGCAGAAATTGGTTCTGCACTAAAGAAAAATTGTTTTGCAAGGTGAGGACCTATTAATCTTGGAAGAAAATAAGAGCCACCACCATCTGAAATTAATCCAACCTGTGAGAAGCTTAATGCAAATTTGCTGTCCTCTGCCGCAATAATTAAATCACAAGCTAAGGCAAGATTAAAACCAGCTCCAGCTGCAAACCCATGAACAGCAGCAATTATGGGCTTTTCGGTTTCTTTCATCGTTAAGATACATTCATTAAGTCTACCAATATGATCGTAAACATCTGTTGGCTTTGCTTGCCCCATTGTTTTAACGTCGCCACCAGCACTGAATGATCGTCCCGCTCCAGCTAAAACAATTGCACGTACCTCATCATTCGTTTGAGCTTCACGAAGTGTGTTAGTTAAAGATAAAATCATATCAGGACTAAAAGCATTCAAGCTATCCGGTCTGTTTAATGTTAATGTCATAACAGGACCTTTTACATCCACTAATAAATGTTGTTCACTCATTTTATAAACTCCCCTTTCTAATTTTAACAGGCTTCATTTCTCTCTATATCCCCTTTGTAAACATTGGAAATGCTAGATTAAAGAAGAACGCGCTGAAACATATTTTTTCAACGAGTTCCATTTGTTGATTGCCTCTACCATTCTATGATTCTTGCTACTGAAGACAGAACATAGATTTATTTTTATGAGGGCGGTTGAAGCCCTACTTAATTAACCAGCCACCATCAACAAGGACATCTGACCCTGTCATATACGATGCTTCACTAGAAGCTAGGAATGAGATGACATTTGCAATTTCGTCAGCTTTACCTACTCTTTCTAATGCAGTATTTCTCTCGATTGCTTTTACAAATTGATCGTTTTGTAGACCTGCTTCTGTAAGAGGTGTTTCAACAAATCCTGGTGAAACTGAATTGACATTAATTCCGTATGGAGCGAACTCTAGTGCAAGAGACCTTGTCAAGTTGATAACAGCTGCCTTTGCTGCACTGTAATGAGGAATGAGGGCACCTGCTTGATGACCAGATAATGACGCAACATTTACGATTGAGCGGAATTCCTTTTGATTTTCTTCCTTAGCCTTATCTACCATAATTTTTCCAAGCCATTTTGTAACAAGGAACACACTCTTTAAATTCACTGATTGAACATAATCCCAATCTTTTGCTGATGTTTCTAAAATTCTCCCATGTTTAGAACCACCTGCATTATTGATTAAAACATGTAAATCACCGAACTGCTCCTGGACGTATTGAGCAAGCTCTTGAACATCCTCTTCATCCGTAACGTCCGCTGGAAAAATTTCAGCCATTGGAATTTTCTTCGTTTCGTTAATTTCTTGTGCTGTTTCCTCTAGCTTTGATTTTGTTCTTCCAACTAAAATGACTTTCGCGCCTTCATTGGCAAGTCGAATGGCAGACGCTTTTCCGATTCCGCTACCAGCACCAGTAATCAGTGCAACTGATTGAGAAAAACGCATTTGGAATCCCCCTTATAAAAAGTAAAGTTAGACCGTGACCATTGAAAACAACCACTAAAATCAAAGCGTTCATGCAGCACATCTTGATGAATACATACCTGTTTTCTTAAAAACCTTGTACTTTACGTATTAATATCCTAAGTTAGTACACATTTTTAGGTAATTTCGATAATTTCTTGCATTAACATTCTATATTGATTCCTATTTTAAAAATTTCGGTAGATTTCAGGTACTAAGAAGCTCTTTTAATACCCATTTTTCAAAAAGTCTAAAGGTTTTCGGTACTAAGCCAGCACCGTGGTGCCTTATCCTAGCAAACAAACTGGTTTCCTTCATACTGCTTATCAGCAATTTCACGGTTTCGCTCAAACGCTTTCCCAAATGAGCTATACTTGCTGCATTCTCTAAATAACAGCCCTGTTAACTGCTGTTGTTTTTCTCCAGAGGTAAATTCATTCACTAATGAACGAGAAATACGTTCTACCTGAGAAACAGCATTCTCTAAGTATGTTCTAGTTAAGCCCATTTTTATTTCTGCTCCAGCGGCACCCTTAGACTCAATCGTTTTAAAAGTACGGTACACAACAGACTCAGCTGCAAAAAGGTAGATAGCTAAATCTGCTAATCTCATTAACGTTTCTTGTTCATTCACAAGAGTAGGACCATAAGCTTCGTACGCAAGACCTGCACTTAATAAGAAGACGTTTCTTAAAAGATCCACAGCTTCTCGCTCTCTACTGAACTCGCCTTCATATGGAGAGGAAGGTTTTTGTAGCTGAAGTACTGCTTCCTCTACTTTTACTTGGAGATTAACTTCACCCTTCATTGCTTTTCTAAATAGATGGGTTGGAATTAGAAGGCGATTAATTTCGTTCGTACCTTCAAAAATACGATTGATTCTTGAATCGCGATAAATCTGTTCGATTCCATAATCTTTTATAAAACCAGCGCCACCGTGAAGCTGTAAAGTTTCATCTGCTACATAATCCAATGTTTCAGAACCAAATACTTTACAAATTGCACACTCCGTTGCGTATTCACTTAACTGCTTACCTATTAACTTAAGGTCCTGGGATTCATATAAGCCCTCGAGTGCTTCTTCAATTAAACTCGCAGTTCGATACTGTACGGATTCAGCAGCAAATACTTGAGAAGCCATCTTTGCAATCTTTTCTTTAGATGCAGAGAATTCACCAATCGTTTTTCCAAACTGCTTTCTCTCCTGAACAAATTGTACTCCTCTTTTCAGGCTGTATTTTGCAGCACCCATACACGCAGATCCAAGGTTGAAACGACCTAGATTCAGCACATTTAAAGCAATAACATGACCCTTTCCTACTTCACCAAGAAGGTTTTCTACAGGAACCAAGCAATCTTCAAATATGACTGTTCTTGTCGATGACCCTTTAATCCCCATCTTGTCTTCTTCAGGTCCTAGTGAAAGCCCTGGGAAGTCCTTTTCCACGATAAACGCAGTAAAGTCTTTCCCATCCACTTTTGCGTACACGATGAAAGTGTCAGAAAACACTGCATTTGTGATATAGAGTTTAGAACCATTTAACACATAGTATGTGCCTTCTTCATTGAGACGAGCAGTTGTTTGAGCAGCTAGGGCATCTGATCCTGCATTAGGCTCTGTTAAGCAGTAGGCACCAATAAATTCACCAGAAGCCATTTTAGGTAGATACTTTGACTTTTGTTCAGGAGTTCCGAAATAGGTAATTGGCAAGGTTGCAATACACGTATGGTTTGAGTGCGCAACACCATACCCACTTGAAGGGCCAACCATCTCACCGACGATTCCTTTACTAATCTTATCTAACCCAAGTCCACCGTAGCTTTCTGGAATGCTATGAGCTAATAAGCCTAAATCACCTGCTTTTTTTAGCAATGAAACAACTAATTCAAAATCTTGATTTTCTATAGCATCCTTATTTGGAACTACCTCTTTCTCAATAAACTGCTTAGCAGTTGCACCGATCATTTTATGTTCGTCAGTAAAGTCTTCAGGTGTAAAAAGTTGTGCTGTGTCAATCTTTGAAAATAGAAAGCTAGCACCTCTATTTTTTTCATTTGTTTTTTCCATTATGATTCCCTCCTTGCTAGTTGCTGCAGATATTATTGTGTTGAGTGTAATTTGACTGGATTTTCAATAACGACTTTTCTACCTTCAAGAATAGGGACAATTGGAACCGCACCTTTATTAGAGGCAAAAAGCAATTCATCCACACCGTCATGCTTATCAAATAATTGACCAACATATGAAGATTGGAGAATATCATAAGAGTCATTTGAACTACCGGTATAAAAATGTAGCGCTGCTTTTGCAGCATCTGTTAATTGATAAGATGTATCGTTCTCCAAAAGGCAGCTAATAAAATGGCCTGCTCCATAAAAATCTTCTAAGCTGAGTTCACCAGAGTTACCCGAACATACAACCAAGATGGTGTCTGCATCAAGCTTTTCTTCATGGATGCGCTCTGCAACTGTAAGATTGTTAATTAACGCAGAAACATACACTTTTTTAGCTTGAGATGCCTTTCTTAAAGCAACCGTACCGTTTGTCGTTGATAAAATTAGAGTTTTATCCTTAATGAGTTTACCTATTACTTTTGGACTTGGATAAACAAACCCGTCAATTGGTTTTGCTTTCTCTTCCCCTGCCACGATGCGTTGAGACTCATCATAACCTTTTGCAAATTCGAGTGCCTCATGGCGATCCATAACAGGAATCACTTCGGTTGCCCCATCATTAAGAGCGGAAGTGATTGTCGTAGTCGCTAATAAGACATCTAGTACAACTGCAATTTTGTTACCTTCTTTTACTTTCTCTTCGTCAATGTCTTCTTTTCGAATAAGAAGGTGAATCTTCGTCATGTTTTCACCTCGGAATTTTTCATTCTAGGCTGCCTCTTCAAGAAAGCCAGGGTCGCACAAGCATACAGCCCTATAAACCATTCTTAAGCATTATTAGCAACAGCCTGTGTTCCATGAACCATTAAACTTTTAACCGTATAATTAAACTTTGAGAAGCGACTATCTTGTGTTTGCCCTTTTTTGTATCGATAGTAAATTTGCTGACAGATAACCGCCAATTTAAAGTAAGCAAACGTTAAATAAAAATTCATGTCCGTAACATCTCTACCGCTTTTTTTGCTATATAACTCAATAAATTCGTTTCTAGTTATGAAGCCATCATGCAATGTAATCGGCGGCTTACCTAAACCTGCCTTCAGTAAATCCGGATCATCTGATTGAGTCCAATAGCTCATCGCCACCCCTAAATCAGCAAGTGGGTCACCAACTGTTGTCATCTCCCAATCAAACAGTCCAACCATCGTTTGTAAGTCATCACTAAACATTGCGTTGTTAAATTTAAAATCGTAATGGATAATCGTTGCTTCTTTTTGCTTTGGAACATTATTCGCTAACCAGTGCATAACTGTATCAGCTTCTTTAATGTCATCAGTTTTTGCTCGCTCATATCTAGAAATCCATCCGTGCACTTGCCTTTCCATAAAGCCATCTGGCTTGCTAATCTCCGTTAATCCCGTTTCCTTATAATTAATAGAGTGCAATTGAGCTAGTTTCTCTGCCATTACCTCTGACAAGTGTCTACACAAATCAATAGTAACCTCGATGTGATCTGGAAATGTTGAATCAATGACTACACCATGCTTTCTCTCCATAAGGAAAAAAGGACTACCAACGATATTTGTATCATTTGAAAAAAGAATCGGTTTTGGTGCTGGTGAGAATAAGGGCTGAATTTCTGATAGAATCTTAAACTCTCTTTCCATATCATGTGCCTTTGGTGCCACTGGTCCAAGTGGTGGCCTTCTTAAAACAGCTTCCCAATCCCCAGCTCTTAATTGATAAGTTAAGTTAGAGTGGCCGGCTGAAAACTGATCAATTTCTAGAGGTTGATCTGGCAAATCTATATGTTCTTTTAGAAAAGACCCTAGAGCTTCAACATTCAGCTCCTCGCCTTTTCTAACAGGAATCGTATCCTTCGGCATCTTATTCCTCCTTACAAAATCCTTATTTATTAAAAATTCAGATTACTCCGCGTATACTAGGTACGATTCTAATCCCTCTCTTAGTTCAGCTGGGATCACATCGCTCTTCTGATTTACAAAATCAAAATACACGATAATCGCATTTCCTTTTGCAATCAATGCATTTGTTTGTGAACAAATGATTTCGTGTTCAAGTTGGAAACTTTTTGTGCCAATCTTAGAAACGTACGTCTTAATCGTTAAAATTTGATTAAAATATCCTTGGCTAACGAAATCACATTTTGTAGAAGCCAGAATGAAGTTCCAGCTTTTCACGTTCATGTTATAACCTACAGATTCAAAAAAACGAATCCGCGCTTCTTCTAGGTAAATGAAATAACTAGCATTGTTTATATGGCCAAGAGCATCGGTTTCACCAAATCGAACAGTAACTTGAATTTCGTGCATTTAGACAGCTCCTTTTTAGCGGTGTTGGAACGCAGGCTTTCTTTTTTCAATAAATGCTTGAACGCCTTCTTTAATATCTTCCGTCTGGAAAATCTCTGCAAAAAGAGTTGCTTCTAGTTCAATTCCTTCTTGTAACGGCTTTTCTACTCCTTCATTAACCGCTCTCTTAATACGTGAAAGTGCCTGTAAGGAATGTCTAGTAATCTTTTTACCTAGTACTTTTGCTGCGTTTAACCCTTCACCTGTTGGGACAACATGGTTTACAAGTCCGATTTTCTCAGCAACATCAACTGTAATTGGATCACCAGTGAACATTAACTCCTTTGCCTTTGCCGTACCAACTAGTCTAGGTAAACGCTGGGTTCCTCCCCCACCAGGGAAAAGCCCTAGCTTTACTTCTGGAAGTCCGATTTGAACGTGCTCTTCAGCAATACGAATGTCAAATGTTAGAGCCAATTCACAGCCTCCACCGAAAGTTAGACCGTTAAGAACTCCAATTGTTGGCTTTGAGAATTCTTCAATGAAGTTCAGAGTTCTGTGTCCTTCCATTACATCTTCAACCATGTTTGTTTTCCCCATCATTTGTGGGAACTCCTTAATGTCAGCTCCTGCAACAAAGGCTTGATTTCCAGCTCCTGTAACTACAACTGCTACAACCTCCTGATCACTCTCCAGTTCCGAGAAAACCTCATGAAGTTCTTTAAATACAGCTTTACTCAATACATTTAATGGTGGATTATCTATCGTAATAACGGCTAAATGGTTTTCTTTTTCAACATGTAGAAATCTTCTCATTAACCCTTCACTCCTTCACGATTGTACTCATACCAGCCCTTACCTGTTTTTCTACCTAAATGCCCAGCCTTCACTTTTTCTTCAATACAAGGGAAAGGCTTATCAGCAGGATCTCCAGTTTCTTTAAAGCGCTGTTCCATTACAAAATAACCGACATCAATTCCGGATAAATCCATTAATTCAAACGGCCCGATCGGGTGGTTTAATGCTTTACGGCAAATAATATCGATATCTTTAAAATCAGCAATTCCTTCTTCATATAACGAAACTGCTTCTCTTTGAAGTGCCCCTAAAATACGGTTTGCTATAAATCCAGAGATTTCTTTTTTCAGAAGAACTGCTGTACGGTTAATCTTTTTAGAAACCTGCATCGTCAATCTTGCTGTTTCATCAGAGGTTTGCTCGCTCATTACTACTTCTACACAATCCATGACAAGTGGAGGGAAAAAGAAATGCATGTTAACTACCTTTTCTGGACGTGTTGTTACTTCCGCTATTAAACTATTAACAATAGTAGAGCTGTTCGTTGCTAGAATGGCATGTACCGGTGCTAGTTGGTCTAACTTCGTAAAAACTTCCTTTTTCACGTCTAATTTCTCAACAATTGCTTCTATAATAAAGTCTGCCTTTGAAGCAGCTTCTTCTAGGCTTGTCGTAAACGATAATCGACTAAATGCAGCAGCTTTTTGATCATCAGAAAGTTTCCCTTTTTGCACCCATTTGTCCATGATCCCCTGCAACTTTTGCTCTGCTTGTTTTAACGCGTTTTCTTGAACATCTTGGATCGTCGTTTCAAACCCACCAAGTGCACATAGCATCGCAATTTGATGCCCCATCTGACCTGCTCCTATAATTGTGATTCGTCTAATATCTTGTAGTTCCATGAACCATTCCTCCTCATCAATACTGACTAGTTGGTATGTAAAGTTTTCAAGTATATAAAGGGGATGATGAAGCTCTAATTTGCCATCCCCTTATTAAATATTTCTTCTATCTTTGTTCTATTCCCTTTAATATCATATCGACAAATATTTCAGATACTTGCTCCTCTGAAACACTGCCATTCGGGTTAAACCATTGATAACTCCAATTCGCCACGCCTAACACACCAAATGTAACAATAGATGCATTTAAATCTGAGCGGAATTCACCTTTCTCGATTCCCTCTTTAATTAATTTCTCAATATTTAAGCGAAATAAATCGCGCTTTGGAATAATACGTGCTAATCTTTCTTCGTTTAAATTTTTCATCTCGCGGAAGAAGATTTTGGCACTTAATCCTTGTTTTCGTATATTCGTAATTAACATATAAACAATGTCATACAACTTACTTTTACAATCCTTTGATCCATCGGATAAGATTTCTTCTTGATGGTTTAACATATCACCTATATAACGAAGATGAATGTCCATCAATAATTCTTCTTTACTGGAAAAGTAATAATAAAAAGTACCTTTCGTCACACCAAGTGAGTCAACGATATCTTGAATAGAAGTCTCGCTAAACCCCTTCTTTTCGAATAGTCGTATGCTTTGTTCTGTTATTTTCTCTTTCACAATAAATCCTCGCAATCATTCTAATGTCCTCGAAATTATACCATAAAAATTTCCTTCCAATCGAGGAGGCTTTTTGATATCAATGACCAAAGTTTGAACTTTACCCACTGATAAGTTTTGAAGCTAGACATCCGTATCTAGCTTCAAAACTATTTTTATGGCAAATTTCTAAAGACATTATTTTGTATTTTGTACTTCCTCTCTTAATGCACGGCGAAGGATTTTTCCAACACTTGTTTTTGGCAATTGTTCTCTGAACTCAACAATTGTTGGCACTTTGTAAGTAGCCATGTTGTCACGGCAGTATGAAATCATTTCTTCTTCAGTGACTGTTTGCCCAGATTTTAAAACAACTACAGCTTTTACGCTTTCGCCACGGTAGGCGTCAGGCACCCCAATTACAACAGCTTCTTGTACGGCTGGATGCTCATAGATGACTTCTTCCACATCACGAGGATAGATATTGTAACCGCTTGCAATAATCATGTCTTTTTTACGGTCGACAATATATAGGTAGCCATCTTCATCGACTTTAGCAATATCACCTGTATAAAGCCATCCATTCCGAAGAGTATTAGCAGTCTCTTCAGGCATATTCCAATAGCCTTTCATGACCTGTGGCCCTTTTATAATGACCTCTCCTAATTCTCCAACAGGTACTTCTTCTGTTCCGGTGCCCAAATCAACAATTTTGTAGTCTGTTGAAGGGAAGCCTATTCCAACACTACCTGGTTTTCTATCAGCAAATAGTGGGTTACAGTGTGTTGTTGGTGCAGCTTCTGATAATCCGTACCCTTCAAGAATTTTAGAACCCGTTTTACCTTCAAAGTTCTTCATTAGCTCGAGAGGCATGGGAGCACTACCGCTATTACAAATTTCAATACTATTAATTCCATATTCCTCTGCTTTTGGATGGCTTGTAATCGCTACATACATCGTTGGCACACCTGGGAAGATGGTTGGTTGCTCGTTCTTAATCGTATTTAATACTTCTTCTAAATCGAAGCGTGGAAGCATAATCATTTCTGCAGCATTATAGATTGATAGATTCATACAAGACGTCATCCCGAAAACATGGAACAAAGGTATGACGGTTAAGCATTTTTCTTTCCCCGTCTCAGTTGACTCTTTAAAGAATTCGTGAGATTGAATAACATTAGCTAATAGATTACGGTGTGTTAACATAGCCCCTTTTGAACGGCCAGTCGTTCCACCAGTATATTGAAGTACAGCTACATCATGAGCTGGATCAATATCTACTGGCTGTACCTTCCCATCTGCTTTTGCCATAAATTGTTCAAATGTGAAGTCATCTCCAATGGATTGAGTGGAAGGCTGTAAACTAACAACAATAACATTTTTAAGTTTCGTATTTTGCTGAACGCTTTTTACACGAGGGTATAATGGATCAAAAACGATAATCGTTTCTGCCCCAGAATCATTTAGAATATGTTCAATTTCTCGCTCTACTGACATTGGGTTCACTTGTGTCACAATTCCTCCAGCTGTAAGAGCACCGTAATATGAGATTACATATTGAGGGCAGTTTGGTAACATGATTGCAATACGGTCCCCTTTTTGGACACCTGACTTCTGGAGTGCTGAAGCAAAAGCATTAGCAGTGAAAGCTAGCTCCTGAAACGTAATCTTTTTTCCATAAAAAGATATAGCGTTATTCTGTGGAAACTTTGCAGTAGAATCTAATAAAATTTGCGGTATAGCAATGTTTGGAATCTCTACCTCTTTTGCAACAGATTCTGGATAGTGGGCTAACCATGCTTTATTTTCACTCATAAATTTCCCTCCAAATTTGAAAAAGTGTAAGCGTCCTATTTAGCGTACAAAAGGACTGGAAGGACAGCAACTGAGATTCTCAGTCTTTGCCTATTGTAGTCTCTAGACGCTAAACTAGACATGTCTAGCAAAAAAATCTACTAACTAACTATCTCTCTCGTTAAAAAGTAAGTCCGCCCCCATCAACTGATAGAGTGGTTCCTGTTATGAAAGAGGCCTCATCAGATGCCAAAAACAGGACTGCATTTGCTACCTCTTTGGGTTGACCAATTCTACCAAGCGCATTTGCCTTTGAAATAATCGGCCATTTAAATTCATTTTGTTTCCAGCCTTCAATGATTTTTGTATCAATGACACCAGGAGCAATTGCATTCACACGGATGGATTGCTTACCGTATTCTAGTGCTGCATTTTTTGTTAATACGACTACTCCACCTTTAGAAGCATTGTAGGCAGCCATATATTTTTGACCTTTTAAACCTAGTAAACTAGAAGTGTTAATGATAGAGCCACCGCCACTTTTCACCATTTCAGGAACTGCATGCTTAATTCCTAAAAAGACACCTTTAAGATTAATGTCGACGACTCGATCCCATTCCTCTTCGCTCATATCTACACTTCTAACCTCTGAATTTCCAATTCCCGCATTATTAAACATAATGTGAAGGGAGCCAAACCTATTTACCGTCTCATCTACTAATAACTTAATTTGCTCTGAACTCGTAACATCGGTTTGCAAAAAGAATGAGTGTCCACCGTTTTCGTTGATTAGCTGAACCGTTTCTTCACCACCGATTAGATCTACATCAGCAACCGCTACCTTAGCCCCTTCTCTAGCAAAGAGGATGGCCGTTTCACGACCTATCCCACTTGCTCCTCCTGTAACGATGGCAACTTTATTTTCTAATCTCATAAAGCTCCCCCAGTTCGTATAAAATTTTCAGGTTATAGTACGTGCGTTCCTCCATCAACCACAATCGTGTCTCCCGTGATATAGTTTGAAGCATTAGACGCTAGGAAGAGAGCAACACCCTTTAAGTCATCATCACTACCAAATCGGCGTAAAGGTGTACCTTCTAAAATTCGTTCTTTCCCTAGTTCAATCAGAACTTTAGACATTTTTGTTGGGAAAAAACCAGGTGCAATCGCATTTACATTAATATTGTATTGACCCCATTTAGCCGCTAAATCCTTTGTAAAAGTGATTACAGCCCCTTTACTCGTATTGTAACCAATAGTGTCCATGTATCTTGGATCCGTACCACCAAGACCCGCAACAGAAGCAATATTAATGATTTTTCCAGACTTTTGTTTAATCATCTCTCTACCTGCGGCCTGACTCATTAAAAATGTCCCTGTTACGTTGACATCCATTACCTTTTTCCATGCTTCTAAAGGCATTTCTGCAACCGGTGCGCCCCAAGTCGCGCCACTATTGTTTACTAAAATATCGATCGATCCAAACTCTTTCATCGTTACATCAACAACATTTTGAACGTCTTCTGCATTTGCTATATCACACTTTAGGGCAAGAGTTTTCACTCCTAATTCTTGTAGTTTATCTGCAACTTCTTGGCAAGCTTCAACTTTACGAGAACAAAGAACTACGTTTGCTCCTGCTTCTGCAAAGCCTGTTGCAATTTGTTCTCCTAGTCCTCTCCCACCTCCTGTTATAATGGCTGTTTTACCTGTTAGATCAAATAGTTCTTGGACTTTCATCTATTTCCCTACTTTCTGTCTGTTTTTAACAAAAAACCAACTCTGGGTTCTATCCGCAAAAACCTATCCTTATTTATATTTCTTTAATTCTAGCTTGGCAACTTGTGCACGGTGAACTTCATCTGGACCATCAGCAAGTCTTAAAGTTCTTGCATTTGCCCATTGAGCAGCTAATGGGAAATCATCAGAAACTCCCGCTCCTCCAAAGGCTTGAATTGCTCTATCAAGTACGCGTAAAGCCATTGACGGCGCAACTACTTTAATCATGGCAATTTCTGACTTCGCTTCTTTATTTCCGACTGTGTCCATCATGTAAGCTGCCTTTAATGTTAGTAGTCTTGCTTGCTCAATCTCAATTCTTGAATCTGCAATCCACTCTTTCACTACACCTTGACTTGCTAATGGTTTTCCGAAAGCGACGCGGTTTTGAACACGCTTACATAATTCTTCAAGAGCACGCTCAGCTGCACCGATAAGTCTCATACAGTGATGGATTCTTCCAGGTCCTAGACGACCTTGAGCTATTGCAAAGCCTTTCCCTTCACCCCATAAAATGTTCTCTTTTGGAACACGAACATTATCATATGTAATCTCTCCGTGGCCATGTGGAGCGTGATCATACCCAAACACAGGCAGCATTCTTTCAATTTTAACTCCTGGTGTGTCTAGTGGTACTAGAATCATTGCTTGCTGTTCGTGACGGTTTGCCTCAGGGTTTGTTTTCCCCATTACGATTGCAATTTTACAGCGTGGGTCCCCTGCACCTGATGACCACCACTTTCTACCATTGATGACGTACTCATCACCATTTCGGACAATACTCGCTTCAATGTTCGTAGCATCGGATGAAGCAACTGCTGGTTCCGTCATTGAAAAACAAGAACGAATTTCGCCATTTAATAGAGGTTTTAACCACTTCTCTTTGTGCTCTTCTGTACCATAACGTACAAGCACTTCCATATTCCCAGTATCAGGAGCATTACAGTTAAAAACCTCTGGAGCAATCAGTGATCTACCCATAATTTCACAGAGTGGAGCATATTCTGTATTTGTTAATCCTGCCCCATATTCACTCTCTGGTAAAAATAGATTCCACAAACCCTGTTCTTTTGCTTTAGCCTTTAATTCTTCCATAATTGGAGGAACACTACTCCAACGATCAGGCTGTTGATTTAACTGCTCCTCGTAAAGCTTTTCATTTGGATAAATGTATTCTTCCATAAACGTGTTTAATTTTGCTTGAAGATCTTTAACCTTTGGTGAATATGAAAAATTCACTTTAATCATCTCCTTATATATAATTAAAACACTTACTAACCGGTCGGTATGCTCCTACCTAATAGTATACTCCTTCTACTAAATTATTCAACTATTAATCTAAAAATTCTAAATATTTTTAAATAGTGGCTTGTACAAACATTGATGTTACCTACTAGATTTTTTACTTAAACAACCTACTTTTAAAATATATTTAGACTGAACCCTTTTATGTTAGGAGCAAGTAAAATCTTGTAGCAATATTACCTAGTTATTCTCACTTGTTCATATCATTTCACATATACTCACAAATAAATTTCATATTGTCATGTCACAAAAAAACTTCTAGTGGTCAAGATATGTAACTAAATTACATCACTAAATATGAATGTAACTTTCCCCGGAAGAACTTGCTTAAAACAGGGAACATATAAACATGACCTTTGTTCATATTTAAAAAAGTAAATACCGCCTGAATCAAGCGGTATTTACTTTAAAGCTTTTTAGTTATAGAAGCTAGCACCAACAATAATCAATAGGATGAACAATACAACGATTAGTACGAAAGTAGAACCTCCGTAAGAACCACCGCCGTAGCCACCATAACCATAACCACCATATCCGTAGCCCATATTAGACACCTCACTTTGTTTAGTATCACTAATACTATATGTAAGGCATCTTTAAAGTGTATAGGCTTTGTCCTAACTATTCCCTTATTTAACGCCTAGTTTAATTTAAGGATATGCACATTTTTAAGGGGCAAGTCCGAAACAATCCTTTATCCTTTAGGCTTAAAAATGAGTGCACCTATGAAAGCAAAAACGATAGCAGCCGATATCCCCGAACTCGTCACCTCAAACATTCCTGTCAGAACTCCAATAATTCCATGTTTTTCTGCTTCTTGTAGAGCTCCATGTACGAGTGTATTTCCAAAGTTCGTAATTGGGACAGTTGCGCCTGCACCAGCAAAATCAGCTAATGGTTCATATAATCCAAACCCGTCCAATATTGCACCTAGAACTACTAAAGTACTCAGAGTGTGTGCAGGCGTAAGTTTTAATACATCAAACATCAGCTGGCCGATTACACAAATAAGACCTCCTACTACAAACGCCCAAAAAAACATTGGTAGCATAGGACAACATCCTCCTTTCTAATCATCCATTTCAATAGAAACAGCGTGAGCGATACAAGGGATACTTTCTTTTTGTTGGAATGTTAATGGAGATAATAATGCACCGGTAGCCACAACAAGGATGCGCTTATAATTCCCCTGTTTCATTTCATTCAAGAGATGACCATATAAAACTGTTGCGGAGCAACCTGCACCGCTTCCGCCAGATTGTACTGGTTGATCTTCTTTATAAATCATTAATCCACAATCTCTAAACTTTTGACGATCAATATTAAGTCCATTGTTTTGTAAGAGTTCATATGTTGTTTCTTGACCAATTTTTCCGAGGTCACCTGTCACAATTAAGTCATAGTAGGAAGGATCAATTTGAAAATCCTTAAAATGGGCGGTAATCGTATCCGCAGCAGCAGGAGCCATCGCCCCACCCATATTGAATGGATCAGTAAGACCCATATCTATTACCTTCCCAATGGTTGCAGAAGTAGTGACAGGCATGCCTTTACTGTTCCCATCATTTTGCTTTAAAAGAGCGACACCTGAACCAGTTACCGTCCATTGAGCCGTTGGCGGCTTTTGACCTCCATACTCCGTTGGATAACGAAATTGTTTTTCTACAGCTGAGTTATGACTAGTTGCACCTGTTAAGATGTACTCAGCACCTTGATAATTCAACATAAAAGAGGCTAAAGCCAGGCCTTCCATTGACGTTGAGCACGCTCCAAAAATTCCGAAATAAGGGAGTTGAAGAGTTCTTGCTGCTAAACTAGTTGGTGTAATCTGATTAATTAAATCCCCTGCTATTAGGAATTGAATCTGATCCTGCTTAATTTCTGCCTTCTGAATAGCCACTTTCGCTGCTTCATCCATCAGAACTCTATGCGCTTTCTCATAGGAGTCCTCTCCCATCCAAAGATCATCATGCAAAATGTCAAAATCTTTTGCAAGGTTTCCCCTTGCTTCGAACGGTCCACCGGATACACCTGTTGATACAATGACTGGGCGATTCGGAAAAATCCAGGATTGATTTCCCTTTAGCATTATAAGCCCCCCCATTGAACTAAAATTGTTTTGATTAAAGCAACAACAAAGGCTGAGAATACTCCAAATAATACGACAGAGCCAGCAAGCTTAAATAAGTTCCCACCAACCCCAAGAACAAAGCCTTCTGTTCGGTGCTCAATCGCAGCTGAAATCACAGCGTTACCAAACCCGGTTACAGGAACAGCACTTCCCGCTCCCGCAAATTGACCTATATGATCATAAACACCAAAACCAGTGAGTAGCATCGATATAAAAACCATCGTTGCAACAGTCGGGTTACCTGCTGTTTGTTCAGTAAAGTTAAAAAAATAAATATAAAAATAGGTCAGAGCCTGTCCAAGCGTACATATAAAACCACCTACAAGAAACGCCTTAATGCAATTTTTTAAAACAGGTCTTTTCGTTTCATGTTTTTGTTCTAGCGTTTTATATTGCTGTTGTTGTGGTGTCATTTTTTGATTTTTTTTACTCCCCATCTCCTGACTCCTTTCTGTAAAGAATCCTAAGTTAGTTCCTTTTTCATCTTGATAATTTCTTGTAATTTCTTTTCTGCTTTCTTCTCTGAGAAATTCGGATTCTTCATGTTTTCATGTAATTCATAAGCTTCAAGAAAGATTTTATAGTCACTAGAAATAATAAAGTTCTCTTTAGGATACTTTTTTTCCAACATTTTATTGATTTTTTTCTCAATTGCTTTCATGTGAAAGCGCTGGAGGTGTTTTACCTTATAGGCTACAAGGATATCTTCCTTCCCCTTTACAACAGCAACATCGTATAGTTCTTCAAACTTTTCTACATCGTGTTCAATAGAAGAAACTAAATCCAAGTTTTCCTTCGTGTTTCTTTCAATTACTGCCGGACTAGGATGTGTTGTCTGTAGTAGGGCCATTCCAGTATCCTTCGTGCCATCATTGTTACAGGCTGTTAAGAAAATAATTAGCAAAAGAATGATGATTTTTATTCTCATTTGCTTCCCTTCCTATATGTGGCTTTAAATATAAGCTTATTTTCGTCGGCAACTTGATAAAATATGAATGAATTCCAACAGAATGAGACTTCCAACTATTGGAATAAAACTTTTTTGAAATGGGTTTCACCTCAAAATATCCGCAAACTGAAATGTAATTTTAGGGTTATTTAACGTAGCTTTTGCGCATTTGGGGATGAAAATACAAAAAAACCTACCGTTCTAAGCGGTAGGTTCCTTTAAATCTAAGCAGTCGTTACTTATCAGTTTGGAGTTTTTTCTTCCTTTTCCCACATCCACAGCCCTTTTTCTTTTTGACCGTAGTTTGTGGTTTTATCTTTGCGGTATTCTCTTTTTTCTTCAACATGTTCAAGCCTCCATACCAAAATATTTAGTTCGGTATGATAACATATGTTGTTTGTATATAGCTTGTGTAATTACCATGCCTATGGATATGAAATTATTCACTAATTATGCGTTGTATTAATGCTTCAATGATTGCAGCAATTGCTGCTGTGGAAAGAATCAAAAGGATAGGGAATGTCACTGATGGCCAAATCATATAAAGAATACAAAGGAAAGTGGCTGACCAAATTCCTGTGCACCAATAGCAACTCAATAACTCTCCTAAAAACCCCTTTAATCCTCCCTTCTTTGGTACATAGTACACTTCTGTTTCTCCAAATTCGTTGACTTCCTCCTCCTCAACAAAAAAAGGCGATCTGATAAACTCCGTTATTTTGTCAAATACAATTAATCTTGTTAGTCGAAAGCTTGCTAGCGAGATCATGACAAGCTCAATGAAAGAAATATCCATCTAGGTTTATACCTCCTAGTCAAATTCCCCGCCCAATTTTAAGAAAAAAGGCGATTGTCCGTTACCCAAACGACCCTTCAGCAATATGTTATTAGTGTAATAACTTATAAAGAAAAATAAGGAGGAATTTTCCAATGGGTTGTGGAAAAAAAGACGACGTATTAGGAACAACTAACTGTGTATGTGAAGTAGTTCGTGCTATAAAAGACATCCAGGATGCTGCTGAAGATATTTGTGAATGTCCAACTAACTGTTTTCAAGAACCACTAGGTGCACTTGTAGCTCCAGCTCGCACTCAAAGAGCTGATACTCGTGTATTCGTTCTTAAGACAAAAGATGGCTCCCCATTCCATGCATTCTTCAGAGGTGACGATTGCGCATGCGTTTCCATCTTCTTCCGCGTAGAAGAGATCTTCGATAACTGCTGTGCAACATTACGTGTTATCCGCCCTGTTAAGAACGGTGGCGAGACAGTTGATCTAACTGAAGATAGCGGCATTGATTTAAGCGCGGTTTGTAAAGTAGACGGATTTGCAGCAACAAATGATTGCATCACAGTTGATTTAACTTGTTTCTGTGCAATTCAATGTATCGCAGATGTAGACTTAGGAATCTGCGAAGACTAACCTAATAAGTAGCTAAAAAAGCACTTATTAAAAGAAGCCAGTCGAACAATGACTGGCTTCTATCTAATTTTAGGCTGGAAATTAAAAACCAGCCATTTTTATTTCTTTAATTTCTTTAATTAAAATGGACTTCTTTTTTTGGTCCATCAGTTTTAAATTAATTTCTCCTTCTGTTCTTCCCGTAATAAATCCCCTATAGGTCTCACTTAATGTATAAACCATACAAGGAACTGGTGGAAGCTGTTTAGGGAAATTAACTAAATATTGAATACGCTCTTCCGTATTCATTTCTCTAAAACTTTTCACTTTTCTAAGCCCTTTTGTAAAACTTTCAGATTCATATTCCTCTTTTTCTACTCCTGAGCGAACTTGTTCTTCATAATCATTGATTGTATTTTGAATATCCTCTGGTGTTTTTTCTACTTTTTGCAGATTCTCTTGTGTCTTTTCTGATAACTCTTTATTAGATCCAAAAATACTATATTCTTGATCTAGACCTAGACCTTCTACTTGTATTTTTTTCTTTTTCACTTCTTTTTTTATTTCGTTTTCTTCTTTAGCCTTGGCCTCAATTAATCGACGTTGAATCGCTTCTTGCTTTTTCGCCTCTGCCCTTTTTGAGGAGTAGGTTTCTTGCATATTATATTTTCCAGGTTTCATTTTGGGCTGTTGAATAAACAACAGAGGTTCACGCGACTTTTTCTGGTTGCTCATTTCTCCACCTCCATACACAGTAATTCACAATTATATGTATGCATAAATGGCTATTTCGTTTCCATGTCTCCTGATAAAGTTCAAAAACCGCATGTCCTATATTTACAGAAGTCAATAATCCTCCGTGACATAACGATAAATTTACAATTTTTACACTGTATCTTAACAATTCTTTGGTATTGTCGAATTAAGGGTTTTCCGGAAACTTTAAGAAGGAGTTAAACCATGAATTCAATACTTTACGACCGTAGAATCTCATCTAACTTGTTTAAAGTAACTGATGATAAGGAAACACAAATTGAATTTAGCACCCTTTTAGTTAATAAAAGCCTAAACATGTTATTTCAACCCATCGTCAATTTAAATGACGGTAGTCTTCTTGGCTATGAGGGACTTACAAGAGGTCCTAGAGGGAGTAGGTTTCACTCGCCCATTGATCTTTTTAGCTACGCTGAACAATGTGGTTCACTTTACCCATTAGAAAAAACAGCAAGAGAACTAGCATTTCAATATAGTCAATCCGTGATAAAAAAGGGACAAAAGCTTTTTATTAATATAAATTCGCAAGTTATTTATGATCCAGGCTTCACACCCGGACATACCATTTCCTTGTTAAAACAACAGGATTTATCGCCTTCAAATGTGGTTTTCGAAATAACTGAAAGGAATGCAATTCAGGATTTTCAAGCTTTTAAGGAGGTCCTAAATCATTACCGAGCCCAAGGATTTAAAATAGCTATAGATGATGCTGGCGCAGGATACTCCTCCTTACAAGCCATAACTGAACTCATGCCTGATTATATAAAGGTAGATCGATCATTAATTAGTGGGATTCATAATAACGAGGTAAAGATGCATATTCTACACGCCTTTGTTACCTTGGCAAAAAAGACAGGCAGTACGATTATCGCAGAAGGTATTGAAACAAAGGAAGAGCTACAAACCGTTATGCAGCTAGGAATTAGTGTTGGACAAGGCTATTACTTGGCATATCCAGATTATCCAACAAAAAACATTCCAGTAGACGTACTACAAGAAATACATCAATTTAACCAAAAGACAATGGACAATAGAGCTAGCCGCAAAACCATTGTGGCACAAATAGATGATGAAATTATCATTATGGAGCAAGATCGAGTCATAAAAAAATCGATTATAAATCGTTTATTATAAAATTATTTAACTATTTTATTGCAAGTCAGGTTAGGGTAACCATACTTGACCAAATCACACTTTTTCTGGTTTTACCCCCCTTTTATATATTTTTTAGCCCGCTTCAATTGAAGCGGGCATTTTTTATCGATTATAACATTATAAAATATGGAACCCGGAATCAACGTGTAGATTCTCACCTGTCATTCCACGTGATAATTCGCTAAATAGGAATAGTGCTGTGTCTCCTACTTCTTCTTGTGTTGTTATTTTTCTCAAAGGAGCACGCTCTTCAATTTCCTTTAAGATCGAATTAAAGTCACTAACCCCTTTTGCAGAAAGCGTACGGATTGGACCAGCAGAAATAGAGTTCACACGGATTCCTGAAGGACCTAAATCATTTGCTAAATATTTGACGCTCGCATCAAGAGAAGCTTTAGCAACACCCATTACATTATAGTTTTGGATAACGCGCTCACCGCCAAGATAAGTAAGGGTAACAATACTTCCTCCCTCGGACATTAAACCTCTTGCTTCTTTTGCTACAGCCGTTAATGAATAAGAGCTAATATTGTGGGCAAGTAAGAAGCCATCACGTGTTGTATTCATGTACTCGCCTTGCAATTCTTCTTTGTTCGCAAATGCGATACAATGTGCAATTCCGTGAATCGTCCCTACTTCATCCTTAATAGTTGCAAAGCACTTCGCAATATCTTCATCAACCGTAACATCACAAGGTAACACAAGTGAGTTGCTTGCCTCTAGCGATTCTACTAATTCACGAACACTTTTTTCAAGTCTTTCACCTGCATAAGTGAAAATTAATCGAGCACCTGCATTATGTAACGCTCTTGCAATACCCCAAGCGATACTGCGTTTATTCGCTACGCCCATTACGACTATATTTTTTCCCTCTAAAGAAAGATTCATCTAATTATCCTCCATTTTTAATACAAGTTATTAGTACCTAGTACTAATATTACATGATTGTTAAAAAAAATGAAAGTGTTGAAACAACTATTTTATTTTCACTTCAGGTTGACCCTCTTCACCTCTTAAATAAATGAACAAAATGATTGGACATAATCGTCTAAAAGAATATCCATTTCCAAAAAAATGTGGGGTGACTAACGTTGAAAATAATTGCAATGAAAATAATTAAATTTTTACTCTTAGTTATTACAGCCGTTTTCGGTTTTATTTTTTTTATGATATTTCCAAGACTTTTTAATCTTAAGGAGGAGGACATTTCTATAAAGTGGGATCAGATCATCCCTACCTTAAAAGTAATCTTTATTCATTTATCTGAACTATCCTATGAATCATTCGAAAGTTTTCTACTTCAAGGTAGTTTATTAGAAGGATATAAATATTCGTTAACTATAATGAGCATCTCTACATTGATCGTCATTTCCATTGGCAGTATCATAGCTTTTGCAGTCATCATCATGCCCCTTAAACTAAGAAATCTTGCTAAAAACTTCTTGAATTTTTTCGAAGGAATACCAGACTTATTAATTATTTTCACTCTCCAATTTACAGTCATCATTGTTTTTAAAAACTACGGTATTAAATTATTTCAGTTATATGGATTCGGGGAAGCTCAACCGTTGTTTTTTCCAACGATAACAACTAGTATCCTACCTTCCTTATTTTTTGCACAGTTCCTTATCAATATCATGGAAGAGGAAAAAGAAAAGAACTATATTCTGTTAGGGCAAGCAAAAGGATTATCAAAGATTTATATTTATGTAAATCACCTATTAAGAAACATTTTCCCTTTCATAATCATCCATTTTAAAACCATTTTTTATATGATTTTATCTAATCTAGTTCTAATTGAATACATGTTTGGGTTAGGCGGATACACTCATGAATTATTTGTTGCCTTAACCCATCCAAGATCTACTGTTTTAACCATCATCTATTCGCTATTCCTACTTATCATTCCAGTCTTGGTGTTGGAGTTATTGATTGGAATAATAGGAAAGGTTAAGTCAAAGAAAGTGGGAGTTAGTATATGAAATTACTAAATTACAAAAAGACCATATTCGGTACTCTCCTACTTCTATTTTTCTTCGCTTTAAGTTTCATATACACCATGGATGGTGGTGAAGTTCATGAGCAAGTTAGATTTGTATATGATAAAGAAGGAAAAATCATAGGTGTTCCGCCTATGCCTCCTTCAAAGGATTACCCATTAGGTACAGATTTAGATGGGAGAGACAATCTTTCTCTATTAATAGATGGAATTAAATATACGTTATTAGTTGCAGTAGGAGTTTCATTTTTTCGTGTACTACTCGGTGCTATAGTAGGTCTATTTGTTTCCGTGTGGATACCAGCAAGTAAACCCTTTTTTAAAGCATTATTTTTACCATTCCAATATATTCCTAGTTTACTATTAGGAATTGTTTTAATGTCTCCTGTTGCCTTATTTTATTCAGGTATACCCATTAAAAACCTTATAACCTATCAGATCATTGTCCTTGTAATCATTGGTATTCCTACAGTTCTTTTTTACACGGCCGAATTTGTGGAGGAAATTAAAAAGAAAGATTTTATATTAAGTTCTTACATAATGGGGGGCAGAAATCTACATATATTAGTGAAGCATATCTTACCTAATCTAAAACCACATATTCCATTATTAGCAGTTCAACAGATGCTTCAGACTCTTCAAGTTATGATGTATCTGGGAGTATTCGGTTTATATTTAGGAGGACCACGACCATCCGCCATTATGCATACGAAACCAGAAAAATTCAGCTCCATGACAAGTGAATTAGCAGGATTAAATGGACAGAATTTCTGGGTCATTAGATGGGCTCCATGGATTGTCGTGAGTTCCATTCTCGGGATCTTCTTAATTATTTTGATTGTGAATATGATGAAAAAGGAAATTGAGGATCAGCTCAATGATAGCAAGATTGTTCTCCCCTCTAGGAGCAAAAGATATTGGAAGCATTCTAAAAGAACAGTAACTATGCAACATGTACCTGTCAGTACGGATTCCTTTCAAATGGCGCCTGCTGGGGTTGATCTAGGTACCCGAAAGGAAAAGCATGAGTCTCTAAGTTTCTCTTCAACTATAAATGAAAATCTTAAGTTTTATATAAATAAAATGGTCATCAATAATCAAAAATTTACTCCTTTAACAGAAAAGTATCGTGTAAAACTTATCTTGGGACTAAGTACTGTTTTCGTCATTATTATATCGGTTGTTTCAATTTCTCAGGGAGGGTTCTTAATTGGGGAAGAGAAAACTAAACAAGCAGTAACAAACGAGAAACCAACGAACAAATTTAATAAATTTGAATCTGTTCCCGTCTTATACCAAGCAAATGTAAAGGTTGATATAGAACATTACACTCTATCTGGCGATGTAAATATTAAAACAACTAACGACACTGGCCAAGTTCAAGAGGTAATTTATTTCCACTTATATCCAAATCAATTTCGTGAAAAATTGACCGATGAAAACTGGGTAAACCTATTAGGCGATCAACCCGTTCAAGGTTGGATTGATATTAAGGATGTTAGAGTTGAAGATGAGGAAACTGATTTTACAGTAAATGGAACCATTCTAGAAATCCCACTAAAGAGTTGGAACGTGAATGAAGTAAAAAATATCAAAATAAGCTTCGATCTGCAAGTTCCTTCTAATAATGGTTCATTTTCTTTTGATGAGCGTGCTATGTGGTTAAGCAACTGGCTACCTGTTCAAGCGGTTTTTGATGAAAATGGATGGAATAAGGATCCTTACTACCCTTTTGGGGACACATTTTATAGTGAAACAGCCAATTACGAACTAAATGTTGAAGTTCCAAAAGGTTATTGGGTAGTAACGTCAGGAAACGATGAACACATGGCTAAAAATCACGGGAGTTCAGAATCTTTCCAAGTTCGTGCAACGAATGTAAGAGATTTTGCGATGTCTATTTTGAGCAATAAATATAAGAATATACGCTCTGAGGTTAATGGTATCAATGTCTATACGTGGTTTACCAATGTTGATAACGAGGAATTAGCAGTATCTAACCATCAAACTGCAGTGGCAGCGATAAGTTTTTTTAGTAATTTATATGGTGAATACCCCCACCAACAATTTGATGTTGTTCGGATTGGAGATTTTTCAAATGGCTTTGCATTCCCTGGTCTAATTCAATCACCCGGATATATGTTTCAGAAAAGCTCACCTACCGGCTTTCGAGATATCCCTGGTAAAGCAGCTTATCAGTGGTGGGGCAGTATTATAGGGAGTAACAAAGTTAAAGAGCCTTGGGTTAACGCTATTTTAAGTGATTACGCTACAAAGAGATTTATGGAAATATATCAACCAGGAAGTGTTCAAGAAGTAAAAACAAGTGATGTTCTTGCGATTATACAGCCGTGGGAGGACAAGGAGATCTACTTAAGTAGTCCTATAGATAAATTTAAAGATATCAATAGCTACTATGATTTACTATACTTTAAGGGGCCCCAAATGTTTTCAGAACTAGAGAAGGCAATAGGTCGGGAGAAAATGGATCCTATTTTAAAGAACTATTATGAGAGATACCAAAACGTTAACGGCTCTGGTGAGGAATTAATAGACAGTTTTGTTGAAGTACTAGGTCCTGAGGTTAGAGAATATTTCAATAAATGGTTAAACGACGGAATGACTACTTTTGAAATAAAAAAAGAATAATTTTTATTTTAATTGAATGAAAAAGTTATTATTCTTCGTCTAAATTGATAAACAGGCCAATGAAGGAGAACAAGATGAGGCTGAATCATAAGAAACATCAAAAACAGGTGGACGTTCAATCGATAGATAAAGAAAGAATGATTGAAGAACTAGTGGACACACTTGGAACCCATATTTTAAGACTCGCGTTTACATATGTAAAGGACAAAAAAATAGCAGAAGATATTACACAGGAAGTTTTCTTAAAGTGCTTTCAAAAGTGGGATCAATTTAGAGGAGACTCTAACATCAAGACATGGGTTTATTCTATTACGATCAATTTATGTAAAGACTACCTAAAAAGCTGGTCATTTAGAAATCTATTATTTTACGATTTTACTACTAGACAAGATGGATTTGGGGAGAATGCTTTAGATCTCTTACTTGAAAAATCCCAGAAAAAAAGACTTGCTACTCATGTTCTAAATCTTCCCATCAAGTATAGAGAAGTTCTCATTTTATTTTACTATGAAGATTATTCAATAGAAGAGATTTCTACTTTCTTGAACACAAATGAAAATACACTTCGAACTAGATTACGAAGAGCAAAAGAATTATTAAAAAAAGCTTATTTAAAAGAAAAGAGGGATGAATATGGACAATGAGCTTAAATCTTTAAAGGAAAGTCTAGACGAAACTTATTTAAAGGAAATCGTTTTGTCAAAGTCTTTGAAAAAGAAAATTCTAAAAAAGACAGCCCAACAAAAAAATTCAACCCTTTTTTCACATTTCAAGTTTTTATCTAGTGTAGTGTTAGCTACTGGTTGCTTGTTTCTATTTGTCACCTTTCTTATTCAGGGTCACCTTGAAATGAATCAAGCAAAACAACCAACACTAAGAGAAAAGCAAGTTGCTATTATTCATTACCAGGAAAAGGTTATGTCTATCCTAAAAACCCAAGAGGAACCAGAAATCGATTTTCTATCTACGTTAGTATATAAATACGATACTCCAAGGGAGGAATATCGAGACGAGCTTATTCTTACTTTTGATCATATAGTAAAAGAGATTAAGGATATTCCTATTCCCCAAGAGCTGTCCACATATTCAGAAGAGATTGAAGAAAGTCTAGAAATCTTATTTCATTCTTTTGAATTAAAAAGAGAGTATTACCTAACTCTTAATGCTGAGACGTATAACCATCTTGATAAAAATGTTTATGGTGATGTACGGCATGAGCAAGTATTTTTTGAATTCGAGAGGAAAATTGGAAAAGTATTTGAAGAAATAAATCTATTTGCCCCTGGATTTTGGGATGAATCTAGATTTTGGACGATCAGTTCTCCTAGTCAAAGACTCTTAAAATAATTTTTCAAAAAAGACAGTTCGCAATGAACTGTCTTTTCTATAGTGTTTAACACCACTCACAAAATTCTAATTCCCGTTTAAGTTCATCTACATACTCTTTTGATCCCGTTACAATTAGACGATCATTTAAGTGCAACTCTGTGTCACCATGTGGGACAATGGAATCTTTCCCTCGGAAAATGCGGACAAAAATGACATCTCCAGTGAAAGGGAATTTTCGCAATGTCATGCCTTCGAATTGTTCGTTAAGAAGACGAATCTCATATAATGCTGTGTCTTGGTTTGTAAAAAGGTTCATAACACTTGGTGATTCGATAAGTGCTCTGAAAAGAGTTTTTGTTGATAAGAACACAGAGAATACTTCTACATTTTGCTCTCTGAGTCCTTCTTCGAGATCCGGACTTTCAATTCGAGCAATAACTCGATCTACTCCCTTCTCCTTTACGGCTACTGCTAGTGTAGCATTCACTTCTTCATCACCTGTCGAAATGACCACGACATCAGCTTCTAGTGCGTTTGTTTTCTCTAACGTTTCTAGAGAATAGTCTTCGATTTCATGAATTTCAAATAGTGAGTCTGCAATTTGTTTTTCAGACTTCTCTTGCTTTTTATGGAACAAAATCGGCTCATATAAGGATGACTTTAACTCTCTTGATATAGGGAGTGTAATTTGGTTTGCTCCAATAAAAGCAACCTTAACTTTCTTCTGTTCGACTGATTCTTTCGGCAGAAGCTTTTTAAATACAATAGGCGTCAGCACACATGTAATGACGGCAACTAGAATAAGTGTTCCGCTCATTTCTGCTGAAATAACACCCATTCTCTCTCCAATAGTTGCTGCTGCGATTACAAGAGATAAAGTTGAGGTTAACAAGAACCCAGATGCAACAACCGTTTTGGTGTCATACCAAATCTTCAAAATCCCTACAGGTATTAGCTTAGATAATAGTAACGCAATTAGTAACAATGGAATCAGTAGTAGTAATTTAGCATCACTAAACAATGCCCAAATGTTTAAATCTACCCCTACCATAACGAAGAATATAGGGATCAAGAATCCATATCCAAAAGAATCAAGTTTATGAACAAGCTCCTGATCTGGTGAGAGTAAAGACACTAATACCCCCGCCAAAAATGCTCCTAAAATATTTTCGGCTCCGACTGTTTCAGATAATGCGACTAAAAGAATAATTAATGTAAAAACAGCTCTTGTTCCGATTTGAATGGTACCAGTCGAAAGAGGATCTAAAAGCTTATTGTTTTTAAATCTCTTCCCGACAAAATACAATCCTACCCCAGCAGCAAATAGCAATAATAATAGCCATGTGTTTCCTTGTCCACCATCATATAGGGACACGAAAACTGCTAATAATATCATGGTTACTAGATCAGCAATAACCGCGATAAGCAAGATGATCTGACCAATATTGGTTTTCATTAAATGCGCTTCTTTTAAGGTTGGTACTACTACCCCAAGAGAAATCGTGGAAATAATTAATGTCATTAAAAAGGCATTTTCGATGAAGCCAGCTAAAACGAATAGATAAGATAGCCCTAGAGAAACAACAAAGATACCTATAAAGGCAAGTGTTGCGACAAAAAATCCATTGGGCTCATGCTTACCGTTTGGCAGCTTCTCTTTCTTTTTGCCACCTTTAAAGGCCGAAAAGTCAATTTCCAATCCACTTAAAAACATTAAGAAAATAAAACCAAGTGTAGACAAGGTCTCCAGCCACATATCTTCATGTACGATATCAAAACCACTTTTTCCGATAATTAAACCTACAATAATTTCCGCAACTACCACGGGGATAAAGTTAAGTTTAAACCGATGTAAGATAATTGGAGTCAAAAATGCGACGATAATAACAATAACTAAGGATGCTACGGATGCACCATGATGTTCCATTCTTAATCCCCCCTAATTTGTTAAATAACTCATAAATAAAGTTGCCATTCCCAAATAAATAAGAATACTAATAATATCATTAATCGTTGTGATAAACGGCCCCGAAGCAACCGCTGGGTCAATATTCAAACGATGCATGAGTAAAGGAATAAGAGCACCTGCTAATGTTGCAACAATTAATGTAAATAGAATGGAGATTCCCACTAAGAATCCTAAAAAGAGATCCCCCTTCCATAAATACACAACCAGGGTTACTAATAGACCACAAGTTGCTCCGGTTATTAAACCAGTTCCAGCTTCACGAATGACCAACTTTTTCTTACTCTCTTTTTCCAAATCGCCAGTAGCAATCCCTCTAACCGCAACCGCAAGAGCCTGGGTTCCAGTATTTCCAGCCATCCCCGCGATTAATGGGATAAAAACTGCAAGAATTGCCACCTGATCCAATGTAGCTTCGAAACGACCTATTAAGCTTGCTGTCAGCATTCCTAGAAAAAGTAAAATCACAAGCCATGGCAACCTTTTTCGAGCAGCAGATATTGGACTTTTATCAATTGTATCCATATCCGTAACAGCGGCAAGTTTCGAGTAGTCATCGGATGCTTCTTCTTCCATAACGTCCATTACATCGTCAACTGTAATAATCCCAAGTAGATGATGTTTAAAATCCACAACTGGTAAGGCTAGGAAGTTATAATCCTTCATCTTTCTAGCAACTTCTTCCTGATCTTCAGCTACTGAAACAGCATATACACGATCGTTCATAATCTCTGAAATCATGACATCATCATCATTTACAATCAAATCTCTAAGGGATATAACACCTGTTAGCCGCTTATCTTCATCAATCACATAGATATAGTAAATCGTTTCTGCTGTAGGGGCTTCATTCTTTAAAATATACATGGCCGATCTAACCGTTTGGTTCTCAGCAATAGCAATAAACTCCGTGGTCATGATACTTCCAGCTGTATATTCTTCATAATGGAGGAGCTCTTTTATTTCTTGTGCAGCTTCATCGTCCATTATCGTTAAATAGCTGGCTACTTGGTCTTTACCAAGCTCGTTCAACACGTCAACAGCATCATCGGCATACATATTTGAAAGCATTTCAGCTGCATAATCAGGAGACATTTCTGAGAGGACATCACTGACGTTTTCTTCCTCAACCTCAAGATTCTCAAATAAAGCTGCCATTTCTTCTGGAGAAAGATATTGGTATATCTTTGCCCGTGTTTCCTCGTCCAGATCCTTAAAAAATGAGGCTTGATCATAAGGGTGTAATTCTAGAAATTCACTACGAAAAACATCAATGTCTTCATTTTTTAAAGATTGGAGCAATAAACCCTCGTTGATATGATGATTTGAATTTTCCAAGTTAGCTCCTGCCATAAAATACCTCCTCTCTCTTTGACAACTCTTTAATTATACTAGCAAAACTTTATTTCTTTGTCGCGGCATACCCCTTGAGAATTAATTCTCGTATCATCCCAATGATCAAATTGCATATTTTTAACCTTATCATTCCCTTAATTTTTCCTATAAAACTAAAAATGGAAAGTATATACTTATTCATTTCGAAAATCAGAATCATAACATAAGGTTCTTTTCGAAAACTTCTTTGCTATTTAAATCCTTTAAACTGTTTTTTGGACGAATATTGTGCTGTTTTCTTATTTAGGGAGAATAGATGCCACGATACAGCATAGAATTCGTGTTAGAAATCATATATGAATAGCAACAATCTATGCGAAAACAGCCTAACATAAAAAGACCCGTAATTGTCAAAATATATATAATGGTAAGTAAGTGATTTATCTAAACCGTAAATGAAATGAAGGAGTTAGCTTAATGAAACTAGATATAATTGGTGATATACACGGGTGCTATCTAGAGTTTTATAACCTTACTACTGAACTTGGATATAACTGGAAAGAAGGTTATCCGGTTCACCCTGAAGGCAGAAAGCTGGCTTTTGTTGGTGATTTGACTGATCGAGGACCAGAATCATTGAAGGTTATCGAAATTGTCTGGACACTAGCAGTTAAAGAAAGCGCAGCCTATTATGTTCCAGGTAACCATTGTAATAAACTTTATCGCTACTTTTTAGGAAATAAAGTGCAAATAACACATGGCCTAGAAACAACTGTTGCTGAATATGAGGCAAAATCGTTACCAGAACAAAAATCCATAAAAACAAAGTTTATAGAGCTTTATGAACGAGCTCCTCTTTATCAAGCACTAGATGAAAAGAAACTGGTCATCGCTCATGCAGGAATTCGCGAAGATTACATTGGTAGAAATAGTTCAAAGGTTAAAACTTTTGTTCTATATGGGGATATAACTGGTGAGAAAAATCCAGATGGTACACCAGTTCGTCGTGATTGGGCAAAGTCGTATAAAGGCAAAGCGATCATTGTGTACGGGCATACTCCGGTAAAAGAGGTTAGAGTAACTAATCAAACATACAACATTGATACAGGTGCTGTATTTGGAAACAAATTAACTGCCCTTCGATACCCTGAACTAAGTATTGTCTCTGTTCCCGTTCATTCGATGCCATACGTTCCGGAGAAATTTAGAGAGTTATAGTTATAATAAAAGCTAAGGAGTCTCACTCCTTAGCTTTTATTATATTTTTCATATCTTCTGCCAAAGGAACTTCAAAAAATAGTGCCTCATTTAAGATTGGATGATAAAACGAGATCTGACAGCAATGAAGCGCTTGTCTGTCCAGTAGTGAAACTGAGCCTCCATATAAGTCATCCCCTATTAATGGATGACCCATGTGAGATAAATGAACACGTATTTGGTGAGTTCTTCCCGTCTCCAGTTGCAATTGAATATGTGCAAATGAAGTGTACTGCTTTAGCACCTTAAAGTGCGTACATGCGTACTGTCCTTCACTTGTCACTTCTCTTTCAATAATGCTATCTTTTTTACGACCAATAGGCTTCTCAATCGTTCCTTGTACCTGATAAAAAGTGCCCTCTGCAAGTGCTTCATACATTCTTTTGATATTCCTAAGTTTTTGCTGCTTACTAAACAAATGATGAATATGTCTATGCTTGGCAATTAACACGAGCCCTGAAGTGTCTCGATCCAATCTTGTAACAATATGGACTGTGGATTGTAATCCAATTTTTTCATAATACCCTACCAGCCCGTTTGCAAGACTTCCGGTTGGATGCTCTCTCGATGGAATCGTACTCATCCCTGCTGGCTTGTTAACGACTAGTATAAATGAATCTTCGTACAAAATATCCAAAGGGATGTCTTCCCGTAACATTCCTTCGCTCGGTTCTTCTAAAGGAAAAATAACCTTTAATAGGTCTCCCTTACTTAGCACCTTCCGAACCGTTACCTCTTGGTTATTTAAAAGGATGTTTCCACCATTGATTTTTATATCTGTTAAACTCGCCTTAGAAATCTCGTTTTCTTTCAAGAAATCTTTAATTAGCTTTCCTTCGTCCTCTTCAATCTCCCACTGTATCGTAAACCGTGACATAAATCTTGCCCCTATCTAAAACCTGATTAGTCAGAAACAAATGAATCTCGCACTCTTTTCCAGAATGGGAACGGTCTAAATCTCGCAAACCTAATTTTTTCATCTGCAACTCGATATTGAATGGATTTAACATCCTTATGTAATAACGTCAAATGATCAATGGTAATTTGAAAGTCTAGTCGATTTACTGGTTTTAGCATACAAGTATGATGGTCTGGTAAAACAAGCGGCGAGCCAATCGTTCTAAAAACTCGATTATTGATCGATGCCATTTCAGCTACTTGGATCGCTGGTAAGGAAGGATGCAAAATAGCTCCACCCAATGCCTTATTGTAAGCTGTACTTCCAGAAGGTGTTGAAATACATAGTCCATCGCCTCTGAAACGCTCAAATTGCTGTCCCCGTATTTCAACATCCATGACAAGTGTACCATCAACACTTTTTACAGTGGATTCATTTAATGCCAAGTATCGGGTTTCCTTGCCTCCATGTTGATATCGGATAATGACTTCTAATAACGGGTATTCAATGATCTGATAAGGAGTCTTAGCTATTGCTATCACGAGCTTCTCAATTTCCTCTGGTACCCAATCCGCATAAAAACCTAGATGGCCTGTATGAACCCCAACGAAAGCGGTTTTGTCGAGTCGGCTACTATATCGATGAAAAGCATATAAAAGTGTACCATCTCCCCCAACCGATATAACAATATCAGGTTGGTCTTCGTCGTATTCAAGATCAAAATCAAGTAAATACGTTTTCATTTTGTGCATTAGTGTATTTGATTTTGAATCCCCTTTTGATTTAATCGCAAATTTCATCGTATCCTTCTCCTCTAATTTGGAATCCAGATTAGTTGTCTCCTTGCTTGAGTTCCTTTTTTCTCGTAAAAAAGACCTGTGCTTCTTGGATTTCTCCGCGAATGAGAGACATCTCTTCATCAAGCCTAAAGGCAGCCTCCGCTGCTCTGTGTAAACGATGTTTGATGTCTTCTGGGAATTGTCCCTTATATTTATAATTTAAAGAATGCTCCACGGTTGCCCAAAAGTTCATGGCTAGTGTTCGAATTTGAATTTCCACCAAGATTTTCTTTTCTCCATCAATTGTTTGAACTGGATATCGTATGACTACATGATAAGAACGATACCCGCTAGCCTTTTTGTGAGAAATATAGTCTCTTTCCTCTACCACTTCAAAGTCATTGCGTTTTCTTAGAAGTTCAACTACTTTTTTAATATCATCCACAAACTGACACATCATGCGAAGTCCAGCAATATCCTGCATTTCAGTTTCTAATTTATCAAGTGGTATCCCCTTTTGGTTCGCTTTATCTAAAATACTTGCAATAGGTTTGACCCTACCTGTTACGAATTCAATGGGAGAGTGAGTTGAATTTAATTCAAATTGTCCTCGCATACCTTTTAATTTAATCTTCAGTTCTTCAACCGCTTGCTTATAAGGTAATAAAAACTGATCCCAATGTTTCATTCTGTCACCTCATCCGGTTTCTCTCTCTTCATATATACCGGTGAAAGTTAAAACCTAACTAAAATGTGGCCTCAACTTTCCCTACCATCTCATCACCATAGTTGCTATTCCCTTTAATATTTTCTATTAAATATAAAAGTTCTTCTTGGAAATGAATTAATTCAAGCTTCTTCCCATCCTTATGAGCAATATAAGCTTTCATTTCTGGATTTTCTAAGCTCGTTTTAATTTCTCCCCAAATTGCTTCATCCAGGATGATATATGTATAGTCTTCGTCTTCATTTTCCGCAAGATATATAAAGGAACATTGGTCAGAATCAACAAGCATCGTCCCACTCGGATTCAAACCATCTAGAGTAACCTCTTCACCTATGTATAATAAAAATTCCTTGTTATCACTTATACTCGCACTTTTTACTTGAATTTTATTGCGCATATGTTCAACCTCCATTACTTCATTTATTTTACCATATGTAAAACATTTATCCCAACTTACAAGCTGCCCCACAATTTCAAAAACACTAAGCAGATTAGAGACATTCCCCAAATCATTCAAGCCATAGTCTAACTCTTAAAAATGAATATTTCACCTGCTCTAACAAATTGAATTGTATTAGGAAGAAAGAGATAATATGAATTAGACATTGTAACGTATAATAAATAAATGAAGCAGAAGGGAAGAAATGTCTTGTCTCAAAATATAGAAATAGAATTTAAGAACTTACTGACGCAAGAGGAGTTTACAAAGTTAAAATCTTTCTTTCAAATAGAAGATTCCATGTTCGTTAAGCAGATTAATCATTATTTTGACACCCCTACCTTTTCACTGAAAGAACTAGGCTGTGCTTTAAGAATAAGAGAAAAAAATAGCACATATGAAATGACACTTAAACAACCCGCTCTGGAGGGGCTCCTTGAAACAAATCAAACTTTAACCTCTACAGAAGCAGATGTAATGCTCAAAACGGGACTCATTCCAGACGGAGCAGTAAAGGACCAACTAGACCGTTTAAACATAGCTCTTCAAGAAATTGTGTATTTTGGATCGTTATCGACAGAAAGAGCTGAGACTGAATATCTTAATGGATTAATTGTTTTAGACTACAGTTCCTATTTAAATCACCATGATTATGAGTTAGAATATGAAGTGAACCATTTTGAAACAGGAGAGAAACACTTCCTTGAATTATTACATACCCTAGACATTCCTGTTAGAAAAACGGACAATAAAATTCGCAGATTTTACCATGCGTTGAAAAAATTAAGATGACTCTTATTTAGGAGAACACATATGAATATAGAAAATCTTAAAGTCATGCTTCAACTTCAGGCTCTACAAAATTTTAACTCATCTACTTCAAATGTAAGCTCTTCTGGTTCCTTGTTTCAGGAATTAATGGACGAGCTTCTATTAGAGCAGGGAACTTCACCCGTTACTGAACCAAGTAAAGTGATTAACACCGGCCCACTTACAAACCTGGCTTCTTTGCCACCCGTTAAATTAACAAAACTTGCCAATAATCATTCATCAAACTTTGACGATATCATCCAAGATGCGGCTAAAACCTATCAATTGCCCGTTAATTTAATTTATTCTGTGATTAAGCAAGAATCGAATTTTAACCCAAACGCGGTTAGTCACGCTGGTGCTTCCGGCTTAATGCAACTTATGCCTGCTACTGCCCAGAGTCTAGGAGTTAATAATGTATTTGACCCAAGGGAAAATATATTTGGTGGAAGTAAATATTTGAGACAAATGCTTGATAAATACGATAATAATATTGAATTGGCACTTGCAGCATACAACGCCGGTCCCGGAAATGTAGAAAAACACGGTGGAATTCCTCCTTTTAAAGAAACCCAAAACTACGTTAAAAAAGTTACAAACTCTATGTTTGTATAAAGTGATTCCTTCTTGAATTTAGAATCATGATTTGCTTGAAAAAAAGTAAAATAAATTGGAAAAATTTCCATCTTCCAAAATCCGTCTGTTTATTGGTAACAGACGGATTTTTTGTGTAAATTAGAAGAATGAATTACTTTAGTTCAAAGAAAGATTTCTGCATTGAGGAGTTTACATCCAACTATTTTATTTCTAATTTTACACATATTGGGTGAGTTTTTGAGCCTATTGTTTGAGATATCAGTTGCTCGTTGTTAAAATAAAGAAAATTACATTGGCAAGCCATTAGGGAAATAAACATTAAGCTATATAAGTCATTTTAAGGAGTTTTCATAAATGAACGAGAAAATACACACGCCGTTTGATGCAATAGGTGAGGAAACGCTAAACCGTTTAGTAGACGCATTCTATCGCCGTGTAGGTAACGATCCCCTCCTTGCTCCTATATTTCCTGACGACTTAACGGAAACTGCAAGGAAACAAAAGCAATTCTTAACACAATATTTAGGAGGGCCAGCTTTATATACATCAGAACATGGTCATCCAATGCTTCGTGCTCGCCATATACCATTTGAAATTACTGAAACTAGAGCAAAGGCTTGGTTAGCTTGCATGAATGATGCGATGGACGAAGTTGGATTAGAAGGTCCTTTGCGGAAAGACTTTTTCTCTAGATTAGTGTTAACAGCCCAACATATGATAAACACACCAGAAAATCAATCCTTGAAAGGTGAGAACACGTGAGGAAACAAGAAGCATTTACATCGTCAACATCTTCTCATCATTGCCATGGGAATGAAAAAAAGCCGATTGAAATCTACATGTTTATTGATCCTCTATGTCCTGAGTGTTGGGCACTTGAGCCGATTTTAAAGAAATTACAAATAGAATATGGTCGCTATTTTTCCATAAAATATGTCCTTAGTGGTAGACTAGCAACACTAAATCTTGGAAAAAAGCAAAAATATGGAAGCATCGCGGATTTATGGGAGAAAACAGCTAGTAGAACAGGTATGTCTTGTGATGGCAGTCTATGGTTCGAAAACCCTGTGTCGTCACCACATATCGTATCAGTTGCGATTAAGGCAGCTGAGCTACAAGGTCGCCGATCGGGAATTCGATTTTTACGGAAGTTGCAAGAAGGATTGTTCTTAGAAAAACAAAATATTTCTAGCATTGAGGTACTAAAGGATTGTGCCGAGGGAGCAGGCCTCGATGTGGATGAATTTATATCAGACATTCATTCTGAGAGTGCTGCAAAAGCTTTTCAATGTGATCTAAAAATTACAGCTGAGATGGAAGTACAAGAAATACCTACTCTTGTCTTTTTTAACGAGAATATCGAGGATGAAGGAATTAAAATTACTGGGTATTATCCATACGAGGTATATGAACAAGTACTCGAGGAAATGTTGCCTTTTAAACCTGAAAGATCGAATCCTCCACCGATTGAAGCCTTTTTACAATATTTTAAACTAGTGGCTTCTCAAGAAATTGCTGTAGTCTACAATATGTCCGTAAGTGAAGTTGAGAAAGAGATGAAAAAGCTTCAGCTTAAACAACTTGTTGAACAAGTTCCAGTAAAGTACGGGATATTTTGGCGCTATAATAATTAATGCTTAAACCGTGTGTAATTATACAAGGTTATTTATAGAATATTTAAACATGAAAAAGACCTACCAAACCTGTCTGTTTGCGTAGGTCTTTTTCTTTATTAAATACGAACAAAGGGGATGGGAGAAATTTTTCACGGTCTCAAACAAAGGGGTTATGTTTGTTGGTGATCAACTTCACATTTGTAATATACCATGAATGAATTTCCTCTGACAACAACCTTGTGTGTTATTTCACAATATTGTCAAAAACAAAGAATGATTTGTTGGACAACTGAATATACATTTATAAAGCGCTAAAACTACCGGGGTGAAAGCTTATGAACATAACTTTATGGATTATGATTGTATTAATCATCATTTCCTTCTTTTTTAACATCCTTGGACTCATGAATTTAGTGTCAATTTTCATTACTTCCCCCATTTTATTCGTTTCTTTATTAATCTTTATCGTGTATTTGAATGAGAGGAAAAGATTTAGAGGCTTTTAAAATAGGAAAGCCTCTTTTTATTGTGTTTAGACAAATTTCCTTTAGTAAGAGCTTTGTAGTCTTTCATTTTTTAACAGAGCTTATAATTAACCGAGTTTGAGTCCTAATTAACCGACTTACCACCATTTTTAACCAACTCTTCCACCACTCCGGCGTACGCAAACAAAAGAGGAAGGCACCGAATCCTCCCTCCTCTTTCAACAAAAAATTCAATTAAGCTGCCTTAAAGCTCGAAACATCATCTTCTAGTGGAATTTGGTTAGCACGAGCACTTCTAGCTGCTTTAAAGAATAGAGCTGTAAGAAGGATCGTTACAATTGCTGCACCAATATAAGAAACGTTTAATGGTAATCTAAAGCCAATTGGAGCGTTTAGAATATAAGTTGTTGTTGCCATTAACATGAACACACCAGGAACAAGGGCAATCCAGTAATTTTTCTTCGCTACATAAAGGAACATTGCTCCTACAAACAGTGCGATTACTGCTGTAGATTGGTTTGCCCAAGAGAAATAGCGCCATAATAATGTAAAGTCAATTTTAGTAAGACCGAAAGAAATTACGAATAAAGGTAGAGCAATGATTAGACGATTAGCGATTTTCTTTTGTGAGAAATTAAAGTAATCAGCAATGATCATACGAGCACTACGGAAAGCAGTGTCACCAGATGTAATTGGAAGGATGATTACTCCAAGGATTGCTAATGTACCACCGATTGCGCCTAGCATTAACTTAGAAGCTTCACTTACTACTGCAGCAGGTCCACCACTTGCAAGAAGTTCGTTTAAGCCAACTGGACCATTGAATAGGCTCATAGCCGCAGCTGCCCAGATCATAGCGATAATACCTTCTAAGATCATCATTCCGTAGAAAATTTTACGCCCTTGTTTCTCATTTTGAGTTGTACGAGAAATGATTGGTGATTGTGTAGCATGGAAACCTGATAAAGCACCACAAGAAATCGTTAGGAATAATAATGGGAAAATTGCTGCGCCAGCTGGGTGCATATTTTCTAGTGTAAGCTCTGGAATATCAGCACCTGTTACGACTAATCCACCACCAACACCCACAGCACTAATAATTAAAAGTGCTCCGAAAATTGGATAGAAACGACCGATAATTTTATCAATAGGAAGTAGAGTTGCTAAGATATAATAGATGAAAATTGCAGCAAGAATAAGTCCCATTGCCATCCAGCCATTCATTAAGCCATGAAGTAAGCCAGCTGGAGAAGTCACGAACACTGTACCAACTAATAATAATAATAATACCGCGAAACCGTTTACAACGTGTTTCATCGCTTTTCCTAAGAATTTACCAGCAAGCTCAGGTAAGTGAGCTCCACGATTTCGAATAGAAATCATACCTGTTAAATAATCATGAACCGCTCCTGCAAAAATACATCCAACAACAATCCAAATAAATGCTACTGGACCGTAAAGCGCTCCCATAATTGGACCGAAAATAGGACCAACACCGGCGATATTTAATAATTGAATTAATGAGTTTTTACTTATCCCCATTGGAAGGTAGTCAACACCGTCTTGGTTCACATATGCAGGCGTTGTTCTAGCTTCTTTTACACCAAATACTTTTTCAACAAATTTACCGTAAGTAAAATAACCAACGATTAATAATATAATTCCACCTAAAAACGTAAACATATTAATCCCCCTTTATCTGATAATTGAATGCGTTTTCATCATTATAATAGGGAAAAAGCTGAAGGTGGTGTGTTTAGGACTAAGATGTTAAAAATCCAGATTAACATGTCTAAAATTAGGATTAAAATGCAATAAAAACTGTCTCATATGGAACTAAGTTGCAAATCACTTGATCCAAATAGACAGTTCAACTCATATTTCTAACATGCTTCTTAATTCTTTCAAGTAGTTTCGACTCACAGGCAGTTTTTCTAAACTATTTTCAATTTCAAGCTGGTAGGTCCCACTAAACCATGGAGTAAGTTTAGTTACATAATCTAGATTCACCAAATAGCTTTTGTGGATTCTAAAGAAGGGAAAATGAGCTAGTCTTGCCTCTAAATCTTTAAGTGGTAATTTCACCTCATAAACTTTCTCAACAGTAATGATCTTTGAAACCTTTTCTTCTCTGTAAATATATTTAATATTTTTAGGTTCTATATAGAGGATTTCCCCTTCTCCTTCAACGGCCAATTTCCCGATTGGCTTTGTTTTTTTACGGTCAACTTTTGATGATAGAAGCTTCTCTATTCTTGTGACCGTTTGACTTAGCCGGTCCTCATCAAAAGGTTTTAGCAAATAGTCAATTGCTTCGTATCGAAATGCTTCAGCAGCGAATTGTGGATAGGCAGTTGCAAAAACAATGATGGGAACATTTTTCAACTCTAAGAGTGACTTGGCAACCTCCATTCCATTTAATTTTGGCATTTCGACATCAAGAAAGACTACATCTGGCTGAAGCTGAATGACTTTCATGATTGCACCTTCACCGGAATCCGCTTCCCCGACTACTTGAACATTAGGAAATTCTCCTAATAAATGCTTTAATTCAACTCGACTATAATGCTCATCATCAACCACTAAAACACGCATTTTGTCCATTTATTTATCCTCCAACTGGGGAATTTTGAAGGTGATTTTTGTTCCGATATCCACCTGACTTTCAATGTTTAACATTGCTTCACGGCCATACATCATCGTTAACCTTCTATTGACATTATACAATCCTATTCCTGTTCCCTTCTCAGACTCGACACGGTCTACTCCTAATTGCTCTATTTTCTCTTTATTCATTCCTTGACCATTATCTTCAACCATGACGAGAGTATTTACATCTGTCTTTCTCACAGTAATTTTAACCACACAATCAGTCTCTTTATTATGGATTCCATGTTTTATAGCATTCTCGACTATGGGCTGGAGAGTAAGAGGTGGAATTTTCTCTATTAAAGCACTTTCATCAATTTCATATTCAACCTTTAACTTATCCACAAAGCGCGTCTCTTCAATTGCTAAATAGGCTTGTACATGTTTTAACTCTTGTTCTAGCGTGATGGTTTGTACAGTTGTGCCTGCTAAGTTTTGGCGCAAAAAGTGTGAGAGTGAGATTAATAACTTTCTTGCCTTCATAGGATCAATTCGAATTAGAGAAACGATTGTATTTAAAGTATTAAAAAGAAAGTGAGGGCTAATTTGTGCCTGTAATGCCGAAATTTCTGCTTCCTTCGCTAGTTGATACGATCTTTCCGCCTCTGCAATCTCCAATTGATTACTTAACAGTACGCTTAGGCCAGATACTAGTTCAACAATCACATTCGTCATTTTCTTTTCTGAATCAAAATAAAACTTTAAGGTACCCACTGTCTTGCCTCTTAGTTTTAAAGGGGCAATTATTGCTGCTCCTAGTGGACAGTCTTGTATCTGACAGTGAATCGTTTGATCCCTAACAATCAATAATTCACCATATTGAATAACATCTCGTGTTACGTTTGTCTGAATAGGCAAATTAGGACGATGATGGTCATCTCCAACGCCAACATGTGCTAAAATTTCCGTTTCGTTTGTCATAGCTACAGCGCTTGTTTCAATTTCACGATGCAGTATTTTACAAACTTCTTTGGCAGAATGATGGTCTATACCTTTTCGTAAATATACTAAAGTCTGGTCCGCTATGCGGAGTGTCTTCTGTGCTTGAAGTGCACCAGCTTTCTCTTCCTCATTCACAACTGTCTTTAAAATTAATAAGAATAGTGCACATCCAACACCATTGGCAACAATCATTGGAACTCCAATGATCTCAACAAGTGCAAACGCCTTCTCAAATGGCTTGGCCATTAGTAAAATAACCATCATTTGAATGGTTTCTGCGAGAGCTCCAATTAAAAATGCAACTGGTAGCTTAGGGTGCTTTTTTTCTCTATAAAAAGCTCCTGCAATCGCACCAGCAATTACAGCAGCAATTCCACAAGCAACTGCTGTAAACCCACCTAATGTTAATCGATGTATTCCAGCTATTAGTCCTGCACCAATCCCGACTTTATAGCCACCTAGCAATCCCGCTAAAACAACCCCTATAACCCTCGAGTTAGCAATTGCCTCGTCACTTGTAAGTTCAACTGCCCACCGATTAAATTCAAGAGTTTCCGTACTTAATGCTAACCCGGTATATGTCCCAATAATCCCGAAGAAACCAAAAAATAGAATAGCATTGTACTGTTGCTTGGTAGAAAGCTTTTCCTTATAAATCATATCTCGGAAAAACTTGAACCTAGTTAAAATTAAAGCGATGGTAACGATAATCCCAAGCCGCTCAAACATGGTAATTAAGAGCTCAAACACATGAAAGACCCCTTTTTCAATTTTAAGTATGTATTTACTCAATGAATTGAGATTCTAGTGTTGTAAAAATTTTAGCACAAAGCATGAGGAATATCACAGTTTACAATTTAAAGAGAAGAGTTTTCGGTATCCTTTTCTAAGCGCTTTAGCTTCTGTTAGAAAAAATAATAAAGGACCAACCATAAATTTGATTGATCCTTTACAAACTTATTAAGAAAGAATACTTTCCATTTCACTTAGCTTTTGTTCGAACACTTTACAAGCTTCTTCAATAGGAGTAGAACTCGTCATATCGACTCCAGCTTTTTTCAGTACTTCAATTGGATAGTCAGAGCTTCCTGACTTCAAGAACTCGATATAACGGTCTACTGCTGGTTGACCTTCTTCTAAAATTTGCTTACTAAGAGCCGTTGCAGCACTAAACCCTGTTGCATATTGGTACACATAGTAATTGTAATAGAAGTGAGGAATTCTTGACCACTCTAAGCCAATTTCTTCGTCAATGACGATGTCCTCTTCTCCAAAATACTTCTTATTCAAATCGTAATATTCTTTCGTAAATAAATCAGCGGTTAATGCTTCGTTATTTTGTGCTTTCTGATGAATTAGATGTTCGTATTCAGCAAACATTGTTTGACGGAACACAGTGCCTCTAAAGCCCTCTAAGTAATGATTTAACAGGTACAGACGCTTTTGTTCATCATCAATCGTCTTTAATAAATAATCATTGAGTAGTGCTTCATTACAAGTAGAAGCAACTTCAGCTACGAAAATAGAATAGCTACCATATGGGTATGGCTGAGTTCTGCGTGTGTAGTAACTGTGAACCGAGTGCCCAAACTCATGAGCTAGTGTAAATAAGTTATTTACATTATCTTGCCAGTTCATTAATATATATGGGTTTGTTCCGTAAGCACCAGATGAATATGCACCACTTCGCTTGCCTTTATTTTCATGAACATCTACCCAACGGTTTGCAAAACCTTCTTTCAATACATTTTGATAATCTTCTCCCAACGGAGCAAGACCTTTTAGAATAAGATCCTTAGCTTCATCATATGGGATTTCCATTTTTACATCCTTCACAAGAGGTGTATATAGATCATAGATATGAAGCTTATCGACACCCAGTACTTTTTTACGAAGCTTTACATACCTGTGCAACAGATGAAGGTTGTCATTAATCGTGTTGACTAGGTTTTCGTAGACACTTTCCGGTATATTATTAGCTGCTAGAGCTGCGTGGCGTGCTGAATCATATTTTCTTATTCTTGCATTGAAATTATCTTTTTTTACTGTTCCACTTAATGTGCTTGCAAACGTATTTTTGTACTTACCATACGTATCATAAACTGCTTTAAATGCATCTTGACGGACTCTTTGATCAGAACTTTCTAGGAAACGAATGTAACGGCCGTGAGTGACTTCAACCTCTTCGCCATTTTCATCCTTTATACTAGGGAACTCTAAATCAGCATTATTTAACATTCCAAATGTATTACTTGACGCATTCATTACTTCAGACGCCTGAGCAAGCAAACCTTCCGCCTCTGCAGAAAGTACATGTGGACGCTGTAAATTGATTTCCTCTAATGCATGCTCATATAGTTTTAACTCTTCTTTTTCATTCAAGAAGCCCTTTACTTTATCTTCATCAATAGACAAAACTTCTGGTACGATGTAAGCTAAGCTACTCGCAACCTGTGAGTATAAATTCTTAATACGGTCATCGAACCCTTGATAAAAAGAATTTGTTGTATCTTGGTCATAGCGCATATGAGCGTATGTATATAGTCTTCCAATTCGCTCTAGGACTTGATCCTGATATTGAAGTGCAGTGTATAGTGTCTCAGCACTTTCTCCTAATTTCCCTTGAAATTGGCTAGCTTCAGGAATTAGCTCTTTAACAGCTTGATATTCTTTTTCCCAAGCTTGATCCGTTGGAAATATATCTTCTAATCTCCATGTATCTTCCATCTTAATTTCACTTCTAGAGGGAAGTTTTTTTACAGCTGTTTCATTGGTCATGTAGCGTTCCTCCTTGAAAAAATTATTTCGAATTTCGAAAAAAGCCTTTTCCTATTTGAGTATTCTATCAATGTAGCCTAATTCCTTCTTTCTACACAAATAAATTCATGTAGAAAAAAGTCTGCCTACATAGTTTATGTTTATTCCTATATTTCATATATCAGTAATTTTTTTCAAGAATTTTTTAGGATGTATTTAGCTTAAATTATGGTAGTTGTATGATCCTTGATCCTTCAGCGTATCTTTTCTTCTTCAGCATATAAATGGAAAATACCTTCTTAATATCCTAATTTCTAAAGATTAGGTAAAATAGATAGAGACTTAATAAAAAATGAGGATGAGTGAAGATGAATATTAAGGAACTTCCATTTGAGCACGTTACAGTAAAAGCACTTGACATATTTAACGGATATGAGATTAGCTTTGTTATAGAAAATCAAACCTTTCACTTCTTGATTGGGAAATCAGAAGAGCTATTACCATTAAATATTAAGCATTATTTTAAAAACCAGGAGCATTGTAATATTTGTCAAAAGATGATATTCCCTACCCCCTTCGGACAACAACCTTGCCTCCCATTACAGAAAGATATGAAAGATCTGTTGAGTCATTTACGTAAGACCTATGTTGTACTAACCTAATACGACAAGTCTATGAGTTGTCATTGATTTCGATAGAATTCTTCCTCTATTTTTATGGCATCAAGTACATTTTTAGAGGAGGTAATAGCACTTACAAGGATAAAATGATTGTTGTCTAACTGTCTTATTATGTTCCATTTAGATAATAAAATTAGATAATCTTTTAATAGAAAAGGTAGTGTATTCTCCTTGATTAGGGGTAACCTTCTTACTCTTACTTCGTTCTTATTAATCCTTTTTAACAGAGATAGATATACATGTTGAAAATTAATTACTTCCCCCACTTCTAAGGAAACGAGATTATCAATGATTAAGTATGTTTGCCAAATAAACGGTGGGGTTTCTATAGCGATATGATTTTTTAATGGAAAGCCAATATAGGGTGGTAAAAGTTGAGGGGATAAGGAGCGATGGTAAAGTTCTAACAAGAATGGATTAGAAAAAGCCCTACTATTTGTAATAAGCGATGTCTTATATCGCTGAATTGCTGAAAGCCAGTCCACATAATTACACCTAGTGATTATAGGAGGGTTTAGTAAATCCTCTAGGTTCATCTTTGTTATGGGTGTTATCGAAAAAGCAGAAGTTGCATGTCTTATCGAAAAGGGATAGAGATTATTGAGGATAATCAACTGATTACTGTTTGGACAAAATGCGGGGATAAACCAATTCTGATTAGCGTTTTTTCTTAAAAATAGATAGTCAAAGCTACTAAGAGTGGCCCTATGATTATTCGAGCGCTTAATATTTTTGCCTCCCAATATCCAAATGGGGATTAGAGAATTCTTCAAATAGTTGGTCGTTCTCTTTATAAATAGTTCTTCTGGAATGGGAGAACATTGAAATTCTATACAATAGGTTTTCTTATTGTAGACAAATGAAATATCAGCTCTTTGTCTAATATGACTGAAATATGGTTCTAATTCCGGAGACAGTCCTTTATTCTTCAACCATTCAAATAAACGCAACTTTCCTAAAAGATGGTATTCAGTTTCTCTTTCATAATAATCCGTACAATCAGCACCTTTTTCATGAGCAAAATGTGCAACTTTTTTGGGACCAGCTTTTAATATGACTTTATTAGAGCATTGCGGACAATAAAATAACCTTCCTCTCAAAGGCAGTAAAGACTGTTTGTTAACAATAATGTCTCCTAAACTAATTGTCTGTCCATTATCCGTTTTTGCAGTTAGCATACATTCTCTCCTTTCTTTTTTCTATTGTGATAGCCTCAAATATGAATTCGATATAACAGCATATTTTTCCTTTGTTCATAAAAAATAAGCTTGGCTATATACCAAGCTCACAGTAGTGGTGATAGTAATCGAGAAGTGGATTCAAGCAATCTTAATCCAATATTCCTCTTCTTAAACTCCGACAAATCAATGAGTTTTGAATCTTTTAGGTCCTTTAAAAATTCTCTAGAGAGATCTTCAATACTTGATGTCTTGTATAGAAAGGCATTCACTTCAAAATTTAGATGAAAACTCCGCATGTCCATATTCGAAGTTCCAATAGAAGCTAACTCATCATCTACGACAATATACTTACTATGCATGAAACCTTTTTCGTACTCATAAATCTTTACCCCTGCTTCCAACAACTCTGGAAAATAAGAACGGGAAGCGTAAAAGACAATTCGCTTATCAGGCTTGTTTGGTACTAATATTCGAACATCTATCCCACTCAGTGCTGCAATCTTAATCGCTGAAAATATATCTTCATCAGGAATAAAGTAAGGAGATGCTATCCAGACGGATTTGTTAGCGGATGTGATCATGGAGAAAAAAATATTCTTAATAACACTCCACTCATTATCTGGTCCTCCAGCAATAAGTTGGACACCACCACCAGAAGAATCATTTTCTTTTAGAGGTGGAGACAAATATTTAGGGTTTAGAAAGCTTTGATTGGTCATGTAATACCAATCCTGCAAGAAAATTAATTGAAGAGTCCTTACCGCCTCACCTTGTACTAACAAGTGGGTATCCCGCCAAAATCCAATCGCTTTATTCTTTCCAAGGTACTCATCTCCAATATTCAAACCGCCAACGAATCCTACCGCACCATCTATAACAATAATTTTCCTATGATTTCTGAAGTTGATTTTATTGTTAAGCATCGGTACCCTAACTGGCCCAAATGGAACGATTCCAATCCCAGCATTTCGCATCTCTACGATATACCTTCTTGATAAATTCCATGAACCTACTGCATCGTAGAGGAACCGAACTTCCACACCTTCTTTTGCCTTTTGAATTAACACTTCCTTAATTTCCTGTCCAATCTCATCATTTCGAACAATATAGTATTCTAGATGAATGTGGTGAGTTGCACCTCTCAGTGCTTCCAAAATATGATGAAACGTTTCCTCCCCATTCGTTAACACCTTCGTCTCTGTTCCAAATGAGATTGGACTATTACTAATTTTATGGGCTAAATTAAATAGTCTCCTCTGGTCTTCTCCTAACCGCTCGAGCTTTTCAGTTATTGGAGGTCCCGAATCTCCTTCAAATTTCGTAAAAGCTTGTTTATCAAGAAAATACTTCTTCCTGAACATTTTCTCTTTTTTAAAGTTTTTTCCGAAAAGTAAATAAAAAATAAATCCTGCAAGAGGAAAACTTCCAAGCACAATAATCCAAGTTAACGTTTGAGTTGGATGGCGATTTTCTAAGAAAATAACAAACCCAATAAAAATGACAGAAAGGGTTGTAATAATACTTATGTAACTAAGTAAACCACCTTCTAAATAATCACTGAATAGATAATATAAAATAGTTAAACCGCCTAAAAACAGAGCCACTCTAACTGTATTTTTCATCCCGAACACCTCCAGCGAAACACCAGTTAGTTTGCTTAAAGATATTAAAAATACCGATTTCATTCCTGAAATCGGTATTTTTTAGTTAAAGTGTTTTCTTAATTCTTCAAAGACATTCTCTGCAATAATCAGTTTTCCATATTCTTCAACACGATAAATGGTCACTTGAGCTTCAATTCCGTATTCAAGTAGCAGACTTAGACTGTTATCAATCTCATCTTCTTCAAATTCATCTTCTGGAAATTCAACATGCAGATAATACTTGTTCTCAAAACTGAAAAGTTTTGTTTGTAGCGTATCTAATATATTTCGTTTAGCAAGAGAAATTAAATCCTCAAAGTCTTTAAATGTGATTAGAAATTCTAATGAATCTTCATATGAGTCGTCCTCACCTGATTTAGGTTGAAAGTGCTGATCAAGAAGATCTTCAATTCTCTCATCAACAGGTAAATCCTTAAACTTATCCTCAGGAATCGGTAATTCGAATTTTTGCCCATCTTTTGTTAATTGAGCTTTAGTAACGAGAACTTCTAGTCCTTTGTCTAAGGCTTGGACTTGAATCCAGAGAGGTCCTTCGATCATGAACTCTTCTTCTTGGTGGACTTCATCCATCATCTCCCAGAAAAGTTCCTCACTTCTTTCGCGATTATACCAAATCTCTTCGCGGTCGAAGCCCCTTTCTTCTATATCACCATATGAAATGTAAAACTTAACTGTATTATCATTAATTCTTTCAATCTCCATCCAGTAACCTCTCCCTTCTTGCATTTTTGGAAGGGAATCAATACCCCCATGCAGAAAACGTGTTACCCTTTACCCATCATTTCTATGGTTAATCATATAAATTATGCGGTAAATTGTATTCTTACCTTGTACTTTCATTTTATGATAAAAATAGAATAAAGGGAAACAAAATGTTGCACTTTTCAAAAAACCATTGAATGCCTATATGAATAATAAATATCCAGTAATGTCACTTGTAAAACAGTTAAGTCGACATGAAATTCACTTAAATCATAACCTACACTTTTCATTATACCCCTTTTTTTATGGAGCCTCGCGGGAGATGCTCATATTATTTCGCCAGTCAATACAAGATTCGACTACCACAAAATCTGTTTAAAAAGAGTATTTGTTGTATCTTAACAGAAAATTGACCGACACTCAATTTTTATTAATCGGATCATCATAGGAATGTGGAAATAATAAAAGGACCCTCGAATATACGAAGGTCCTTCATGCTTAGTTTACAAGGCGCTGTGCTTCACGAAGCTGAAATGTACGAACCTTTCTTGGAAGGAAACGTCGAATTTCATCTTCATTATAACCTACCTGTAGGCGCTTCTCATCAATGATAATCGGACGACGAAGCAAACCAGGGTTATCTTTAATAAGCTCAAACAAATCTTGAAGAGGCATTGTTTCTAAATTCACATTTAGCTTTTGGAACGTTTTTGATCTTGTAGAGATAATTTCATCTGTTCCATCCTCTGTCATGCGAAGAATTTCTTTAATTTCATCAATAGATAACGACTCAGAAAAAATATTTCTTTCCGTATAAGGAATTTCATGTTCTTCAAGCCAAGCCTTCGCTTTTCGGCAGGATGTACAACTAGGTGAAGTGTATAATGTAACCATTTAAAAATTCACACTCCTTTAATATAGAAAATCTAACATTTATATTTTATTTAGAGATTTAAGCATGCGCATTAATTCTTAACTGAGTACCTCTCCTAATTAAAATTACTTTAAATAAGTAATTTATATTATTTATTATACAATACTCTATTGTAAAAAGGTATTGTTTTTTTAGAAAGAAATTAACTTTTATAATTGTTATACAACACTTAAACAATATTAATGTCTCTACTATATTAGACGAAAAAGAACGAGAAAAGTTTCATTTATTTTAATAGTTTTTAAAATAATCCTTTATATTTTATACACTTCGAATGAATCATGAAGATTATGTAGGTCAGAATTACAAATCTTTAATTTCTTTTTAATTACCCCAATATATTGACCCTAAACATATATTTACGTAATTTTTTCATTCTCAATTAATTAATGAAAATGAAAACGCAGTCATCCTGTATATGACTGCGCTTTCAAAATAAACACGATTACAAATCCCTTAATAAATTTTCTGTATCTCTATCTTCTTCAAACGTTAATACTTCTTCGACAGGTTGATAAGACTGTCCATAAAAATGTTTATCTTTATACGTGTGAATCATTTCGTATGTTTTTTTCATCGCCTCGAAAACAACCTCTTCACTTTCCTGATTAGGAGCCCAGTACAATATTTCCATTGTATTAATTTCTTTAGTGGCTAAAGATCTTCTCTGATATCCAATGGACTGTGCATGTTCAAATCCTTCTCGCTTATAAAAACGCAGTCTCTTCTCGGTATCTGTATCGTCATAATCGACAGGCTCAACCTCTAATATGATTGGTTTTTGCTTTCTTTTCAGTTTTTCGATTAACTTATGACCTAGTCCTTGACCACGAGCATCCTTAGATACGAATAAATAATCAATAAAAACAAAATTATCAAGTTCTGCATACATAAGAACATGTAGAGGGCCCTCATCCTTATGGTAAATATTAGAACGCTCCTTTAAAAGTGTTTCCATGTGCTCTCTAGACTTCATCTCTTCAATTGGAAAATACTGATTTAGTTTTTCATACCAGTGCATACTTCTACTCCTTTAATATCTATTTCCATCCTGATAAGCTCCCAGCTTTCTCTATCCTACCCACACGATTAATCAATAGGATGTGTAAGTACGATTCGTTAAACTAACTATTCAAAGAACCGGTTTTTTCTTCTGAAACAGTAGTTTTAAACGGTATAGGAACAGAAATCACTCATTATCGGAAGTATTTGTAGATTTTCCCCTTTCAATACGAATAAAGTTCTTTTACAATAAGGATAGGGGATTACTTCATATTACTCACAGAGCATTCTTGTGAAAAAGAAAGATGGAGGTTTATCATGGTTGGATACATAATGGATTTAACAATAGTTGCTGTACTTGTAATTGGGCTTACAGCGGTTTTAGGTGTTCTAACAAATGGAATCGGAGAAAAATTCTTTGGCGGTAAACGTAAATCCGAATTCGTGGATCGATCAGAAAGTTTCCAGACCGGATGGAAAAGTGTGGGCGGCAACAAGAAATAACATCAATTTCTTTACCCATATACTATGATACCTTATATCAGATATATGTGCTACAATAAGCCACTTTTATAGGAGATACACCATAATGGAAAAAACCGAAGAACTATCTGTTCTTCGGTTTTTACTTTATTATTCAACTTAATGTAAGGGGTTAATTTACGCAGCAGACACCACTTACCTTTAATACTTTAAATCAACTAAGGAGTATAATCCACATTTGTAGTGTAACGATTGCCAGCATTCCATAGTAGGTACTCGTTTATCCCATGGTCATTCAACGCTTTTATTTGGGCTTCTACTTCTTCTTTTCCGTAAACCTTATAATTTCCCTTGCCAAGCCAAGATGCTGTAAAGTCCTGTATCCACGGTCTCGATACAGGTGGGTTTTGTAGTTGGCTCAACTTCTTCTTTTCTACCTTAACGTATTCCGATACAAGTTTGTAAGGCTCTATATCAGGTTTAGGTATTCCAAAATAGGATGTCCAGTGACTTGGATAAATCATTGAAGAAATGACATCTACATGCTCAGATATTTTTGAGAAGTTTTGTCCTATTCCAGGTGCCTCTGGAAGTGTAGCTGTATAACCAAATATGTCGACAGATACCTGAACCCCATACGGTTCCAGTTTTTGTTTTGCGTATGCGACAAAATCTGTTACAGCCTGAACACGTTTTTGAACATTATCCATATCCATATCTTTATAATCGCCCATTGAGTATGTTAATATTGTGTCTCTCGTTTCAAACCCTTCTGGAAAGCGTACATAATCAAATTGAATTTCTTGAAATCCCATTTTTGCTGCTTCAATAGCAATCCCAATATTATAATCCCAAACATCCTTTAAGAATGGATTAACAAAGGACTCCTCTCTACCGTTCTTCCAAACGGTATTTCCTTCTTTAAAAGATAGCTCTGGTTTAGCTTTAGATAGCACAGAGTCCTTAAACACAACTACTCTGGCAATCGGATAAATTTCCTTTTCTTCCAAGACCCTCAACAGCTTTTGCGGATCTTTTATATAACGCTTTCCAATTTGCTTATATGGAGAGTCAGCTTCCGGTTCATAGGTAAGATTTCCCCAATCATCCTTGACGTCTATAACCATTGCATTTAAATCCGTCGTGTCAATTAATTGTGTTAAATTATTTAACCTTTCTCCCCCAGCAGAGTGACCAGTTACATAAATTCCTCTAACTGCATCTGGATATGTAAAGTGAAAGCCAGAATCAAAAACAAACCTCTTCATTTCTTTTGGGATCACTTTCACCAACGAGATATGCTCTCTAAATGGTTGCTTTGATGCAAAACCAGAAAAATCATCATTAGCTTGAATACTAATAGGTAGTGTAAAAAAGAGAATAATAAATAAAACGACATATTTAACTTTTCTCAAAATAAACTCTCCCTTCTTTTGTCTATCTAAGAAGAACAAAGGAACTACGCAATAAATGTCGATTTCTGTAACACTATCTATATTCTACCCTTAATGATTATCTGAAATCTATGTTTCTATAAAAATAAAAAAATTAGAAATATCTTCTTTAATAGGATATGAGACATGTTATTATACAATTATTAAAAATTATCTAATTATTGAAAATTTACAATGGAATTCTTCCTTAAGTTATTGTATGATAATAATGAGCAATTTACGTTAACGTACAACAGTAGTAAAGATATATTTCTACATTCGAAACATTTGATCGTTTACTTCTTTAGGTCTAACACAATACTAGATATTATTTTTCAATTTTCGATAAACAATATCTAAATCTAATTGGACCCAAATAAAAAAAACGATCCCATTTAGAGATCGTTTTTTATTATTTACTCTGAGATTTTAGCTGTTCAAATTCTTTTTCTGAGCAAAGAACAAAGTGACCAGGTTTTACTTCACGTAATTCGACCACATCGTTCTCATCATAATTGTGCATTGCTGGATCGTACGTTTTACGTCTGCGGCTGCGCTCGGAAATAGGATCTGGAAGTGGGATGGCAGATAGTAGTGATTGTGTGTAAGGGTGTAATGGATTTGAGTACAATTCTTCAGCTGTAGTGAGCTCAACTAATTTACCAAAGTACATAACACCTATACGGTCACTAATATATTTAACCATCGATAGATCATGGGCAATAAACAAATACGTTAACCCTTTTTCACGCTGAAGTTTTTTCATTAAATTTACAACTTGAGCTTGAATGGAAACGTCTAAAGCCGAAATTGGTTCGTCAGCAATAATGAAATCTGGATCAACAGCTAGCGCACGAGCAATACCGATACGTTGTCTTTGACCACCAGAGAATTCATGTGGATAACGGTTAGCATGTTCTTTGTTTAATCCAACCGTTTCCAAAAGCTCGTGAACTCTTTTCATACGTTCTTCCTTCGTCTTAGCTAACCCATGAATGTCAATACCTTCTGCGATAACATCAGCGACTTTCATTCTTGGGTTCAATGAAGCATAAGGATCTTGGAATATCATTTGCATTTTACGATTAAATTTCTTTAAATCTGCTTTTGATTTTTTACCGTGGACGTTTTCGCCATCGTATATTACTTCACCATCGGTAGCATCATACAGGCGAATAATCGTTCTACCAGTTGTAGATTTACCACAGCCAGATTCACCAACTAGACCTAATGTTTCACCTTCGTAGATGTCGAAGGAAACGCCGTCAATTGCTCTAACTTCATTGGGTTTACCCATATTAAAATACTGTTTTAAGTTTTTAATTTCAACAAGCTTTTTTCTATTTTCCATTTAAACGAGTCCCTCCTTTTAGGTTTATTTAACTCCTGGATACTGTTCCATTCTTTTTAATACAGCTGCTGGTGGTTCAACCTTTGGTGCATCTGGATGTAACAACCAAGTTGCTGCATAATGAGTATCCGATACTTTAAACATAGGAGGCTCTTGTTCTAAATCAATCTTCATTGCAAATTGATTTCGCGGTGCGAAAGCATCACCTTTTGGTGGGTTTAAAAGATCAGGTGGTGAACCAGGAATTGCATATAATTCTGATTTACCTGTATCAAGATCTGGCATTGAACTAATTAGTCCCCACGTATAAGGATGTTTAGGGTTGTAGAAAATCTCATCAACAGTACCAATTTCTACAATTTTACCACCATACATTACAGCAACACGGTCAGCAACATTCGCAACAACACCTAAATCATGCGTAATGAAAATAATGGACGTATCAATCTTTTGTTGTAAATCTTTCATAAGCTCTAAGATTTGAGCTTGAATGGTTACATCAAGTGCAGTTGTTGGTTCATCTGCAATCAAGACTCTTGGATTACAAGCAAGAGCTATCGCAATAACAACCCTTTGTCTCATACCACCTGAGAATTGGTGTGGATACTGTTTGAAACGATCTTCAGGCTTTGGAATTCCTACAAGACGTAATAATTCTATTGCTCTTTCTTTAGCTTCAGATTTACTCATATTTTGATGTTTAATAATAGGTTCCATGATTTGTTTACCAACAATCATCGTAGGATTCAGTGATGTCATTGGATCCTGGAAAATCATAGAAATATCTTTACCACGAATTTTCTGCATTTGCTTATCAGTTAATTTCGCTAGATCTTTACCATCAAATAAGATTTGTCCGCTTTTGATTTCTGAGTTGCTTTCAGGAAGTAGTCGCATGATTGATTTGGTCGTTACAGATTTACCAGAGCCAGACTCACCAACGATGGCTAATGTTTCACCTTTGTATAAATCAAAATTCACGCCACGAATAGCCTTTACTTCACCACCAAAGGTGTGGAATGAAATATTTAAATCTTTAACTTCTAACATTTTTTCCATTGATCAATCACCTGCCTTAGTCTCTCATTTTAGGGTCTAATGCGTCACGTAATCCGTCAGCAATCATATTAAATGCAACCATGATAACACTGATTACTACAGCTGGGATAAACATTTGATGTGGGAATGCATGCATTGATTTGAACCCTTCATCAATTAACGTTCCTAACGAAGCTAATGGGTCTTGTAAACCTAAACCGATGAAACTTAAGAAAGCCTCAAAGAAAATAGCATTAGGAATCGTAAACATTGTGTTAATGATAATAACACCAACTAGGTTTGGTAGAAGATGTTTAAAGATAATTTTTGCATCACTTGCTCCTAAGGTTTTAGAAGCTAAAACAAATTCTTGATTCTTTAATTTCAGTACTTGTGCACGTACAACACGGGCCATACCAACCCAACCGGTAATCGTTAAAGCAACTGTTATTGATATAATACCAGGTTTTAACACTAGAATCATAAGAATAACTATAACTAGATTTGGAATACCGGTAATAATCTCAATTACACGTTGAAGAATGTTATCAATTCTACCACCGAAATAACCTGAAATAGCACCAAATGCAACACCAATAATCATATCGATAAATGCTGCTAAAAAGGCAATATATAGAGAGATTTGAGTACCTTTCCATACACGAGAGAACTGGTCACGTCCTAAATTGTCTGTACCGAACCAATAATACTCTTCAATTCCTTTTTGCTCATAAGGATTAACGATGTCACCATTCTTAAGCTTTCTTGTCCCATCAAAAGGTAACCAAGAAATATTTTCTAAGGCTTCAACACGTGGAGGAAGATTCGCGTGCTTCGTATTTTGTTTATCGTATTCATATTTGCTTAAGCCTGGTCCAATTAATGCTATGACGATAAGAAACGCTATCACAACTAAACTAACTATAGCTGCTTTATTCTTTTTAACTCTCAGCCATGCATCTTGCCAATAATTAAGACTTGGCTTTGAAATTTCTTCACTTTTAGAGGCATCAATAATCGCGGGCTCGAATTGTTCTTTGTTGATTTTGTCATTCTGTTTCATTAATTCTTACCTCCCGCTAAACGAATTCGTGGATCAATTAATCCGTAGAGAATGTCCACTACTAAAATAACAACTATAAATAAGAATGAGAAAAGTAAAGTTGTTCCCATAATAATTTGATAATCGTTAACCATTACTGCTTTAACGAACTGTTCTCCTAAACCAGGGATACCGAAAATCTTCTCAATAACTAGAGAACCAGTCATAAGACCTACTGCAAGAGGACCTAAAACTGTGATTACAGGAATTAAAGCATTTCTCATCGCATGCTTAAAGGCAATTTCAAAGTAACTAGCACCCTTAGCCTTAGCTAAAGTAATGTAGTCAGAGCTTAATACCTCAATCATTTCAGTTCTCATGAAACGAGCTGTGATCGCAATTGTAAACATAGATAAAGCAATAGTAGGCAGAATAGTATATTCGAAGCCCTTCCAGAATGCTGGTGGAAGCCAACCAAGTTTAACTGCAATATAATACTGTAGTAGTCCAGCAAATACAAAGTTAGGAATGGATTTACCTATAACTGCTACAAATGTTGCACTATAGTCAACCCATGTGTTCTGCCTTAGAGCACCTACTATTCCGAGTAATGTTCCAACAATAGTACCAAAAATTAACGCTTGAAGTCCTAATTGTGCAGAAGGACCGATACGTTGCATTAACAAGTCAGTAACCTCAGCATTACTAAATTGGAATGATGTACCTAGGTCACCTTGAACCAGGTTTGTCATATATTTAACATATTGAACTGGTACTGGCTTATCCAAATCATACTTTTCAAGCATGACTTCTAGCTGAGCAGGGGATAATTTTGCTTGGTTCTTAAATGGTGTACCAGGAATTAGTTTCATTAAAAAGAATGTTAATGAAGCGATAATAAATAACGTTATTATCATATAAAATACACGCTGAGCTATATATTTTACCATTCTCGCACCTCCTATGGAATATTAGAAAATATTGAATTTTCCCCATCTTTCGACAATTCTCAAACAGGGAAAAAGAGAGTATATTTGAGACAATATACTCTCTTCTATTCCTAATTATAAAGGGTTAACCAAATAATTTCATTGGAAATTATTTTTTAAGCTTAGCCCACTTCCAGCTGAATTCAGCACCAACAAGGTGGTAAGTGAAGCCTTCGATTCTTTCATCTACAAGAATGTTAGCTGCACGTTGGTAAGTAGGTGCAATTGCAAAGTCATCAAACAATAATTTTTCAGCATCTTGTAATGCTTCGAAACGCTCAGCTGGCTTGTCAGCTAGAGTTGTTTGAGCTTCTTTAACTAATCTGTCATATTCTGCATTAGAGTAAGACATTTTGTTATGTCCTCCACCAGTTACCCAAAGGTCAGAGAAACTCATTGGATCTAGGTAGTCAGGACCCCAACCAGAGTGAAGGATATCATAATCTTGACTATCTTCACGATCTAAACGTACAGAGAAAGGTACGCTTTGAAGGTCAATCGTTAAACCAGGAAGAGTAGTTTGTAATTGATCTTTAATGAAAGCATCGATTGTTTTAGCAAGTTCAGAGTCACTAGCAACATAAGTGAAAGTTAATTCAGTTTTGCCAAGTTCTTCTAAACCTTTTGTCCAATATTCAGCAGCTTTTTCAGCATCATAAGTGTTAAAATCACCGTGTTTTTCACGGAAATCTGCACCTGTTTCAGGGTGCTTAACAAATTCTGCAGGCATAGCATAGTTAGCAGCTAATGAACCATTTTGAATTACATCGTTAACCATAGCATCTTTATCAAATGCTAGAGCAAGTGCAGCACGGATGTTTTTGTTTTTAAGAGCTTCGTTTTCTTGGTTAAACTTTAACCAGAATTCAGTTGGCTCTAACCATTTAACTAAACGTGGGTCACCCTCATATTGAGAGATTACCGCTGGCATAGAAAGTTTTGTAGTAACATGAGCTTCTCCCGCTTCGAAAGCGTTTGCAGCTGCTTGTGGATCTTTTAATACGTTAAAGTTAATTTTTGTAAGGGTTACATTTTCAGCATCCCAGTAATCTTCGTTCTTTTCTAAAGTCCATTCAGTTGCAGCAACGCCGTCCCATTTAGTCATTTTGTATGGTCCGTTGAAAATTAAATTTTCTGCGTTAGAAGCAAATGCTTCACCTTTTTCTTCAACAAACTTTTGGTTTTGAGGATAGAAAGTACCAAAAGCCATTAAAGATAAGAAATATGGTACTGGCTTTTCTAGAGTTACTTCTAGTTCGTTATCGCTAAGAGCTTTAACACCTAGTTCGCTTAACTCCATTTCACCTTTATATACAGATTCAGCATTTTTAATTACACCAGGCATGATGTAAGGACCGTATACTGATGCAGTATCTGGTGCAATAGCACGTTGCCAAGCAAATACGAAGTCATGTGCAGTAACAGCGTCACCGTTAGACCATTTTGCATCTCTGATTTTGAAAGTATAAACTGTTGAATCTTCGTTAACAGTAGGCTCACCGTCTGCTAATGCAGGGATAGGATTTTGTTCCGGATCCATACGGTATAAACCTTCGTTTGTGTTGTTTAACATTGAGAAACCAACTGTATCTTCAGCCATAACAGAATCCATTGATGGAATCTCTGCTGATTCTAATACAGTAATTTCTTGTACATCAGCGTATGCTGACTCTTCAGTATCTGTAGTACCTTCGTTATCTCCAGCTTCGTTTTCAGTATCTCCACCACCAGAACATGCCGCTAAGAACATGCTTAGTACTAGTGTTAATACTAAAAGCCATGAAAATTTGTTTTTCACTGGAAGACCTCCCTTTTATCTATTTTCTGAAAAATTACTACATTGCCTATTATACATATAATTAAATCATTGTACATATTTTTTTAAAAAAATTTTACACTATTCATAAAACACCACAATAATATAAATAAAATAATATGGTATAATACATAAATGGCTTTATATCAAGCTTTGTCGCCTATCTAAGTAATTTCCATGCACTGAAATTCTTATTATTATTGGAATTACTTTACTTTTTTCACGCTTTAATGTTGTGAAGTCAATAATATTTTTAGGAGAGTTTTCATGATAAAATCCCAATACCGACCAACCATTTTTCTCTTTTTGATCTCCCAGTTAGCCATTATTTTAATATCAATTTTTAATTACCAGAGTGTCACTTTGTTGCATTACATAAATATCTCATTCTATATTTCATGCTTGTTTTTATTTACTTCTTTAATTATTTTTACCGTTAATACCGGTTTTTTTGATCGAATTACTAAATCATTTCGATTGATCTTCTCTGGGAAAGATGTGACTAAAGAAATGGTTGAAGAGATGAGACCACTGTCTCAAGTAATCAGCTTTAACTACTCCCCTATTTTAATGAATGGAATTTTGAATACTTTTCTTATGCTAATTGCTTTAAGCATCTATTATATTTAACCAAACCCTTGATAATTATCGCGTTTTTTTTTATAATGCAAAATAAGTAAATAATTTTAGCAATGAGAAAGAGTAGTACATTTATCCTGTGGATTCAAAGAGAGTTTGTGGTTGGTGTAAACAAACATCCAAATAAATGGAATGGACTTTTGAGCTTCTCTGTGAACTTGTTATTTCCAAATAACAATAGTAGTAGTAGACGTAAATCTGCGTTAAAGATTCCATGATATCACATATTGTGGAGCAAAGTGACTCTTTCGCGGAGTAAATAGGGTGGCAACACGGACCATTCGTCCCTAACAATTAGGAGACGAGTGGTCTTTTTGTGTTTTCATGGACCATTTTACGTATATTATTTTCTGAACTATTCTACGTCATGTTGGTTCAACTCTTTCTTTAGCTTAGGAACAAATTCAAATTATAATAAAATAGTTTTAGGAGGAAGTAAATCTATGCAAAATATTTTTTCTGGCATCCAGCCAAGTGGAACCATTACCCTAGGGAATTATATCGGGGCAATGAAGCAATTTGTTGAGCTTCAACATGAGTACAACTGCAACTTTTGTATCGTTGATCAACATGCGATAACCATAGCTCAAGACCCTCAACAACTCCGAAAAAACATCCGAAGTCTTGCTGCATTATATATTGCGTGTGGAATTGACCCGGAAAAGTCTACTTTATTTATACAATCTGAAGTTCCAGCTCATGCGCAAGCAGGATGGATGCTGCAATGTGTAGCTTATATCGGTGAACTAGAAAGAATGACTCAATTTAAAGATAAATCTGCTGGTAAAGATGGGGTTTCTGCTGGACTTTTAACGTATCCACCACTGATGGCTGCAGATATTCTGCTATATAGCACAAATTTGGTTCCAGTTGGAGAGGATCAAAAGCAACATTTAGAATTAACTCGCGATTTAGCCGAACGATTTAACAAAAAATATAATGACATTTTTACTATTCCAGAGGTTCGAATTGCTGAAGTTGGAGCACGTGTTATGTCATTACAAGATCCACTAAAGAAAATGAGCAAATCAGATCCAAATAACAAAGCATTTATATCCCTTTTAGATGAACCAAAACAAATTGAGAAAAAAATTAAGAGTGCTGTTACCGATTCAGAAGGAATCGTAAAATATGATAAGGAAAATAAGCCTGGAGTATCAAACCTTCTATCTATTTACTCAATCCTTTCAAATAGAAGTATTGCTGATATTGAAAAAGATTATATTGGAAAAGGGTATGGAGATTTTAAAGCAGATTTAGCTCAAGTAGTGATCGACACACTGGAACCAATCCAAACAAAATATCATGAACTAATGAATTCCTCCGAGTTAGATGAAATACTAGACCGAGGAGCTGAAAAAGCTGATAGAGTCGCTAGTAAAATGCTTAAGAAAATGGAAAACGCTATGGGTCTTGGCAGAAAAAAGAAGAAATAAGCAAAAGGAGCTGAGATTTCAGCTCCTTTTTAAAGTATATTTTTCAGTAAACTTCCGTTTCAATATAACTAATTCACTTTTGGACCATGCTCCATTTCCCAAAGTTTCTCAAAAAAGGGTTGTCCTTTAATTAAATTTTCGCAAAAATGCTCATGCTTGCTTGTCCATCCATATTTCGTTTGTTCGAAAAGTTGATTCCAAGCACTTTCAAAATTTAAATTTTGTATATCCATGTACCTCTCTGGGCTCCACTCTGTGTACCAATACCTTACTTCAGCGACATTCTTTGAAGAGTGAAGTTGATCAAGTGCCATAAATAATAATTGCTTTAGTTGTCTTTCTTTTCTTGTTAACCCATTCATCAGCTGTGGCTCGGGTGAAAGAATATGAAACTCCTTTAATGAAGATTGGTCATTAAAGTTGTATTGGATAGGTTCATGATTCTCAATCATTTCATACACTAACTGTTCTTGTCTTGGTATTAACCTACTTTTTCTGATTGGTATGTTATATCCTATCGTATCCACAACTAGAATTCCGGTCCCATCCGTTGCAACAAAACAATAATCTAATTGGATTCGTTCATGATTTTTTCTTAAATATGCCTTTTGATAAATATCATCCAGTAGCTGCTGAGGTAGCTCCGATAAGTCATTCTCTATGTAGTTAAAAAGAACTGTGTCTAATTTTAATAAAGGAACTTGATCTAGTAGTTCAACTCCATCATCTTTTCTCCATTCATGGAAATGACATACATTGTATCCGTTCTCTTCACCTTCGAACCAATTCACCCAAACATCATGAAGATACAACATGTATTAACCCCTCACTTCAGAAACTATTTGTCACTCAGTATGGGCAGACATACGTTAATTTATTCCTAAAATACAACCTTTAGCCATTTTTTAACCTATACATTTCTATTCCCCGGGAAGTAGATACTTAACCAAATTAGAATAATACCAATCAGCAGAAGATAACATTCAATTCGTGTAGATATATAATTAAAGTACTCAACCATGTTGTGTCCAGTAGTTAACAAATTCAAATAAGCAATGGTACTAACACCGCCTGAAACAGCTAAGCCAAACCCTGTTAGTAGAACAAATATTCTAAAAAGCATGTCCGCAATCCTTAAAAACAAAGGTTGTCTTATCTTTTCCATACATCCACATCACCTCTGGACTTGTCCATTTATACATATATATGAAAAATGGGACAAGATATGAATCAATATGGGTGTTAGAGGATGCAAATTTATTAAGAAAAAAGAGAGAAAAAAAAAATCTACCATATCAGGATGGTAGATTTTTATCTGTTCGATTTAGGGTTAAAGGCATCTTTTAGACCTTCACCAATAAAGTTAATTGAAAGGATTGTAAATGTTAATACTGCAGCTGGTGGGATCCAAATCCACCATTTGTTTGTTAATACATCTGGACTTCTTGCTTCTTGTAGCATGTTACCCCATGTTGGAATGTTCATTGGAACTCCGAATCCTAAGAAACTTAATCCCGTCTCTGCTACGATCATACTTGCAAGAATTAGAGTAGCTTGTACAATGATGGTTGACATTACGTTTGGTAACAAGTGTTTAAAAATCGTTTTAGCTGGTGAACATCCAATTGAGATTGCACTCATAATGTATTCATTCTCTTTTTCGGCCATTACTTTGCTTCGTACTAGACGAGCAGCACCGGTCCAGCTGAGTACACTTATTACGAAAATCAATGTTCCTGTACTAGATTCTAAGAATATAGACTTTAAAACGATAACGAATAGTAAGAATGGGAAGTTCATCATAAAATCAGTGAATCTCATTAATGCGTTATCAACCCAGCCTCCAAAGAATCCAGCTGTTGCACCTACAATTGTTCCTATTGTAATAACGGTAATCGTAATCGAAAATGCTAGTAATAATGATGTTTGACCACCATGTAGAGTTCTCGCAAACACGTCTCTTCCTGACTTATCTGTTCCGAAAGGGTGCTCTGCAGATGGTTCCTTACTCATTTGAGTAAAGTTAATTTTATTTGTTTCTTCTACCGGAACGGTTAATGGCTCAGCTAAGAGTGACATAACGGTTACTGTAATAAGAAATATAAGACTAGCCATTGCAATTTTATTTTTCAAAAACTTTCGGCGGGCGAGAGCCCAAGGTGATTGGCTTTTAGGAGGCTTTACAGGCTCCATAATAGCCGTCGAACTTTGCTGTGATACTGATGGTTCCATAACTCTCACCTACCTAACTTAAACGAATTCGTGGGTCTACTAGACCGTATAGTAAATCTGCTACTAAGTTTCCGATTAATGTTAAGATCGTTAACATCATCGCAATTGCCATCATAACTGAATAATCTCGAGAGTTTACAGATTCAACGAAAAGATATCCGATTCCAGGATAAGTAAAGATTGTTTCTGTAATAATTGCTCCTCCGAAAATTCCCGCAATATCGAAACCTAACAGTGTAATAATTGGAATAACAGAGTTTCTTAAAATGTGCTTATTATAAATCGCTGATTCTTTCGTACCTTTAGCTCTTGCAGTACGAACATAATCTTTACGAGAGCTTTCGATCATATCATTACGTAAAAACTGAGTATAACCAGCAGTCGCCATAGCACCTAATACTAGTGCTGGTAAAATTGTATGTTTCGCTTTACTCAAAACATAGTCTATTGTTCCAGGTTCAATACCACTACCAATACTTCCCGTAGCAGGAACCCATCTTAACTCGATTGCAAATACATAAATGGCTACTAGTGCAGCAACAAAACTTGGTATTGCTAATGCTAAATAGTTCATTCCGGCTATTAAATAGTCTCCTGGACTATATGCAAACCTTCCTGAGAAAGATCCCATTAAAAATGCTAAAAAGTAAGTAATTAATAATGCTGAAATACCTAAAATGATGGTATTTGGTAAACGATCTCCGACTAACTCCATTACTGGTTGCTTATGAACAAATGAATCTCCAAAATCTCCTTGTACCACTCCGCTCATCCAACGAATATATTGAATGTGAATAGGGTCATTTAGCCCCATTTTCTCACGCATTTCTTCAATGTATTCTGGATCAGAGTTTAGAGGGTCAATCTTCCCAGATAGGGCATCCCCTGGCATTAATTTCGCCAGGGTGAATACCACTACTGAGATAAGGAAAATTATTGGAATCATGCCTAATATTCGTCGAATAGTGTATTGTAGCATTCTCCATTCCCCTTATCAAAACAAATTTCTGTATTACTCTACGATGTGCCAGTTGTAGAACTCGTCAGTTCCGAATGGAGTTACTACTACGCCACCAACGCGCTTGTTAATTGCCCAAGGATCAACACGTTGTTCGAAGAAGATGATTGGTAACTCTTCGTTAACAAGTTTTTGCCACTCGTTATAGATTGCTTGACGGTGTTCTACTACGTCTTGACTAGCATCTTCAGGGAAAGTAACACCCTTCTTGATTAACTCGTCAGACTTTTCGCTGTACCATCTCCACATGTTCCACTTATCAGTAGATAACCAGATACCTGCTGGATCTGGGTCAGCTGCAAGTCCCCAAGCACCCATGAATGTTTCAACTGATGGATCATCAGCTTCGATTGTGTCATAGAATAAGTTAAAGTCTTTTAATGAACCACCGTTTAACTTAGCGTTTAAGCCAACTTCTTGCCAAGATTGAAGGATGAATTGAGCACGTGCTTCAGAAGTTTCAGCTCCACTCATTGCATCAAAGTTGATTGTGAATGGTTTTCCTTCTGGATCTTCACGGAAGCCGTCGCCATCTACATCTACATAACCTGCTTCGTCAAGTAATTCTTTTGCTTTATCAGCATTGTACTCATATGTGTTAATTTCAGAATCGTCAATTTTTGCCCATGAAACTGATGGGAATGGTGTATTTAATGGTTTACCTAAGCCGTTTGCAAATCCATCAATGAAAGATTGACGGTCGATTGCGTATGCCATAGCATGACGAAGGTTTTTGTTTTGGAATTTAGGGTTGTCAGATACGTTTACACCTTTTTCAGTATCATAGTGACCCCAGTCAAATCCGATGTAGCTGTAAGACATTGCATCAGCTTCAACAGGATTTACGTTTGGAAGTTCTTTAATTTGAGCCCACTGATCTTTTGGAGCTTCAATAACATCGATTTCACCGTTTTCAACTAGACCTTGTGCTAATGAACCGTCGATGATTTTGTAAACAACGCCATCTAATTTAGCAGGTCCTCTCCAGTAATCATCAAAACGTTCGAATTCAATCATTTCACCAGGAACGATGTTCTTAACTTTAAATGGTCCTACACCGATTGGAGCTTTACGAACTTGCTCTGAATCTGGAAGTTCTTTAGAAGAAATATCACCATAATAGTGTTTTGGTTCTGGAATTGACCAGATGTTATCTACTAAGTTTACAGAAGGTTCTGTAACAGTTACTTCGATTGTGTAATCGTCAACTAGTTTAATACCTTCGATTGTGTCAGCTTTACCATCTTTGTACTCTTGAGCACCTTTGATCATTGCTACGTTAGCAAAACGAGCACCTTCATAAGAAGGGTCAGCGATTAAGTACCAAGCGTACTCCATATCTTCAGCAGTTAACTCATGGCCATCATGCCATTTAACACCTTGCTTAAGTTTGAATGTTAAAACTGTGTTATCTTCGTTAAGTTCAAATTCAGCTAAGTTTGCTTCAGGTAATAACTCATCATTAATTGCGATTAAACCTTCATGCATGAATTGAAGTGCGTTTGCATCATCTTCACCTTCGTAGTATGCATAAGAAAGTACACCTTTGAATGGTTGTGTGTAACCAAATGTTACAACTCCGCCTTCTTTAGCTTCACCAGTATCAGCTGGTTCTTCTTCCTTATCAGTATCAGCTGGTTCTTCTTTGCTAGTATCGCTAGAACATGCCGCTAAGAAAAGTGACAAGATTAGCATGATTGAAACTAGCCATAATGTTGACTTTTTCATTGTTTTCCCCCCGGAAATAGTTTTTTTGACTAAGCTTAATTATATAAGTGACAAGCGACCCTATGCCCAGGCTTCACCTCCTTTAATGTAGGCTTAATATTCTGACATTCCGGTTTAGCATGCGCACAACGCGGATGGAATGTACAACCCTTTGGAGGATCAATTGGACTTGGAACATCACCTTCTAAGATGATACGTTCTTTCTTCTTCCTTGGATCTGGCTCAGGAATTGCAGAAATAAGTGCCTGAGTATAAGGATGAAGAGGTTCTGCATATAAACTATCTTTATCAGCTACCTCTACTAGTCCACCTAAATACATAACTCCAATTCGATCGCTCATATGTTTTACAACACTTAAGTCATGGGCGATGAATAGGAAAGTTAAATCAAATTCATCTTGTAGTTCTTTCAACAAGTTAAGAACTTGAGATTGAACAGAAACGTCTAATGCAGATACGGGCTCATCAGCGATGATTAGCTTTGGTCTTAGGGACAAAGCACGAGCAATTCCGATACGTTGACGTTGACCACCTGAGAATTCGTGAGGATATTTATAGTAAGCATCCTCTGGTAAACCTACCTTTTTAAGTAGTTCCATTACTTCAGGTTTAAGTTCTTTTTCTGATTTATTATTAAAGTTTCGTATAGGTTCTGATACCAAGTGTCCTACCATCATCATTGGATTCAATGATGCATAAGGATCTTGGAAAACCATTTGGAAGTCTTTTCTAATCTTTCTTAATGAAGTTCCTCTAACATTAGTAATGTCTTGTCCGTCAAAGATGATTTGGCCATCTGTCGGCTCAAGCAAACGTAAGATTGTTCTTCCAGCTGTGGATTTCCCACAACCAGATTCTCCTACTAATCCAAGTGTCTCTCCCTTTTTAATTTCGAAAGAGATATCATCAACCGCTTTAACTACCGCTACTGTTCTGCGAAGTATTCCACCTTTGATAGGGTAATAGGTTTTAAGATTCTTTACTTCTAATAGAGTCTCATTAAGGCTCTTATCTTTCTTTTTCGGTGTTTCTTTTAATTCTGTGCTCATTATGCCTGCACTCCTTCTCTCGGCTTGCTAGTTTCATAAAGCAAGCATGAAACTTCATGTCCATCATCTGTTTCTGCTAAAACAGGAGAAACACTCGTACACTCTGGCATTGCTTGAGGGCAACGTGCAGCAAACTTACAGCCTACTTTAGGCATATTTTTCAGGGATGGAACAATTCCTTCAATGGTACTTAGTACTTCCACTTCTTCGTCCATTTTAGGGATAGCACCCATTAATAGTTTCGTATAAGGATGCTTTGGATCATGGAATAGTGTATCAACGTCAGTACGCTCAACAATTTTACCAGCATACATAACGATTACTTCATCACATAACTCAGCTACAACACCAAGGTCATGTGTGATTAGAATTACTGACATATCATTCACTTGTTGAATCTCTTTTAGTAGATCCAGTATCTGTGCTTGAACCGTAACGTCAAGTGCTGTTGTTGGTTCATCGGCGATTAATAGCTTTGGTTGACATGCAATTGCCATTGCTATCATTACCCTTTGTCTCATACCACCTGATAGTTGGTGAGGATATTCATCAACTATTTTTTCAGGACGAGATATCCCAACACTCTTTAATAGAGCGATACTCTTTAATCTAGCTTCCTTTTTAGAGATCTTCATATGATTGAATAGAACCTCTTGTAATTGGAAACCGATAGAGAAAACAGGATTTAAAGATGTCATTGGTTCTTGGAAAATCATAGCGATATCCTTACCACGAATCTTATTAATTTCTTTGTCAGACATTTTATCTAGTTGTACTCCGTCAAAATGTATTTCTCCTGAACGGATTTTTCCAATACCCTTTGGTAACAACTTCATAATTGAAAGGCTCATTACTGATTTACCACAGCCAGATTCCCCTACAATACCGACGATCTGACGAGGCTTAACATTGAATGATACATTATCTACAGCATTGTAGTATGTTCCCTCAATTGAAAAAGCTGTTTCTAGATTTTTCACCTCTAGCAAAGGTGTTTCTTTATGCAATTGAGTTTTAGCGCTCATAGGACACCTCTTACATTTTTTTGAATTATTCTGTTAATTCATTGTATTTGATTAAAATACTATTACAGATTTGTTACAATTGCAAGATTTTTTTCACAATTGCTAACTTTCATTTTTTGGTACACATAAAAAAAGCCCGTTCTTTAGGGCTTTAAAGCGTTTTCTACTATTAAAAATTCTTGTTTTTTCCGACAAATATTTCGGACGGCAAAGCAAAAGAAACTTTTGTAGAAAAGTTTTTTGAGTCTATTAACTTCCTCACGAGATGGTAGCCAGCTGCATAGCCAACCAACTTTGGATAAGGTTCAAAACCATATAATAGCCGATCATGCTTATCCTCTTCTTTTATTACATTTATTTCTTTTTCAAGAAATTTATTCCAAAAATTTTTTATTTCTTTATTTGTATAATAATTACACCATGGAGCTTGATAGTCTTTCCCACAATACTTTTCGACTGTTATCTCCGCTAAACCTTCAAGAATCATAGAGTCTAATAGTGTGTAATCTTTAAGTTGTTTTTTTTGCTTGTTCATTCGACATACGTGGTGATATTCATGTACGAAAAGTGCTTCCAACTCTTTTTCATCCTCATAAGCTTTTACAAATAGAAACATTTTGTCTTTAAATGAAACACCTGATTTATTATTTCCTTCATTTTCTTGAAGGCTCATCCTTTCATTTATTGGGAAAATATAAATAGGTATATCAGGGCCGTTCCATTTTTTACTGTACTTTTCAAAAAGTGCGCTAACTTTTTCCCAGATTTTCTCATTCTTCATTTCCTGGAAAGTACCCCAGCTTCTTGGACTAGGTCTATACATTCCGAAACTCACCAAATAATCATAAATCATACTAGGATGGTCATCATCAAATTCTTTCATCAATTTCTCACATAGATTAAGTGGTCTTCGAAAAGAATCATCAAGCCAATGATCAGTCCCAATTACCCCATCATATTTCACCTCTTATAAAATATGTTTAAGGTAGTTTATGAAAGACCTTTTTATATGTGAGTTAAAAGGTCATGGTTCTAATAAATGTGGTACACGTTTCAAAAAAGAAAAATTGATAATACCTTTAAGTAATATTGACGTCTAGAATGTTGGACTATGACTTATATAAAAAAGAAGGGAAATCCCCTTCTTTTTTAAACTTCATATTTTTTAAATGCGATTGTTGCATTATGTCCGCCAAAGCCTAGGGAGTTGCTAATCGCTGCCTTGATTTCCTGTTCTCTTGCCTGGTTTGGTACATAATCAAGATCACACTCGGGATCTGGAGTCTCTAAATTAATGGTTGGTGGTAATACAGAATTTTTCAATGCTAGGATGGTAAAGATAGCTTCCACGCCACCTGCTGCACCTAGTAAATGACCTGTCATGGATTTTGTTGAGCTCACAGCTAATTTATAGGCATGATCGCCGAACACTTCTTTAATGGCTAAGGTTTCGAATTTATCATTATAATCTGTACTTGTACCGTGAGCATTAATGTACCCGATATCTTCTGGGTTTAAATTTCCATCTTCTAAAGCCATTTTCATGGCACGTGCTCCTCCCTCTCCATTAGGAGCTGGGGCTGTAATATGGTGAGCATCTCCAGTAGCACCGTAACCGACAATTTCAGCATAAATTTTTGCTCCACGGGCTAAAGCATGTTCTAGTTCCTCTAAAACAAGAATCCCTGCTCCTTCACCCATTACAAATCCATCACGATTTTTGTCAAAAGGTCTACTTGCTGTTTGTGGGTCTGGGTTAGTAGATAAAGCAGTATTGGCACAGAATCCAGCCATTGACATCCTTGTAATCGGTGCCTCTGATCCTCCAGTCACCATCGCATCTGCATCCCCACGTTGGATTACCTTAAATGCATCTCCAATAGAATTGGTACCTGTTGCACATGCTGTTACCGTACATGAGTTAAACCCTCTTGCACCTAATGTAATCGAAACCTGACCTGTTGCCATATCTGGTATCATCATTGGTACAAAGAAAGGACTTACTCTACGGTACCCTCTATTTAAGAAGGTTTCAAATTGCTGCTCAAATGTTTCCATACCGCCAATACCAGAACCAATCCAAACACCAACGCGGTGTGAGTTCTCATCTGTGATCTGTAACCCTGAATCTTCAACAGCCATTTTAGACGCTGCTACTGCGTAATGAGTGAACCTATCCATCTTTCGAGCGTCTTTCTTTTCTATAAAAGCTTCTACATTAAAATCTTTTACTTCTGCAACTACCTTTGCAGGATATTCATCCGGCAGTCTAGTTAATGGCCCAACCCCCGAAACACCGGCAAGGATATTTTTCCACGTTGTATCGACATCGTTTCCAACTGGAGTAACGGCACCTAGGCCAGTAACAACGACTCTTCTCTTATTCATATTAAATATCTCCTTTACATCTTATAGTTAACTTATGATTTGTATCTTATTTACCCCATCTTAAGGCGATTGCCCCCCATGTTAACCCTCCACCAAAACCAACCATAACAATCAAATCATCATCTTTAATTTTGCCAGCTTCAAGCTCTTCCACCATGGAAATAGGAATGGATGCTGCTGACGTATTACCGTATTTATGCACGGTTTTAGACATTTTTTCTTCAGGTAGTTCTAAACGTTGTCTTGCAGCCTCCATGATTCGAATATTTGCTTGATGCGGAATTAAGAAATCAACATCTTCCTTAGAAAGTCCAGCCTTTTCTAACACATTTATACTGCTTTCTCCCATTTGACGAACAGCAAATTTGAATACCTCACGCCCATTCATCATGATGTATTCGTCTTGATATAGGTATTTTCCTCCTGAACCATCCGCACCAAGTTCAAAGCTAAGTACTCCACGACCTTTTGAAACTTCTCCCATAATAACGGCACCTGCACCATCCCCAAAAAGGACCGCAGTATTTCGGTCTTCCCAGTTCGTTATTTTCGAAAGTTTTTCAACACCTACTATTAATACATACTTATAGGCTCCACTTTCAATAAATTGCTTAGCAGTGACCATCCCGTACATAAAACCAGCACAAGCCGCGCTTAGATCCATCGCAGCAGCCTTTTTTGCTCCTAACTTTTCTTGTAACATACATGCTACGGAAGGAAATGGTTGATCAGGAGTAACAGTTGCAACCAAAATTAAATCGATTTCTTCAGCAGAGATGTTGGCATTCTCGAGCGCTTTTATTGCTGCCTCATAGGCTAAATGCGAAGTGTCCATGTCCTTACCCGCAATTCTTCTTTCTTCGATACCTGATCGAGACCGAATCCACTCATCAGAAGTATCCATTATTTTTTCTAAATCAAAATTTGTGACTATTTTTTCTGGAGTGTATCTACCTAAACCAATAACTCCTGCACCCATGAAGTCATCTCCCTCATCACTTTTATTATCAAATATTAAGACTTGGTACTAAAATTTTATCAAAGAACTACTACTTCCCGCAACATTTTAATTTTTTCAACAAACGTCTATACATGCTATCACGTTTATTCATAATTTATAGCGAGTAAAGAGGAAGGGAGGATACTGTCTTATGGAAAGAGATATAAATAAGAATGATGATTATTTTGACTTTAGTGAGGATAACCCCATTCAAGATGAACTGCTAATGGAGTCAGAAGATCATAAGGATGAAGCTAATGAAATTGACCCATTTTCACAATTTATGTTTGGAAAAACTATTTATAGAGAGAGAAATGAAAAAGAATCCTCATCCTTTAACAATAATGAATGGTTGTTCGGAAGAAGATCCCCAGCAAACGATGATGACCAACGAGATAGAGGGGGAATTGATCTTTTTAGCTTACACCCTAGACAATCGCAAAAGAGCGAGCAAAAGAACTCTATAGGAAACATACTTCAGAATGTAAATTACATCGAACTTATGGAGCATATGGACACATTAATGAATTCCGCTAAAGAGTTAAAGCCACTATTAAGCAAAGTCCGACCATTGATTGATCAATTCACAAACAAGAAGTAACTTTTCGTTCACTCTATAAATTTTGGTTACACTTTATTAGAATAAATAAAGCTGCCTATTTTCTTAAAAATGGCAGCTTTTGTTTTTTAATTATTCGATTTCTTTTAATGCATCTGCTTTTCCTAATTCATAAGCATCATTCATCACTTTTGTAAATAAAGTCATGAAAGGTTGAATCATTTCCATGGAAAGCTCTATACCAGCAGATTGAAGCTGTTCCTTTGCTTCAGGCATATACTTCATGGCAATTTGCATAAATTCCATTGTCTTATCTTGGTTACTCACTGAAAGGCCCCCTATTGTGGTAGTTCTCCTGTTTTTTTATACGTTTGAATAGAGTCATTGATAAGTTTGACAAACTCGGCGTCTATTAGCGGACTAAATTTACCAAGGGAAATTACATCATCTTGAAAATCAAATGCTAAATTACCAGACTTTAGTTCACCCTTGTTAAACTTTTCAGCTACAACCTCATATAAATGATCTACGTGCTGAACGGTACTTGTTAAAACAGTTGATTGTCCAAGATCCGATTGATCAGAGATAAAGCCAATAGCAAACAACCCGTTTTCTTTTACTTTTTCAATAACAGGAACATTATATCCATCTCCAGCTGGATATACAACATCAATGTCATTTTTTAACATTTGATCAAGAATGGATAATGCTTTTTGATCATTGTCCCAACTATCGGTGTACTGTATATCTACATTAACTTGATCATTCATATATTTAACGCCTTCATAAAACCCTCTTATTTCAGGTTGCCAATCATACGCCCCGATAATTCCAATTTGGTTCGTTTTTGTCATGTGACCTGCGACCATTCCACCAAAAAAGCCCATCGCATATGCTTCAAAAGTTAAACTGGTTGTATTCTCATTGATGGCATCGCCATTAAAGCTAATAAAATGTATATGCGGATACTTGTCTGAGAGGTTATTAAAATATTCAGCATACTCGTTACCATGCCCAAATATTAAGTTAACTCCTTTTTGATTAAACTCCTTTACCGCTCTACCAACAATTGCTTCGGAGTTCATTCCTTCTTTATAATAAACATCCACGTTAAATCGAGATTGTATTTTTAACATTCCTTTATAGCCCTTTGTGCCCCAAACTTGGTCATTCACAGTTTCTGGAACTAACAGTCCAACTTTTTTTAGTTCTCCAGAAGAAAGGGACTGTCCGCAGGAAGACAACATTACAAGGCATAAAAGAAATATCCCAAAGCGTGTTACCATCTTAAACATCTTTGTTCCGCCTCTCAAAGTCAAGGTAAACATATTCTATCTTTATCATGAAAATAATTCGTCAAGATTCGACTTTTTTCATCTATTTTATTCTACCTGTACAGATTATATTTTAAAAGATTTTTTTCGAACCCTATAAAAATTTGGCGATTCAATTCAGTTTTTCATAGCTCTAACTTTACATTTCCATATCTTCCAGAAGTGATTTCAAATGTGCTCTTTGAGTTTCTAGGCCTACCTGATAAGGTGTTTCTTTAACTACCGTCCGCTCACACTCATTAAAGATAGATGGTAATGGATCAATATCCTTTTCTTTGAAATCAATCGATAAATATTCCGCACAATTTGCCCAAAGGTTACCTTCTTTACTTCTTAAAATATATTTATCTTCGGCTTGATCTGCAAGAATTAGAATCGTTTCTACTACATCACTTGCATATAAAGCATCCTGTTTCCATTCGTTGAACCGGTCTTTCGTTTGGTCACCATCAGAAAGATTCTTTATCAATTGTTTTGTAAACGTAAAATGATCTGATTGCCACGGTCCGTATACAGTGGGTAAATAAAATTCATTGATCAATAGACCCTTTGTTTTTAACGAATTCAATAGTTTAGTATACTTTTCTTTTTGCTCACAGTGTTTATGAACCAACAATTGAATCGGTGCCAACAAGATCACTTTACTGTTTTCTGTTATGGAATTTATGAACTGTTCAAAAACGGTACTATTAAATATGTGATATTTTTCAGCTCTCAAGCTTAAGTCATAATAGTCTATTACTACAAGAATATCCTCAGGGTCTTTCCCGAACGTGACATGCCAGTCTGATAAACTTGTTTCAATAAAGTTTGCGTTCCGACCAATTTCCAAACGCTTCTCTTCATTAAACGAGTAAGGTTCACAATCACCAAATGCAATCCCGAAAACCTCAGTGCCTTTTTCTAATAAAGTTGTACAGAAGTGAAACCCCATGAAATCAAAGGTACCAACGATAACTGCCTTGTCCATTTTCAAAGCCTCCCTGAAACTCGATAGTTCATTCTATGCTCAGGGAGTCATGAATATTTCTTTTTACAGCATTCGCATAAATGGTGTTGTCGGATGATAGCAAAACATATCCTGTGAAAAATTAGAAGTTAAGTTAAGGATATTAGTAAAAGACTGAGTCTGAACTACAATCTTAAAGGGGTGACCTTGCTTATAGATTCAGGCTCTCATTACAAAACTTTTTCATGTTTTCGTAGAAACTTAATCATCTGACTACCTATTCCAAGTTTTTTTTCTGGAAGCATATAGCAAACTGTGATAGGTGCTTTTTCATCTTGCCACTTTACGGATAATTCTTTCAATAAATTGGATTGTTTATAAGCTCGATTTCCTGCTAATACATGAATGATTTTTATTGGTACATTGGAAACCAATTCAGGTGAATCTTGTTTATTACTAATCATTTCAACTACATGCTTCCCCTCTCTTTCATATGAAGATGAGAGTTCTTTTAACAACTTTTTATAGAAAAACTTATGCTCCTTCTCTTGCTCTAAGTGATTTTTAAGCGACAATACTGGGTTTACTAGGATTGCTGAGCGAATGTTTCCTTCCATTTCTTGCAACAACTTTAATGCGACCAACGCTCCCATTCCCTCGGCAATTACGTGTATTTTATCATTGATGATCTCTGTTCTCATAATATACTGATAAAGACGTTTGGCTAGTTGGACTGCTTTTTCACTCCCCCAATTCTTACCATATAAATTGGAGTAAAAAACGGTATAGCCCTCGTTTTTGAATTTTTCAATAACTGCAAGCTTTCCTTCGTTTTGTGTCCAAAAACTGCTCTTCTCATCCACAAAATGTCTTTCATCACCAATTATAAGGATACCGAAACCCTTTGGCTTCTCGGGATAATGAATCATATTCCATTCGGTATCCAGTTTAAAGTTCCGGTTCTCCATACTAAAAAACTCCTTTAGCATATTTTGCTCATAATAATGTATGAAGGTTAAATTAAAATGAAAGGGAGTTTGCCTATTTATGCGGTGAACAATGAAGATTTCTAAAGGATAGAATCATATATTTTGTAGAAAAATAAGATAGGGTGGGAATAATGCCTATTAAAAGTTTTTGTTTAACTTTAGCCGTATAGTTGAATGACTTCAGTATCTCATATTTAAATTATCAACCAGGAATGATACACTTTCTAAGGATTTATTGAAAATGCATTTATTATTTCTAAGCAATATGATAAGATGGATAAGGATTTTAAAAAGTAAGAGGTGAAAACGGTGCAATACTTTTGGACTTTTTTCTGGACATTTCTTTTAATTCAAATGGTAACTTACGTTGTAAGTTCGATGATTGGATACCCTTTTAATTTTGTAACCGGAACCATTCTAGCTGTTGGAACTACAATTCTAGTGTTTATTGCTTCTACAGTTATCCCGAATGAGCCGTCTGGTGATCATGGGCATCATTAATCCAAAAGACTAGTTAGAAAAGTCATCCTGATTTCGAGATCAGGATGACTTTTTGAATTAGTCGCTTTTTAATTTTATTTTATTCTCTTCTAAAATGATCTGTACAGTGCTATTATCCCTAATCTTCCCTGCAATAAGTTCTTTTGCAATAAGGGTTTCTACATGCCGTTGGATATATCTTTTCAATGGTCTAGCTCCATAAATAGGATCAAAGCCGTTTTCTGCAATATATTCCTTTGTTTCATCCGTTATGCTTATATTAATTTGTTGATCGGATAATCTTTGTTGCAAATTAGCAATAAGTTTTGAGACAATTTCCTTTATTTCAATAAGCGATAACGGTTTAAATAAAATGATTTCATCGACACGATTTAAAAACTCTGGGCGAAAATGACTTCTTAGCTGGGACATTACTAGGTTTCTTGCTTCTTCACTGATTTGGTCAGTCCCCTTATTATCTTCAAATAAATATTGAGACCCTATATTGGAGGTCATAATAATCACCGTGTTTTTGAAATCAACCGTTCGACCTTGTGAATCTGTTACCCTTCCATCATCAAGCATTTGTAAAAGGATATTAAACACTTCAGGATGAGCCTTTTCAATCTCATCTAGTAAAATAACAGAGTAAGGTTTTCTCCGAACAGCCTCAGTTAACTGCCCACCTTCTTCATACCCAACATAGCCTGGCGGTGCTCCAATCAACCTTGAAACAGCGTGCTTTTCCATATATTCAGACATATCAATTCGAATCATATGCTCTTCACTATCGAATAATGATTGAGCTAACGCTTTAGCGAGCTCCGTTTTTCCAACACCAGTTGGTCCTAAAAAGATGAACGATCCAATGGGACGATTTGGATCCTTTATCCCAGCCCTTGCTCTGAGTACGGCATCAGAAACAAGCTCGACCGCTTCATTTTGTCCAATAACACGTTCATGTAGAATACTTTCTAGACGAAGAAGCTTTTCTCGTTCCCCTTCGACTAGCTTAGCTAATGGAATACCTGTCCATCGGGAAACAATATTCGCAATTTCTTCTTCTGTTACTTCTTCACGTAATAATCTCTCATCAGATTGACGATTGACTTCTTCTTCGAGTTGTTTTAATTCCTTCTCTAATGAAGGAATTTTTCCATGTCGTAGTTCAGCTGCTATATTCAAATCGTAATTATTTTCAGCTTCTTCTAACTGCCTACGTAATTTTTCTAGAAGCTCTCTTTTCTCCTGAACTTTTTGAATTCCCTCTTTTTCTGATTGCCATTTCGCCTTCATTGAATTTGCTTTTTCACGATGATTAGCCAATTCTTTTTGTAAAGTGATGAGCCTGTTTTTACTTTGTTCGTCATGCTCCTTTTGGAGAGCGGCTTCTTCAATCTCAAGTTGCATGACTCTTCTCGTTACTTCATCCAACTCTGTCGGCATAGAATCAATTTCTGTTCTAATCATGGCACACGCTTCATCAATTAAATCAATCGCTTTGTCAGGTAAAAAACGTTCAGTAATATATCGATCAGATAAGGTTGCGCTTGAGACAATCGCACGGTCATGAATGTTAACCCCATGATGAATCTCAAATCTCTCCTTTAACCCACGTAAAATGGAAATCGTATCTTCAACATCCGGTTCTTCAACCAAAACTTGCTGAAAACGTCTTTCCAAAGCAGGATCTTTCTCAATATACTTCCTGTGTTCATCTAATGTAGTTGCCCCTATGCAATGCAGTTCACCACGGGCGAGCATTGGCTTCAACATATTTCCAGCATCCATTGCTCCTTCTGTTTTACCAGCCCCAACAATTGTGTGCAATTCATCAATAAATAAAAGAATTCGACCGTCACTCTTTTTTACTTCGTTTAAGACAGCTTTTAATCTCTCCTCAAATTCCCCTCTGAACTTAGCACCTGCTATTAATGCACTCATATCTAAAGCAAAAATCGTTTTATCTTTTAATCCTTCAGGAACATCTTTCCTCACGATCCGCTGCGCTAAACCTTCGACAATCGCGGTTTTACCAACCCCTGGCTCTCCTATTAACACAGGGTTGTTTTTTGTTTTTCGTGATAAAATTCTAATAACATTACGGATTTCATGATCTCTTCCGATTACAGGGTCTACTTTTCCTGTCCGGACTTCTTCAACTAAGTCTCGACCGTATTTTTTTAGAGCTTCGTAAGTAGCTTCCGGATTTTGAGTCGTCACTCTTTGATTCCCCCTAATCTCCTTAATAACATTAAGTAAGCTTTCTTTATTTATTGAATATCTTTTAAAAATGGTCATCACTTCTGAGTTGGACACTGAAAAAACAGCTAGTAGGACGTGTTCAACTGAAATGTACTCATCTTCTAATTCTCTCATTTCTTTTTCTGCTGCACTCAGTATTCTCTGTACCCTATTCGTAATATAGAGCTTTCCTTCTTGACCATGTATTTTAACTTGCGGTTGTTTATGGAGTAGTGTCGTTAACTGGCTGGTAAATTCACTTGAAGGGAGATGCAATTTTTGTAATAAAGAAGCAGTTAAGCTATTTTCTTGCTCCATCAATGCGAAAAACACATGTGCTTCATCCACTTCTTGATGTTCGTAACTAGCTGCAATTCCTTGCGCATTTATTAACGCTGTTTGTAAGCTTTCTGTCATACGGTTTAGATCCACATCTACTCCTCCTTTAAATTTTGACCTTATTTGACCTTTGATACTTTCATTATAATCCATTTTTTCCATATGTAAAGCCACCCTGATTAAGGATGGCTGATTCATTCTTTTTAAGGTTTTCTTTGATACGTCCAATGTCTATTATGATTTGAATTTTCAGGGAAACGGTCTCCAGCTTTTAGCTTGATTTTTTTCGGATTCATTACTCCGTCACCTGTCTCACCAATTTCTATATACACTCCATTATTTGGAGCCTTTTGACCTGCACGGAATTGATGGCTCTGGCCCATGAATCAACACCCCTTTCCATTTATCAATCACACTTAGTATTTCCTGATTTTTTTCAATCATGATTGAAGTTTTGATGACTTTAATAAGAATTCTTGCTCTTGATATCCTTATAATTTTTTATCAGACAGTTATCACTTTACACATAATGGAACATTTAGTTAAATTAGATAGTATGGATTTTTGAAATGATGGGAGGTTCTTTGAATGGAAGAACTATTAATATTGATTAAATATTTGTTTCTAGGCCTTTTTCAGGGTTTTACTGAACCAATTCCTGTTTCCTCTAGCGGTCATTTGGAAATGGCTGAATATTTTTTGGGTCTAGAAATCGAAGGGATGAGTTTTGCACTCCTAGTAAACACAGCTTCTTTGTTTGCTGTACTAATTATTTATCGTAGTGACCTTTTACGCTTGATCCAAAATGGATTAGCTTACATAACAACTAAAGATAAAAAAGCTGAATCAGATTTTCGATTTATCCTATACTTAATTGTAGGAACCATTCCAGCAGGTGTTATTGGCATATTATTTGAAGATTTTATTGAGTTACATTTAGCTTCCATAAAAACGGTCGGTATTACTCTAGTTGTTACGGGATTAGCACTGTGGTTCATTCGAAATTTAAAAGGGCGTAAAAATGACGCAGATTTGACTTTTAGAGATGCTATAATCGTCGGTTTAGCTCAAGCAGTTGCATTAATTCCGGGAATTAGTCGTTCCGGAGCGACGATTGTTGCTGCAATGGGACTTGGAATGAAACAAGAAACTGCTCTTCGCTATTCTTTCCTATTGTATATACCAGTAAGTGTTGGTGGAATGATTCTCGGAGCTAGTGATATTATAAATGATCCAAATTTAGCGCAATTAGCAATTCCTTATACAGTTGCCTTTTTCGGTTCATTAATTGCTTCATATTTTTCTCTGAAGTGGTTTATGAATATCATGGCTAGAGGGAACCTAAAGTATTTTGCCATTTACTGTTTTATTGTTGGTCCACTTGTTGTGTTGTTTTCTTAGGACGACACCGTCTAATTTTATCAAATATAGCAAAAGGCCTTCACTTATACGTGGAGGCCTTTTTAACTTATTTTAAGATCTCAGCTAATAAAGCCTTTTGGACATGAAGTCGGTTTCCTGCTTGTTGGAATACAAAGGAGTTCTTTCCGTCTATGATTTCTGCTGTAACCTCTTCTCCTCTGTGAGCAGGGAGACAGTGGATAAACATGTAATCTTCATGTGCTCCTTTAACGAGATCTTTATTTACTTGAAAATGTTTAAATGCTTTTAATCTTTGTTCATTTTCTTTTTCCTGCCCCATACTAGTCCATACATCTGTATAGATGGCATCAGCTTGTTGTGTTGCTTCAAAAGGATCGTTTGTAACAATCACTTTTGCTCCATTTTTTTCAGCAAACGAACTGGCTAGGGCTGTAATCTCCTTATTGGGTTCATACCCTTTTGGTGTTGCGACCGTGATTTGCATCCCAACTTTCGCTGCTGCGATCATAAGTGAATGTGCTACGTTATTCCCATCCCCTACATACGCTAACTTTAATCCTTTTAAAGTTCCTTTTACCTCTTGAATGGTTAATAGATCTGCTAGTGCCTGGCACGGATGGTATAAATCTGTCAGCCCGTTAATAACTGGAATAGAGGCATGAGTTGCTAAATCCTCCACCGTCTTGTGAGAAAAAGTACGAATCATAATGGCGTCAACGTAATGAGACAATACTTTTGCTGTATCTTCAATGGGTTCTCCTCTCCCTAATTGGAGGTCTTGACCATTTAAGTATAATGCCTGCCCTCCAAGCTGAATCATACCTGCTTCGAACGATACTCTTGTTCTTGTAGAGGGCTTATCAAAAATCATTCCAAGGATTTTTCCTTTTAAAGGTTGTGTAGCCTCTCCTAATAGATGGGCATTTTTAAGTTTTTTTGCTTTTACTAATAATCCCTTTATCGTTTCAGACGAATACTCTGCTAATGTTAATAAATCTTTTCCTTTTATATCTACATCTAACTGGCTTTGTTGTACAGAAATCATGTGGTCTCCACACCCTCTCGTGTTTTTAAGTTCCATTCCTCGATAGAGTGAACGGTAAAATCTCTAACTTTTAATGCAGAAGTAAATGCTCTTAAGCTTTCTACTTCTGTGAAGGTTAACACTCTATTTTTGGTGGCTATCTCTCTTAAATACTTATCCTGATTTAAATTGCCATCATTAAAATATGCGACAATGTCTTTTTCTTTAAACATATTAGATTCATCATATTTATCCAAGGAATATCCGGATGGAAGAATCAACTTTTCTAATGAATCTTCCGTTTCATTTATGATGATGGTCCCTACATTCTTTGTTTTTAACGATATGTGAAAGGCTTTCCTTAGGGCTTTTTCCAAGGTATTATCTATACATATGCCTTCTCCCGTTGATCTCATTTCAGGAGTAACCTTCGAATCCAATCCCTTTAAGGCATAATTTGAAAACACAGGATATTTCACACATACAAATGGCATCGACATTAAACTGCTTTTTTCGTCCTCTTTAGACAAATAATATTTCCCAAGCAATATCTTTGTCGCAATTCGTACTAGTGGCACACCTGTTACTTTACAAATAATAGGCACGGTCCGACTAGCTCTTGGGTTAACCTCTAGTACATAAACGCGATTGCCATCAATGATAAACTGGATGTTCATTAATCCCTTGTAGTTTAAATGTTGAACAATTTTTTTTGCATAAATAAGCATGGTCTCCTGAACTTCTTTTGACAAGGATTGTCCAGGAATGATGGACATACTATCTCCCGAATGAACCCCTGTTTTTTCGATATGCTCCATCGCAACAGGTGCCAATACATGTTTGCCATCTGTTACTAAATCAAGTTCAGCTTCTTTAGCATGTAAAAATTGATCAACAAGGAATGGATAGATGGCTTCATTACTTTCGATAAAGTCAGTAAGTTCCACCTGATTCTTAATAATGACCATTCCTCTTCCACCGATCACAAAGGAAGGTCTTATTAGTATCGGGAATCCAATTTCCTGAGCAGCTAATTGTAGCTCTTCTTTCCTTGTAACCATTTCACCTGTTAGTCGAGGTATATCAAGTTCATCCAATAATTTGTAAAATAAATCCCGATCTTCAAGAACATCAATTGTCCCCGAATTAGTTCCCAAAATATTAATATCATACTCCTCTAATGCCTTAGCCAAGTTGATAGCCGTTTGACCTCCAAGTTGTATGATGACTTCATTTGTTTCTTCCGCTTCAAGAACATTTAAGATATCCTCTACCATCAATGGCTCGAAATACAATTTATCCGCTGTTGCAAAATCAGTACTAACCGTTTCCGGATTGTTATTGATCATAATGGTTTCAATGCCTTCTTCTTTCAGTGCGAAAACCCCGTGAACGGAACAATAATCAAATTCTATTCCTTGCCCAATTCGGATTGGCCCACTCCCTATAATAGCTATTTTCCGTTTCTCAGATGGACTTTGCTCGTTCTCACCAAAGTAGGAAGAGTAGAAGTAGTTTGATTTTGCTTCAAATTCTGCAGCGCACGTATCAACCATTTTATAAGAAGGGGTAATACCTAGACTTTTTCTTTTCAGGCGTACTTCTTTTTCCGTTACATTCCACTCTTTCGCTAAGTATGGATCACTAAATCCCTTCTCTTTGAAAAGTTGAAAATCTTCTTTTGAAACATCTTCAAGAGTACTAGTCGTAATGTGGTCTTCTAGTTGTACTAGGTTTAATAAGTATCCTAAAAAGAATAAATCGATTTTTGTTTGTTGGTGTAATGAATCAATGGTTACCCCACGTCTGATAAGCTCTAGTAGGATAAAAAAGCGCTTATCATCTTGGTCTTTAACCATCTGTTCTAATTCTGAGATGGATTTCGTCGAAAGTTCCGGATATTTTAAGTCTTCAACTTTTAACTCTAATGAGTGAATTGCTTTTAACAATGCCCGTTCAAAGTTTCGGTCGATTCCCATGACTTCTCCTGTTGCTTTCATTTGAGTTCCTAGTTTGCGGTTGATAGTCGGAAACTTATCAAATGGCCATTTCGGGAACTTAACGACAACATAATCCAATGCAGGCTCAAAGCTAGCAAATGTATCCCCTGTGACCGGATTGATTAATTCTGATAATGTATAACCGACGGCAATTTTTGCAGCCATTCTCGCTATCGGATAGCCGGTTGCTTTTGAAGCCAGTGCTGACGATCGACTAACCCTAGGATTTACTTCAATCAGGTAATAGTTTTTACTTTGAGGATCAAGTGCAAATTGAATGTTACAGCCACCAACTATTCCTAACGCGGATATAATTTTAATGGAAGCAGCCCTTAGCATTTGATACTCTTCATCTGTTAATGTTTGACTCGGTGCTACAACAATCGAATCACCTGTATGGACTCCTACAGGATCAAAGTTCTCCATATTACAGATGGTAATACAAGTACCTGCAGAATCTCTCATTACCTCATACTCGATTTCTTTAAATCCAGCGATACTTTTTTCAACTAGGCATTGGTGAATGGGGCTCTCATGTAATCCTCCAGCGACTAAGATTGCTAGTTCTTCTTTATCTGCTGCAATTCCTCCACCCGATCCCCCAAGTGTGTAAGCTGGTCTTACAATAATGGGAAACGTAATCGTGTCGGCAAAAGCAAGCGCGTCTTCCACTGAATGTACAATAGTACTTTCTGGAACTGGCTCCTCTAGTTCTTTCATTAATTGTCGAAATGCTTCACGATCTTCTCCCTTTTTTATTGAATCAATGGAACTTCCTAACATCTTCACGTTATAACGTTCCAGTATACCTTGCTCATGCAACTGAAAAGCTAAGTTTAGTCCTGTTTGCCCCCCTAGTGTAGCAAGAATCCCATCTGGACGTTCCTTTTGAATAATTTTTTCCAGAACATCGGCTGTTAGTGGCTCAAAGTAGATTTGATCTGCTAGATGAGAATCTGTCATAATTGTTGCTGGATTATTGTTCACAAGGATTACTTTGTAACCCTCCTCTTTTAAAGCTAGACAAGCTTGAGTTCCAGCATAATCAAACTCGGCTGCCTGCCCGATGACAATTGGACCTGATCCAATCACTAATATGGAGTTAATACTATTATCTTTAGGCATATGCAACTGCGCTCCTACTATTTTCTTTAACCATATTTAAAAACTCATCGAAAATATACTCACCCTCGGCTGGTCCTGGATTTGCTTCAGGGTGGAATTGAACCGTTTGTATAAGGTATTGGTCATGAGTTAACCCTTCAACGGATTGATCATGTAAATTATAAAAACGGCTCTTTAATCCCGTTTCATTAAGACTAGCTTCATCTACAACATAACTGTGATTTTGTGATGTCATAAATACTCTTTTTGTTACCTGATCAATGACCGGATGGTTTGCTCCACGGTGTCCGAATAATAACTTCTTCGTATTTCCGCCTAATGATAAAGCGACAAGCTGGTGACCTAAACAAATTCCTAATGTTGGGAAGTGTTGAATCAACTTCTTAACTGTTGCTAACTGTGGGTTAAGCTGCTTTGGGTCACCAGGTCCATTGGATAACAGAATTCCATCTGGATTTAAATTTTTAATTGCTTGAAATGAAGTATCATATGGAACAACTGTTACTTGGCATCCTCTTTTAAGTAAAGAGGTTAATATGGATTTTTTTAATCCATAATCAACAAGTACAATATGGGCATCTCCCTTACCGTAGCTCGACATCCGTTTATCTGAGACTTTCCCGACCTTATCACCATCTTCGTTGTTCACGAATAGGATATTTTCACTTTCGGATGATAGAATTGCTGGCATCGATCCTTTATTCCTTATATTTCTGACGATCGCTCGAGTATCTACATGATGCATCAATGGAATATCCCATTTTTTCAAATACTCTGGCAGTGAATAATTCGCCTTATAATGTGATGCATTTTGGTTTACTTCATATACAATTACACCCGCTACATGTGGCTTTTTACTCTCAAAGTCTTCTTCGTTAATCCCATAGTTTCCAATCAACGGATACGTAAATACGATAATTTGATCTTTATAGGAAGGGTCAGTTAATACTTCTTGATAGCCAGTCATACCTGTATAAAAGACCACTTCTCCACTAATATTCTGTTTAGGAGGGTTCAGCCATTTCCCTTCATACTTCCCTCCACTTTCCAAATGTATATAACCTTTCATCTCGCACACCTCGAAGAATATAATTGTATATTTATTTTATACATTAAATATTTATACATAATTATCGTAAAAAAATGCCTTATACGGCTGTTTTAGAATATTCCTTTAAAACAGTTTGAATAATGGATAATCCATGTTCTAATTCTGAATCAGAGATTGTTAAAGGCGGTAGTAGCCTTAAAACTTTATCGCCTGCAGGCAAAGCCAATAGACCATTACTTCTTAATTCTGATAAAATTGTTTGAACTGGAACAGTCAGCTCAATGCCAATCATAAGTCCAAGACCTCTGATTTCTTTCACGATCGGACTACTCGTTAATGAATTTTGTAATTCGGTCATAAGCAGATTTGCTTTTACGATAACGTCTTTTAAGAATGCTTCTTGAAAAACAATGTTCATTGTAGCAATGGATGCGGCAACTGAAAGAGGGTTTCCTCCAAAGGTTGATCCATGGCTACCTGGGCCAAAATACTCTTTTAAATATTCTTTCCCAATAATTGCACCAATAGGAAATCCACTTCCTAACCCTTTTGCTGATGTCACAATATCTGGCTTTAATCCATAGTGCTGGAATGCAAATGGTTTCCCTGTTCGACCAATCCCTGTTTGAATTTCATCAACAATAAGCAAAATATGATTGTCTGTACAAAGCTTTTGTAATTCGTTAAAGAAACTAGCATCGCCAACATTCAATCCACCTTCACCTTGAATGATTTCGATCATGACCGCTGCAACATCCTCTGTCATCTCCGTTTTTAATACTTCTATATCATTAAATGGAACGTACACAAACTTTTCAAGCATAGGTCCAAAACCTTGTTTGATCTTATCTTGACCTGTTGCAGACATCGTTGCAAACGTTCGACCATGAAACGAATTTTCGAAGGTAATGATTTTTGTCTTTCCTGTGGCCTTCCTAGCCAGTTTAATAGCTCCTTCATTTGCTTCTGCACCGCTATTTGAAAAGAACACCGCATCCATCTCGGCTGCTGAGGCAAGGATTTTTGCAGCGATTTCTTGTTGCTCCATTGTGAATAAATTTGACACATGCCAGAAAGAATCCAGTTGCTTTTTAACGGCTTCCTTGACTTTTGCTGGCTGGTGCCCCAGATTACAAACTCCAATCCCAGATGTAAAATCTAAATATTCTTTTCCATTTTTATCAGTCATATAGCTGCCAATCGCCTTTTCTGGCTCTACATCCCAGCGTGCATAGGTTGGAAACAAATAACTCATTGTGCAACTCTCTCCTTTCCATATATTTTCGTACCATGCCATTCATGATGATGAAAAAAGCTCGTTAATCCACTCACAATCATCACACTGTCTATCCCTTTTTCAATGGCTGATACAGCAGAATTCACCTTTGGAATCATTCCACCATAGATTTCACCAGTTCTTATATATCCCTCTAACTCTTCTAATTGTAAACTCTTTACAAATTTTCCATTTATCTTGATTCCTTCTACATCTGTTACAAAAAGACAATGATCGACACGTAAAGCATGGGCAACAGCTGCTGCTGCATAGTCTGCGTTTACGTTTAATTTAGTTCCATTAGTTGTGCAAGCAATAGGTGTTATAACGGGGACAAGACCCTTTTCCAAGAACATATAAAGTAATTCCGTGTTAACTTCGTCTACACTCCCTACAAAACCTAGCTTCTCACGATTAACAAAATTACCTAATAATATATTAGCGTCACTCCCGTTTACGCCGATTGCTCCTAATCCATTAGTAGTTAGTTTCTCAACAAGCTTTCGATTTGTTTTTCCTGAGAGTACCATCTCTACTACTTTAAAGGTTTTTTTATCTGTTTTTCTTAACCCGTTGTCAAACTCAGGTACGACATTTAGTTGGTTCAGCATATCATTAATATCTGGACCACCACCATGAACGATGACGATTTGATAGCCAAGCTTTTTTAACTCAGTAAGACTTTGAAAAAACTCCGATGAAAGTTCGTCTAGAATACTTCCTCCACATTTGATTACGATCTTCTTCATCTTCCTAACTCCTTAAGTCCGGTAGCTGGCATTAATTTTGACATAATCATAGGAAAGGTCGCACCCCCAAGCTTTCCCTTCTCCATCTCCCATTTGTAAATCTACAAAAATTTGAATAAAATCCTGTTTTAAATACTCTAAAGCATCTTCTTCGGAAAATTTTTGTGGTTCACTATTCTTTAGCATAACAATAGGCCCAATTGTGATCGTTACGGTTTCACTATTAATTTCTACGCCAGCTCGCCCTATCGCACCGATAATTCTTCCCCAGTTCGCGTCTGAACCATAAATGGCTGTTTTTACAAGGTTTGACCCAACAATTTGTTTAGCAATCTTACAAGCATCTTGATTAGACTGAGCTCCGATTACTTCTACTTCAATGAGCTTTGTAGCACCTTCCCCATCCTTTGCGATCTGTTTTGCTAAATCCTTGCATGTACTTGAAAGCAAGCTTATGAATAAGTTCCAATCCGGGTGCTCAGGGGTTAGCTCTTCATTATTTGCTTCGCCATTAGCCATAACTAAGACCATATCATTCGTTGAGGTATCTCCATCAACTGTAATTTGGTTAAACGAAATATTTGTTATTTCTCTTAATGCAGAATGTAGATGCTTAGAAGAGATATTTGCATCTGTTGTTATAAACCCTAGCATCGTTGCCATATTTGGATGAATCATCCCGGAACCTTTTGCAGCTCCACCCATGTATACAGTAACTCCGTTCATTTCAACACTGTAGCAACACTTTTTCATTCCTGTGTCAGTTGTTAAAATGGCCGTTTGGAAGTCAGCAGCACTTTCTTGATTTTGATCTAGAACTACTTCTTCAATTCCTTTACTAACTTTATCCATTGCTAAGTATTCCCCGATTACCCCAGTTGAAGCAACCGCAACGAGGTGCTCATCAATTTGAAGCTTTGCTGCAGCTAGTTTTCTCATTTCATAAGCATCTTTTAACCCTTTTTCACCAGTACAAGCATTTGCACATGCACTGTTTACAACAACAGCTTGAAGTAGTCCGGACTCTGCTAAACTATCTTTTGTTACCTTTATCGGAGCCGCTTGAAAACTATTTAATGTATAGACAGCAGCACTATTGGCAGGAACTTCACTATAAATCATCCCGACATCTTTTTTAGAATATCGTAACCCTGCATGAGTTCCACCGGTTAAAAACCCACGTGGAGAAATAATACTACCATTCTTTATTTCTTTTACTTGTATAGCCTCCGTTATCACGTTCATTTCCTTTCCCCCTATGGATACAATGGTGTAAATTTCAACCCTGATGTTTGATCAAGTCCCATCATGATATTTGCATTTTGAACCGCCTGACCAGCAGCACCCTTCATTAAATTATCAATAACTGATACTATCGTTAGTCTCCCGGTCCTCTGGTCTACATCCAGCCCAATATCACAGAAATTCGAGCCACAAACTTCCTTTACTGAAGGAAAGTTTCCTCTTGGTCGTACCCTAACAAAGGGTTGTTGATCATAAATATCCTTATACAAATCTATAATCCTATCTGTCTCCCATTCTTTTAAAAGTTGAACATACATGGTTGTCATAATCCCTCTGGTCATTGGCAAAAGATGAGTACTAAATGTAATTGGCTTTGCTTCTCCAATCCAGTCTTGTAGTTGCTGCTCGATTTCAGGGGTGTGCTGATGTTCATTTACTTTGTATATTTTAAAGTTCTCATTGACCTCGGCATATAGAGACCCTTTGTTTAACCCTCTACCTGCACCAGATGTTCCAGACTTTCCATCAACAACAATACTCTTTAAATCAATCAAACGATTTTTCACAACAGGTGCTAGCCCTAAAAGAGTTGAGGTGGGGTAACAGCCGGGATTCGCAATCCATTGAGCTTGTTTAATCTCCTCACTATTCCATTCACTTAAACCATACACCGCTTCATCTGTAACATGTTTATTAAGAGGTTCTTTTCCGTACCAAAGCTGGTAGTCATTAGGATTTTTCAACCTCAAATCTCCCGAAAGATCAATGATCTTTATATTTTTATCGATGAGTTGACCCACTATTTTGCTTGAAACTCCTGATGGGGTAGCAAGAAAAACCAGCTCACTTTCTTCCCCAATTCGGTCATAATCAATTTCTTCAATATTTTTATTTATTAATCCGAAAAGATGCGGGTACTCATTCCATATCGGAACTTCTTCTTTTGTGGAATGAATAGAGTGTATAACGAATTCAGGGTGCTGATGTAAAATCCTGAGTAACTCAACCCCTCCATATCCAGTTGTCCCTACAATAGATACTTTCATTACTTTCTCCTTCCCAAAAGAACTGTTATGTATATTTAACCACATTCATAAATTTTTATACCAAATGTTTCTCTTATTATAAAAACTTGAAATGATAAAATCAACCAATTTTTATAAATATTATAAAAACTTAATAAAAATACAATTTGCCTTAATACGAAAACAAAAGGAAAGATTGACAACTTTTTTACATTTCTAATATATAAATAGTAAATTCACATAATTTGGTTGACTGTATTCTTATTAAACTTTAAATTAAATGTAGACTAATATTGTTACTACTTACTGTATATTTTTTCCACAAGAGTTATAAAAAACCACAGTACTTATTATTTCTCCTCAAACAAAGGTGGTTAGAGAATGCCGTCATTCACTGAAGTATCAACAGAACTACAAGAACTTCTAAAAACTGTTCATCATATACGTAAAATGGAGAAAGGTGCTTTCCTTTTCCAAGAAGGTTCTTCCGCTCATGAACTCTTTATTGTTATAAGTGGAAAAATCCAAATGAGTAAAATAATCCCTGATGGTCGGGAACTCACTTTGCGAATGTGTTCTGAAGGGGAGTTAATTGGTGAGCTTACGCTTTTTTGTTCAGCTGAAAAGTATGTGCTGAACGCTAAAGTGATTGAAAGCGGTGAGGTTGCAGTTATTTATAAGAGTGAACTTGAGAATAAGCTTGCTGAAAACCACGTATTAGCACTAGAGTTTATGAAGTGGATTAGTCAACAGCACCGTAAATCTCAAACGAAATTTAGAGATCTTGTATTACATGGTAAAAAAGGAGCTTTATATTCCACATTGATCCGTTTATCCAATAGTTATGGAAAAGATACAGAAGAAGGGATCTTAATTGAAACACCTCTTACCAATCAAGAGCTAGCTAATTTTTGTGGAACATCACGTGAAGTAGTCAATCGTTTGTTGAGTGAACTTAGGAAGAATGACATTATCTCCATTGACAAAGGGATTATTACCATTCACGATATTGACTACCTGAAAATCGAAATCGACTGTGAGAACTGCCCTATCGAAATTTGTAATATAGAATAAGAAAAGAACCTCGGCTTAGTGCTTCACAATTGGCGAGGTTCTTTTTATTTTATTTATGGTATCTTAGGCGAAAATTAAAACAACCGAAATGACGATAAAGAAGAATGATGCATTTACAATTTCAAGTATTCCTACTTCTTTTGCAGATAACGGCTTTCCATAAAAGAAGATTGCACGGTATAGACTTGGAAGAAAAGCAAGTGTAATTAACCATTGTCCACTAAATAACCATACAATTGATACCAGTACATGATACCCCCATGATAAATATTTGAATAGTTGATTCTTTTTCTCTCGTATCATTGTTTTCACATAAAATGTGCTACCTACAAAGAATAAGAAGGTGGTTACAAAAGCAAGTAAAGCCAATGAATGAATATCAGCTGTCACTAAGTAACTGCTAGCAAGCCCTGCAATTCCAAATACAGTGATAGCACTAAGATCATTTAGAAACGCTCTTTCTTTATTCTTGCTAGAAAAATAAGCGTTAATAATAAAGAATGGAAACATCGCTATACCAAAATAGATGATTGAAGGTCTGTGAACCAAAGGAATTATTAGTAAAATGAGTGCAGGAATCAAATAAATTAACGTCCATCTCATATAAAAAGGAATTTTTTTCTTTTTAAATAACAATAGCATTGGATATGTGGCTAAATATAAGAATAGCCAACCTATAAAAAACGGGATATGCTCCCAAATAAAGCTTGTTGATATCACTCCAAGCCAAAATGGTATGATTAACATTGCCCAAGCACCATGCTGTTTCGGTAAAAAAAGCTTCATCTTACAACCACTCCTTGTACTTGACTATCTATAATATAGTGCAAAGAAATTATCTAGTAAGTGAAGCACATCACAAATTTGCGAACGCCACACAAGTGTCATATTTGCGTGATTGTACGAAAAAAACCACCAGGCACCTGATGGTTTAACTACTTCTCTTTAGTATGTATTTTTTAAAGTATCGATGTGGTCTCAAAAAATAGGAAATCTGTCTTGAGAACGATAACATCAATAAAAATGTTAATAGAAGCATTAAATGAATGCGAGAAAGGTAGGAAATGTTTTTAATCAGTTCCATATCCGGTGCTAAGGCAATTAAACTCACAACCCAATGAAATAACCGTAAAGGCTCATCTGAAATACTATAAAATATAACAACACCTATCCCTGAAAGAATACTTAATGTCATTAAACTCCATACCGTGCGCCTTAAAATTGGATTCTCCTCCATTATAGAACAGTGTTCTTCATGAATCTTTGTTGCGTCAATCTGCCACACGATTCCCATCCCTAGTATCGCTACAACAGAATACGGATAAATAATCCATAAAATGATGTGAAACATTTCCACAATTCTCACCTCCAGCTATATAAACAAACATAATAGGTCCCCTTGCCTATCATTTTAGCTTGGAGGTATGGTTGAAACAGTGATAAAAGTTACATATATGACAAATTTCGAAACTTTTTTTAACTTTTTTATGAACAAGATGATCAAATTTGAAGCAATTATGAATTTATTAATTGATTTTTTAAATACTGCACAATCCAGTCCATCCCTAACGACTGATCTACATGGTAAGAAGGTTTATTAAAGGTTCTTAAGTCTTGAAGTTCCTGTTCCCAATAAAAAATTACCTCTATGCCTGTAAGTGTTTTTATGAGTTGAATATCATCATCTCTTCTTACAATCACCGCTTTTGGGAATTTTTCATGTTTATGCCCTTCAATCAAGATCACATCGGGAGAAAAAATTGATAGCAACTGTATTTTTTCTTCTAACGACCAGTTTTGTCTTTCTGCATGTAAAATCAACCGCCCCTCCCCTTCCACTAAGGAAGCGGTGGCCCCTGATTTTACATGTTGAGCAGAGTCTTTTCCTTCGTTAAGTTGAGGCACTCCACCATGACCATGATGCTTAATTGTAACTACGTTTATCCCGTTTTCATTCAATTTTTGTAGGAGTTTATTTACAAATGTTGTTTTCCCACTATTTTGAAAACCAACAATTTGAAAAATAACCGGTCTTACCATGGCCATTCGCTTCCAATATGATCCTCCAACAGAAGAACATCTACAAGGTCTCCTTTTTTAAATCCTCTCGTTCCCCCTGGTAGGATGGCTAATGAATTCGCACCCGCTAAACTCATCACAATGTTAGATTTGTCTACTCCACTAGGCGAAACCACTAGCTTTCCATCCAACACAGAAAACTGGCTCCTTACAAAACGAGTAAATGGATTTGCCTTTGAGAAGTCTTCCCAAAGCACTGCTTTTTCCTTTCGTAAATGAGGCTGTTTTGTGAAAAGCATCGTTCTAATAATGGGTCTTGCGAATAGTTCAAATCCGACGTAGCAGGCCGATGGGTTGCCCGATAGCCCAAATAAAAGTGTATTTTCATAACTTGCTACCGTTGTAACACTCCCCGGTCTCATAGCCACTTTATTAAATAATACTTCTGCACCTAGTTTTTCATAAATAGCAGGTAAATAGTCAAAGTCTCCTACCGAAACGCCCCCAGTTGTAATGAGGAGATCCACTTTATGAATCGCGTCTTTAACTGCTTGATAACAGGTTTCAAACTCATCAGGAAGCTTACCAAAATAAAGAGCTTCTGCCCCCACTCTTTCGATTTGAGCACAAATCATATGGGAATTACTATTTCTTATTTTTCCTTCGACTAATTCATCCTCTACTTCTAATAGTTCAGTACCCGTTGCAAACAATCCAATAACAGGTTTCTTAGCCACTGGCACTTTCGCATACCCAAATGTAGCTAACACTGCTTGTATACCTGGATTGACTTGCGTTCCCTTTCGGATGAGAACTTCCCCCTTCTTAGCGTCCTCTCCTTTAAAGGAAACATTATCACCTTTTTTATAGGACCTTTTTATCGTAAAGAAACTTTGCCCATGTCTCTCACTTGATTGTGTTAATTCAAGCATAATGACAGCATCACAATCATGAGGCATTTGCGCACCCGTCATGATTCTAACTGCTTGAAAGGGGCCTATCTCTTTGTTCGTAACAGCACCTGCACCAATATGGTCAACTACCTCAAATTCAACAGGATTTGTTAATGATGCTTCTATAGTATCGATTGAACGTACGGCAAACCCATCGTATGGTGCTCGATCAAAATGAGGGACATCGCTTGTCGCAACAATGTCTTCCGATAAATAGCGTCCAAAACTTTCATTAATTGATACATATTCTATTTTCCCTTGCAGCTTATGGTTCATTACTCTTAAAACGGCTTCGCCGATTGGAATAGGCTTTCTCATTTCTACCAAAACATCCATCTCCCTTTTAATGCTCAGGTCTCCTTTAATTTCATACCTTCTAATATTATAAACCTTACACAAAGATGACTAACATGACAAACTTAACAATTTGTACAATTAGCGTTATTTTTTCCTAATCAAGAGAAATTAGTGTACACGCTAATTAGAAAAGAATTCTTTTAAGTGTGATGAGCATCACCACATGAATTGCTAATATCCATTATTCTTAAGGTGTTAAATAAATAAATCAAATTTTTGGAGGTTATCGTATGCAATATCCATTTTCAGAATCTACTTTAGTCAAAAATATTGTGAATGAAGTTCCTAAAACAAGTGACATCTTCAAAAAATATAGAATTGATTTTTGCTGTGGAGGAAACATCCCATTAAAAGATGCGGCAGCCGAGCGAGAAGTAAATATGGAAAATTTAATGTCAGAGTTATACCAAATTTTCGAAGCAAGTAAAAACTCACAGGAGAATATCGGTGTTTGGACTGATTCAAAATCGGATGAAATCATTGACCATATTAAAGAACATTATCATGAAACATTAAGAGAAGAATTAACACTTCTAAGTCCATATGTAACAAAAGTGGCAAAAGTACATGGAGGACATCGTCCTGAACTGATGAAAGTGTATGATTTATTCTACGAATTGAAAAATGAGTTATTGGAACATACAACTAAGGAAGAGGAAATGGTTTTCCCAATGCTACTTTCCCTTGAAGATCCTGAAGTAGAAAACCGCGAGGAAATGCTTAGTCGTATTAGTGAATTAGAAAAAGAGCATGACCATGCTGGCTCCATTCTAAAAGAATTAAGAGAGATTACCTCAGATTTTACTCCTCCAATGGACGCATGCGGAACTTACCGTCTAGTATATAAGCGTTTGGAGATGCTGGAAGAACATACATTTATGCATGTTCACCTGGAAAACAATATCTTGTTCCCAAGGTATATGGAAGCTTAAATCAGAATAGATCGGCTGTCCTTCGTAGTCCGTGGCTATGAAGGACTTTTTTATTTTTAGCGTTAATCTGTTTTGTATATGATCGTTAGTGAGTATGTGGGACAGTTTTTTTCGGTCTTTCTACGTTTTGTCTTTCATCGCAGGTATGAGGGACATTTCCTTCTCGCTCTTTCTGTATTTTGTCTTTCATAACAGGTATGAAGGACATTTCCTTCTCACTCTTTCTGCATTTTGTCTTTCATCAACAGTATGAAGGACATTTCCCTCTCACTCTCTCTGCATTTTGTCTTTCATCAACAGTATGAAGGACATTTCCCTCTCACTCTCTTTGCTTTTGTCTTTCATCAACAGTATGAAGGACATCCTCTTCTCAGTTTTCAACCATTTTGTCTTTCATCTACACTCACAAAAAGAAAACCCCCTAAAAAAGGGAGTTTATCCACCGATATATGACATTTCTATTTTCTTACGATTGGCGATTGTTTCAGCTGATCTCTCGTCAGAATAACGATCTGTGCGTCCATTCCAGATAGAAACAATTCTATCGATAATTTCTTCATCTGTTGCATCAGCTCTCATAAAGTCTCTTAAATCATGGCCATTACCATTAAATAAGCAGGTAAACAGTTGACCATTTGCAGAAAGTCTCGACCTTGTACAGCTTGAGCAGAAGGATTCTGAAACAGATGGGATAAATCCTACATCAACATTTGATCCTTGATAACGATAGCGTTTTGCCACCTCACCAAAATAATCAGGATCTACTGATTCTAATAAATAATGTTCGCTTAATAGAGTGTAGATTTCCTTTTTGGTAACAACATCATCCATTTTCCATCCGTTTGTACTTCCTACATCCATAAACTCAATAAATCGTAGTTGAAGGCCGTTATCTTTGCAGAACTTTGCCATCGGAACAATTTCTGTGTCATTTAACCCTTTTTTGACTACCATGTTAATTTTCACACCTAGGCCTGCTGACTGTGCTGCTTTAATTCCATCAATTACGGGCTTGGTTCCGACATTTCGCCCATTAATTTCACCAAATAGCTCATCATCCAAACTGTCCAAACTTACATTTACACGCTTCAATCCTGCTTCCTTAAGCGATTGAGCATGTTTGGTGAGTAGGACGCCGTTTGTTGTTAACGCAATATCTTTTAAACCGTCAATGCTTGATAACTTTTGTATGAGGACCGATAAGTCTTTTCTTAAAAGAGGCTCTCCCCCGGTTAGACGTATTTTTTCAACTCCAATTTGAACAAATAGTCTAGCCAATCTTTCAATTTCTTCATAAGTTAAAAGCTCTCTTCGCGGTAAAAATGCAAAGTCAGGTCCAAATACATCCGCAGGCATGCAGTACTGACAACGAAAATTACATCGATCTATAACAGAAATACGTAAGTCTTTTAGTGGTCTATTTAATTTATCTAAAGTAGGTTGTGTTTTCATTTTGGTCAACTCCAGAAGTAAGAGTGTTCTTACTAGTAAGTTTAAATGTAATGCTAGTAAATATCTGTTAATAATCTCACATTGATTTTTGTATATCTATTACACCATAAAAAATATATAAATAGGAGAAACCACAGAATTTGTCATCATGTTGTCACTTTTAACAAAGTTCAAGAATTCGTCACACAACTACCCCTTAATAATATTAAAAAGGTGAACATATTGTTAAATCGACTTGCACTATATTGACCCTAAACTTGTTTTCGTTCATCCTTATGGTTATTAAAACAAAGAATCCATTATGTGCTTATATATTATCTTTATCAAACAAGGGGGAAACAAAATGCCGTTAACTAAGTCTACTCAATCAGTTGAAATAAAGGAGCTTCTTCATCTAGCAGATAGAGTAATTAAAACAAAGAAAGATACATTCCTTTTTCAAGAAGGGATGGAAGCAGAAGAACTTTACGTCATCCTCTCTGGAAAAATTCAAATCAGCAAGATTACCTCTGACGGGAGGGAACTTTCACTTAGAATTTGTAGAGAACATGACTTATGTGGTGAACTAACATTATTTACAGATAATCCAAAGTATTTATTAAGTGCAAAAGTCCTTGAAGAAGGGGAAGTTATTGCAATTAAAAAGGATGTCATTGAAAAAGAAATCTTTCAAAATAGTGAGTTAGCTTTTGAATTTATGAAATGGATGAGTGACCACTTTCGAAAAACCCAGACAAAGTTCCGTGATCTTGTCTTGAATGGTAAAAAAGGAGCACTCTTTTCTACATTAATTCGAATGACAAACAGCTATGGGATTCACCAAAAAGATGGCATTTTAATTGATTTGCACTTAACGAATCAAGAACTAGCAAACTTTTGTGGAACCTCAAGAGAAAGCACTAACCGCATACTAAATGAACTTAAAAATGACCATATCATCTCGATGAAAAAAGGAAATATTTTTGTTCATGACTTGCAGTATTTAAAGGATGCTATTGGATGTGAAAATTGTCCAGCGATTTATTGTAGTATTGAATAAGGAGTGCTTTTGTAGCACTCCTTTTTCTTATGCTTCCTTTTTTCTCATAGCTTTAGGAACGTACACACAGAAAGGTTCACTTTCCAAATAGTCACCTGTCATCGCATAAGCTCGTGAGCGAGACCCACCACATACATATCTAAACTCACACTGACCACATTTTCCCTTATATTTGTCTGGGTTCCGTAAATCTTTAAAAATAGGGGATTCACGATAGATTTCCGCTAATGGTTGCTCCCGAACATTCCCCGCCTTAACAGGTAATAAGCCACTAGGGTAAACATCCCCTATATGAGAAATAAATACAAAGCCGTTTCCGTCATTTACTCCCTTAGGCGCCCTTCCTAAACCATCAATAGATCCAGTTAATCCTTGCTGTGTCAAAGCATCTAAATATTGAATTTCTTTATTTTGCTCTTGCTCTTCACGCTTTTTTTGCTGAATGAATACTCTTCGATAGTGCTGTGCAGCAGTTGTTTTAATATCAAAAGGTACCCTTTTACTTAATTGATGTAGCCAAATAAACACTTTTTCATGTTCCACTGGCGAAATCATATCTTTTTCCTGACCTCGTCCTGTAGGTACTAGGAAAAAGACACTCCATAGTACACATTCTAAATCTTCAACTAGCTTAGCCATCTCATCCAAATAATCATAGTTATAACGCGATATAACCGTGTTAATTTGAATAGGGATTTCTAGTTCATGTAAATATTTGATTCTCTCAATGGTTAAATCAAAAGAACCAGATGTCCCTCGAAAGTGATCATGAATCTCCGCATTTGGCCCGTCCAAACTAAAAGCCCAGCGCGAAAGCCCAACATTCTTTGCCTTTTCTATCGCTTCCTTTGTTACATTTGGTGTGGCACTAGGAGTCATAGATACACGGACCCCTTTTTTAACTGCGTATTCAGCAATATCAAATACATCTTTACGCATTAACGGGTCCCCACCTGTAAAAACAAGCATTGGATTATTCATTTCATATATTTGATCTATAAGGTTTTTTCCCTCTTCAAATGTAAGTTCCCTTGGATCCGTTTTATATTGTGCCTCTGCGCGGCAATGAAGACATTTTAATTGGCACGCTCTGGTTAACTCCCATATAACGATAAACGGATCTTTATTAAAGTCTCTATTAAAGGACATTGTAAAACGCCTCCTGTAGCTGTATAAAAGTAAATCTTACTTACTTTGTATTATAAAGTGACTTCATTTCCTATAAAGTGAAATACATCACAAAGAAGCGCTTTTTATCCTTCTTTTTGTCAAAAGTGTGAAGGTATTATGTTATGTAGTTGAAATTGCTAGAGGCTCGTGTACATATAGGCTCAAAATAAAAAAGCAGGCTTAACCTGCTTTTTAGCGAATTCCTAATGCTATTTTAGCGTATCTAGACATTCTATCTTTTGACCATGGTGGACTCCAAACAATATTAACCTCTGTTTCCTTTACTTCTGGTATATCTGCCAAAGCTTCTTTAACATGCTGAACGATTTCACCAGCTAATGGACAACCCATTGAAGTTAAGGTCATCGTGACAACTGTTTTTCCTGCATCGTCCATTTCTATATCATAAACCAACCCTAAGTTAACGATATCCACACCTAACTCTGGGTCTACTACAAGTTCAAGAGCAGACATAATACTATCTTTTAATTCTTGATCCATACTTTTACACTCCTTTCATATTCCTTATTACCATCATAACAAATATGAGTAGTAATATAAAAAGGATACACTTATTTTTGGTCTTAAGTAGTGATATGAATCATGGATAAATGCTTTTCAAACCATTCGACCGTCTTGAGTACCCCTTCCCTACTTACTTTATGATCAGCATGTTCATCTGATATAAAGTAGAGGTTTTCGGGATTTTTATCATAAGAAGGTCTAATGCTTTCATAAAATTGATAAGTATAAGAGTAAGGGACAACTGTATCCTTCTTGCCATGCCAAAATAACAATGGTCGATTTTCAAGTTTTTCAGGCTGCAAGCTCAGATCTAGAGTCCGTAATTTCCCAAATAACGTATCTAACTCTTCCTGTGCTAATGGTAGGCTCACTCCATGCTTTTTAAGTTCGCTTATTTGCCAAAGAGCAAATTTTTCATAATAAGGCATTCCCATCAAACTAACTGCTGCTTTAATCCAAGGATATTTCGTCAAGGCTCCTAGTGTAGTTATCCCACCCATCGAGGTACCTGCTAAGCCTATATTTTCGGAATCAATTAAATTCTCTTCTTCAAGGGAACTTTTTATGATATCTAAATCATCTATCATCGTAAGTACTATTTCCCAAAATCGAATATTTAAATCGTGGTCACTTAACCCTACACTTCTCTCACCATGATGGAGTGCTTCAGGAAGTACGACCCTAAAGCCTTTTTCAGCTAACAAATAAGCATAGTGAAGGTTATGCTCCTTTGCACTCGTAAAGCCATGTACAAACATGATTAACGGAAGCTTTCCATGTAGTTGATTTTGTGGAGCCAAGTGCAATGTCGGTACACTGCCAATCTTTTCATTCTTAACTACTATCAAGTTAATTCCCCTCACTTTTTATACTGAATTAAAATAGGCTTTATTTTTTACAAAAGAAAAAGAAAACTGTTAACATAATAAATATGTGAGAAATTAAAAATAGGTAAAAGAATTTAATTGTAAAATCTTTCTATTATAAGTTTAACATGTGTATCATTATTTTACTAAAACTTTACATTAAAAAATTGGATGATGGTTAACTTATTGGCGATAAGTACTCTAGGCTATCCACTTAAAAACAACTGGGGGCTAATCGAACATGAAACCTCATCTAAATTTAGAAGGAGAACCATATGGGAGAAAAACATTTAATTGCATTAGATTTAGACGGTACTCTTTTGAAAGATGATAAAACGATATCCACATATACGAAGAATGTGATTCAAGAGGCTCGTGAGCAAGGTCATATTGTTATGATTGCAACAGGAAGACCCTTCCGCTCTAGCGAGATGTACTATCAAGAGCTAAATTTGGATACTCCAATCGTTAATTTCAATGGTGCTTTTATTCATCATCCACTTGAAGATAAGTGGGGTGCTTATCACACTCCGTTGGACCTTAAGGTAGCAAAGGATATTGTGGATGCATGCAATTCTTTTACCTTTAAGAATATTATTGCTGAAGTGATTGATGATGTTTATTTCCATTACCATGATGAAAAATTGTTGGATATTTTTGGTTTCGGTAAACCTTCTATCACAACAGGAGACCTAAGAAACTTTTTAAAGGACTCACCAACAAGTATGCTTATTCATGCAGATGACGAACATGTCAAATCAATTCGTGATCACCTATCCGATGTTCATGCTGAAGTGATTGATCACCGACGTTGGGCAGCACCGTGGCATGTTATTGAGATTGTTAAATCAGGGTTAAATAAGGCAGTTGGCCTTAAAAAAGTGTCAGAGTATTTTAATATACCAAAGGAACGTATTATTGCTTTCGGTGATGAAGACAATGACCTAGAAATGATTGAATTTGCAGGAAAGGGAATTGCTATGGGAAATGGGATTCAACAACTAAAATCATTAGCTAATGAAATTACTCTTTCTAACGAAGAAGATGGAATAGGCAAATATTTAAATGAATATTTAAATTTACGTGTAAAAGATTAAATATACTATATAAAAATAATTTCAATTTCGACCATTATGTTCCCATTTTATCCTTGGACGAGTTAGTACATACTAGTTAATGAAGCAGCAAAGCTGTTTCAAACAAGCTCGGGAGGGATTTGCAATGGGCAAAAGTAATAAATCAAAGCGCTTTGTACAATATAGTGTAAATACGGTGTCAAAGCACGATGAACGCATCCCTTATCACAGCACATATGCAGAAGCTGAAGCTCAAAAAATGGCTAATGTAAAAAAATCCTCACTTGGAGGAATATAAATGGTTAACCGTTTGTTTCTGGAGGCAAGGCGTTCTGTCGACTTAGCGAAGAATGCAACAGGCAGTGGTCAACACACTGCTATAGATAGAGCTAAAAATGCTTTATCATCTGCATACGCTAACTCTACAAGCGCTGAGCAAGCGCAGCTAAGACAAATGCAAAACGAGCTTGATCAATTAACTTAACAGACAGTAAAAATGGCTGGCACAATTGGTGCCAGCCATTTTATTTTGTAGTAAACACCGTAACTACAAAAAACCTTAATAAAAATTCTGTAATATTACGGGGTACGTATGAAGGATCATTTCTTCTTTTTCACTACGCTCATATAAATTTAAAATAAGTGTAGCATTTTTTGGAAGCTTTTCCTTATCAATTTTCACGTTGATGTCGAAGGTTTCCCATTCAGGGTACTTACTATTAACTTTAATTTCCGTCTCACTTATATATTCCTGATGTCCATCCTCTACTGTATAGTACATCTTTCCTTGGGTTGGTCTAGCTTTCCCTTTAACCGAATAAGACCCATTTTGCCCTTTTACTGACACATCCTGAAAAACAGGGTTCACACTTGGAATATGCATCTCTGCCTCCGAGTAGAGCGCCTCGCGTTTCTTTACTGGCTCCTCATTAATTCTTACGGCAGTTAATGCTGCTTTTACTTTGTAATCCCCTTCTTCGACCCGTTTATTTTTATATTGGTAGTCCCAGCTTACCGTCCATCTCTTTTGCTCCTTCGAGTTTAACTTTACTTTTTCAAGAGCTTGAGTGAACATTTTTCCTTCTGAGAATACATACACTTCTTCACCTTTGGAATCAATCACCTTAATATCATATTTCTGAGAAGTTAAGAACTCAAACATGATTGGTTCTTCCCCCTCATTTTTTAAAACTAATTCTAACTCGACTTTTTCCGGCCCAGCATATGGAATGACATAGAAGACAAAGTTCTCCTGTTTCTTCTGTTCTTCATAGCCAGATGTCATATTGGGAAAAGAAAAAAGGACTATTAAAAGAACGGCTAATAAACGTTGCAAATTTTTACCCTCCTAACTTCAATCCCTGCGAAAGAAACCAAAAACTCCAGCTGTGTGTACGACATTCGTAAACGCATTTGGGTCAACTTCTTTAATGATTTGTTCTAAATCATATAATTCATAACGAGTAATAACGACCATCATCATTTCCTTACTTTCATTTGTAAATGCACCTTTTGCAGGGACCGTGGTGATTCCTCGAACCATCTTTGAATAAATCGCTTTTTTCAACTCGTCAGATTTCTTTGTGATAATCATGGCAGTTAACTTTTCATGCCTTGTATGAATGGCGTCAATAACTCTCGTCGATGCATATAGAGTTACAAGTGTGTACAGTGCTTTCTCCCATCCATACAAAAAACCAGCTGTTACTATAATGATTGCATTAAGTGTGAAAAAATATGTACCTACTGGTTTATCTTTCATTCTCGATAAAACCATCGCTATGATGTCCATTCCACCTGTTGAAGCACCCCATTTTAACGTAATTCCTACTCCAACTGCTGCAATTACTCCACCAAAAACAGCATTCAATAGGATATCATTTGAGAGTCTTAAAATTGGTATAATTTCTAGAAAAAATGACATAAGTGCCACGCTAATAAAACTGTACAAAGTAAATTCTTTGCCTACCTTTTTCCATCCTAAAATCGTAACCGGAATGTTTAAAATAAATAATAGAACACCTGTTGAAACGTAACTACCAAAAATACTCGATAGTAGTTGAGCAACCCCTGTAAATCCACTTGCATATACATTCGCGGGGATTAAGAAGAAATTCATTGCAATGGCATTTAAAATAGCCCCGATGATTACCACAATTAGTTTTTTAGTTTGAAACAATCTTCTCACCAACCTTCTATTATTTCTTTTCCCTAATTTACCGATTCTCAATACAATTAATTGTATTTTTACCCTAATTTCTATACACTTAAAGCAATATGAGTTTGAAAGCGGGTGTATGATATGTCAGTAAAAATATTAGCTGACAGTGCAAGTGATTTACCTTTATCTTTTTATAATGAGAACGCTGTCACCCTTTTTCCATTAAAGGTGCACTTAAATGACCAGGAATATGAGGATTTAATTACAATTGACCCAGACGCTGTCTATAAAGCCATTCTGGAGGGGCATATCCCGAAAACTTCACAAGCCTCACCTCTTCGTTTTGAAGAAGTCTTTACCGATATGGCGAAAAATAATGAAGCCGGAATTTATATCGCTTTTTCGTCAGAACTTTCTGGTACTTATCAAACGGCGGTCATGATTCGCGATCAAGTAAAAGAAGAATATCCAAATTTTGATTTAACGATTATTGATAGTAAGTGTGCTTCTTTAGGATGCGGACTTGTCGTGATGGAGGCTGTCAGACTGGTTAGAGAGGGCTCATCTAAAGATGAACTTATCACTAAGATTAAGTACCATTGTGAACATATGGAGCATCTTTTCACAGTTGATGATTTAGATCATCTTGCAAAAGGTGGCCGAGTATCAAAAGCATCAGCATTTCTAGGTGGGTTACTCAACATAAAGCCATTATTAAATGTTGAAGATGGAAAACTTGTCCCAATTGAAAAAATCCGTGGTAGAAAGAAAATACTTCGAAGAATTATTGAAGTAATGAAGGAGCGAGGAAGCTCATTAAATGCCCAAACGATTGGAATAAGTCATGCAGATGATGAAGCGACCGCTTTAGAGATGAAGAAGTTAATCCAAGAAGAGTTCGGTGCCGAGCATGTTTATATTTCATCGATTGGTGCTGCAGTTGGTTCCCATACAGGACCAGGTACCATTTCTGTTTTTTTCTTAAGTAAGCTGCCATCATAAATATCATACATACTCCTTTTCGTAATGACAGACAATATAGTGAAGCTGTTATTCCTACAGCAAATTACGTTAGAGGAAAGGAGTATCATAGTGCCACATACTTCTGATAACGATAAAAAGGCCAAAGATAACAACGCCTTGCGTCATGAGAAAAATATGATGCGTGAAAAAAATAGAAAAGCAGGGAAACGTCAGTATTCTAAGAAGACAGATCACCTGTAAAAAGAAAAGGGTTGATACCAAAACAGCGGTATCAACCCTTTTTTATTTTAATTTTAGCCAATGTCTAAATGGTCTGATGGTGAATAAGGGTACTTATTACTAACTTTCTGAATATATTACCCACTTTGAACTACTTATTACCAACTTTCTTAAATTTTTACCAATTTTTAGCAGTTTATTACCAACTACTACAAAAATGAACAAGTACCTCCCAATTCCTATCACTTGTTCTCTTTACTATAGGTCCAGCCATTTTCTTGATAAATCTTCTCTGCCTTCATTAGCCTACCCAGTGCTCGCTTGAATGCACCTTTGCTCATATTAAAACGCTCCTCAATATCTTCAGGCATGCTTTTATCCGTGTAAGGCATTGCTCCGTTCCTTGACATCAAGTAAGAATAAATATGCTCTGCGTCCTCATCCAAGGCTTCCTGTTTCCGCGGCACTAATGAAACATTTATCGTTCCGTCTTCTTTAACGTCTATGATACGCCCCTCTACTTTTTGTCCGAGGCGAGGCTCCACACTACGTTGAGACTCATGGATAAACCCTTTGAAGCCCTCAGCTGTATAAATCCAGCTTCCTACTTTTGCAGTACGATAGATATGTCCTTGAATATTTTTATTAAAGTCTTTTTTCGTTGCTGTAATCATTTTTTCTTGAATAATGGGATCAGTTGCCAGTTTTACATAGATGCGGTCATTACGATTTACCCTCAGGGTTATATAAAGCAAATCACCTTCTTCTGGCCAAACTGATCTATGGACTGGAAGGTCCTCTCTTCCTAAAAGCATATCCTTTTTAACGCCGATATCAATAAACACACCAAGATCGCGGTTTACATCGCTAACTTTTGCCCAATCATATGTACCAACAGTAATCGACGGGATAATATTTGTAGCAGTTATTCGTCCTTGCGAATCGGTATATAGAAAAACATCCACGTGCTCTCCTTCTATAACCTCTCCTTCTGTGTCATTCTGATGTAATAAAACATCCTCTTCTCCATCGGAGAGGAAAAATCCAAAATCAGCTTTCCGAACTACCTCAAGATTGATTACTTGTCCTATATATTCTCTTAATGGCATTTACTAAACTCCTCCTCTTTTCTTCTAATACTTATTTATAACTTAACCTTCTTAGCCAACAATTAGGCATTGTGACCGGTGACAGTTTTATTTCTAGCTTCTTTGAAATTTTCTACTGGTATTTGTTAACCCCAACTGACTTTACCTAAAGTTGTTTGAACTGCTATATTTTACTATAATGTAGCTATAAAGTGAAACTTAATTAGTAGCTATATGTACATACTGATAAAGTTGAACAATATTATTTTTATTTAATTTGATTTTGGGAGGTTTACATATGTCAAAAGAAAGTTCATTTGATATTGTTTCGAAAGTGGAACTACCTGAAGTGACAAATGCGATTACTGCTACCATGAAAGAAATTACGACTCGCTATGACTTTAAAGGTAGTAAAAGCAATGTAACTCTAGATAAAGAAGAACTAGTTCTTGTTTCAGATGATGAGTACAAATTAGATCAGCTTAAAGATGTTCTTTTTAGCAAACTAATCAAAAGAGGCGTTCCGATCAAAAATTTGGATTACAGTAAAATCGAGGGTGCTTCTGGAGGTACTGTAAGACAACGAGCAAAACTTGTTCAAGGTATTGATAAGGATAATGCCAAAAAAATTAATACGATCATTAAAAATAGCGGTTTAAAAGTTAAAAGCCAAATCCAGGATGACCAAGTACGTGTTACTGGTAAAAACCGTGATGACCTACAAAAGATTATTGCAGCAGTTAAAGAAGCTGACTTAACTGTAGATGTGCAATTTGTAAATTACCGCTAATTTCATTCATTAGGTGAACATATCTTGTTCGCCTTTTTTGTTGTAAAAAATCCTCCATACTTATAAGTTCTTTGTTTTTCCTCATACTAAAAAAATATCAAGCCAGACATGGAGGTTTTTTTTATGAGTAATAGCAATAGCCAAAAACAAACGTTTCCTCCTCAGCACCAAGATGTACAGCCTGGTGTGGAGAATAAAATGCAGCCACTCCCTGTTTCCATAGACCCCAATTACAAAGGGTCAGGCAAGCTAAAAGATAAAGTAGCCATTATCACAGGAGGAGATAGTGGGATCGGCAAGTCGGTAGCCATTTATTTTGCAAAAGAAGGTGCTGATGTCGTTATTTCATATTTGGAAGAACATTCAGATGCAGAAGAGACAAAAAAGTTAATTGAATCAGAAGGAAGACGCTGCTTGACAATTTCAGGAGATATTGGGAGCGAGACGTTTTGTAAAGATATTGTTAGCAAAACGATAAGTCAGTTTGGAAAGATTAATGTTTTAGTAAATAACGCGGCTGAACAGCATCCTCAAAAAAGTCTTATAGATATCACTTCAGAACAACTTGAACGTACATTTAGGACCAATATATTTTCTTATTTTTATTTAACAAAGGCTGTCCTTCCCCATTTAAAAAAGGGGGATTCTATTATTAATACAACCTCCATTACAGCCTATAAAGGACACGAAAAGCTACTTGATTATTCTTCAACAAAAGGGGCTGTTGTCTCGTTTATCCGTTCATTAGCTATCAATTTGGCGAATCAAGGAATACGAGTGAACGGAGTAGCTCCTGGGCCCATTTGGACTCCGCTTATCCCATCTACATTTTCAGCAGGTGAAGTTGCAACATTTGGAAGCAATACTCCGATGGGCAGAGCGGGGCAGCCTTATGAACTTGCACCAACCTATGTGTATTTAGCCAGCGAAGACTCCAGTTATGTGAGCGGGCAAGTGCTTCATGTAAACGGAGGAACCGTTATAAACGGTTAATCATTTTAGTTAATAAAAAGGCGAAGCTCCCTAGTTAGCTTCGCCTTAAGTAATTTAGGCTGTTTTCGCATAGATTGTTGCTATTCGTATATGTGCTCCAACACGGATTCTATGCAGTTTCGTGGCATCTGTTCTCGCAAAGTAAAGAAAACAGCACCATAATCCGTTCAAAAGCAGTTTAATGTATTTAAATAGCAACAAAGTTTACGAAAAGAGCCTTAATTTATGATGCTCGCTTTTTCTTTGCTCTTCTCCATAATAAAATAACAAATCCTATAAAGGCTACATACACGGCTCCCATTACAACCAAGTACGGGATATTTAAACCCGATTTATCAGTGAGTACATAAATCTCAGCCTCATCACGGTTTAGAATCACCTTATATTCATCACCATTGCTTCTTACTAAATCTCCAATTAGAAGACCTCGCAGCTCCTTGTTACCTTCTAGCAAACCTGTGAGTTCTACGGTTTGTGTTTTTGTTGTATTATTTATGGCCACAATAGCTGTTTCTTCTTCGACTTCACGTTTATAAACAACCATTCCATCCTTTTCATATAATAGTTCGTATGTTCCACGTGTCAATGCCGGCAATTGTTGTCTTAGTTCACCAATCTTCGTAATGTATTCAATTAACTCTTTGTCAGTCATAAAGTTCATTTGTTTAGTGTTATCATCCCCGAGTCCCCCATCTAAAGCAATTTCCGTCCCATAATATACGATTGGAATTCCAGGAATCGTAAATAGATTCGTTAATGCCATCTTTAGTCGTGGGCCTGGGTGTTCATTTAGATTGACCGCTCCTCTAGTAAAACGAATAGTGTGCTGATTATCTAGGAACACTCCCCTTAAATAAGGGTTATCTTCCTTTTCAACATAGTTTTCAACTAAGCTATGAACAGGTTGGAGTGATTGATCTGGCTTCGAGAAAACTTTTGATAGTGGTTCTTGAAGTTCATAATCGTAATATCCTGTGATATGGTCTTCTGTATTCTGAAGCTCTGCCTTATCCCCTAAAATGAAAAAATCCTCTTTTTCTTCTTTAACAGATTTTGAAAAATCATTCAAAAAATCTGCAGGTACATTTTCTAATTGTTCCAAACGATAACCATCTATATCTGTCTCTGTAATCCACCATTTGGCAGCTTCCGTTAAGTAATTAACGACTTCTGTGTTTTCTAAGTTTAATTGTGGTAAACCTTCTACCCAGACATTTTTAGACTCTGTAACCTTTCCCTTTACCCATGCTGATTTTGCTTTATCTTCAATCCAAGGATGAGTTTGTCCTACATGGGAAACGACAAAATCAATGATAACTTTTAAGTCCCTATTATGGGCTTCTTTTACAAGTTGCTTAAAGGACTCAAGTGTTCCTAAATGTTCTTCCGTGTTATAAAAGTCATTAATCCAATAGCCATGATAACCGTCTTCCTCATTATCAAATATGGGTGAAAGTGCTATGGTTGTAAATCCCATATCCTTAATGTAATCCAGTTGATCGATAATCCCTTTAAAATCCCCGCCATGATAGGCAATAGGATCATTTGCATCTACATCATAGTCATTAGTAAAATCACTATTATTAAAACGATCAATCATTATATAATAAACCGTTTCATCTTGCCATTTTCGTTCTTCTTTCTTGGTGGCTTCTACTGAAGAAGTGTAAAAACCAAGAAACGGAATCAACAAAAGAATGACTAAAAAATTTTTCATCTCCGCTCCTCCTTAAAAATTCGATATGTATTGTTACTGAAAATATTGCGGTTCATTAATTCATACTCGCCTATAAGATTAGCCTTTTATGTCCTAAAGAGTCAAACAATAATGAGTTTTTTTGTCGAATTCATTTAGATTCCAAAAATTCAGAAAAGAAAAGGATTTTACGTCACCTTGAACATCACCTTTTTATCTGTTATTTTGTCATCAATTGATAATTTTGAGGTGTTTAAATGATTGAACAATCTTCTGTTTATCATCGTCCAACAGATCAATTCGCATATCCTTACAGTAAAGACACTCTTCATATTAAAATTCGAACGAAACGTAGCAATGTTCAAAACATTGAACTCATTTATGGAGACCAGTACGAATGGGAAAATGATCATTGGATTTGTTATACAGATCAGTTAGAAAAGGCAGGTACTGATTCTCTTTTTGATTATTGGAAAATTGCTGTTAAACCTGAATATCGGCGTTTAAGATACGGATTTAAGTTAATAAGCAATGAAGAACAAATCATCTACACAGAAAAAGGATTTTACCCTACTCAACCAGGAGACCCAGGTTTATACTTTTGTTTTCCTTACTTACATCAAAATCAGGTATCTCATCCCCCTTCATGGGTGAAGGACACGGTTTGGTATCAAATTTTTCCGGAAAGATTCGCAAATGGAGACCCTACAAATGATTCGAAAGATACAAAAGCTTGGGGCAGCGAATCACCTACAGCAATAAATTATTTCGGTGGAGATTTCCAAGGAGTCATGAATCATATTGAGTATTTAAAAGAGTTAGGAATCTCAGGCATCTACTTTACACCTATCTTTAAAGCCTATTCCAACCACAAATATGACACGATTGACTACTTTGAAATTGATCCTCAATTTGGTGACAAGGAAACATTTCGATTATTAGTTCGTAAATGTCATAAACATGGGATTAAAGTGATGCTAGACGCTGTGTTTAATCACAGTGGTTATCATTTTAAACCCTTTCAAGATGTCTTACAGAATGGCGAGAAATCTCCTTATAAAAATTGGTTTTATACCAGTGACTTTCCTTTAAAAGGTGGAGAAAGACCAAATTATGCCACATTCTCATTTGTTGAAACTATGCCAAAACTAAACACTCAAAATCAGGAAGTAAAAGACTATTTAATGGAAGTAGGCTGCTATTGGATTCGAGAATTTGATATCGATGGTTGGAGGCTAGATGTGGCAAATGAAATCGACCATCAATTTTGGAGAGAATTTCGCACAAAAGTAAAAGCGATAAAACCTGATGTATTTATCCTCGGGGAAGTTTGGCACGATTCCATGCCGTGGCTGCGCGGGGACCAATTCGATTCCGTCATGAATTATCCCTTTTTAACAAACCTGATTCATTTCTTCGCAAAGGAACTCATTGATACTCGTCAGTTTGTTGAAAACATGACTACCGTTATGCAGTTGTATCCAGACACCGTAAACGAAGGAATATTCAATATTATTGGGAGTCATGATACTTCCCGCATTGTTACAGAGTGCGATGGTCGAGTAGAAAAAGTAAAGTTAATCTTTACGTTCTTATTAACTTTTCTTGGAAGTCCATGCATCTATTACGGAGACGAAATTGGCTTGAGCGGAGAAAATGATCCAGATTGCCGAAAGTGTATGCCTTGGGATCAAAAAGAATGGAATAAAGAATTGCTCTCACACGTAAAATTTCTTATTCACTTAAGAAAAACAATAAGAGTGCTAGCTAACGAAGGTTCATTTACCTTTTTAGAACCCCATGAGGGCCTGTCCTCACTAGCTTACTTAAGAAAAGGAATCGATCAATCTATTCTGGTGATTATTAATCCAACCAACATGCAGGAAAAATACCCAATTCCATTGTCCCTAAAAGGAAAAAAGATTTCGAACCTGAAAGACAATAGCGAATATGCAGCCGAAGCACACCACTTATCAGTTGATCTAGGTCCATATGATTATTCTATATTGTCTTTTTAATCATTGAACTTTTAGTTGTGTGTAATTACCATAAACACATGAAATTGCCGAGACGCTATTTAAAATCAGAAGGCATAGAGTCTCGGCTTTATCATTTTCTTAAGTTCAATAGACCTTTCAATCCTTTAACAGCCTTTATCGTTTTTTACAGGAAATTGATTGACAGTTTTTAAGGAAAGCGAGTATAGTTTTATTCTGAAAGTTTACAAATAGAATACCTTACATCATGTGTTTGTTCTAGAGAGGACCCGAAAAATGACAACAACCAATAAAAGAAAGTTAACCTTATTTGCCCTTACGTGGCCTATCTTTATCGAAGTGTTGCTTCATATGTTAATGGGGAGTGCAGACACCCTCATGTTATCACAGTACTCAGATGATTCCGTTGCAGCTGTTGGAGTGGCCAATCAAATTCTCGCTCTTATTATTGTAATGTTTGGTTTTGTTGCAACAGGAACATCTATATTAATTGCACAGAATTTAGGAGCCAATCAACAAAAAACAGCAAGAGAAATTTCTGCTGTTTCAATTGGTGCAAATCTATTATTTGGGCTTCTCCTCAGTGTCCTAATTTTCATCTTCGGTAAGCCCATTCTTCTACTCATGAATATCCCTACTGAGCTAATGGATGAGGCGAAATCTTATCTCTTAATTGTAGGTGGTTTTTCTTTTATTCAATCGCTTATTATGACAATTGGAGCAATTGTTCGAAGCTACGGGTTTACTAGAGATATCATGTATATCACAATTGGGATGAATATACTGAATGTGGTTGGAAACTATTTATTTATCTTTGGTCCGTTTGGCTTTCCTGTATTAGGCGTTGAAGGAGTAGCTATTTCTACAACAGTAAGTCGGATTTTAGGGCTAGTTGTATCTGTTATTGTTTTATTAAAAAGAATTGATGGTAAATTGCCCATTAAGATGCTGTACTCATTCCCAAAAGTTCATATAAAAAAACTATTAAACATTGGGATTCCTTCAGCGGGCGAACAACTTTCTTGGAATGCTTCACAAATGGTTATTACTTTTTTTATCGCCATGCTCGGAACAGAAGCGCTTACTTCAAAGGTTTACGTCCAAAATCTTATGATGTTTATTCTCTTATTTGGGGTAGCCATTAGCCAGGGAACGCAGATTATGATTGGGTATATGGTTGGCTCGGGTCAGCTTAATGAAGCATATAAAAGATGTCTAAACAGCCTATATTTAGCCATTGGAATATCATTTTTAATGGCTCTTCTATTCTCGTTCTTTTCCGAGAATTTACTAGGTATTTTCACGGATAATAAAGAAATTATTAGTATCGGAACTACTCTCATTCTACTAACGATTATATTAGAACCAGGACGTTCGTTTAATTTAGTCATAATTAGTTCACTGAGAGCAGCAGGTGATGTAAAATTCCCTGTCTACATGGGGATTATCTCCATGTGGGGAGTAAGTGTAACGTTAGCTTATATACTAGGAATCTATTTTGAACTTGGTCTAGTTGGGATCTGGATTGCGTTTATTGCGGATGAATGGTTGAGAGGATTACTTATGCTTTGGAGATGGAGATCTAAAGTTTGGCATAAGAAGTCCTTTGTTGAAGCTAAGGCTGTATAACTACAATATAAATCTAAAGCCGCCTTTTTGGGCGGCTTTTTAACTAAGTAAGAAGTATAAGTTTTTCTAGTTAGATGGTTTCTAGCTCCAACACTTAGCAAGGTGCTTGCGCTTTCCTTATCATAAAATACTCTTCACTCTATCTTTCACTTCATTGGTCACATAATTTTGTTTCTTAAATACTTGATATCCATTGTTTCGAATTTCATCTAAAATGGCTCTGTTTAAGTATACGGTTCCTTTAACGAGGTTTCGAGAATATGTTGGGAACTCATGTATGGAACGAAGTCCTTCTTCATAATAGGATTCTGCAATCAAGGCAATTTCTTCCCATAAGTTTATAAATGATGAATTGATTTCGCCTTCTACAAATTCTTTAAACGAATATTGATGTTTTATAAATAATTCTTTTGGCAAATAGATCTTTCCTTTCATAAAATCTTCACCAATATCTCTTAATATATTGGACAATTGAATGGCTAGACTGAGTTTAAGAGCTTCTTCTTTCAGTACATACTTCTTTTCGGGAGCTAAGATGGGTAATAACATCAATCCCATGGAACCTACAGTATCATAACAATAGTCTAATAGCTCATTAACTGATAGAATTCGATTTTTGATTAGGTCCTGCTTTTGACCGGATATGAGATTTCTAAACGGCTGAATCTCTAAATCATATTTCTCAAACACATCCTCAAGGGCTATCCACATAGGGTCTTGAGGTAGTGTTCCATTGTGAAACTGTTCTAACTCATGTTCAAATTTAAGTAATTCTTTCTTTGGGTTATTACTTTCAAGAACAATTAGGTTAAGCCTATTACAAAAGGCAAGAACCGCTGAAAGCGCCTTCCTAGAGTCTTCTGGAAAGTCCTTAAAAATTTTATATATAACAAGGCCGTTTATCCCAATCATTCGTTCACAATAATCGTAAGAGAATTTTAATTGATTCATGTTTTAACACATCCTTTTTTATTTCTTGTTGAAGATTCATGACTCTGAAGACAACTAAACTTTCTATTCCACTATAGAATGTTGTCTTAAACGTTTTTTTTAAAAAAGTTTACTTTATGCTTTTATATTTTAAATGCTTATTATCCTCACTTTTGAGTACACTTAACATCAGAGGCACAAAAAAAAGCCTATACTGAACGTATAGACTAAGAAAAAGTAAGAACTTATTCTACAATATTGATGTTGTAATCATTAAACCATATGTGAATTTGCGCTAAGTGAGCTAGTAGCTGTGGACCTGTCATTAATTGACCGAACCATGGCTCTTTAAAGGCCTCTCCCTTTGACTCTACAATTTGGTTTAATTTGTCCTTGTCAAAGAATTCATATAAAACAGAGCCTTTGTCACTTAACAATTCTCCTAATAAACTTTGAACTTCTTTTGTATAGGCAGGGTTATGGGTTTTAGGATAAGGGCTCTTTTTACGGTAAAGAACTTCATTTGGCAATATTCCTTCTAACGCTTTTCTTAAGATTCCCTTTTCCTTGTTTCCGTACATTTTCATCTCCCATGGAATATTCCATACATACTCAACTAATCGATGATCTGCAAATGGAACCCTGACTTCAAGGCTAGCACCCATACTCATCCGGTCTTTTCGGTCAAGTAAAGTCGTCATAAACCAGTGCATATTTAAATAAAACAGTTCTCTTCTTTTTGCTTCCTCTACACTTTCCCCTTCTAGCTTAGGAGTTTCAGAGATGGTTTCATTATACTTCTGCAGCATATATTCTTCTAACTTTAATTTGTTACGCCAATTTTCTTTTAATAAGCTTTGCCTTTCATGAATAGACCTCATCCAAGGGAATCCCTTACGATTTAAGTCATCCGTTCTATGAAACCAAGGATATCCACCAAAAATCTCATCTGCACACTCGCCTGAAAGACTTACTACAAAGTCCTTCTTTATTTCTCTACAGAACCATAGTAACGATGAATCTACATCTGCCATTCCCGGTAGATCTCGAACATGAACGGCTTCAATAAGATGTTCAGCAAGCTGTTCCTGAGTAATAATCGAGCTGTGGTGGACAGTATTAAACGTTTCCGTCATCTTTTTAATAAAAGCCCCATCCGAATTTGGCTGGAATTCATTTTTTTCGAAAAATTTATCATTTCCCTCATAATCAATGGAATACGTATGAAGCTGCCCTTTCCCCTCTTGCTCATATTGTTTAGCGGCAATGGCAGTAATTGCACTAGAATCTACACCTCCGGACAGGAATGTGCAAAGAGGAACGTCTGATACCAATTGTCTTTTAACTGCATCGGTAAAAAGATATCGTACGTTTGCAACGGTCTCATCTAAGGAGTCTTCATGTCTCTTACTTTCTACGTCCCAATACCTCCACACCTTCAAACCATTTGTAGAAAGTCTTAGAGCATGAGCAGGACGAAGCTCTTTGATTCCTTTAAATACACCTGTACCAGGAGATCTCGATGGACCTAATCCGAATACTTCCGCTAACCCTTCCCGATCAATTTCAGCTTTCATATCTGGGTGGGCAAGAATTGCTTTTAATTCCGAGCCAAATAATATTCCCTTACCTACTTCAGCATAAAATAGTGGTTTTACACCTAGACGATCTCTTCCTATAAATAACTGATTTTTATTCTGATCCCATACAGCAAAAGCAAAAATCCCATTTAAATAATCAACACATTTTTCTCCCCACTCTATATAGGCAGTTAACAGTACTTCTGTATCAGAATGACCCTTAAAAGAATACCCTTTTATTAGAAGTTCTTTTCGGATATCTTCTGTATTATAAAGTTCGCCATTATAACAGATCATGTACTGTTGGTCATTTTTCGTTTTTGCCATTGGTTGTTTTCCGCCTTCTGGGTCAACGACAATAAGCCTTTTGTGACCGAACCCAACGTGCGTATCAGTCCATATATTCGTATCATCTGGACCACGCTTTGTTAAAGTTTCAACCATTTTCACAATTGTATCTTCTTCTGCTTTTATATTTCTTTGAAAATCAACCCAGCCTGTTATTCCACACATTGTCATCATCCTTTCTAAGCGGGAAGTGTGTAAAATTTTTGCGTAGTCTGCGAAAAATTTAATGTTCTTTCTAGAGAATACCGTATGTTAATTACACAGTGATTGAACGAATAGTCAGCACATGAGGTTAGGCACGATACCGTTTAAGCTTATTTAACGCGTTTACGTGAAGAGCCTAACATGAAATATATATACATCCTATGCTGGGCTAATAAAATGGTTAATTGTCCTAATTTTAGGCACAAGAGTTTAAAAAGAATCGTTTATGTCTACAAAGGATGTTGAGGAATGAATTACGGAGGTTAACGATGAATAGACAGCAACGATTGAAACTATTTGAATTTCAAACCCGAGCATTTACGGAGGGCTCCGTTGAATGCATTAATAACCAATGGGTTTTCTTCGATGACGAAACGGAAGAAGCATCATTATTAGACGAATTCCTCCATCAAGAAATAGAAGTTTTTCACTATAATCGTTGGAAAAAAGGAATCTTATTTGAAGATGGTAAAATTGGCTTTGCAGATGAAGTGATTTTCCTTAAGAATCAAGATTCAGTAAGAATTCGGAAACACTTGATCTACTCATTAGAAAGAATGTTAGAGGAAATCTCAGATGATGCTTTTTACCAATTCATTACACACCTCAACTCATTAAAATTCTCTATTTACGATTGTATATATTGCTACAATCACTTGAATTTATTAAGAGAAAGTGAGCGCAAACAAGGTGTTAATTTCATGATATTTGATAATCAAGAAGATATATGCAGCGTTCAACATCACTTTTGTTACTATGAGAATGTAAGTGACCGATTTGAATTTACTTTAAATGATGGAAAAAGAACAATTATTGAAAAGCTTTCGTCATAAATATGAAACCCAACTACAAAAAGCGCCATGATGGCGCTTTTTATGTTATGAACTTATATATGCCTTCTCTCCATTAATCGTATTCCAATTCCCATCATGACCACTCCCATCAGAAGTAGAATGGAAACAGGATATAACAAATCGGTAATGGATAAGCCAGAAACAGTTACACCCTTTAATAGTTCCATACCATAGGTTATGGGTACAAACTTTGATATGATCAACAATGGTTCAGAGGTTACGATCTCAATTGGCCAGTAAGCTCCTCCTATCATCGCGAAGCTCACACTAATTAATGGGATTAAGGCATTAAATTGGCCCATGGTTTTAACCAAGCTTGTTAGCAAAATAGATAAAGCGACTATCGAGAAGACAAACGGAATAATAAGAATTAGGGTTTTAATAAATCCTCCATAAAAATTTACCCCTGTACCAAATCTAAAGACGATGAATATAAGTGCAATCTGAAAATATCCAGTAAAGAAACTATACAAAAGATTCCCTAAGTACATTTTGGTCTTCGTTGTCGGAGACAATATAAGACGATCCCATATCCCCATTTGTTTCTCCCTTAAAATTTCAACAACATTATACCCAATGGTAAAAATCGAAAAGAATAATGCAAATCCAAACAATGCCTGAAGACTTTGGTCATATACCCAATCCGTTTCATTTTTATATGAATTCAAAGAGAGAGTAAAGGCAGGATTTTCTTTTAGACTTAGAAGGACTTTCTCTGTCTCTTCTTTATTTGTTACTACCTTCATAACCTCTTCTTGCAGCATTTTTCTATAAAACTGATAAACATATTGATTAATCAATCGAAAGTTTTGTGTTTCACCCGCTTGATAAAGCGTATAAGACCCTTCTTCGAGCAAAACCCCAGCCTCTGCTTTTCCTTCAGCAACTTTATTCTTAACTTCATCCTCATTATAAAGAACGAACTCATAGGTGTCTGACTCATTTAGTTTAAGGACGATATCATTTAATGTTTCAGTAGGTAGTGAGCTGTGCACTGGGACTTCAATTTTTGACGAAGTAGATAACCCTGTTAAATAGGCAAATGCAATACATATAATAGTAGTGATAAGTAGAGGCAACGGCTTTCGAATTAATAATCGCATTTTCCCCCATAGAACTCCTGTCATATCATCTCACCTCTTTTTGGTTGGATCTTAGTAGCGACTATTAGTAGCAAAACCGAAACGACAACCAGTACCATGATTTGCCCAGTGACATCTGACAAGGAGTAACCCTGCATAATTTTGAAATAGGCAGAAATACCAGCACCAGCGGGTGAATAGGTAGAAAGAACTTCAAAGAAACTCCCAAGTCTACTAATTGGAAAATAGCTTCCTCCCATAAAAGCTAAAATTGGTATAAGAAAATTAGAGAATTGGCTAGACACAGAATCAGAATTGATTCGGTAACTTAGGGCTGATAAAAGTACAGCAAAACTTCCAATCATCATAGAAAGTAGAAGGGTTATAACAATAAAATCTATTACACTCGGCCATCTAACATCATGAATGAGAGCTGACAGTCCAAATAGAATGCTCATCTGAATAAAGGCAACTAATACCGTTGATGTAAAAATACCAGTAAAAAATACAGACCCTGGTACATTTGCGATAAGAAGCCGTCCGAAGGTATAATTATGTTTCTGCTCATAGGCAAAGGTAGAGGCAGTTGACGCTACATAAAAGATAAACATGACGCTCATTCCAATTGCATAGTATGTTACAGAATCGATGGTCTTTCGCTCAGACACTGTCTTAACTTCCCCAAGATTACTAGAGGCCTTGTTCTCAATCTCCTCTATGTTCATTCCTAAGGCGCCTAGAGTAGTCCACCACGACAATTCCTCTTGAAAGCTAGTGATTATTTCCTTGAGTATTTCTCCTTCAAAAGAGGTAGACTCGTTTAGATAAAGATTTATTTGTGGTGTAGACCCTTCTTGCAATAGTAAACTACTGTAGTATTTTGTATTAAAGTCTGCAGGAATCTCAATTACTCCTGTGTATTTGAGTTCTTCCTCATGTGTCAAGTCATGATGGTATATGTCTACATCTACACTTTCTTTGAGTTCCTCGCTCCCTAGTACATCTTCAATTAGGATTTTAATAGGATTTCGATTTTCGATTATAGACTTAATATCGCTACTTAATCCTAGATTCTCAACTTCTTTAAGTTCACCCTCTAGTACTTCATCATCACCAACGATTGCCACCTTAATATTAAGCTCCGGAACATCACCATTATTAATGGCACCCAATGCAGTTCCTAAGATGGAAATTAAGACAAAGGGCATTAGTAGCAATATAATTAACTCTCGGGGTCGTCTCCAAAACATAAGCAAGTCTTTTTTTATTATTTGAAATAACATATAATCCCTCCGCTAGTTTCTTAATTGTCTCCCCGTTAGATGCAAAAACACATCTTCAATAGACGGAGTTTCAATATTTGTTGCGGTTATTTGGGTATTTGTATCTTCCGCAATTTTAAAAATATCCTTTAAAATGTAGACTTGTTTAGGAACGATTACGGTGATAGCAGGATCATGCACAGAAACTCTTTTTACATTAGGAACTGCCTCTAATGCCTCAATAAATTCACCTTTTAACATATCGACTTTAATGGAAATGGATTGCTCTGAGGACAAAATGCTTTTTATTTCATCCTTTGTTCCTGAAGCGATTATTTCACCATGATCCATAATGTAGATGCGATTACAGAGATACTCTACTTCTTCCATATAGTGGCTAGTGTATAAGACTGTCATATTTTTTTCCGTATTCAATCTTTTAACCGTTTCAAGAATATAATTTCTTGATTGTGGATCAATTCCTACTGTCGGTTCATCCATAATAATTAGCTCTGGTTCATGTAGGAGTGCCACTCCTATATTCAACCTTCTCTTCATCCCACCTGAAAAGGTTTTAACAAGGTCCTTTTGCCTGTCTTCTAAACCAATCAGTTCTAACACTTCATCTACCTTTTTCTTCAAATCCTTTTTTTGAATTCTATGGATTCTACCAAAAAACTCTAAGTTTTCTCTTGCAGTTAATTCCAGATATAAGGCAATCTCTTGTGGAACAATCCCGAGAATATTCCGAATCGTCTCAGGTGACTTTAAGATACTTTTATTTTGTACTCGAACGTCACCACTAGTTGGTTTAATAAGTGAGGAAATGATAGAAATGGCTGTGGATTTCCCTGCACCATTGGGACCTAACAAACCAACTGTCTCTCCTCTTTCTAAATAAAGGTTTATTCCGTCAACAGCTTTCTTATTTTTAAAGGTTTTTGTTAATTCAACAACTTCCAACATAATGACCCCTCCTATTAATCTCACTATATCCGTTTACTGATTGAGCTGGAACTATCTAGAGTCATTTCTAAATATGACCTCGGTCATTTTAGAAATTTTGCAAAAAGAAGAGGTTATGCCAAGTGACATAACCTCCGCTTAGAGAATATCATTTTTAACTGCATAGATGGCTAGTTGTGTGCGGTCCCTTAAGTCTAGCTTATGTAAAATTTGTGTAATATGGTTTTTAACCGTCCCAACGGAAAGAAATAATTCATTAGCTATCTCTTTATTGGTTTTCCCAGCTCCAATTAACTTTGTTATAGCTATCTCTCTAGGGGTAAGGTCAACAGTGATTTTTTCATTTTGTGTTTTCTCTAATAGCCTCGGCATTACTTTCGCAGCAACTTGTTCATGAATAGCCATTCCCCCATCCAAGCAACTCCGAATTGAACTAATCAGTTTTCGGCCATCCGACGTCTTTAACAAAAAGCCATTAACGCCTTCTCGTAAAGATTGTAAAGCATATTCCTCATCATTAAAGGTTGTGAGAATAAGGATTTTTGTTTGGGGCCATCTTTCTTTTATCTTATGTGATGTTTCAATTCCATTCATAACAGGCATTCGGATATCCATTAGAACGATGTCCACTGCATTCGTCTCCAAGAATTGAACAGCGAGTAAACCATTTTCCGCTTCCCCGACAATTTTAAATTCTGGATCTTGTTCTATAATCATTTTTAATCCTTGCCTTATAATACTTTGGTCCTCAACCAACAGAATTCTAATCACTCTTTTTCCCCTCCTCAAGTGGGATATATCCCTCAATAACAAAAGAGTCATCACTTTGATAGATTTCTAGTCTTCCGCCAACCTCCTTAACTCTGAGTCTCATATTCTTTAAACCAAAACCTTCATGAATTTGTTGTGAGGAATGGTGATAAGCGTTCTTTACTGTAAAAAGCAATTCTCCTATTGCTGAAATTCCTAGCGTAACAATGACCTCCCGGGAATGTCCATATTTCATAGCATTCGTTAGCGACTCTTGAAGTACTCGATATAAAACAACACTATTTTGATTAGATAAGTTTGCTCCTAGTACTCCTTGTTTCGTAGTGAAGTTCACCCTCATATGACTTTCAGATTCTAACTTTCGTATAAGCTGGATAACAGACGCAATCCCTTCAATATCTTCAGACTTTAAAGCTCTGACGGCTCTTCGTGTTTCTTCTAAGCATTCATCAACTGTTTCTTTCATATTTTGAAACGTTTCATTCTTCTTTTCTATAAGAAGCATTTCTAAATGAATACTTAAAGCGGTCAACTTATGCCCAACAGAATCATGCATTTCTCGTGCAATTCTAGTTCTTTCTTCCGTTCTTACTACTTTCTCGTTCTTCAATGATTGCCGCTTAACGTTTCTATACTCCTCTAATACTTGCTCATATAAGTCCGATTTTTCTTTAACTAGGAAGAAGTAAGAATTTAAAAATAGTAAGCTAATGGTCAAAATCAAAATGTAAAAGATTGAAATACTAATAATATTCAATTGGTCACTGCCTACGATAAAGTATGTTATAAAAGAGAATCCAACAAAGACAGCAGCCAAAAATCTATAAAGCTTAGGTTCAATAAAATAAGCTGATTCATATATCGAAAACAGAACTATTAATAGTAAATAATAAAATAGGGAAGAATCAATCATGGTCACGTATAAAAAAGGTGTTGTAATTAATATGAGATTACCTAACAACTTACTTTTCATAATAGGCATTAAAAAATAGATGGCTATATAAAAAGAGCAATAGAATAAAATGGAAGTGCCTGGGTCCCCTTTAGGGCCAGAAATAATAAAGAGCCAAATAATGAAAACCAAGAAAAGTCTTACATAAAAAGGAAGCATCATTTCCCACCTAAATATAGCAAATTTTTAAAATAAATTAGATCAATTATTGAAATGTACATCAAGTCTAGTCCTTTAGTGTGTAAAACCATTTGAAATAAACTTACTAAAGTGGGTAAAATTGGTCAATGTTTTTATTGAAATAGGGCTTATTTCATAAACTCTTTGTTGCTTTTAAAGACATCTTATCTTTGAGACAAGAAGGATCCAAGAAGAAAAGTTAAGTTTACTCACTAAACGGAAAAACTACAATTTATCGAAGTCAACCTAAATAAAAAAGTCTGTCTCAAACGACAGACTTTTTTACCATTTTCTATTAATGTTCATCGTCGTCTCTATTTTTCAAAGCTTCCATTACGTCTTTCTGTGTTAGGATGGGACGTTCCCTATGCTTTGAAATGGCATGAACAGTTATTACAAATACAATCATAACAGCAATTAAAATGACTAGTACCCAAGCCCCTGTCATTCCAAAACCTCCATCAACTAGAAAACTAGATTCTCTGAACTACTTTAATTAAACATATGTTTTCATTTCCTATTCATACCAAAATTAAAGACTAATTTAGCTAGACTATATCGTTTGCAATAGGTTATTTTCAAAATCACTAATCATCAATGGTTTATGGATATAAAATCCTTGAGCATAGTGACAATTTAATTGCTTTAGGAGTTCTATTTGTTCTTTCGTCTCTACCCCTTCAGCCACAACCTTTACAGAAAGACCATGCCCCATAGTAATAATGGCTTTTACAATAGCAATGTCAGTCGTATCTACTTTTAAATTATTTATAAACGAACGATCTATCTTCAACGTATTGATTGGCAAATTCCTTAAGTAACTTAAAGAAGAATATCCCGTACCGAAATCATCGATGGACACCCTTACTCCTAATTTTTGCAAGGCCTTCATGACGGAAATGCTATAATCAATATTACGTAACATCGTGCTTTCGGTTAGCTCTAGTGTGAGATATTGGGGCTCCAAGCCTGAATCTCTCAATGCATTTGTCACTTCTTGAATAAAGCTAGGCTGTGAAAATTGATGTGCTGATACATTGACTGATATTGTTAAATCTCTTGAACCCATCATCTGCCACTTTTTATTTTGAATGCAAGCTGTTCTCAAGACCCAACTACCAATCTCTTCAATTAACCCTGTTTCTTCTGCTAGCGGGATAAATTCTCCTGGTGACACTAGTCCCAACTTAGGGTGATTCCAGCGTATAAGAGCTTCACTTCCATATGTTTTCCCAGTTGATAAATCAATTAATGGTTGATAGCATAAATGAAATTCATTTTTCTGAAGCGCTTTTCGTAAATAACTTTCAAGCTCGAGGCGTATTAACGCTTGCTCATTCATTTCAGTTGAGAAGAACGTGATTCGGTTACCACCAGAATTTTTAGATCGATTCATAGCGATATCAGCATTTCTAATCAACGTATCTTCGTCTAAACTATCATTCGGGAACATACTTACCCCAATACTAGCTGTTACAAAAAATTCTTGATTTGCATGAAAGATTGATTTAGCTACAGTTTGCAACAGTAGCTTTGCACATTTCATTACTTCTTCGATATCAATATTTTTAGTTAGTACCACATTAAATTTGTCACCACTAAATCTCCCAAGATAGGAACCGGTAGGTAGAATGCTTTTAATTCTAGTACTTAACTCTTTAAGAATAGCATCACCTGCTTCGTGCCCGAGACTGTCGTTAACAATTTTAAAACGGTCAATGTCCACGACCATGACAGATAGCATTCTTTTTTTCTTCTTAGCTCTTGAGACCATCTCACCTAGCTTTTCTACGAATTTCAGACGGTTTGGTAAACCTGTCTCTTGGTCATAGTAAGCAAGCTGAATAATTTTTTCTTCTATTTTCTTTTGCTCAGTAATATTCCTTCCGACCCCATATATCCCCACTCGTTCGCCGTTAACAATGATAGGAATATTTTTAATTTGAAAAAGGAACGTTTCTCCTGTTTTTGTAGGAATCTCAATATTGTAATACTGCTCTCTACCTTTTAATGCACGATAATAATGCATACGAACTCTAGCAATATCGTCACTGTTAATGTATTTTAATGCTGATTTGCCGAGAATCTCATTTTCAGAGTATCCAAACGTCTCAATAAAAGCACGATTCACGGACGTAAACTGTCCTTTTAAGTCTGTTGAATAGACAAAATCATCATTATTATCAAATAGAGAACGGTAGTATTGCTCTGAAACTGATAAGTGATCATTTAATGTTCGAATATCACTTTGTGAAGCCTGAATTAAATGAGTTAATGAGACCACTGTATTCATTTCCTCAGGAAATTCATAAGATATGTTAACTTCCCTAGGAGGAACTTTTTCGTTATTTTCCGTTAGACTTAAATAGACAACAGAGTGTCCAACCAATTTCGGAGATTGTCCTTTTTCATACGCAATTTCCCCGTAGCAGAAGAATCCACTTGTTGGAGCTATTTCATTAAGGAATTTTACTTCCTTACTGGCAAAATCATTCATAAAACGTTTTCTTGCCAAACAATTATAAAGAAAAATGGTTTCTACATTAGACCTGGATAGTCTTTTTATTTCGTGTAAAGAGTCACTGATCATTTCTTTTACATTCGCATAGCCAAAAGTAAGTTTCTCACCAACGCTTATAGAACGATTTACCTGTACAGCGCCATTACTCAATATTCTAGTAATGTATATAGAAACTAATTCACCATCGTCTTCCATTATGAAAGGGAATTCAATTCCTGATTGAGGAAGCTCTTTTACAAAATCTTCTCCTAAATAATGCTTTAAGATTTGAATGGGCTTTTTACCATCTATAGAATAAATAAAGTTATCCTTTGATTTTGTTACTTTAAAAGATTTCCCTATCTCTTGCCATTTGCAGTTTGTAAATGTTTCAACTTTCAAGAATTCGCTGTTTAGCGCAACAGCAACTACCCCTCTATTGGTAATTTGTTGGTTTGTAAATGCAAAGCCTTCTTTAAAGCGGTCATTGTCCCCTGCAACTCCACCAACAATAACAACCTCACTGTTCTGCTCATGTAAACCTCTTAGCAATAGCGGAACATTAATAGAAGGATCGGAAGGAAAAACAATGACAGCTTTTGTATCAAAAGAAATCAATCTTGCTGCCAAACTCTTCCCCATTGCATAACTATCTTGATATTGATCCATCTCAAACAGAGCAGAATAAAGTTGAGTACGTTCGAAGATAGTAAAAGAAATTACCACATCTTGTTCAAGCAATTGTCCATCTTGAATTCCACCCGCTGATGTACAACCAATCATGGTAGATTCGGGTAATAAGCTAGCTATGTCATTTTGAATCCTCACTAAAGTATCCTTTTCGCCCATTCCAGAAAACACTTGGATGAGTAAGTCTGGGTATTCATATAACTCATGAGATTCAATAAAACTATTAAGTTGGCTTTTATTTGTATATATACAAGAAATTGTTTTGGCCATGGCAACCACCATTATAAGTTATGTATGTAAATAATATCCTTATATTCTAAAATACCACAATTACCCCTATCATTTGAATTATAAAACAAAAAAAGCTGCTATTTAGGCAGCTTTTTTTACAAGATGTAGACAATTTGTTGTTTTTCTTAAAATATTTGGAAACCAAGTGGTAATTTCAATCCTAAATATAGAACAATAATCACGGCTACCACAAGTTGTATCCAAGCACCTTTTGTATTTTTATCCTTTTTCGTACGTACTAGAACCATTTCCATTGCTCCAAGTACCCAAAGACCTACTAACGATTTTAAAATATATTCTACAGGGCTAACCGTGAATAATGTATGAACAAGGGCACCACCTGTTGCTAATGTTAGTAAGTAAAACAGTCTCAAAATCATGTGTACAATTTTTGCTGCCTTTGCTCTTCCACTCTTAGTTAAAGCATATGCAACGATAAATAATACAAGTGTCAGAACCCATGCTGTAATGTGGGCGTGTGTCGTATACGTCATTATTTAAAAATCCTCCCTAACATAAATTCCATAACATCATACCACATATTAAAAGAAAAACATAAAAGTAAATTAAGATATTCACCTTTATAAAAGTGTTAATTCATGCATCCAAATAGATTCTTGTAATTCCGGGCTGGTACCCCATTTATGTTCCCCTTAACTGAGGTAATCGGATACAGAACTATTTAGAGATTTGATTTGAAAGTGTCCCAATACTTTCAATCTCTATCTCAATAAGATCTCCTGCATTTAGAAAACGAGGTGGTTTAAATCCTTTTCCAACACCAGCTGGAGTACCAGTAGCAATGATATCTCCTGGTTCTAGTGTCATCCCTTTTGAAAGAACCTCTATTACCTCTTCAATAGGAAAGATGAAATGCTCTGTATTGGATTGTTGACGAACCTCCTTGTTCACACGTGTTTCAATGTTTAATTGGTTAGGGTTTTTAATAGAAGATGTGTGCACAATCCACGGTCCCATCGGACATGTTGTATCTAAACTTTTTCCAATGAAAAACTGTTTATGCTTTGACTGTAAATCTCTAGCCGTAATGTCATTTATTATGGTGTAGCCAAATACAAAATCTAAGGCTTCCTCTCTCTTTATTCCTATCCCTCTTTTTCCTATAATAACAGCTAATTCGCCTTCATAATCCAATTGATTTGTTACTTCTGCGTGATTCAGAATTTGTTCGTTAGGTCCAATGACGGCTGTTGGAGCCTTTGTAAAGACCATTACATGCTCTGGAATGTCATCCGCGCTTCCCATCTCAATGGCATGCTCGGCATAGTTTTTCCCAACACAAAAGATATTCTTTGCAGGTCTTAGAATAGGTGCTAGAAGTTTCACATCATCGTTCGGTATGTAGAACTCTTCATTCTTCGATAAGTTTGTTAACTCTACTACTTTATTATAGAAAGCTTCTCCCATACTGATACAATCTATCATCGTATCAGGTAAGCTACTGGTCCCTTTAAGCGTTTTTTCCATTCTTTTTAGTGGAAGAACCTTAGTATCGTCTTGATGCATTACACCCACAAAAGTACCTATGTGATCTTGCGCAGTAACAAACTTCATATAGCCACTCCTCCTAATCATTCATTCTTTTAGAGCTATTATAATATACAATTTCATGATAACAAATCTATTAATACTCCCAAACTTTCTTATTGGTAGCTTTGTCAAACATCGTATAAAACAAAAAGAACCCCTACGAAAGGGGTTTCTAGCTGTGCAGAATATCGTTAACTTTTTTTCCACCTTTGGATTTTCCAATAGGTAAAGCTTCTCCATGCCCATTCAAATGGGCCGTACGCAAAATACTTAATCCAAAAATGGCTCAAAACGATCTGAAGCGTAAAAATTCCTAGTGCTAACAGTGTTCCAGTAAATGCTGATATTTGACCATAATATCCTAATCCATACGAATAGAAAATCAGTGTACATACTATTGATTGTAGCAAATAATTACTCATGCTTAATTTCCCAACTGGGGCTAGGACTGATAAAGACTTTTTAAATAGAGGATTCTCCGAGAGTAGTGCAATCCCCATTGCAAAAGCAATGGCTAATAAAGGTCCACCTATCGAATCTTGAATAAATTCGGAAGCAAAGTTTTTATCAATGACATATGGAGACAGTTTCATAAGCAATCCAAGACTGAAAGTTACAATAAACATAATCAAAAACCTTCTTTTATTTCGATCATACTGCTCAAGCCACTTTAATTTAGCAGCACCTGCTCCTATTAAAAATAGCGGAAAGATCGTCACCAACATAAAAAACATACCAGCAACGTTATTAACAGCATACCAGTCTTTCAAACGTCTTTCAGTAATTTCAAGGTAAGTTCCTTCTTGGTAAACTTCGACAGACTCTTGTGCCTCGTATATGTTATACATATCAATTTCGCCTGCAGGTACAAATAATACAGTCACAATGAAAAGTAGTGATAAAAGAATATTAGGAATGATATAAAGTAAACTGCCAGTAATAATCAATGCTTTTCCAGAAAATCTCAAAAAAAGCATTAATAAAAATCCAAGTAAGGCATAGTTTACGAGGATATCTCCATGCCAGATAAAAGTAGCATGTAATCCTCCTATAAGCAGTAGGAGCGATAACCTTCTTACACCTATACCCGTAAAACTTAATCCTCTATTTAAAGTATTTTCACGTAAGATCACAATTCCATAGCCGAACAACAGGGAAAACAGAGGGTAGAAGCTCCCTTGAGCAAAAACATCAATAAACTGGTACACCCCTTGATTTAATGGTCCTTCCCACCAATCGAGAGGATTATAATAAAGTATGGGTGAATGAAATGAGAGCATATTTACGAGAAAAATCCCTAATATGGAGAATCCTCTCATGATATCAATCGAAATTATTCTCTTATTATGTGAAGCCTTAATTTCTGGAATCAAATCTCTTTTCCCCTTTTACCAGGCTGTTTTCGCATAGATTATTGCTATGTATTTTGTATTCACACATGCCGTTTCATTACAAGTTAAAAAAGATATAAATAGCAACAAAATTCACGAAAGCCTTTACCAAAATAATGTAAATTCCATTATACATGAAAATGAGGATCAGCACACTAAAAGTTAGGGGACTAGATAAATTTTGGCATTCTTAGTTACCTTTTTTTGTTGATTTCATTAAATCTGTGCATTAATAGGGGTGATTAGTCACCATTTTTAAAGAAGTATAGCGCTTCTTGTTTTAACAGGGTCTCTTAGTTACTATCCTTCTACGTTTTTGGAGATTCTTGTCACTTAGACGGTCTCTTAGTTCCCTCATATCTAGTTTTCATAAAGTTTTGGGTACTAATCCAATATGATTCCAATCTCCCCCTTCATAGAAAAAGTCGCTCCCAAGAAGCGACCCACTAAACCTTACATCCTATTAATTTACAAATCTACCTGACTTCCCCTTCTCTTCCCAATACTCATTTCTTAGATGGACTTTTTGAATCTTCCCAGATGCGGTCTTAGGAAGTTCGTCGACGAAGGTTACTCCTGTTATTGCTTTAAAATGTGCTAGTTTTTCCCTCGAAAAAGCAATTAGCTCCTTCTCTGTTATGGTTCCACCGCTTCTTATTACTACATAGGCATGTGGAGTTTCGCCCCATTTTTCATGCGGGACAGCTATAACAGCAGCCTCTAGAACTGCTGGATGATCGTATAAAACTCCTTCAACCTCAATAGACGATATATTTTCACCACCGCTTATAATAATATCTTTTTTTCGATCGACAATATCAATATTTCCATATTCGTCTACAGTGGCCATATCACCGGTATGGAGCCAACCATTACGGATGGTTTCCATAGTAGCTTCTTCATTTTTCCAATACCCCTTCATAACTCCGTTGCTTCTAGTGACAACCTCACCAATTTCAATCCCATCATGTTCTACTTCTTCACCATTGTCGTTAACAACCTTCACTTCACAGCCAATCATTGAGTGACCAGCTTTCGCTTTCATTCTATACTGATCCTTCATCGGTATATCCTTCAAATGAGAACGAACTGTCGAAACAAGACTTAATGGCGAGGATTCCGTCATCCCATATACTTGGATAAATTCCCACCCTAATTCTTTTTCTACTCTAGTGACAAATGCTGGCGGAGGTGCTGATCCAGCAATAATCACCCTAACATCTTGATCCAGTTCAGGTACATTTTGCTCGTAATATTGTAAAAGGGAATTTAATACAGTAGGAGCCATATGCATGACACTTACTTTATGTTTCTCTAAATTTGCGAATATAGCTTCTGGCGTTGCTTTTCTTAAGCATACCTGTGTTGCGCCATTTGCTGTGTAGTAAAAAGGAGAGCCCCAGCCGTTCACATGGAACATTGGTAGTACATGTAATAAAACATCCTCGTCACTTACTCGCAAGTGATGCATCGTACTCAATGCATGGATGTAATTATTTCGATGAGTTAGCATAACTCCCTTTGGATTCCCTGTTGTCCCGCTCGTGTATAACAAACTACAAACATCATTCTCATCTAATGGCTCACGATTAAATGGTCGATCATCCTGGCTATCTAACCATTGATCATAACCTACTTCATCCGTTTCACTCTCTATATAATGAACAATAATTTTTTCAACCGTTTTAAGCTGATTCTTAATAGGTAGGATTAAATGGTAAAGTTCTTGATCAACAAACAAAACCTTTGTTTCACTGTGATTTAATATAAATAAGTAATCATCTGGCTTTAAACGAATGTTTAGTGGCACCATTACTGCTCCTAATTGGAATACTCCATAAAAACCCTCAAGCATCTCAACTGAATTAGGTGCAAGGAAGGCAACTCTATCCCCTTTTTGAACTCCTAACGACCTCAATCCATGAGACAATTTATTAACTCTATTATTTAATTCTTGATATGTAAAAACTCTATCATCACAGTGGATGGCTTTTTTTGCTCCATATAAAGACACAGCTCGGTCTAAAAATTGAGTAAGAACTAAAGGTACGTTCATCTTCTTTCCCCCTTTTAATTACTTTAATATTCTAAATATACTTAATATTATCACATTTATAGAACAGATGAATATCGAAATTTGTCTGTTGTATAACATTAAAGGTGAAGATTTTGTGAACAGTTACCCTTACGTTTAAATTTGGGCTTTTTAATCACATCTCTTTTTCCTACACATACGATATAAAAGAATCTTAAAGAAAAGGGTGTCATATATGCCAGCAATTGTCGGAGTCGCACAAGTAATATCAATAGGTAGTAGTTCTGTTTTTCATATTGGTGACACATATAAAATCATGCCTATTTCTACTGCAAAAACGTTTTCTGGAGCAGGTTCTTTTAATACAGGTGACGGTTTACAGGTTTATAACAGACAAAGTGCAACGAATACATTCGATCAAGACATGATTGACCAAGGCAATATCCTAAATGTTTAATTTTAAGGGTGGTTTAAATGAATTTTTATATTCAACAATCCATTAATATAAATATGTTAAGAGTGGATGGAATAACAAACTCATCAGTTTTACAAATTGGAAGTGCCGGAATGATAAAACCTTCTTCCTATTTATATAACTCAGGTGGTTTTACAGGTCCTGCTCCTGAAGCAGTTCAAAATATTGAAGACCTTGATACGATTGAAACTCCTTCCGTTCCTTTAACTCCTCCTGTTTAATTTATTGAGGCTGTTTTCGCATAGATTGTGGCTATCGGAGTATTGCCCCAACATGGATTTTATGCTGCTTTTTAAAATATAGAATACAGTATCATAATCCGTATAAAGGCAATTGAAGTATCAATATAGCAACAACGTCTACGAACAGAGCCTTCGTTAGGAAGTCGGAGAAAAGAGCGAGGTGATCCTATGAATCACGAATTTTATGATTATTTAAGAAAGCTACATCTATATGTGAATGAACAAGATAAAAGAATTCGAACTTTAGAAAATAAGTTACAGTCACTAACAAACGAAATGGTATCCATAAAGGAAAGAGCTCCTGTTAGAGTGGATAAAATTGAGTACAAATTCGATCAGTTGAAAGTTGAAACTCTAGAAGGGACGCTAAATATTGGGTTAAATCCTTCTGACCTCCAAGGTGTAGAGGACTTCTCTGTTCAAAACCAAGGAATGAAGGTGCCATATACTCCTCAAGAGCATATGCATAGAGTAATGGAACTTGAAGACAGCGTATACCAGTTTTTAGAAAGCGATTTACAACAAATCTATAATGATACGTTGACGAAGTTGAATAAGAACATTGATGAGTCTTACCTAACTTTTATAGGGGAAGATATTAGAAAGCAAATACCTAAGAGAATAGAGCATTACTTAAGGGAATACTCAAGGAATGATCGCTCGGGAGAAAGTAACGAGGAGATTAACGAAAAAATTCTAAATCAAATTAAATCAGAAATTCATAATGGAGTGCATGCTTTCATTAATAATATTCCTGATAATGTGAAAGGAATGAAACAGGAATGAACTTTCAAGTTTATAATCGAGACCTTAATGTCGGAAGTATTAGGGTGGTGGGTGTTTCCAGTTCTTCGATATTAATGATTGGAGATACAGAAACCATCCAATTGGCCTCTGCATTTGACACCCCACCGGAATCCCTAATAATTGGACCATTTGTACCACTAACTCCGGATGTGGGTTAAGCATGCTTCAAAGAACATCTTCTGTAAATCATTTGCATGTAACTACCCTTGCATTTTCTTCTATTGTTCAATTAGGTGATTCTTCCATCATAAATGGATATAGCCGTGCGTTGGCTGTACAGAGGGAGAAGGAACTTTTCTTTGGAAACGAGGGGAACTTGTCCAAATATCCAGTTTTTAATAGAGAAATTCCTTTACTCCCGATAGATGAGCCAATCTCTATAGCGACTACGAATAAAAACCCAATCATAAAAGTGAATAACATTAATGTAATAGGTGTTTCATCTTCGTCCATCATTCACGTTGGAAACAGCAAAAATGTTTATATGGAAACAAGAATTAAGCATATTAGACAGCTGCTTAATTCTAACGGAAGAGATAATCTTAATGAGGCTAATGTGATGTAAAAAAGTATAGAAAAGGATGTTTTACATGCCATCAATTGTTGGACCCGTACAGATTGTTAACGTCGGAGGAGGAACGATTCAATTTGGAGATACTCTCTTTATTTCTCCAAAAAGCAATACAAAATCAGTTACTGGTGCTGGGGCTGCAAATACAGGAGGATTTGTCATTACCAACAACGGGTTAAGTGCTAGTAATGTACTTGATACAAATTTAATTGATCAGCCTACTATTGGCAATAACTAGGAGTCTGGTAGATATAGCAAAAACGAATTGTAAGCTTTTTGAAAGAAGGTGAGTTGCTTCACCTTTTTTTTCTTCTTTCATTCGATTTTGTCACTCTTGTAAGCTTCGATGATGGCTGTTTTTGAACCCATTTAATGAACCTTCTAATCTTTTCATCATCGCGAAGCCGCTCAATCGTATTCATCCTTATTGCAAGTTCTTCATTCGTATATAATGCGTGAATTTGTTTATGACAAGGTAAGCATAAATTAGCAGTAGGAAGAAAGGTTCCTCCTAATTCCTTTGGAGTAAGATGATGTACAGTTATCTCAACACCTTCTCTCAAACATAATTCACAGGTCCCTGTTGTTCCTTTCTTTTTCTTCATTATAGTCTCCTTGAAAGAGTTTACTAAAGTAAGCATTTTCTAGGCTGTTGTTGTGAAAAATAAAAATAAACCGGCTAAGAAATAAGTTTCCCATGCCGGCTCTAAAATAATCTTAATCGAACTTGATAATATGTGCACCATCAAAAAAGAACAAGTATTTTTCATCAACCTTACGTTTTAATATCGTTTGAAGTGCTTTTGTATATAATTCAATCTGCACCCGGTAGCGATCCTCTAACACAGGTTTTGCCTCATCAAATCCGCCTTTGAATCTGTCATGTATTCCATCCGTTTTATAGTCAAGAAGAACTGCCCCTTCTTCATCTTCAAAGAAGCAGTCTATAACCCCTTGAATTAAAATAGGTTCATCGGTACCTTTCCAGTTATCATAGGCCTCACTTGCTGGGAAAGAAACACTAAATGGAATTTCTCTTTTTAGATTGTCTGCACGAAGCATTCTTTGTCCTAATTCGGAATCAAAGAAGCTAACAATTTGTGAAGCATCAATAACCTCTCTTTGCTCCTCTGTTAAGAGCTCCCTTTTCAACATATCTTCCAGTAGTTGTTCAACAGCAAGTACCGTAATTGGTTCAGAATAATCGACATGTTGCATAACCATATGCATAGCTGTTCCTCTCTCAGCAGGAGTTAAAGCTTTTTCCTGCATGAATCTCGGTCTATTTAACAATGGTTTTTTAAATTTCCTAAGGATCATCGTATCACTGTCTTCTGCAGCTATTTCCCTCTGTCTCTTTATTTCTGAAACAGACTGCTTAGAACGATGTGATGAAGCATGTGTATATGGATATTGCCAGCTTAGCTGTTGATGAACTAATTCTTTAAAGGATGATTCTATTGGCACAAGCTCAGCGTTATACACTTTATCCATCATATTGTCCTGTTCTAATATTTGAGTTTCGGATTGCTCCTTAATCTCATCTGCTTGTATCATACTAACCTTCCAACAAGATGGGTGCAAGGTGATATCGGATGGGACTAAAGGGTGAACCTCCTGATCCTGCCTTAAATCAAAGCAATCCTGATGCCTAACTAGGGCTGGACCAATCCAATCGATATACCCTTTTGCTGCAGAGCGATCGTATTCTTTAATAAGCCATTCGTTATTTTCTAAATGCTGGGCCCATTCCGTTAATTTCTTACTAGCATCCTTAACAGTTGCTAATAAATATAAATTCTCTTTTGCACGTGTTAATGCTACATATAACACACGCATCTCTTCCGCTAGCATTTCAAGCTTCTTTTTTCTTTTAAAAGCAAGCTGAGGAAGTGATGGAAATGAAATTCGCTTCTCTGCATTTACATACTTCGCCGCGAACCCAAATTCCTTATCTAGTAAATAGGACTTCTTTAAGTCCATTGTATTAAATTGACGGGCTAAACCTGCCACAAAAACAACTGGAAATTCTAGACCTTTACTACTGTGAATGGTCATCATCCGTACAACGTCTTCTTGCTCGCCTAGAGCCCTAGCTGCTCCTAGATCATCCCCTCGATCTCTCATCCGTTCAACGAATCGAAGGAATCGGAATAGGCCTCTAAAGGAGGTTTCCTCATATTGGCGGGCTCGGTCATAAAGTGCACGGAGATTGGCTTGTCTTTGCTTTCCACCAGGCATCCCACCGACAAAATCATAAAATCTTGTTTCTCTATACAGCTGCCAAATTAATTCTGCTAAAGCTCCCTGTCTCGCTTTCGTTCGCCAATTCGTTAATTGGTCATAGAAGGGACGCAGCTTATCATAAAGCTGCTCGGTTTTCTCCGTAGGGTTTTTTTGACACAATGCCTTTAAAGCTTCGTAGTAGGAACCTCCTCTATTCTCCAATCGCACTAAAGCTAGTTCCTCTTCATTTAGCCCAACAATTGGGGAGCGAAGAACAGATGCCAACGGAATATCCTGGTACGGATTATCTATTATTTTTAAGAGAGACATCATGATGGCTACTTCTGTTGCCTCAAAGTAACCAGAAGAAAGGTTCGCATATACCGGAATTCCTTGCTGTTTAAATTCCTCCATAATTTGCGGAGCCCAAGTCATAGAACGAAGAAGAATAACAACATCTCTATATTCGATCGGACGACTTGAGTTGGTTTTTGGATTAAAAACAGGCTTACGCTGCTCAACCATCTCCTTGATTTTACGAGCCATCACTTTTGCCTCTAGTTGTGATTGAGCCAAATCTTCAAGATCAAACTCAGATGGTGAAGAAGCTTCCTCATCTTCTACTTCTTCAGTCTCATCTTTTCCCTGTTGATTGATTAACAAGAGCTCAATCGGGTATGCCTCTTTCTCGGGATAAGGCGCACCTTTGACTAGCTCTGCAGCTTTGTCATATTCAATTTCGCCCACTTTCACTCCCATGATCTGTTTAAAAAGGAAGTTAGTCCCCTCTAATACTTCTTTTCGACTTCGGAAGTTTCTAGCTAAGTCAATTCTTAAGCCTGAGTTTTCACCTTCTACCTCAAAACGATTGTATTTACTTAAAAAAAGGTTTGGCTCTGCTAAACGGAATCGATAAATGGACTGTTTGACGTCCCCAACCATAAATAGATTTCCACTTTCTTCAGCATCCTTAGTTACGAGCTTAAGGATGGCTTCCTGTACCATATTCGTGTCTTGATACTCATCCACTAAGACTTCTTTAAACTGACTACGATAAGAAAAAGCTTCTAGAGAAGGAATAAGCCTTTTCTCTTCCCTACTCTTTTCTTCATCACACAATATTTCGAGGCAGTAATGTTCTAAATCTGCAAAGTCAACAAGCCCTTTTTCTTTTTTCACTTGTGAGAACTTTACTGAAAAGCTTGCTACCAACTGAACGAGTGTTTCAATATGTGGTCTCATTTCCATCATATCTTTAATAAAACTTTCAGGTTTTCTAGAAAATAGTTCACTTTGTATTTTTTGTACGATTTTTTTTGCCTTATCTCTTAGCTTTTGTGCACGGTCGAGAAGTTCTTTGTCAAACTCATCTCCACGACATGTTTTCGCACGAGAGAAAGACCACGATTGAATTGCTTCATAAAGCTTTTCCCATGAGTCACTTTTTGCTTCTATTAAGCTATCAATAATACGGATATCATCTAAAAAGTTCTCTGCCCTTGGTGCTGGACCACCTGGAATTTTTGTTAGCTCCAATCCGCTTTGTAGAAGATGTTTAGCTCCTTCAAGCTGAAGCTCAACATCATACATTAGAGCATCAATAAATGGTAGTTGTTCAATCGTAGTTGTCGGCTCAACATTATACATTTCTGCAATTGAATCTAAATATTCATATGGAGAAGGATTAGATCGTGCAAAATCATAGAGTTCACGGACAATGTCTTGTAATGCACTATCGCTTCGATCGTTCGTAAAAGTATCTACTAACTGATAAAAAGCAAGATTTCCTTCTTTCCCATATTCTTCTTCAAATAGCTCGTCCATTACTTCATCTCTAAGAAGCTGAGCCTCGGTTTCATCAGCAATTCTAAATCCAGGATCCACATCAATCTTATAGTAATATTTCCGAATTACTTCTAAACAAAAGGAGTGAAGTGTTGAGATAGATGCTCTGTTTAAGAGCGTTAGTTGTTTCCTAAGATGCTTTGAAGTAGGATCTTTATCTATTGCTTTTTCTAGAGCTTCCCCTATACGATGCCTCATTTCCGCAGCTGATGCATTCGTAAAAGTAACAACTAACAACTCATCAACATTAATCGGCTCATCTACTGACAAGATCTTATTGATCATTCGTTCAACAAGAACAGCTGTTTTCCCTGAACCAGCTGCCGCCGCCACAAGGATATCTTGTCCCTTCGCCATAATTGCCTTCCATTGGTCATCTGTCCATGTAACATGTTCTGGCTTTGGTGGAATGGTCATTTTAGCCAAGCTCGTCTGCCTCCTTTCTAATTAGATCTAATACTTCTTCTTTTGATTGGACTGGAAGGGATCGATATTTATTTGCCTCTAAGGATTCATCAAACTGACAAACAGGCTTATATGAACAAAACGTACAAGGTGTACGGTCCTTCATTTTATAAGGCGCAATGTTGACCGTTCCATCTATTATAGAGTCTCCTGTCTGAACGTACATTTTTCGAACAAACTTCCTTAATCCCTCAAATTCTTCTTTACTTGCTACTTTCGAACGTTTTGATAACGACCCATCCTTTTTAATCCCAGCAGAAATGATTTGTGAATCACCAGTATCAAGTGTATTATCCATTAACTTAATGACATTTTCTTCACCAAGTAGTAGACCATTCATTTTAAACTTCTTAAAAAGTTCTTCCTCAATCTCATCTATTCCAAGCATTTTTGTCGTGTTAATCATTGGATTATGAACATGAAAGTATAACACACCTGCTGGATTAGCTGCTGCACCAATTAGTGAGCTAGAGTGAGAGATAATAATATCTAGGTACGTTAACATTTGTAGAGCCAACCCATAATAAACTTCATTTACATTTAGGTCTTTCGAGCTTGATTTATAGTCAATGACTCTTAAGTAAACTCCACTTTCATCTACAGCTTTATCTACTCGGTCAATTCTACCGACTAGCTCCATTTTTGTACCATTTCGTAACGAAAAGGATAGCGGCGGGATTTTCTCCTTCGGTCCGAAACCTAACTCTAACCCTACTGGTACAAAACCACTTGATTTAGCATGCTCACTTAAAACGAACGATGCTCTTTTTATGATCTGCTCAAGCTTTCTTTTAATATAATGATGCCTATTAGAGCTTAATAGAATCTCATTTTGAAGCTTAGGTGCCAACACCTCAACTGCTTCCTTAGCAAGCTTCTCTATTTCACTTTTTGAAATGTCATTCCATGAAAGGTTCTTATTCGTAATAGTTTCAGCTATATATTTTAAAGCTCCGTGAAACAACTCACCTATATCCGGTGCCTCTAATCTAAATATCTGTCTGTCTCGAAGTTTTAAGCCATGTTGAGCAAAATGAGAGAACGGACAGCTATGAAACAGTTCCATTCTAGATACACTAGTTTGAATTTCTTCCCCATACAATTCTTTACTAATTTCTTCAGGAAGCTGCTTCGATTGGTTACTATAATCTAAGCTTAATAGAACTTTCTTTGTTAAATCGTTCCAGCGTGGGTTGCTTAAATAATAGTTGTATACATCCCACCAGAAGTCATAAATTGGATAGTTTCTCTTTTTTAACTGAAGCTGTGATGTCAAATGGGCGAGTGTCGTATTTTCATTTACTACGTATTGAAGCTGCTCTGATTCTGTTAGCTCTGAAGGCTCTGTCATATAGTACTGGATGTTAGCGTCTGGGAACATATCCGTCATCCTCTTAATGTAAGAAGATGCAATCAATGCCTTACCCTCCTCATTTGCCAATGGGTAGCTAATGAATAATTGTTCTGCAGGAGTTGTGAATGCCTTATAGGCTATAAATTCCTCATCTAAAAGGCGAGTTCGACTACTAGCTGCAATTTTTAATCCACTATTAATTAACTTCTCACGATCTTCGTCAGCAAGAAGTCCATCTTCTGAGAATTTTGCTGGTAGCACACCTTCATTTAAGCCAATGATAAAAGCAACTTTGACATCTGATAACCTTGACTTCTCGAGATCTGCTGCGAGTACTTGGTCAATGGCAGGCGGAACTAATGAAAAACGAAGTGATTCCATCCCCGCATCTAAAATAGAGGCGAATTGCTTCAAAGTGACTTGTTCATCTCCAAGCATTTCAACAAACTGATCTAACATTTCCATCATGCTGTTCCAAGCTTGATCATGCTCCCTAGACTGGATAAGGTTACCTTTCTCTTCAGCTTCCAACTTCCATTTTTCTAGTTTCGCAGGAATGTCCAACTCCTCTAAATACAAATAAAGTGCTTCACTTAACTTTCTGCCGTTATCAGCTTTCTTAAGTCTTCGTGATAATCTTAAAACTGGTGCGGTAATCATGAGCCTTAATTCATTAAGCTGTTGTTCTAACTGTCTTTCTCTATCTGTTTGCGGTACCGATTCAAGCTCCAGACCTCTAAATCTTCGATAGATCCAGCGATCTTTTTTAATCCATTTATCCCCTTGTATACCGTAAGCTAAAACATAGTTCTCCAGGTGGTCCATTTTTTCACGTAATTGTAAGCTGTTTGAGGTTAGAGGATATAAAAGCTCTGTTTTTACTGCTCGAAAAACGGAGTCATATTTCCAATACCCATTAATAATTTCTAAAGTTGATCTCACTAATTCAACCAACGGGTGATTTAACATCGTTCGCTTTTGATCAATAAAATATGGGATTTCATAATCATGAAAAACCGTTTCAATAATATCGCGATATTCGTTGCCATTCCTCATTAATAAGGCGATATCACGATAACGATAGTCTTTTTCTCTAACCAACTTTTGAATGGTTCGTGCTAACCCTTCTATTTCAGCTCGTCGATTAACAGCTTGTCCAACTGAGATAACAGTATCACCTTTATAAGGAATAGTCGGACGACTATTGAAATGGTTTTCTAGATGCTGTAAAGATGGGTGTTGCCATCTTTTTTGCTCATTTAGAAGAAACTCTTCAACTTGAATCCCTTCCGTTCTAGCAATTTCATAAATCGTTTGGCTATTTTCACCAGACATACGAAATAGGTGTAGTTCATCAGGTGCTACTTCGTTAAAAGGTTTATCTAACGTAAAAGTAATCGTGACGTTCTTACATAGCTTCATTAATTGTTCAATAATCATATATTCTTGAGGGGTGAAACTGTAAAACCCATCAATGTATACTTCAGCATTTTTTAAATAATTTGAAGAAACCGCTTTTTCAGTTAGTAGCCTAAAATAATCCTCTGAATCTATATATTTGTCCAATAAAGATTCTTCAAAGTTTTTATAAATTAGCTCTAAATCATGAAGCTTATCATGAAGTGCCTTTGATGGGTTTTCACCATCTACAAAACTAGCTTTCTTCACCGCTAGCTCCTCGGGACTCACACAGTAACGCTTAAACTCGGTTAACATTTGTTCCATTTGTTGAATAAAGCCATTTTTATCAGCAGCTTTTTGAAATAACGTTAACTCATCCTTCTTATCTTCAATAATTTTTCGGATAAGCATACTTAATCCAACATTACTTAAATGATAACGGCTTATCCCACCAGTTTCTTGAAGAATTCTCCATGCAAGCCGAGTAAAGCTATAAACTTGTGTACGTATCATCCCACCTATTTCAGGAGCAGTAATTAATTTGTATTCAGATAAAAATGTCATCTGATCTGGAACAAGATAAATGATTGGGTCCCCATCAGGGTTGTTTAGCATTTTATCCTGTATTTCATTTAGACAATATGTAGTCTTACCAGTACCAGACCGTCCTACGAGTAAACGAACTGACATGTATTTACCTCCTTTATACTAAGGACTTTATATTTAATGTTTCTCTATATTGAGTACTGTAAATCACATTTGATTAACATATTATACTTCATCTATCTTATCACAGAAGTATGTAAATTTTTTGAAAAGGCATATGACACTTTTTACAAATTAAATGGAACTTAATGATTTATGGCTCGTATATATTTGTATGAAACTTCCAACTTGGTTTTAGGAGGGTTACTTTATGTCAGCAGTGTTTTTTATTCAATTATTTATAGCACTATTGCTTTTTCTAATTGGTTGGGGAATTAGAAAAAAAGAAACTTATGACCTTATTTCTGGATTCGCTACTCGACCACGGGAAGAACAAGAAGAATTGATTAATAATGGATATGTGAAGAAGGCGACAATGCTTTTAATGACAACAGGAATCGGCATGCTGATTCTGCTTCCATTAAGCTTCACACCTTTTCCTTTTTCTATAGAAGTACAATTTGGTTTTTTGCTCGTTTATTTGCTTGGTGGAACTATTTATTTGTCTAAATACGAGGTTGAAAAAAAGCGAAAACGCAGCTATATTTTTAGCACGATTCTCTTTTGCGTTGTAATTTCTGGTGTATCAATCCTCTATTCCTACGGGTACAGAGATTTTGATTTAGTTTTGAGAGAAGATTCCTTTGAAGTGTCAGGCATGTACGGTGATGAATGGACTTATAACGACATTGTCCAGGTAGAACTATTAGAAGAAATGCCCAACATAAAGTGGAAAGAGAATGGTTTCGGGTTATCAACAAGGGCGAAGGGACACTTTGACGTTGATGGACACGGAAGTAGCCTATTATTTATTCATAAGGACTCTTCCCCTTACTTGTATATAAAACTAGAGAATCATAAAGATATTTTTATAAATACGTCAAATTCTGATGAAATTTTGGATTGGTATGAGAAGTTAAAGGAATATACTAATTGATCTTTAAGGATAGATAAAAGCGAATTAAGCTTGAATAGAAATTGACATTCATGCAAACGGAGGCATGGTTTTAATTATAAGAATTAACATAAAAAAACGGGCCGAGGCCCGTTTTTTCTATACAACTATCCAGCAATTTGTTCTGTATTTGTAGTTAATTGTTCTCTTCTTTGTTTTCTTGATTTCTTAAAGTGAAGTAACTCATAAATACACGGAATAACAACCAATGTTAACAATGTTGCCATTGCTAATCCCCCGATTACTACAACCGCTAAGTTTTGAGAAACTAGGTTTCCTGTCTCAGCCTTTTTGAACAATAATGGGAGCATAGCACAGATCGTTGCAACAGCTGTCATGATGATTGGACGCATTCTTGTTACTGAAGCTTCTACAATCGCATCACGAATAATCATTTTCTTTTCATTTTGTTTTACACGATCTAATAAAACGATCGCATTTGTTACTACGATTCCAATTAGCATTAAAGCACCTAATAATGAAGTAACATCTACAGGGATTCTGCTAATTAGTAATCCTAGAATTGCTCCGATTGCAGCTAAAGGCAATGAGAATAGGATAGCAATTGGTGCTCTAAATGACTTAAAGGTAATAACCATGATTAAGAAAACTAAACCTATAGAAATAATCATTGTCATAAATAAGTCAGTAAAGTCTTCAGCTTGTTGAGCACCAGCACCACCTACAAATACTTCAACACCTTCTGGAAGCTCTAAGCCTTTATCTTCTTTGTTATCTCCAAAAATACTAAGTTGAACTTCTTTATTAATAGAAGAAAGCTTTTCTGGATCTATTGTTGCAGTAACTTGTAAGTAGGTTTCACCATCTTTATGAAAAAGACTAGTTGGCTTTTCTTCTTTTACAAGGGTTGCGATTTCTGAAACTGGGACGAAACCTGCTTGAGTGAAGACCGGAATATCTTTCAGATCTTCTTGACTGTTTGTATCTAAAATTGGTTCAAGAACAACCATTGTTTCTTTTTCATTTAATTTCATGGAACCAATAGGTGTTGGATTTAACATAACAGCAAGCTGTCTAGCCACTTGCTCTGTATTGCCCTTCGTTGGATCAACCGTTAGAGAATAGACTGTTTTCTTCTCTTCCTGGTTCGTTGTTACCTCTTCGACTCCATCAATACTGCTAATCTCCTCTTTTATTGTATTAGCTGTATCTTCTAAATCGCTTGTGTTCTCACCAATAATATCAATTGTAATATTAGTAGCAGAACCACCGAACATAAAGGAGCTTGCCATAACTGTATACTCTGCATTCGGATAATCTTCTTTTAATTTTTCTAGCTCCTTCATTACCTTGTCTGTTTCATCCTTATTTTTTAAAAGAATGCTATACATTGCCTCTGTCGGAGACCCTACTTGACCGTATTGAGCTGCTTCTGCTGAATTACCAAGCTGTGTAACAGCATACTTAACCTCATCCATTTCAAGTATAGACTTCTCTAGTTTTAATGCATTTTCTTTAACTTCTTCAATTGGAGTCTCATTTGGATAACTAAGTGAAATGCCTACATAATCTGCTGATGAATTATCAGTCGCACCTTTTGGCATAACAAAGTAGGTACCTATAGATCCAGCAAACAATAAGAATGCTAAGGATAGAACAATCCACTTGTGGTTTAAAGACCAAGTAATGAAATTCTTAAAGCGCACTCCCGGCTTATGCTCAGGTAGTTTGGTTCTTTTTAAAAGACCAGCGCTCATTAATGGTACTACTGTTATCGCAACAAGTAATGATGTTAGCAATGAATACGTTACTGTTAATGCAAATGGCAGGATGAATTCTTGAAGACTACCACCTAATAAACCTATAGGTAAAAATACTGCCACTGTAGTTAAGGTAGAAGCTGTAATCGCTCCTCCCACTTCCTTCGTTGCATCAATTACTAGCTGAATAGAGAATTTCTCCTTTTGCATCTTTCGGAAAATGTTCTCGATAACCACAATACTATCGTCCACAAGACGGCCAACAGCAACTGCAACTCCTCCAAGAGTTAAAATATTTAACGTAATACCTGATTTAGATAGTAGGAACAACGTAAAACATAGAGACAATGGAATAGAAACAATTGTGATAAATGTAGAACGAATATTTCTTAAAAATACCATGATGACAATGGTTGCAAATAATGCACCTAATAATACCTCTTTAACCATTGACGTAACAGATGACTCAACCATATCTGCAGTAGATAAGTAAACCGTCGCTTCCAAGTTATCGTAATCATTATTTATTTCTTCTGTTGCTTTTGCAATATCCTTACTAACAGAAACTGCGTTAGAGGAACTATCCTTTGCGATACTTAAAGCAATAACTTCTTTTCCATTCATTCTACTAATAACATTATCTGGTTTCTTTTCTTCAACCGTTGCAATATCTCCAAGTGTTACAGCTGGAGTTATAGGTAATTCACTTAACCTCGTCAAGCTAGTCATATCTCCAATAACTTTAATGTTACTTGTTTTGTCGTCAATTACTTTTTCTCCAATGGACAAAGCTGTATTTTGTCCATTCATAACACCCATAACTTGTTCTAGTGAAACCTGGTTTGCTGCCATTTTTTCATCATCAATTTGGATAGATACATAGGAGGAATCTGTACCATATAGCTGAACGCTTGAAACTCCATCAACATCCTTATAAATTGATAATATCTTATTCTCAACCATCTCTAAGTTGTCTGCAGTAAGTCCATCCTCAAAAGTTAGAGCTACTTGAGAGATTGGAATCATTGATGTGTTTAATTGTATAATCGAAGGCTTTGATACATTTTGTGGTAACTGAACACTGTTTACAACATCCTGTACCTCTTGCTTTGCTTCCTTCATGTCCGTTCCAGACTCAAAGAATAAATCAATCTTAGAGAATCCGTCTCCAGTAGTAGAATAGAGATTACTTTTCCCTTTTACACCTGCTACTGCCCTTTCGAGAGGAGAAGTTACTTCGCTCTCCATAGTTTTTGAATCTGTTCCTTGACCAACTACCACGACTGTTACTTGTGGGTTGTCTGCGGACGGTAAAAACTCCATTGGAAGTGTAAAATAACTAAACACCCCAATCACTAACGTAAGCACTGTCACCAATGTAACAGCCGCTTTATTTCCAAATGACCATTTCGTAATCCAAGACATTTGTATAAGTCTCCTTTTTTAGTAAAATTAACCTAATTTCTCCGAAGTGAATCTTATCATTACATTTTCAACTTGGGAATACATTTTTCCAAAAATTAAATATTTTTACAATTTAAGTACATAATGTTAACCTTTTCCACATCCCAACAAATGTTATTGTACAGAAATCAAATCATCTTCCATAAGTGACTTTAGTCATAAAAAAAATCACCTCTGGATGATTAAGGTGATTACTTAACTTATAATTTCAAAAAAATACAGACCACCATTTTAGATGATCTGCCTACCGTTGTTTTGGCTATTGGTATTTCTTCACAATCTCTTGTAATTTTAATGCTAACCCAATACTTCCATCTACTTTAAGTCCACCGGTCATAAAAGCCATCGTTGTATTTAAATCATCCTTTAATAGCTTAGAGAAATTCTTCTCATTCAGCTTTAATGTAACTGCAGGTTCTTGTGTGGTATCCTCCGTTACTTCAACCTGGCCACTCTTAAGGATAATCTGTAATGATCCACTTTCCTCTAAATCAACCTGAAATACTCGATCTTTTTCATCTTTAATGTGTTCTGGATTATTGTTCATTTTTTCAACGAGTACATTCAATTCATCTCTTACCGTCATTTTAATACCCCTTTTAATCTATAGATTCTATAATTTAATATTCGATACATTTTGTAATATTCCTTTAAGTTTCATGACGAAAGTACCAAGCTTTATCATCACGCTTAATGCCATTGGAACAACTTCCTTCTTTATCCAATTGGCATATTTTAAAGGAGGTAGGTGATTAAAGTGCATCCAAATAAATCAATTCTCCAGTTAACGGCAATGATTTTAACGATTACCGGCATCTTCGTAGCTAGTAATATATACACGCTCATCCCAATCTATATTTCTATTTCAGATTCTTTAGGTGTTACAGAAAATCAGGTAGTGATTGCGGGAAGCTTATTTACTTTATTTTATGCTTTTGGACTCCTAAGCTTCGGTCCCGCTTCAGATATTTTTGGGAGGAGAAGAATATTGGTTTTAGGCATGTTTGTATCCGCACTTTCAACTCTAGCTGTTGGATTTTCAGATACTCTCATGAGCCTATATGTTTCAAGATCTATTCAGGGTATAACACTTGGGAGCTTTGCACCTGTTGCGTTCGCATATGCATTTGACTTATACTCTCCCAAAAATAGAACACTTTTATTAGTGTTCATAAATACTGGTTTTCTAATGGCCGGAATCATTGGGCAACTTATCAGTTCCTCCATTAACATCTATTACCCTTGGGAATACGTTTTTTATTTCTTTTCATTATGCTATATTTCTCTCTTTGTTATTTCTTACTTCGTCTTACCAAAAACGGCACGACCTCAAAAAAACAAAACCTCGTTACTAAAGATATTTATTCGTCTCTTAAAAAATAGGAGCTTGATAAAATGTTACGGAATTGCAGTTACTCTTTTGTTGTCATTTGTTGCTCTGTATGATGGGATCGGAAGGTTTTTTACTGGATCAGAAGAGGAGTTATTCGTCCTTCGCGCAGTTGGGTTAATAGGTGCCACCCTTTCTTTATTCACAGGGAGGCTTATTGAAAAGTTTGGTGTCGGAGTTACATTGAAAACGGGTTTAATGATCGGGGGTGTCAGCTTATCATTCATGACTATTTTTAAGGATTGGATCTCATTAATGGCTTTATCTGTATTATTTGTCGCTTCAATATCTCTGCTTATTCCTACAGTAATCACCTTGATCGGAACGTTAGGAGGTAATCATCGTGCTAAGGCTCTGTCTTTATATTCATTTATCCTTTTAGCTGGAGCAAGTTTAGCCTCCCCTATTGCGGTAGCGTTAAACTTCAACCATTTGCTATTCCTGTTAATTTGTTTCTTTTTCTTTAACCTCTTATCAAGCTATTTGTTAGGAAAAGAGATTGACTTATAGATCTACTTGGAATAGCGCTCTTAAACATGGATACTATTTATCTTTTCAACTTATTAATTATAAAAGCGCGAGGTTCTCGCGCTTTCATCTTATTTCCATTCAGTTCGAAGTAAACCGTATAAATGCATATCGTACCTTACACCGTCACGCTCAAGAAACTGTCTGTAAGAACCTTCTTTTTTAAACCCTAGGTTCTCATATAAAGGAATAGCTCTCTCATTGTATGAGAACACCGTCAGTTGGAGTCTAAATAAATTTAACTCGTTAAAGGCATAGTTAATGATGCATCTCATCGCTTCTTTGCCATATCCTTTTCCCCAATGACCTTCGTTTCCAATCAAAATGGAAACCCAACTTGTTCGGTGGCTCCATAAAATGCCGTCCAATTCTGCTAACCCGATTAATTCGTTTGTTCCATTCAGACGAATGGCAAAACGATAAGTGTCCTTTGAGGTAGAAGATAACCAGTTTTTGATTTCTTCTTCCGTTTTAGGTTTCATCGGAATGGCATCAAAATGCCTCATAGTCTGTTCGTTTCCGTACCAGCTTTGAATGGTGTCCAGATCCTCTTGTGAGAAATGGCTTAACTTTATATTTTTACTAGATAACAGCTTATTCGTTAACATATTCGTCACCTCTAAGCTGTATTATTCTTTACTAACCCTCGTTTTCCCTTTTTCACTTCTTACTTTAATCCCATAGTTTTTTAACTCTTTTTTATCAATTTTTCCTACATGGGTTTTAGGTAACTCTGTCATCATAAATATTTCTTTAGGAATTTTGTAGCTTCCTAGTTTGTATGAACAATGTTTTTTTATATCATCGATAGATAAATTTCCGTCCTTCATAACAATAAAGGCTGCTACAATCTCCCCCCATTTCGTGTCTGGTAATCCAACAACCGCCACTTCATTAACTTGTGGATGAGAGGAAATCCAATGCTCAACCTCTAAAGGATAGACATTTTCTCCACCTGTAATGATCATATCCTTTTTTCTACCAACGATATAGTAATAGCCATCTTCATCTCTTTTTGCCAAATCACCTGTGTGAAGCCAGCCGTCAATTAGAGTTTCTGAAGTGGCAGCCTCATTGTTCCAATAATAAGCAAAAGAGTGCTTACCTTTAATGAGTACCTCTCCAACTTCATTCGTGTTTGCCTCATTACCGTCATCTTTGAGAAGCTTTATTCCATTAAAAAGCATAGGTTTACCTACAGAGCCTCTTTTTTGATTTGCATCTTCCGGATCAATGAAAAAGTTATTAGGTCCTGCCTCCGTCAATCCGTACCCTTCCTTGAATAACAAATCCTTCCGCTTGAACTCCTCATAGATTTCTAGTGGACAAGGAGCTCCCCCGGATAAGAATGTTTTAATGGATGGAAAAGTAGAGTCTTTAAATTCGTTCGTTTCCACCATCATATGATACATGGTTGGAACAAACAGAACGATGGTAACATGATAGTCATTCAAGTATCCTATAGCAGTTACAGGATCAAAGTCACTAGCAATCACCACTTTTCCTCCTACCATTAGGATAGGGATAGATAGCGCGTTTAGTCCCCCTGTATGGAATAAAGGCATATAGGTTAAAGTTGTATCCTCGCTTGTTAAGCTCCAGCTTACGATTGTATTGATTCCATTCCAAAGGATGGATTGATGTGACAGGACAACCCCTTTTGGTTTTCCAGTGGTACCACCAGTATATATAATGGCTAACGGATCAACATCATCAATTGATCCAGTAAATTCATTTGTCAGGTTACCATTCTCTAAGTATTCCACTTCACAATCTACTTCAAAAAAGTCAATTTCTGAAAAAATAAGTTTATCGATTTTATCCTTAAAATTGGAATGATAGCCAATTAGTTTAGGAGAGCAATCCTCAATAATAAATTTTATCTCCTCTATCGACAGCCTCCAGTTAATTGGAACAAAAACTGCTCCAATTCTTCCACATGCAAAAAGTAAGTCGAAGTAGCTTATATGATTAGGAGAAAGAAGTGCAATGCGATCCCCTTTTTTGACTCCCTGTTTAGTTAACCAGTTAGCAGTCGCGGTACAACGATTATTAATGTCTAGGTATGTCCAGCTTGTATTTAGCTCTGCATCAATAATAGCTTCTGCATTTGGTGTTAACCTCGCTCTATTTTCTATCCAATCGAGTTCCCACCTCACTGTAATCTCTCCCTCGTTCATGATGTTCTCATTTTAAAAAAGAAAAGTTACAACGAAGTTACATTTACTATTTTAAAAACAGATCTGTGGTTAAAACAAAAACACCTGGATGGCTCCAAGTGTTTACTACTATTATTATAGAGTTTCAATAAATACCGTTGCTCCCATTCCGCCACCTACACACAGAGAAGCAATCCCCTTATTCAAACCTCTTCTTTTTAATTCGTGAACAAGACTTACAACAATTCTTGAACCAGTACACCCAACAGGATGCCCGATGCTGATACCGCTTCCATTTACATTCACTTTTTCTCTATCTAAACCAAGTTCTTTTTCCACTGCAAGGTATTGAGCTGCAAATGCTTCATTCACTTCAATTAAATCAGCATCTTCTATAGACCAACCAACATTTTTCAGGCCCTTTTGAACAGCCGGAACTGGACCTCTCCCCATGACTTTCGGATCTACACCAGCAACTGAAAAGCCAACAATTTTAGCTAAAGGTGTAAGACCTTTTTCCTTTGCTAACTCTTCTGACATTAACACTAACGCCGCACCGCCATCGTTAATACTAGATGCATTACCAGCTGTAACAGTACCATCTTTACGGAAAGCTGGTCTTAATGACGCTAGCTTCTCTTTTGAAATATCAGATCGTGGACTTTCATCCTTAGCAACAACTGTTTCACCTTTTCTAGATTTCACTGTAATCGGTACAATTTGTGAATCAAAGTAGCCATTTTCAATTGCATGAATTGCTCTAGAATGGCTTAATAAAGCAATCTCATCTTGCTCTTCTCTAGTGATTTCGTGTAAGTCTGCCAAGTTTTCTGCTGTTTCTCCCATCATAATGTTGTGAATAGGATCTTCTAACACTTCCCACACAGTATCATTTATTTGACCATGTTGCATTCGGGCACCCCAGCGATGCTGCTTTAATACGTATGGACTTGAGCTCATTGCTTCAACCCCACCTGCAATGACCACATCGGACATACCGGCTTGAATCTGTAATGCAGCAGAGATAATTGCTTGCATTCCAGATGCGCATTGCCTTTGAACAGTAAACCCAGTTGTCGTATCAGCCAGACCTGCTAAAAGAGCTGCCGTTCTTGCTGTATTGGGTTGGTCTGTGCGTTGAATACAATGACCTAAGATGACTTCATCTACTTCATCATGGTTTAGGTTACTTCTTTTAACTGCTTCTTGAATAACAGGAACGATTAAGTCTGTCGGTAGAAGATCTTTGAACGCTCCACCAAAACTTCCAACTGGAGTCCTTACAGCTGATGTAATTACTACATTTCTCATCTAGACGCCTCCCCTTTATTTAAAACTATAAATCTAATTTATATTATAATAGTTGGAAGCACCTTCGACTACTTTAAGAAATCTGAAACAACTTCTACTAATTGAGTGATGTCATCTACTAAAGGAGAATGTCCACAGTCTTTTAGTTCTACAAATCTTGCATTTTCTCCAATGTCCGTGATGATTTCTTCCGCCATTTCCTGTGTAACGATAAGGTCTCGGTCTCCTCTTAGAACGAGGCTTGGGATTTGAATCGTTTTAGCAAGACCATTTCCTTCAACTAATCCATTATATTCATCACTAATATTGAATTGATTTAAAGCATGAACCGTTTCGGCATAGTTCCTTTGTGTGAGCATATCATCAATATACTCTTCGTATCGATCTGGCTGTGGTTGATTTTTTGTATAAATAGTTGCATTAAATACATATCTTAAGAGATCTCGGTTCTTATTTGCATAAGCTGTCTCAGTTGGTACTACTCTTACGGAATCATGTTTAATTTCTTCAAATGTTTTAAGGCGTTTATTTATATCAGGTAACCCTTCTGAAGTTAGTTCGTAAACCGGATATCCTCTTGTTGAACCAGGGGCAAGCAGAATCAATTTATTACAGTAACTTGGGTAATCGGCTACAAATTGCATACAGACAGGTGCTCCTAGCGACCATCCCATAATTGAGAAATCTTTTAACCCGATTTGTTCAACAAATAGTTTTATATCATCTGATAAATCTTTGATGGTATAGATTGGATTGTAGTAGGAAGACTCTCCAAATCCCCTCATATCCATAGCATACACTTTATATTCTGGAGCAAGGTTTTCAAATAAAATATCCCAGTGTTTTGAAGAGTTCATATTCCCGTGTATGAGTAGAAGCTTCTTCGATCCACCTTCTCTTTCTCGGTATGCAATCGTTTCACCATTCGGCAAATCTACTTTTTTCAATTGAACCTTTTCCTCTACTGTCAACGTACCCACTCCTTCATCCACAAGATATCTTCCTTTTAACCTTCTAAGGTGTTTCTTCGTCCTATTTCTTCAACAAAACTAGTTATGATTCCTGCATATAACTTGCCCTTGATTTTTCAAGACAAACACAATCTGAGGACTATTGATCTTCAACAATACTTTTCATAAAAGTCATAGCATCTTCAGTTGTCTCAAAGAGTGTTTCTTTGTCGTCCTGTACATGGGTAACTTTAATACGCCAATGTTTTTCACTTGTATCTTTGTCTACATCGGCTAAATGAAATCGAATCACAAATGACGCAATTTGTTTTTGCTCCAATTCGACTCCTCCTAACCAGCTGCCTTTTTCTGCTCAGATTTTACAACATCCTGTTTTTTAGATTTTGATTTAAACCTTAAATCTCTTAGCGTCCCAACAATACCACGTGGGAAGAACATGACGACCAATATATAGATAATTCCAAAGAAGATAATCCAACGTTCAAATATCCAATGAACTTTAGCTAATTCGGTTAACCAATGCTGAGCAAATTCGATGAGTCCCGCTCCAATAATCGCTCCAACAAGTGTGCCAACCCCACCTATAATGGTCATTAGAAGTGCATCTAATGTAATGTCCATTGTAAAAACACTTGTGTTTACAAATCTTAACGACACAGCGTATAAAACTCCTGCCAATCCGGCAATAACTCCTGAAACAACACTCGCTACAATTTTATATTGAAGAACGCTATATCCAAGTGATTCTGTTCTCTGCTCATTTTCACGGATGGCTTGTAGAACTCTTCCAAGTGGAGAATTTGTAAATCGATTTAAAAATAGAAAGACAACAATCATCATAACTAAGCAAATCAAATAGAAATCCATTCTGTCTTTAAAAATATCTGGTGTTCGGAATGTAAATCCATCATTTCCATAAGTCATCGTTCTCCACTTTTCAGCTAAAACTAGAAACAAACCAGCAAAGGCTAATGTAAGCATGGCGTAAAAGTGACTTTTTAAGCGAAGTGTTAATAGCCCAACAATGTAACTCAAAATAGCTGTAAGTACAATGGTTGTTAAAACAGCTAATAGGAAATAAGGAACTGTTGGTTCAAACCGCTTCATAAAAATCCCTATGGAATAAGCTCCAATCCCAAAAAACATGGCATGGCCAAACGAAACGATTCCAGTATAACCAAGCAATATATCATAACTCATGGCTAATATGGCAAAGATGAAAACTTGCGTAAACAGAATCATCATGGTTCTGGAATCATATACAAATGGGAATATGAGGAGCAAAAGAGCCACTACTGCATAAAGAACATTTTTTCTATTATTCACGATCTCTTTCATTTTTCCTCACCCCTTCAATCCGAATAAACCTTGTGGCCTGAAAATTAATACGGCAGCCATTAGAAGCATATTAACTGCTAGTGAAAGATCTGGAACGTAATAAGCCATGAATGAACCTGAAAGTCCAACTAATATGGCTGCTAATATAGAGCCTGGGAAACTTCCCATTCCTCCAATAACTACCACGATGAATGCCAAAATCGCAAATTCCATTCCCATATCCGCATGAATAACACCCGAATATGGCCCAAGCAATACTCCACCTAGAGCCGCCATTCCAGCTCCAATCATGAACACAAGCATGAAAACCTTTTGTATATTAATTCCAAGAGCCTGAACCATTTCTTTATTCATAACTCCTGCACGTACAACTAACCCTATTTTTGTGTTCTTTAGTACGTATTGAACAGCAAAAAACACTAGTAAACCAACAGCTATTATAAATGCACGGTACTTAATAATGATGACCCCACCAACTTCCCAGCTACCTTTTAAGTATTCAGGTGGAACAGCCGAAATTTGGTTTGGTCCCCAAACTACTTTTAACATTTCCGATAAAACAAGCATAAGACCTAATGTAATTAAGATTTGTTGAACATGATTTCCGTAAACAGGCTTTATAATCCATTTTTCCGTGACAATACCTAAGATTAATCCAGTAATGATTGCACCTGCAATTCCCACTAGAAAGCTTCCTGTAGTTGAATATATCCAAATGCCACTGTAGGCCCCCCATGCAAACAAGCCACCATGTGCAAAATTAAGAACGTCCATTAACCCAAAGATTAAGGTAAGCCCAGCAGCGAGCAAGAAAATCAGCATACCGGTAGCTAATCCATTTAGAGCTAAGCTAAAAAACAAATCCACTTCTACTCCTCCTCCCTTTAAGCAATCCCTAAATACTTTCTTCTCATATCATGGTCTTCTTTTAAAATTTCCATCGGTCCATTCTGAACCGTTTTTCCGTCATCAATAATATAAAAACGATCCCCAATTGTACTCGCCATCATAAAATTCTGTTCAACAAGAACAATGGTTGTTTTATCTTTCATTTGCATGATTGATTCCATAACCTTCTCAACTACAATTGGCGCTAGACCTTTACTCGGTTCATCGATTAGTAGTACATCATTATCATTTACATATGCTCTAGCAATAGAGAGCATTTGCTTTTGTCCACCACTTAGTAGGCCGCCATGTTTTTTCCAGAATTTCTTTAAATCTGGAAATAAATCTAAAATATAATGAAGACGTTCTTTCGTTTCATCATTATCTTTTTTTATGGCTACCTTCATATTTTCTTCCACTGTAAGCTCTGAAAAGATTCCTTGATCTTCAGGAACAAACCCAATTCCTTTTTGAGCAATCGTATAAGTGGGTAGCGTTTGAATGGGTTCATCATTGTAAAGGATAGTCCCTTTTGACGCGGGGTTTAAACCCATGATGGTTCTCAGTGTTGTTGTTTTACCTGCTCCATTTCTTCCAAGTAGAACCGTTACCTCTCCTTTTCTAACTTCAAAAGAAATGCCTTGTAAAATATGATATTGACCAATATATGTTTCAACGTTATCAAGCTTCAACTGTACGCTCATCGTAAAGACCTCCTAAATAAGCGGACTGCACTGTTTCATTTTTCATGATTTCCTCAGGAGTTCCATCAGCAAGCAATCTCCCGTTAAATAGAACCATGACGGAATCAGATAGATCCATAATCATATCCATTTTGTGTTCAATTAATAAGATGGTACGGTCACCCTTAAGCTTAATTTTTCGAATAACATCTAAGATCGCGGGTACCTCCTCTAAAGACATTCCTGCCGTAGGCTCATCTAGTAGAAGTACTTCCGTATTAAGCGCTAATAGCATGGCAATCTCTAGCTTTCGTTTTTCACCATGCGCTAAATTTACAGCTAGCGTATCTTCTTTGTTGTTAAGAAGAACCATTTCTAGCCATTCCGTTGCTCTTTCTTCTAAATGCTTATGTTTTTTAAAATGAGATAGCATTTGATAGCGTATACCTGCTTGAGATTGAACAGCTAATCTGACATTCTCTAACACTGTTAAATTAGGAAATACATTTGTTATTTGAAAGGAACGGCCGATTCCTTTTCGAGTACGTATGGTTGGAGATAGCTTTGTAATATCTTCCCCACGGAATTTGATTTGCCCCTTTGTTGGAGATAATTGACCACTTAAAAGGTTAAAAAAGGTTGTTTTTCCAGCACCGTTTGGACCGATGATGGATTTAAAGTGATTCTCAGGAACAGCAATATTTACACCATCGACTGCCGTATGTCCTCCAAAAGCAATCGTTAAATCTTGAGTTTCAATTATTGAAGTCATTTCTCTCACCACGCTTTTCAAAATTTAAAACTTACTCCTCTTTTCTATACACAATGAACTTCGGTAAAGGTTTACCGAAGTTCATCTTTTTACCTACTAGTTTCTAACTGGAGGAGCTGTTTCCTCTGGAGTTAGTTCACGAATTAATACTGGAACAGGATAAGGAACTCCATCTTTCTTTTCTAGCTTAATAGCATATAGAGATTGAAGGGCTTGATGATCTTCTGGTCGGAAAGTCATTTTTCCTTTAGGTGTTTCAAAGCTCATTCCTTCCATTGTTTCAATTAATGTATCAGCATTTGTATCGCCTTCTGTTTTCTTCAAAGCTTCAACAATTGCGATAGCAGCACTCATACCACCTGGAGTGAATAAGTCAGGAACAGCTCCGTCAAATCTCTTCTTATGTTCTTCTACTAACCAATTGTTAACTTCATTGCTTGGTAGATCATGATAGTAAACTGTGAATCCTTCCATACCAACCAGTGGTTCCATTGTTGCTAAAGCAGCGATATCTGGAGCACCTGTAGAAATTTTAATCCCTTTTTCTTGAACCTTCATGTCAGCGATTTGATTCCAAGGAGAGTTTGCTCCCGCCCAAACTACGAATAAATAATCTGGATCTGAATCAATTACTTTTTGGATGTTAGATGTGAAATCTGTTGCAGCAGGATCTGCGTATTCTTCATGAACAATTTCAGCACCAAGCTTTTCAGCAGCTTCTTTAAATGCTGCGATACCGTCCCATCCGAATGAATAATCCGGTGCAAATGTGGCAATCTTTACTCCTTCACCTGCGATAGCAGCAGCACCCGCTACAGCATCCTGTGAAGAGTTACGTGCTGTACGGAATAGATATTTATTAAACTCAGAACCTGTAATACTATCAGCTACTGCTGGTTCTACAACCATGATTTTTTCGTATTCTTCTGCTAGTGGTAATACAGCAAGCGTGTCACCTGAACTTGAAGATCCGACTAAGAAATCTACTTCATCTTCTTCAAGAAGTTTCGTTGCTTTTTGAACCGCAACCTCTGGTTTTGTTTGTGTATCCTCGATAAATACTTCTATTTTTCTCCCAGCAACTTCGTTCGTTCCGTCAGTTGCGTACTCTAATCCAAGCTCAAATCCTCTTAATGTTTGCTCCCCATAAGCTTCTAAACCACCCGTTTGGGAAACAAGTAAACCAATCTTTACGGGCTCACTGTTTTCTACTTCTTCAGTACCCTCTGTTTTCCCTTTGTCTTCATTACTATTTTCGTTTCCTGTCTGCTCGGTAGAACTACAAGCACTTGTGAAAACCATCATAAAAATCAACAAACAAATAAATGCAAAATGGCGATTAAACGCTTTCATTTCCTTTCCCCCTTAAAATTTTTAAGAAAAGCTGGTAAAGCTTTGATTTCATCTTAAAAAACAAAGGTTACAAACCAGTTACAAATTAGAAAAGCGGAATCGCCCAGTTTAGCAACGTATGGGCTGGACGGGCATCGACTGAGATAAAGGAAACACAGAGAGCGCTAGCGTTCTGATGTTGACTTATCGTAGGGAGATGACCGGAAGCACACTAGTTGCTGGGCAATGGAACTAGACAAAGAAAAGCGGAATCGCCCCGTTTAGCAACGTATGGGCTGGAGGGCATCGACTGAGATAAAGGAAACACAGAGAGCGCTAGCGTTCTGATGTTGACTTATCGTAGGGAGATGACCGGAAGCACACTAGTTGCTGGGCGATGGAGCTAGACACTGAAAAGCGGAATCGCCTTAGTACTAGTAAAAAATAGCAACCACTATGGCTGCTATATGGTGTGTATTTTCTTCCCAGCTTCAATAATCATTTCATACATATGGCGTGTAGGTTCAAGAGGGGTGACCCCTAGTTCTTTTTCAAGCACCTGACAACACTTTTGATACCACTTGATTGCAAACGGGCGATTGTTTTTTCGATAGTAGCAATACATTAATAATCTGTAAGCTTCCTCCCATGTGCGATCCTTATCCAAAATACTTTGACACCAATAAATCGCTTTATCATAATCTTCTTTTCTTACACTTAATTGTGCTAGCTTTTCTGCTCCTCTTAAAAAGAAGACTAACAATCTCTCCCTTTCATTTAAGCACCAATCGTCATATCTTCGATCAGGCAAGTAATCCCCTTTATAGAGACTAAGTCCCTTTTCAAGGCATTGGATTGCCTGCTCCCTATCCTGTTCTTCTAACCCCATTTTCATCCAATCTTCAAACAAGATAGTATCTAGCTCAATTCCCGCATTTGGGTTTAAGCCATATGACGCTCCATCTCTAATAATAAAAAATGAATTAGATCTAGCTTTTCGATTCGGTTCTAAAGCATTGTTTAAGGCATTCAGTGCTACCTTAAAGTCCCTTCCTACACTCTTATCATCCTGGTCAGGCCATAATATTTGAAAAATTTCTTCCTTGGGATAAAGCTGTTGTAGATTCGTAACAAAAAGCTGTAATAACTCCTTTGCTTTTCCGCGCTGCCAACCACGTTCTTCAACCTCTTTTTCCCCTAGCCATACTCTGAATTGCCCCAAAGTTTGGATTCTTAATGTGTAACCAGGGTGAGATTCAAGCTCACTAAAGCCCATATCCTGTAAAATTTTGGTCACATAGTGAGAATAGATATTCCGCTTTTGAGCATCAATTAATAGTGGAGCGAACATTTGTAAATCTCTTGGTCCAAAAATGGTTCGATTATGGAAGATAAATTCATACTCGCCTATTTGGACTTGCCTTAAAAATAAAGTCATATACTCGTTAAATTCTTCCTCATGACTGCCATCTAGAAAATAGCAATAAGACTTCCATAAATAAGTGAGCATTTTACCAAAATCATCATTACACTGTGTAAACATTCTCTCTACTTTATTTAAGTATGCGAGTGCATCCACCATGCGTTCACTGTACACTGAGGCAATTCCCATACAAAGAGTAATAAGGGATGACAGCCATAGGTCTTTTACCTTCTCTGTTTCCTGTAAGGCTATATTCCCTGCTTCAATAGCCCTTTCGTATTCTCCTTTGCTTCCAAAAAGAATACATAGCCCCATTAATGGTTCTGCTTTTCCTCTTTCTACTCGAATTCGATCCATGATCTCCAATGCTGTCTCATAACATTTTTTAGCTAACGAGATATCATACTTATTAATTAGCTGTACAGCATGCCCCAGCCTTATCCAACCGCATGCCTCTACAAAAGGGGATTGAATTTCTATCCCATTTTGGATTCCCTCTTGGGCCAATGTCTTTGAATATTTTCCGTTTCCTTTAATAGCTTCTATTAGTGCTAAAAGTAAATCAGTCTCTCGGTGGGATTGCGGAAGTACAGATTTATCTTGAGAAATATTATTCTTTCTAGCCTCTAATAAAATATTTCTAGCCTGCTCCAATCTACCTGTACGCAAATATAGTCTTGCCTCTAAGTTTCCATCAACAAGATTCGCCTTAAACGACCTTGCTCGTTTGATCCATTTTTCCGCTTTTATCGCTTGTCCGGAATTTATCAGATTCTCTGCTAATAATCGATAAAGCTTTCCTGTTTCTTCTTCTGAACTTAAATTACTTTTCTCACGAAGCTCGATAGCCTGATACAAAAGTCTCTCTGCATTAAATGGTTGAATCGTATCCAGATAAATTTTTGCTTTTCCTTCTAGCGCTTTACTAATTTCATGTTGATTCCCTTTCTTTTCTGCACCATGAATTGCCCGGTCATAGCAAGCTTCAGCTTCTTTATACATAGAACGATACCTTAGTACTTCCCCTTGTAAGAACCATAGGGTAAAAAAGAGATCTTTTTCCTTTTCAGGTATTTTCTTTAGTCGTTCATCTAGACTTTCAAGCTTTCCACTCTCAAGCATTGCAAAGCCATAGTCATGTAACAGGGCAGCCGCTGCCTCAAACCTTCCAATCTGTTCATAATGAGACAACGCTTCCTCCCATTTATAAATGCGCTCGAAATAACGAGCACTTCTTTCATGGAGCGCCTCCACACTTCTTGGCTGATTTTGTTTTAGTTGTTTTTCTAGAAACTCTCTGAACAACGCATGGTATCGATACTGTTTATCCCCTATTCTTTGGATAAAAATATTTTTTTCTGTCAACTGCTCTAGCATTGCTGCAGACCCCGTAATACCTAGTACAGTGTCACAAATTTCATCGTCCATTTCCTCTAACACACTTGTTTGCTCTAAAAACTGTTGGATTATGGGTGACTGCTTTGAAAAAACCTCCATGACTAAATAATCAAACAGGTCATGTAAGGATAAATCAGACTCCGTTAAAAAAAGGGCAGAATCCTCTCGATTTATAATCTGTTGAGCAATCATTCCTAAGGCAATTACCCAACCTTCTGTTAATTTATATATTTGCTCAAGCTGTGATTCATCAATAGATATATCATAGAAATCTGTTAATAAAAGTTCAATTTCCTCTTTTGTTAAGACGAGATCTTCCTTTGTAATTTCTAGTAATTGATTGCTTAACTTCATTTTCGTTAACGATTTCCACAAAGGCCTACTTCGACTGGAAACAATAATATGTAGTTGTTCTGGAATATGTTCAAGTAGCTTTTCCATCCAGCGGTTCACATTGTATGAATGCTCAACCTGGTGGAAGTCATCGAACACAAGTGTAATATCTTCCTCTATTGATAAAACTTCATTTATAAATAACGAACACAGTGTACTAAGTTCTTCTTCACGAATATACCGATCCATTTCATCTATAAATTGGGATAATTCCCTACCAAAAGTGGGGTAAACAGTACGGATAGATGAAATTATGTAGGTTAAGAATGGAATAATATCATCATCTGAAGAAGATATGGAATACCAACAACATTTATTTTTCTCATCTGTCACATAGAGTGATAAAGCAGTACTCTTTCCGTAACCTGCCCCTGAATGAACAAGAGTCAAAGGATAATTAGAAATCGCTTTCATTTTCTTTGACAATTTTGCTCTTCGAATCGTTTCATCCTTCAATTTCGGAGCAATAAGCTTCGTCTTAATGACTGGCATAGGTTTTCTCAACTGTTTACCCTCCTTTCCTTTTCCTTATTTTACATAATATTTCTACTATTCTATCATATAATTACAAAAAAAGGACTCGAATTAAGTCGAGTCCTTAGCATTTTATATATGAATACACATCTGTTAAAAATGTTAAAATGATACAGCAACATGATCAAATGGCCAATATCTGAGGTTAACTTTCCCTACCACTTGATCTACTGGAACAAAGCCAAAATGTCGACTGTCCCAGCTTCCAAGACGATTATCTCCTAGGACAAAGACTTGACCCTCTGGAACTACCTCTTCGCCTGTCATCTCGCTTAAAGTAAAATCACCTGTTAACTGTGCTCCGAATATTTGTTGTTTGTGCTTTTCCAAATAAGGTTCTTGTACGGCTTTACCATTTATAAATAATTGGTCATTTTTATACTCTATTGTATCCCCAGGTAGCCCGATGATTCTTTTAACATAATCCTCGTCTTTATTCGCATGGAAAACGACCACATCGAATCGGTCTAAATCGCCTATTTGATAGCCAATCTTATTCACTACAAGCTTATTTCCATCTTGTAGTGTTGGCATCATAGATTCACCTTCTACTTCATAGTTGGAGAAGAAAAACGTACGTATAAAAACAAAAATAATGAGACCTATTCCAAGTGCCTTAATCCACTCTAAACCTTCTTTTTTAATTTGTTCATTCAACGCAATCTCCTCCACATCACTCTATTATCTATTTACCTTGACTATGCTCAGCCGCCAAATTCATTCGTACCTCAATTCTTTTTCCAACAAACCACAAGATAAAAATTACGACCGCTACTATGGCTGTTCTAACTGGTTGAGTAATTAAAGCCCTAATATCATAGCCAACAAAACTAATTGTAAAAATCATGACCATTTTTCCTGTTAGTACTGCTAGCATATATTGGGCCATACTAATTTTGGATAGGCCTGCAACAATATTTACAACAGCCGACGGCGTAAATGGAAAACATAATAATACAAATAACGGACCAAAACCACGACGCTCTACCCAAGTCATTAATTTTTGTACTTGAGGATGTCTTTTAACAAAATTCAAAATACGTTTTTGCCCATATTTTCGGACTAAGAAAAAAACTAGTAAGGCTCCAGCACATGCTCCAATCCAAGAGAACAAAAATCCAAACCAAAGCCCAAAAGCATTTGCATTCGCCATCACAAATAAAAACAGAGGTAAGAACGGTAAGAACGCCTCAAGCATTGGAAGCAATATTCCAGGAATAGGACCTAACGCTTTATATCTACCAATTAACTCCATTATATTTTCAATTGTAAACCATTCTCTCATTAATTCTATGTCCATTAAATATCTCCTTGATTAAAAAAAGCAACGTTTTTTACAAAATCCTATTTAGTCTATTTTTACCTCTTTTTTATATTGTACACTCCCTTTTAGTAAAAGAGAACTTTTGACTCCTTATCTGCCAAGGAATTCATTTATGGCTGCCTTGTTCTTTTCAGTATCAATAAGCAATACAGATGCCCCATTCATCCTAGCATTTTCCCAAGCTCCATCTACCGGTATCCTCATCGTTTCAATATCCCGATTGTTCTTTGAAAGATAGTCTTTACCGATATAAAGCATATCTCCAGCATCCATATTTGTCGTGATAAATGGCGAAACAACACCTAGTAATTTAGGGAGTTTTGGGATGGTTTGAAAGCTTTTTAATTGATTTCCTATCTGTTTCATTACTTCCTGTTGCCTTTCTACCCTACCAAAATCACCAACTGCATCTTGTCTAAAGCGAACATATCCTAAAAGATGCTTACCATCTAACTTCTGTAGTCCTGGTTCAATCGTCACACCAATGTTGGCTGACATCCTTTTTTCAACGTTTACCTCTACTCCCTCTGGAAATGCTTCATCAATTAATTGTACAAAACCTTCGAAATCTACAATAGAATAATACTGTAAATCTATCCCAAAGTTTTCTTTAATCGTTTGCCGTAAAAGCTCTGGACCACCCTTTGCAAATGCAGTATTTATTCGGTTTTCTCCATGGCCTGGAATGGTTACATACATGTCCCTCATAAAAGAGATAATTTTGTAACTTTTTTTATCAGGGTGATATTGGGCAACCATAATCGTATCTGTACGAGACTTATCCTCTCCTCTTGAATCACTTCCTAAAAGGAGGATATTCATTGCACCGTATTCATCAACCTCTCCATTGAAGGCATACGTTTCTTTCTTGATTTCCACTTTCTCTAGTGACTGTGTTTCTCCCTGCTTAAATTGATAATATGTGTAAGCAAAGCCACTACCGACTAGTAAGAAAATCAATAAAAAGAAGTTTCTCCATCGCTTCTTTTTCTTATCTTTTTTTTGTTGGTGTCTCTCGAATCTCATTATTACATACCTTCCGATCTAGAAAATTTCTTTCCTGAAGGCTCTTTTTTGGAAAGATCAAACAATCTTTAAATTCAACATAATCTAATGAAAAGCCCCTCTTGTATAAGACTTAGTTTTCACTAGAAAAGTTTCTTTTTATGAGACACTTTTCGACATTTTGTCCCATTTTCCTCTTTTCTTTATTATTACTTATCAACACCGTAGATAGTAAAAAATATTGGTTAAGAGTAAGATTGTTTTTTAGAACAAAGATGTTAAAGAATATGTATCCAAAAATATTCCTATGTAAAAACGCCGCAAAACAATGTTCTGCGGCGTTCTTACTATTATTTAATATACTCATTAAACCAATTTGCAATGTAATTTAATCGATCAATTCTTAGATTTGGTTTCCCACTTCTAGATAATTCATGATTAGATTCAGGGAAGCGAACAAATTTCGTTTCTTTCTTTCTATGCTTTAATGCAATGTAAAGCTGCTCAGCTTGCTCAATTGGACAGCGGTAGTCTTTTTCACTATGAAGGATAAGCAACGGTGTTTCTACTTCATTAACATATTTCAATGGCGAATGCTTCCATAGTGTTTCGATGTCTTCCAACTCAGCTTTGATTTGCCATTCATTAAAGTAGTATCCAATATCACTTACACCGTAGAAGCTAATCCAGTTTGAGATTGAACGTTGTGTTACAGCTGCTTTGAATCGGTTTGTGTGACCTACAATCCAGTTTGTCATAAACCCACCATAGCTTCCACCAGTAACACCTAGTCGACTCTCGTCAATAAAGTCAAAGTTTTCAAGGACATAATCGACTGCTTCCATTAAGTCAGCATAGTCTCTTCCACCATAGTCCCCTCTTACCGCATCAACAAACTTTTGGCCATAGCCATGGCTTCCCCTTGGATTGATAAATAGGACTGCATATCCTTGGGCAGCTAGTGTTTGGAACTCATGGAAATATGTATTTGCATACATAGCATGTGGACCACCGTGTATTTCAAGAATTAAAGGATATTTTTCCCCTTCTTGATAATTTGCAGGCTTCATTAGCCAGCCATGTAAATCCCAATCATCCTTAGATTTGAATTCAATTTCTTCTACTCCAGCAAGTTTTACTTCTTTAGTGAATGCCTCATTTGTAAACGTCAGCTGCTGTAGGTCCCCAGTTGGAACATCTAATAAGAAAAGCTCTCCTGGTAGGGTTGGCTTACTGACTGCAACTACTGCCGTATTTACATTTCCACCAGTTGTTAAACCATAAACATGTTGCTGATCTAACAAAGCAGGGTACAACTCACCACTTAAAGCTCCATAATAAACAACTGTATTCCCGTGGTCTGTCGCTAAGAAATAGAAACTGTTGTTATCTTCTGACCAAAGTAAACCTGGACTTACGGTTCCTTGTTGGAAATCTCCTATTGCAAAATCTCCGACCAAAAGCTCTGAATCACTTGTTAAACACTTCAGTTCATTTTCCTCAACGTCAAATACCCAAATCTTGCTCAACGTAGCATTGGCGAATTCGCGCTCATGCCCAATTAAACCAATATATTTACCATTTGGGGACCAGGTAGCATTCCCGAAATAACCTGTTCCATTTGTAATTTTTTGTAGTTGTTTCGTCTGCACATCTAGCAAATACAAATCATTTAAAAAGGAAAAATCTAAATCTTCACTTAAGTCTGCTGTTACGGCAAGATGTCTTCCATCCGGTGACCAACTTTGAAGATGATAATCCGATTCACCTTCTGTTAAAAGTTCCATTTCACCTGATACTAAATCGACAATCGCTACTTGCTTAAACTTGCCGTTATAAAAACCTACTGCATCTGATTTATACTTCATTTTATCTACTTCAAGAGGAGTCAACTTCTTATTCTTTTCGTCCTTCTTTTCCTCTTTTGAATATAGGTCTTCTTCTTTGCCTAAAGATACATTAAATGCCAATTTGGTACCATCTGGTGACCACACAGGATTGCTTGCCCCGTTTACACAATTGGTAATTGGTTGAGCTTCCCCACCATTGTTGTTTAAAACATAAATTTGATTTTTTCCACTTCTGTTTGAAACAAAAGCGATTTGTTGGCCATTGGGAGACCAACGCGGAGAGTGGTTACGGTGCTCCCCAAAGGTCCATTGAACTGCCTTGCTTTTTTCCGTTACATTTATGTAAAAAAGATTTGAGACATAATCATTCTTTTCTTCAGAAATTAATGTTTCAACGTAGATTAGATCCTTCCCGTTTGCTGCTAATTGAGGATCTGCTACAGATTTTAATTTAAATAAATCATCAGACTTTATGTTTCTAGTTGCTTGCAAGTCATCTCATCCTTCCCAGTATAGTAACTGCCAAATTATTATATACAAACCTATTTTACTCTTTTATTTCGATAATAGAAATACTTTTCCGCCTTCTTTTCAGAATTTTTGTATTTGTTAATTTTTTCATTTGGAAATCCTTATCGTGTTAAACATCCTACCAGTTTAGTCACTCAAGTATATTATTAGATTTTCTCTGGAAAAGTTAATGATATGACTTGATATATCCTTTTAATTTTTGTAAGATATAAACGAACAGATGTTCCTATTTTATTCAATAGGGGTAAGGTGCTTATGACAAGAATTCCAGAAGAAGATCGAAACATATTGGAACAAGCCATTTATTTGCCCATGGTGTTAACTGTTTTAAATAAGGACTTAGCTGTCTTTAAAAAGAGCCCCTTTAAGTTACAACAGCCTTATTTAAATCTTGTAGAAGAAACGATGAAGGCGATCCAGAAGGAGTTAGCAGAGGTAAGACGCTATATGAAGAAAAATAAGCTCCAAGTATTTGAGTCCAAAAGAGATGAAGCTTTTACCATGTTTACTTTTTTATATAAAGGATACGAAGAACACCATAATTATTTTAACCCTAGAATACGAAACAAGGTCCAAGAATTAATGGATTTTTATCTATATAAGAGACATAGTGGTTCTAAGTCAACATGATTCTGATTCTTTATCATTACAACATAAAAACAGAAGCACTCACCAATGCTTCTGCAGAGTTAAATTTAATAGGATGATCTCATTTCAGAAGCTTTCAACAATCTTGGCTTGTTCATATATTTAAACTTTTTATGGGTTTCCTCAATTCTTTGAGTCAGCTTAGATTTAAGCATAACTGTTCTAATGAGTTGATTTTGAAATGAACTTGGAGAGATTGGAATGTCTAATACATGTCCATTGTTAAAGGTAACGATTGTGCCATTCTCACTTCCCTTCATATAGTCTGCAATATGTTCATGAGAAATCCAAATGCATTGAGGTTTTTCTGGAGATGTAGTCGGAAAGAAATAAATAGAGTTTGGTGGGGAGATAGATATAGGAACTTTGTGTGTAATTCCAATGAGTTCTTTCGTTCCGTCTTTCCTTCCTTCAAAACTTGATCCAAAGAATTGACAGCTCTTTTTAATAATCTCTAATGGTTTAAACGGAGAGATAAGCTCCTCTTCAAATTCAATAATTTTAGAATAGGTTTTACTCCCATAGGTAATTGGCATAACGACCATTGTCAAAGGAGTAATTTCATATTCCTCTATTATATGCCTCTTCTGCATAACCATCTTTTCACTCCTTACTACGTGATATGCTTCATATCATATCAGTTCTTAATCGTTTTTGGATTACAATTGTAAAAATTTCGGAAATTATTCAAAATTTTACCTGCATACAAAATAATTATTTAAATTTTTTAAAAATTCTGTTGATTATTTCTTCATCATTCCATATAATATTAAAAAGGCATCAGAGGTGATTCCCATGAAGGAAAAATCTTACTCAGAATTAATGAAATCCGGTACATTGAATCGAAAGAAGGCAAAAGAATCGTTCGTGTTAGATTTGTACATTGAGATGCTATTGTCAGAATCCTTATTAAAGGCTGAAAGAGAAAAGTTGACTAAACGAATTGACAAAGCCATTGATGACCAAGACAAACCAACTTTTATGAAGTTATCCAAAGAATACAACCAATTAACGAAGCGTTTTGGAACATAGAGAAAATTCAAGATTGATAGAACTTATCCCTCCAATAATAGCGGAGGGTTTTTATTTTTTTCAAGAGAAAAAGAGGCCCAAACTGGACCTCATTACTTATTATGATTTATTCTTTTTTCCATCTCATAATCTTCAATCATAGATATCCGTTCGAGCATGGTTGGGTGGCCATACCTAAAAATTTTGACCAATAGTGGTGGGTTTACTTGGCTTAAACCGGCTCTCGTTAGTTCTTGGAATGTTTGAATAGCTGCCTCAGAATCGTCTGTCATGTTGATAGCATATCGATCTGCCCGAGTTTCCTGATACCTAGAAACTGTATTAGATAAAGGACTTGACACAAACATAAGCATGGAAAGGATCATTAGGAACAATGGAAGCGATCTTATGTCATGAACCGAAGGAATCTTAAACGCCTCTCCCCACCTGTCGATCACATAATGCATGATACGATATGTTAAATAAAGTCCGAGTAGTGATAAAAGTAAGTAGCCCCCTATCCCTATATAAAGGTGCTTTTCAACATAGTGTGCCATTTCATGAGCCATGATAAATAAAATCTGATCTTCACTTAATTTATTTAAGGTAGTGTCCCAAAGAACGATTCTTGAGTTTGAACCTATCCCCGTTACATATGCATTTAAGGCATTTGTCTTTTCAGCCATATTCACTTCAAACACATGTTCAGCTGGAATATTCGCCTCTTCGGCAAGCGTTAAAATTTTTGCTTCTAACTCTTTATTTTTCAACGGATAAAAATCGTTATATAGAGGATCAATGATAACAGGCTGTAGGAACATCATAAACAAGGTAAAAGGTACTGATAGCAGCCATGCATAGAGCCACCATCTTTTTGTACTTTTTTTCATCAACCAATATAATACTGAAACAATAACAAACATGGTTCCATAATTAACCCAGAAGTCAATTAGCTCATCTTTCATCCATGAAGCAAAAGATTGTGTTGAGATATTATAGGTTTTTGATAGTGAAAAGCTAATGTAGCTTAATGGAAATGTTGCCACAAATGCAAAGAAAGATAACCAAATTAAATAAATGGCTGTTTGAAGGACCTTATATTTGGAAGATTGCTCACCCCAACGCTTGAAAGCTTTAGATAGTCCAAATAGTAGGATTAATAAATAAAATATCCATTCAAATGGAGTTGCCAGGAAAAATAGAAGGTTTCTTATTTTAGAATATTCCTCACTAAGCGTTAACTCTCGTCCATTTAAAAATGTAGCAGGATCAGCTGTAGAGCCATCATATTCAAATGGCAAACTTGTGTCTGCAAAGTAAAATAAATACCAGTAGAAAAATAATCCGTATATAATATAGGCCAATACCCCATAAAAACCTATCTTTCTAGCCATCGAACCCCCCCTTAAGAATTAACTTTATTACGGTCTAACCCACTAAACTGCCTACTATTTTTGTACAACCCCTCTATATTTAGTTTAGTAAAAAAATTAGTATTTAGAACTATATCTTGTCTCTCTTCATTATTTACATTCAAGGTTACCACCCAAAAAGGGTTTCACAAATATGGACAGTATTTCGTGTGAATTTAGCGGTTATAGTTTACTCTTCAAAATGAAGGATTCCACATTAAAAAATACTGATTCTTAAAGAACCAGCACTTTTAGAGAAATATATTTTAGCTAGGCAATAAGTAACCCAAGGACTGTCAACTTATATAAAAACTAAAAGAAAAATGAATAAATGGATAATACAGTAATGGACCCTAACACTACGACAATTACATTTGCACCAAGGAAGGCAGCAATAAATGCTGCTGCAGCGCCAAGCAGTCCGTACCATATATCTTCTTGGATAAAGAGGATCCCTGGAAAAATGAGAGCACCTAAAGTTGCGTAAGGAACATTTTTTAATACCCCTTGTAAGAAAGCAGGAAGTTCTTTCCCTTTAAAAAGAACAAAAGGCAGCATTCTCGGGATATAGGTTACAACGGCCATTCCAATAATCATCCAAACCATTTCACTATGCAAACTCTCCGCCCCCTTTTTTCCGTTTTACCCCTTCAACAAGTTCTACAATTACTGCAGATAATAGCGTCGCTACGACAATTCCCCAACCTGTCGATAATAGGCTAGTAAATGTAAAAATCGTATTGAAGCTAGCAGCTAACACAGCTAAATAAACAACCTTCACACTTTTTTTCATTGAAGGTACTAATAACCCTACAAACATCGCATACAACGCCACTGACATACTTTCTTGAAGCATCCTCGGTAAACTGCCTCCAATAACATGTCCTAAGCCAGAATTCACTACCCAACTTGAGTAAGCCATGAGGATAACGCCAAACAAGAAGCCAGTAGATACCTTTCCTTCCCTTAATGCTGCAACAGAAAACGTTTCATCTGTTATCCCAAATGAATACAACATCTTGACTGGCGTATGTTCATCCTCACACTTCTCATTTAATGAAGCAGACATGAGGAAATGACGAATGTTAACAATAAGTGTTGTAAGAATAATTTCAAAAGCCCCAGTTCCTAATGTTAGTAAACTTAATGAAATATACTGAGAGGCTCCAGCAAAAACTAGTAAACTCATCAAAACCGTTTCACTTACTGTTAGTCCTGTAGTTTTAGCAAGTAAACCGAATGTAATAGCAATTGGAAAATAACCTATCCCGATACTAATTCCTGCTTGAATACCTTTCCTAAACTCTGAGGAAACCTTCCCTAATGCTAGCTCTGACATTACAAACACACCACCTTAACCATTTATGAATGACCTTGTAGAAACCGAAACAAAAAAGTATAATATAATAAACAAATGTATACCATAACGGATATTTGATATAACATATTATACATCCGTGCACTATAATACACAATATTTTTGGAGGAAATATGGAAAATATTCAAAAAAATATTGGAGAAAACTTAAGAAACATTCGTAAATCAAGAGGTTACAGCCTAGATCAAACAGGTGAAATAACGGGTGTAAGCAAAGCCTTGCTCGGTCAGATTGAACGCGGTGAGTCGAACCCTACTGTTACAACCCTTTGGAAAATAGCTAAAGGGCTTCAAGTCTCTTTTTCATCTCTTATTAATGAAGAAGCAACTGATGTTGTTTACGTAAAATTGAGAAATACCATTCCAATCATTGAAAATGATGGTGAATACCGTGTATATTCCATATTTCCCTTTGATCCTAGAAAAAAGTTTGAGATTTTTACTGTTGAAATGGAATTAGGCTGTGAACACACTTCTGAGAAACATAACGAAGGCGTAGAAGAATATATTACCGTCATGACAGGTGAACTAGAAATGATTATCGGTGACGAAAGCTTTAAAGTAGAGACTGGTAATTCTATCAGGTTCCTGGCAAATAAGACTCATACCTATCGAAACACCGGTCACGGAAAAACAACCTATCAAGCGGTTATGTATTATCCTTAAGACCAAAAGCGCAATCGCCCGTTTAGCGACGTATAAACTGGACTCCCTTCGTATGAGATAAAGGAAACACGAAGAGCGTTAGCGATTCGATGTTGACTTATCGTAAGGAGAGGGGGGGAAGTTTACTAGGCGCTGGGCGCTGGAGCTGGACGTGTATAATTAACTGAGAGTTATACATAGGCTAGCATTTTATAATTTTCTAAACAACAAGGGAAAACACATGGTCTACTAAACCATGTGTTTTTTTATCTCAATTATATAAGAACAGCACGGTCGGAGTTCATCTTCTCTCCACGAATTCTTTGGAATTCTAGTAGTAGCTTTTCGACCGTTAACTCATTTTTCTCGTCTTCATTTGCTTCAAATATGATTTGGCCCTTATCCATCATAATTAATCTATTTCCAAGCTCTAGAGCCTGTTGCATATTATGCGTTACCATAAGTGTCGTTAATTTGTATTCATTAACGATTTCCTTTGTTAAATTTGTGATTAACTCAGCCCTAGAAGGATCTAGTGCAGCAGTATGTTCATCAAGTAATAATATTTTTGGTTCAGTAAATGTTGCCATTAACAAGGAAAGTGCTTGCCTCTCTCCCCCAGAAAGAAGCCCTACTTTCGCCTGGAGTCGATTTTCAAGCCCTAGATGTAGTGACTCTAACTTTTCTTGGAAAAGCTCTTTTCTCTTTTTAGTAACACCTTTGCTCAACCCACGTGATTGGGTTCGTGAATAAGCAATTGCTAAATTCTCTTCAATTGTCATAGAAGGAGCGGTACCGGCCATTGGATCCTGAAAAACACGTCCAATTAGCTTCGACCGTTTATGTTCTTTTATATGACTGACATCTTTACCATCTATTACTACTTCTCCGATATCCGGAAACATTTTACCTGATATGATATTCATTAAGGTGGATTTTCCGGCACCATTACTTCCTATTACTGTAACAAAGTCTCCAGCTCTCAGGGACAAGTTAACATGCCCTAAAGCCACCTTCTCGTCTGGTGTACCTTCGTTAAATACTTTATAAATCTGATTCAATTGTAGCAAGGCTTTCACCACTTTTCTTCTGTTTGTTGATAGTTAATTGACTCGTTGCGAGGAGCCTCTTCTTCCTTTTCCGTTTCTCACGCTGCTGATCTATGATCTTTGGTATAACTAATGCTGAAACAACAATGAATGCTGTGATAAGTTTCATATCACCCGTTTCCAAAAACTCGACTCTTAATGCAAGTGTAATAATAATTCGGTAAAGGATTGCCCCACCGATTACAGCAAGTGTTGCACGAACAATATTCTTGGCTCCAAAAATGGCTTCACCAATAATGACAGATGCTAAGCCAATAATAATCATTCCAATTCCCATACCAACATCACTAAAACCATTGTACTGAGCAATTAAAGCTCCGGAAAAAGCTACAAGAGAATTGGATAAACCAAGACCTAGTATCTTTAAGAAATCAGTATCAGCAGAAAAACTTCTAATCATCGTTTCATTGTCACCAGTAGCCCGAATCGCCAATCCAAGGTCTGTTTTTAAGAAAAAGTCAATTAATCCTTTAGTGACTAAAGCTAGAAGAAGCATTAGCAGAAGAATCCCCCATGTTTTAGGGATATAGCCTGACAACCCGACCGATGTAAGTATGGTTTCTAGAAATTGATCAACCTTAATCTTTTGCCAAAAGTCATTAATCATTGTAATAACCGTTGACTCCTGAAGGAGAGGAACATTCGATTTCCCCATGATTCTAAGATTGATAGAGTACAAAGCAATCATCATTAATATCCCTGAGAGAAGAGGATTAATCTTCCCCTTCGTATGCAATAATCCAGTCATACATCCTGCTAAAAATCCGGCAATCATCGCCGCTATTGTAGCAATAAAAGGATTGGTTCCCCCTACAATTAATATGGCCGCTACCGATGCACCCGTTACAAAGCTCCCGTCAACCGTTAAATCAGGGAAGTCTAAGATTCTAAAAGATAAATAGACACCTAAAGCCATCAGTGCATACATAGCACCCGCTTCAACAGAACTAAAAATTGAAAAAAACATAATAAAACTTCCTTTCTACTATCTCGGAAAAATAAGGGCCTCTCTATATAAGTAGAAGCCCTTACCTACTTTTTATTCTAGAAACTCAGCAAGGTCAGCCCACTCATCCTTGACTTCCACACCCATTTCACTTGCTGCTTTTTTGTTAATTAAAAGTTTTAAGTTTTGCGGATATTGAACTGGAAGCTCTGCTGGAGTTTTCTCACCTTTTAAAATTTGTGCAGCCATTAATCCTGCCTCGTAACCAATATCACCGTAATCAAAGCCGTACCCTGCAAATCCTCCACGCTTAACAGAATCTAACTCGCCTACAAATAGAGGTAAATCGTTCTCATTTGCAACTTGGATTACGGATTCTAAGGCAGATACAACGGTATTATCTGTGATAATGTAGATTGAGTCAGCTTTGCCAATTAAGGACTCTGCAGCTTGCTTTACTTCAGACGAAGTTGAAACCGTTGCTTCAACTAGGTTAAGATCCGTTCCTTTTAAAGCTTCTTCTACAAGGGCAATTTGAGCAACGGAATTTTGTTCTCCTGAGTTATAAATAACTCCTACATTGTTCCCGTCAAATTGCTCATCGATAAACTTCACCATGTTTGGAATAGCATCGGGATGTGTATCCGTTGTTCCCGTAATATTAGCCCCAGGCTCTTCCATAGACTTCACAAGTTCTGCCCCAACTGGGTCCGTAACGGAAGTAAATACGATTGGAATTTCCTTTGTTGCGTTTAAAGCACTATAAGCACTTGGAGTAGAGTTTGCAAAAATTAGATCCACTTTATCTCCAACAAAATTATCAGCAATTGATTTTGAGTTGTTTTGATCTCCTTGAGCGATTTGAACATCAAATTCTACCTCTAACCCTTCATCCTCTAACGCTTTCTGAAAGCCTTCTAACGCTGCATCAAGGGAAGGATGTTCTACAATCTGCGTGACACCCACTTTATATGTTTTTCCTCCTGATGAAGATCCTTCGTCTCCACCTGTACTTTCAGATGTTCCACAACCACTTAGTAGCATCGTCCCCATTAAGCCAACTATAGCCACCGATTTCATTTTCTTAAACATTTAAATCCCCCTCTTTATATGTAACTACTTCACTTTTACACTTTTAAGCTTTTATGCTTTTATGCACTAAAACATTTTCTATAGATAAGATTATATAATTATATTAGGGGGAATATCAAGTATTTTTTTAGTTTGATTCTTAACCAAACTAAAAAAACACGGTGAAATATCACCGTGTGCTCTTACTTGCCTTTAAAATTAGGTTTTCTTTTTTCACTAAATGCCGTTAGGGCTTCCACTCGATCTTCTGTAGGAATCGTTACTTCATACGCTTTTCGCTCAATATTTAATCCTGTTTGCAAATCTACGTTCATCCCATGTTTTACCGCAAATTTTGCTTGTTGTAATGCAATTGGCCCGTTTGCAAGCATTTGTTGGGCTAGTTCTATACTAGATTCTAACAAGGAATTTTTTTCAACAACTTTATTTAAAATTCCATAATCTAACGCTTCTTCTGATGTTAGACGTTTGGCAGTTAGGATTAATTCCAATGCCTTAGCCTGCCCAATTAATCTTGGAAGTCTTTGTGTTCCACCTGCTCCTGGAATAATCGCTAGACTCGTTTCCGTCAACCCCATTAACGTTCCAGAGACTGCAACTCGAAAGTCACAGGATAGGGCTAATTCCATTCCGCCGCCAAATGCAAAGCCATTAATAGCAGCTATAGTCGGTTGTGGAAGCTGGTCAATAGCTGTAAACACATCACCTATTTTGAATATATTTCGTTTTACCTCTTCGGGAGTTAGTGATTTTCTCTCCTTTAAGTCTGCACCAACACTATATGCTTTTTCACCAGCTCCAGTAAAAATGACTACGCGAACTTCTGAATCTGTTCGGATTTTCTCAACAATTCCTTGTAGCTCCACCAATGTATCGAAATTAAAGGCATTCAAAGCCTCAGGTCGGTTTAATGTTACAATTCCAATGTGATCTCTTACTTCAAATAAAATTGAACTCACTTATGATCAACTCTCCTTTTTATCGCATTAGGTAAATAACCTTCAATAAAGACGATAAGTCATTACTTTTCTTACTTCTCTTCTCTCTATATCAATTTCGTTATTCTTCTTGAAAACCCTTTCAGAATTCTAAAATTTTCTACTAAAAAAAGAGCAGACCTACAAAAGTCTGCTCTTTCAATCTATTAGTTTTGAAGAACCTGCTGTTTAAGTGCTCTTCTTAAAATTTTCCCTGTAGTATTTTTAGGAAGCTCTTCTAAAAATTCTATTGAACTAGGAACCTTGTACTTTGCTAAATGCTCGCTACAATATTCATGAAGTTGCTCAGCTGTTAATTCTGGATTTTTACTAACCACATAACTTCTTACCGCTTCTCCTAGATTTGGATCTGGTACGCCTAACACAGCTGCCTCGACTACATCAGGATGCGCATAAAGAACTTCTTCTACTTCACGTGGGTACACATTATAGCCACCCACTAGGATTAAATCCTTTTTACGATCGACAATATAGAAGTAGCCTTCTTCATCAACCTTTGCTAAGTCTCCAGTATAAAGCCAACCATCACGAATGGTCGCTGCTGATTCCTCAGGTAATTTATAGTAGCCCTTCATAACATTTGGACCACGAACAATTAATTCTCCTACTTCACCTACTGGTACTTCCTCACCAAGCTCATTAACCACTCTATTTTCAACATTAACGATAGACTGCCCGATTGAGCCAGGCTTTCTTGGTTTATCTAGTGGATTGAAGCATGTAACTGGAGAAGCTTCAGAAAGTCCATATCCCTCAGAAATTAGCACATTGAATTTTTCCTCAAATGCTTTTAAAAGAGAAACAGGCATAGATGCTCCGCCCGAGATACAAAGTCTAAGAGACTTTAAATCTTCCGGATTGCCCTCTGGATACTGATACAAGAAATTGTACATCGTTGGAACCCCTGCAAATACAGTTGGTTCAAACTTCTTAGCAAGTCTGAAAATCTCTTGTGGACTAAATTTTGGATCGATTAAAATGGTCGCACCAGTCATGAAAGGTGCATTCAAGGCAACAGTTAAACAGAACACGTGGAACATAGGTAACGTTGTAATAACACGGTCATCTTCATTCATGTGCAAGTATTGACCTACATCTCGTGCATTGCTAAACAGATTTTTATGTGTCAACATGGCACCTTTAGGTTTTCCTGTTGTTCCGGAAGTATAAAGAATAACGGCAACATCATCTTCATCTAATTCCGGTCCTTTATAGCTTAAATCACCAGATACCAATACTTGTGTAAACGCTTTTAATTTTGGAGCAACTGTTAACTTAGAAAGGTCAGTATTAGCCTCTTTTCCTTGAGGTGTTTCGCAAACAATAAAGTTTTCAACACTCGGTAATGCCCCATGCATTTTTTCTGCTAAAGGTAGTAGTAAGTCAAGTGCCACAACTACTTTTACATCACCATTATTTAAAATATACCCAATCTCATCCGGAGTATAAATTGGATTAATCGGAATAACTGTTGCACCTAAACGAAGTGCCCCGTACATTCCAATGATAAAGTAAGGTGAATTCCCTAATAATAATCCAACATGATCTCCCTTTTTAACCCCTAATTGCTCTAGACCTGATGCAAATTTCGTAATTGCTCCATCTAGCTCTGCGTATGTACTTGATTGATCCATAAAATAATATGCAGGCTTTTGAGGCAATCTTTTAGCAGTCTCGTGTAACTGAGAAGATAAATTCATCATGCCATCCCCTTTGGTATTGAATGAATAGTCATTCAGTTTTTAAAATATAATATTTTCTAAATATATTATATTGAAAGAAAGATATGGATTCAAGAGAAAACGCATACATTAATGAATTTTCTAAATTTTCTTTTGAACACAAGTGTTTTAGTAAAAAAATGGTACCTTTTCAAGGTACCATTTTTATTTCAATTTAATATTTGTTGTTTTTCTTATATAGCATATTTCAATTAATAGATAAGCTGGATGAACTCCTCTTTTGTTACGTTTCCAAAATAATGTGGAATTTGAACACTATCTAATGCCGCTTCAATTTCTGCTTTTTCATAGCGAATGCCCACTAATCTCTGTTCTATTTCACTAATATCTCCTACTCCAAAGAAATCACCATAGATTTTGCAGTTATCAATTACACCTTTATTAACTTCAAGCCTTACATCAATTTGACCAACAGGAAAGCGGTGCGAATGCTGAAGATTAAACTTTGGAGATTTTCCGTAATTCCAGTCCCAGTTTTGATAGCGCTCTTTTGATAGAGCGTGTATATTCTCCCAATCCTTATCTGTTAGCTTATACTCGGTAATACTTTCTTCATCCCCAAAGATACTTTTTAAAAGAAGAGACCTAAACTGTTCAATGGTCAGTTTTTCTGATAAAAATTCGGAAATATTGGCTACCCTACTTCTAATTGATTTAATTCCCTTTGACTCAATCTTGTCCTTTTTAACTTTTAGTGCAGATACAACACTTTCAATTTCGGAATCAAAAAGCAATGTTCCATGACTGAACATTCTACCCCTAGTAGAAAATTGTGCATTTCCGGAAATTTTTCTACCCTCAGCTAAAATATCATTTCGCCCACTTAGCTCAGCATTTACACCTAGCTTTTCTAGGGCTGATATAACAGGTTCCGTAAATTTCGCAAAGTTATGGAAGCTTTCCCCATCATCCTTTGTAATAAAACTAAAGTTGAGGTTGCCTAAATCATGGTAAACGGCTCCGCCTCCTGATAGTCGACGAACTACATGGATGCCATTCCCCTCCACGTAATCTGTATTAATTTCTTCTATTGTGTTTTGATTTTTGCCAATAATGATGGATGGCTCGTTTATGTAAAATAATAAATAAGTTTCATTAATATCTAAATTTTTCAGCGCGTATTCTTCTATGGCTAAATTAATCCTTGGGTCTGTAATACCTTGGTTATCTATAAATAACATGTGAGTTTCTCCCCAGCTTAGTTTTTTGTGTTTACAAATTCACCGATTGTCCAAATGATGCCAATGAGATAGGTCCTGCATATTTTTGAGAAGCTTCATTTACTAAATTTGTTAATTCGCCGTAGTGAGGTAGATGGGTTAACACTAACTGCTTTACATTAGCTTGTGTAGCCAAATTTCCTGCATCAAAACTATTCATATGCCCAGCCCCTTTGCCATCTTGATTACTGTAGAAATTACATTCACACAATAATAAGTCTGCATCTTGGCAGAATCCAATAAACTCCTCTTTATAGGCAGTATCAGCAGTATACACAAAACTTTTCCCGTCTACCTCAAACCTCATGGCATAACAAGGTGCTGGGTGCACGGTTAATAAGAATTGAACGGTAAAAGGCCCTACCTTTAAAGTTTGATTAGGATCATAAGCAATGCCTTGCGTTATATTTTTATAAGTTAATTTTGCGAACTCTTGTTGATCTAAGGAATGAGCGTATATCGGTAACGTGTTCATTTCCTTCCCTAGAAAGCCTTGAATTAATCTTGCATGTTGTAGGACTCCAATATCAGCAATATGATCAGGATGGTAATGAGAGAGAATAACGGCATCTAATTCTTCTGGTTGAACAAAATTTTGTAGCTTAGCTAATACACTACTCCCACAATCAATTAATAAATTGAACCCATCGTGTTCTAATAAATAGCCTGAGCTCGCTTCGTTAACCTTAGGGTATCCTCCCCAAAAACCAACTGTTGTTAGCTTCATAAAATCCCTCCGAAAATAGAAATATAATACATACATTCATTGTATTAGATTATGCCTAATTTTTCATTTTTAAAAGATAAATTAAAACAAGAAGACGGAAAAGCCCTTTTTTAAAAACAGGGATTGACACTATTAATCTGTTATAATACAATTACATTAATATTAAATCTGTTTATAACACACAAACATACTGGAGGTTTTACTATGATTCAAAACATCGTTGAGTTTTTCAAAAATTTGCCGCCAAAAGAATGTGTCAATTGTGGAAACAAAATGGAAGAGCAGCATGAATGTTATGGAAATAAATGCGATAGTTGCCTTGGTGTAACAGATATTTAACTTACTAATCTCTTATTTTAATAATTTTGATATTTTCCATGTTGTTATGGGATTAGACTTTTTTTCTAATCCCATGAAAATCCCTTCCAACGCACTTTTAGTGCAACTTTGAAAGCCAGTCGTAGGTATAAACGACTGGCTGCTTTTTTTACTATGGTTCTGTTTATCTCGGATGTAGATATACACTCCAAGAGCTTGCTTTCCGCGGTTCACCAAAAAGGAACTCTACTAAAAAGTAGAGTCCCCTAAATGTTCTATTTAATGTAGTCTAAAACGTATTTTACTGCTGCTTCTCCTTGATCAATACAATCCGGTAGTCCTAGTCCCTCGAAAGAACTTCCTGCAAGGAACACACCTGGTAGCTCCTCTTTTACATGTTGTTTCACCTTTGCAATTCTCTCTTTATGCCCCACCGTATATTGAGGCATAGAATCTTTCCACCTAGAAACAATCGAAAAATCAGGATCCATGGTAATATTCATCGTTTTGTTTAGATCTTCTAGCACAATCTTAACGATTTCGTCATCTGACAAATCTACAACCGCTTCATCACCAGCACGACCTACATAACATCTCAGTAACACTTTACCTTCTGGACATGAATGAGGCCATTTCTTATGTCCCCATGTGCAAGCAGTGATGGTATAGTCGCTGTTTCTTGACACAACAAAACCAGTACCGTCTATATCCTTTTCAATTGCTTCCTTTGGAAATGCCATTGCAACAGTTGCAACAGAAGTCGCAGGTACATCCTTAAATACATCAAAGAAATGATTTGAAAACATGTTTGGTAAAATATGATGAGGTACTGTAGAAACGATACAATTTGCCTCTAATACCTCGCCACTATTAAGTTCTAAATCATACCCTTTTAGTGTTTTTCTAACTTTTTCTATTCGGTAACCTTTAATGACTGAATGAGGCTCAAGCTTTTTCTCAACAGCCTCAACAAGTGATTCTAAACCGGTGGTTGGTGTCAGAAAAATCCCTTTTTTCTCTGCTTTGTTATCCTTGTTTTTTGGTGCTGGAGTTGCTTTTTTCATACCGAGTATTAAGCTTCGGTACTTCTGTTCAACCTGATAAAACTGTGGGAAAGTAGACATTAGACTCATTTGATCAATGTCACCTGCATAAATACCAGATAATAGCGGCTCGATTAGATTCTCAACTACCTCGTCTCCTAGTCGTCTACGGAAGAATTCTCCTAAAGACTGATCTTGTGCAGGATTGGACTTTGGTAAAAGAAAATCTGCTGCTGCTCTTATCTTTCCGGTTGCAGAAAATAAACCGGTTGTAACAAATGGCGTAATTTGCGTTGGGATCCCCATGATAGATCCACCTGGCATAGGATGAAGACGATCATGAACAAGTACATATGATTTACCGGCTTTATTGTTAACTAACTTCTCTCCCATCCCGACTTCATTTGCTAGTCGTGAAGCACTTTGTTTACGCTCTAAAAAAGAATCAGGACCTCGCTCAATCACGAATCCATCTCTAACTACTGTTTGGATTTTCCCCCCTAGTCGATGTGTTGCTTCGACTATTTTCACATCCAATGGTAGACCTTTTTCACGTGCTTCCTTTTGCAAATAGTAGGCAGCTGTTAGCCCGGTAATTCCTCCCCCGATGATTACAACCTTTTGTTTTTCTTCCAACACAGTGAATCGCCTCTTTACATATAATTTGACTACTTGTTAGTCAATAAATTTAAAACCACTGTCGCCATTGCATCAATAAACTGAGGTTGAGCATTTGGCATTGCAGGTCGGTAATAGCTTACTCCTAATTCATCCGTTACTACTTTACATTCATAATCATTGTCATATAACACTTCTAAGTGATCTGATACGAATCCAACTGGTGTATAAACAAAAGCTTTATAGCCTTTTTCTTCATATAATTCTCTCGTTAAATCTTGAACATCTGGTCCGAGCCAAGGTTCTGGTGTATTTCCTGCACTTTGCCAACCAACTGCGTAATTTTTTACACCGGCCCCTTTCGCAATCATATCAGCTGTTTCCTGCAACTGATTTGGGTAAGGGTCCCCTGACTGAAGAATCTTTTCAGGTAAACTATGTGCGGAAACAATTAGTACTGCTTGTTCCTTTTCTTCCTCTGGCATGTTTTCAAATGTAGCCTTTACTTGATCCACCCAGTATTGAATGAATTTTGGCTCATCGTACCAACTCTCAACCGAAACGATACTTGGACCACCTAGCTTTTCTGCTTCCTCTTTTGCTCTACCGTTATATGATTTAACACTGAATGTTGAGAAGTGAGGAGCTAATACAATACTTACAGCCTCTTCAATCCCATCTTCATTCATTTGCTTAACAGCATCTTCAACAAATGGTTCAATATGTTTTAATCCAAGATACATTTTAAATTCAATATCATCTTGAATAGAGTTAAGATGCTGTTCTAGTTTCTCAGCTTGGTCTAATGTAATCTTAGCTAACGGAGAAATTCCGCCAATTGCTTCATAACGATCCTTTAAATATTCAAGCATTTCTGGAGAAGGCTTTCGTCCGTGTCTAATGTGCGTATAATAAGGCTCAATATCTTCCTCTTTGTAAGGAGTTCCATAAGCCATAACCAATAATCCCATTTTCTTTTTTGTCATTTGTTCCACCTCGTTAAAATCAAGTCTCTAGTCCATTATTTTGCCAAAAAACCTTACTATTTACCAATGATATGATTGAGATTTTTCATCTCCTAGATACTTGAGAAACTAAGAAAAAATCCTACTTGCTTAACTTTGAAGCTGAGTACTCATGAACAAAAGTAGTTAGCTTTTTTAATGTATCTGGGTTCACCGAAGGGAACACGCCATGACCTAGGTTGAAGATGTATCCAGGTTGTGCCATACCTTGATCTAGGATTGCTTTAGCTCTTTCCTCTATTACTTCCCAAGGTGCTAATAAAATGGCAGGATCTAAGTTCCCTTGAACTGTTTTATGAATGCCCATTTCTCTTGCTTCGCTAATAGGCAGACGCCAGTCAAGCCCAACTACATCAAGCGGCAAATCATGCCACTCTAATGCTAAATGACTTGCTCCTACTCCAAACATAATAAGCGGAACATTTTCTTCTTTTAATGCTGCGAAAATACGTTGCATGACAGGTTTGATAAAATAGCGGTAATCCTCTACATTTAGTGCTCCAACCCATGAGTCAAAAATTTGAATCGCACGAGCTCCAGCTTTAATTTGTGATTTTACATATGTAATCGTCATTTCTGCTAGCTTGTCCATTAGGGCAAACCATGCTTTTGGTTCAGAATACATAAAGGATTTTGTCTTATTGTAGTTTTTAGAAGGCCCACCCTCAATCATATAACTCGCTAATGTAAATGGAGCACCTGCAAATCCAATTAACGGTACAGTTAATTGTTCTCTAGTTAAAAGCTTAATGGTTTCTAACACGTATGGGACATCTTCTTCAGGGTTGATTTCCCCTAATTTTTCAACATCCGCTAAAGAGCGAATTGGGTTGTCAATCACCGGTCCGATCCCCGATTTAATTTCTACATCCACGCCAATTGCTGGTAGTGGAGACATAATGTCCTTATAAAGAATGGCAGCATCTACATTATATTGTTCAACTGGAAGTCTTGTAACATAAGCACATAATTCCGGCTGATGCGTAATTTCAAATAAGGAATATTTTTCTTTTATTGCTCTGTATTCAGGTTGTGATCTACCAGCCTGACGCATATACCATACAGGCACGTAATCCGTTTTTTCTCCTTTTGCAGCTTTTAAAAATGTTTCATTTATTTCTTTCACCATGAAAATATATCCACCTTTCAAGACTTTCTATTTCTCATTTTAATATAGATTCTTAAAAATAAAAAACAGACAGATTCTATACACTCCTTCTAATATAGCCTTTTCTACTATCGATGTATAGATAACCTTATCAACTGTCAAAAAATTGACGTTTTTATCGAATTTAAAAAGTCGACTTTAAGATTTTACATTTGAACCTAATCCGAAGATAATTTTATTCTAATGATTTGTATGACATAAATCGATGTCAAAAATCACATTTCTCTTCAGAATAGCATGCTTAAGATTATACTTTACCAGAATAGGGAAGTTATAATGATGGTAGAAGACTAGTAAAAGAGGTGTAACCGATATGAAGCTATACATTACGACTGGAACCTATGATTTTCTTAAGAAATTGAAAGACCAGAATTCACAGGAAACAATCGTTCTTATGCAAGATGGAGAAACTAACCTCCTTGTACATGAGACAAGTGGAGAAACCATATTTAATGAACCTAGACGTTACGAAGTGATTGATTCATCTGGCACAATTGAAAACGGTGGTTTCGTGGTTATGAATAATATTCCCGTTACAGAGGAAGGGCGACCTATTTTTGAATTTCGTTTTAAAAATCGTGCAGGTCTAATCGAGCAAGAACCTGGTTTCGTTGGAATTAGAGTTCTACGACCTTTAAATTCGGATACATATGTCATTCTAACTGTTTGGGAAAATGAGAAATCCTTTCTTGACTGGCAAACTTCTAAAGCTTATGAGAAGGCACATGAAAAGCGTGGGACTGAGAAGGGTGTTGATCAACAACAACCTAATATATTCTCAAGACCTTCCTATGTGACGAAATTAATTATTCCTGAAGAAGAGTGATTTATTCATTATAATAGGATGGCCCCCCTGAGGACCATCCTGTTATTTACCTTTAACAATTCCGTTTCTATTTGCATAAATCGCAGCCTGTGTTCGGTCTGCTACCCCTAGTTTACTTAATATATTACTTACATGCGTTTTAACCGTCTTAATTCCAATAAAAAGCTCCTCACTAATATCCTGATTTGTCATTCCTTCCCCAATACACATCAAAACTTCTATTTCGCGTTCAGTTAATTCATCGTGAGGTTTTTTTTCTTGTGAACGCAGACGATTCATCATTCGATTAGCTACCTTAGGCTCTATAACGGCTTCCCCACTGGCAGCTTTTCTTATTGCACTAACCACTTCTTCTGCCGTTGCTGTTTTTAGTAGGTAGCTGAAGGCCCCTGCTTCTATAGCGGGAAATACTTGTTCATCATCATAAAAACTCGTGATAATAATAATTTTACATTCCGGATAATCCTTCAAAATTCCCTTTGTAGCATCTATACCCGTTCCGTTTTCCATCAATAGATCCATTAATACAACCTGTGGTCTTTCTTTTAGAACAAGATCAATGGCGTTCTTACCACTATTTGCTTCCCCCACTAACTCAATTTCAGGCTCAGTTAATAAGTAAGAGATGATACCCTTCCTAACCATCTCGTGATCATCTACTACAGCAACCTTTATCAATCTATTCCCTCCCCGTTATAGGAATTCTAATATCTATATAAGTTCCTTCCTTTTCCTTCGAGCGGATTTTAAATATCCCACCAATTTCTTCACATCTTTCTCGCATTGTTTTCAATCCATAAGATGCAATTCGTTCTATCTGGGGATCAAATCCTTTTCCATTGTCACTAATAAACAAATAAATATAGTTTTCCATTTCCGTTAACGTCACTTTCACTTTACTTGCATCTGCGTGCCTAAGAATATTTGATAAAGCCTCCTGTATAATACGGAAAAGATGTTCTTCGGTGGCTTTTGTTACATGTTCAATTTCATCAATACTTGCCTGAAAATCGAGGTTGGTCTTTGCCTTAAGCTCCTGAATTAATTTAATAACACCATCGCAAAGACTGTCATCACTAAGCTGAATAGGTCGTAAATGCAAAAGAAGTGCTCGCATTTCCCCTTGTGCTTTAGCGGCTATTTCAGATATTTCTTCAAGCTGTTTTTTTGCTCTATCTCTATCCACCTCAAACATTCTTAATGTGGCAGAGGACATCATACTTAGCGCGAATAACTGTTGGCTAACAACATCATGAAGATCACGTGCTAATCGCTGCCTTTCCTCCATTACAGCAGCTGTATGAGCAGTTTGAGATAAGGATGTTTTTTCATCTGCTAGCCTTTGAATCGAATTTACTTGCTCTTGTATGTAATCAGCCAATTGATTTAGCTCTTCTGTTATTAATCCAATTTCATCCTTTTCATAGCTCGGTAGTCTCTCAGTATGCCTTCCACTACGTAAAGCTGAAACAAAAAGCAAAATATCAGACAATCTCCCTTTAATTAAATAGCTTCCTTTAATTCCAAAATATGCCCCTAGAAAGAGTAATAGAATTAATAGAAAAAGAGAAAGCCAAAAGGTCATCGTTATGTTTAACGAAGACCCCTCGTTATAAAACAGAAAAATTTGTAGACCAACAAAAAAGGCAATGGCACTTAGAAATGCCATCATTATAAAACTTTGAATGAACCAAATGCGAATACCGTAGATTTTTTTCATACGCATTCCCCTAAACTTTATCAATTCTAATTGAGCCAATTTTAAGTTCAATCGTGATGTTCAGCTTTCTAACTGCCTCATCGTACTCTTTAGATTTATAGAACAATGTTCGGTTTATGGCTTCGGATTGGTTATCAAAGATTCTAATATCCCCAACTTTTATTCTTGCTTGAATTTTAACAGGAATATCTTCAGGGACAATCATTTTAACATCCCCAATCCATCCATTTAAAACCACTGGTGTTTCTTTTTCAGGAATATACGCCTTACTAAAGTCAATGAAATAGTCCCCAACTGTATTATAAAGTTCCAGTGGTTCTAGTGACCAATTAGCCTTTTTCATGCTAACATCACCAATCGAAAAACCTCTTCTTCGATGCTTTGAGTGCTTTAAATGTTTCGAGTGCTTCGGGTGTTTATTTATATTAATAAACTCTTTATTTTCCTTTTCCGTAAAAACATCGGCAGGTAAGTCGTTTTCAAAATGAACTTTAAAGCTATGCTTTTTAAATAATACTGAAAAACCTATATAGATGATTAAATAAGGCCAGAGCTTCCAAATATCTATAAATCTAAAATCGATAAATTCTAAGCGATCGAGTATTAATAAGGAAGAAAATAATAGTAAAAATATAGCTCCAAAGATTCCTTGTCTACTTCTCAACGAATTTATTAGGGCAATCATTCCTAATGTAACTAACACATAAGGATAAAAGCCGACAAAAAGCTCCTTTATTTCCAAGGAAATGACACCTATATTTACAAGTAATAGTACAATTCCAACTGTCAGTAATAATAATGCCAGCAAAACTTGGTTAATGGATTTGTATCTCAAAGCTAAGTCCCTTCTTTCTATACCATAAGATATGTATTCGATATCTTGATTCATATCCCTTTATATTTTCAATTCTATATCTCTATTTTATCTAAAATTTCCGATTAATGAACAACCTGGGGAGTGCTTTCCTATCCGTCTGCAGACGGAATTTTTATTCACATGCCTCATAGACTTATATTCCTTTCTGTGATTCTGAACATATTTGTAAACAAAACAAAAGGATTGATCCTTATGCAGAATCAATCCTTTTACACTTCATTATATGAAAGGTTTTTTACATCAAAGATTAAACCTAGATATTAATTTAAAGCAATTGTACTAAGATATTGAAAACCTATAGATTAGAGGTGTTCTAATTAGAACAGGAATGGCTTGCTTTAACTAAGAAATAACTCTACTCAAACATTCCTTTTAATATTAGATAAATAAGTAATTGTATCTGTAATATTCCCCTTACATTTTTGAAGTGCTAATAACGCTTCTTGGTGAGTTGAATGCGTTTGAGCCATAACAATGGCTGGTTTTACTTCGTAGTTTGTCTGTATTAATAGTTCTTCTGCTTTTTCATATGGCTTGTTTGTTATTTCCATAATAATGTTCTTTGCTCTTTCTTTCAGCTTATAATTACTCGTATTCACATCTACCATTAAGTTTTGATAAACTTTCCCTAATTTTACCATTGTTGCTGTACTTATCATATTTAAAATCATCTTATGAGCTGTGGCTGCTTTCATTCTTGTAGAACCTGTTAAAACTTCCGGACCCACAACTACTTCGATACCATCGTCTGTATAATCATTGATCAATGAATCTTTATTGCTAGAAAGGCCAACTGTATAAGCACCAATTCTCTTTGCATATTTAACGCCTCCTATTGGATAAGGCGTTCTACCACTAGCCGTTATCCCAATGACAACATCATTCTTAGTGAGATTTCTTAATTGCAAATCTAATTTTCCCTGCTCCTCGTTATCCTCAGCATTCTCAATTGCTTTAAAAAATGCTTTATTCCCTCCTGCCATAACGGTTTGAACCAACTCTGGATGCGTCATAAATGTTGGTGGGCATTCAGATGCGTCCATCATCCCAACTCTACCACTTGTTCCAGAGCCAATATAAAATAATCTTCCGCCATTATTCAATGAATCTACAACAGTATCAATAACCTTTTTTACTGTAGGTAAGACTTCTTCAACAGCATAAGCAACCGTTTTATCTTCATTGTTAATGGTTTGTATGATCTCAATTGTATCCATTTGATCCAATTTTGTACTGTCTGGATTTCTTCCCTCAGTAGTTAATTTTGATAGCTCCATAGATAAACTCCTTTACTTAAGAATGCACCTTAAGTACCTCTCCGTTAACTGCATCCTAGTTTTGTTGTTCTAATTTACTCCAAGAAAGTCGGACCTTCTTTTTAAAATTCTCATCTATTAATAATCCCGCTCCTTTTATAGCTAATAAATAAGCACCAACAACAGCAGGAATTTCAGGATAAACTACTTTATGATCCTCATGTACAGAATTCAATTTTCTAATAAATAATTCTTTAAAATAAGAGTCTGAAAAAAGACCTCCATGTAAAACAAGTAAGCAATTATTATTTTCAAACTTATTTTGACCAACTTCTACCATCCTTATTAGTTCATGAACTGCATCCTCTAATATACCTGTAGCGACAGGATCTTCTAGTTTTGCAGCTTCAAATACATACTTAGATAAATTCGCTATATTTGGTACCACGCTTTCTTCAGAATATAGTCTAACAAGCTCGGGGACCTGTTGTAGTTGGAAATGATTTAGAATGAGAGAGGTTAATGTTGTGCTATCGCCTCTATTGTCATAAGATTTTAGGACTGCTTTTAACCCTTTTAGCCCAATATAGAACCCACTACCTTCATCTCCGAGAAGATAGCCCCAGCCTCCTACTCTAATCATTTTTGCAGGTTTATAAGAAACTCCATAAACAATAGAGCCGGTTCCAGCAATTAGTAAAAGCCCTGATTCTCCCCAAGTTCCGGAAGCTAACGCCGCTTCAGCATCATTCTTAATCTGTAGTTTTTGTTCGTAAATGGTATCTTCAAAAAGCCTTTTAATAATTTGTTTATCACTCTCTCTGTCAGCGCCAGCTAAACAAAGCTGAATGCTTTCAACTTGCTTAAACTCTGAACCAGAATCAATTAATACTTTATCTATTAAATGTGTTAATGTAGTAAACACCTTTTGATGTGGAATCGTTTGGATATTACTTGATGTACCAATAGTCTTTGATAAAATATTTCCTTGTTCGTCACCAATAACACAACTCGTTTTTGTACCTCCACCATCAATCGCTATCCATCTTTTTCTTGCATTATTCTTTAATCGCATAATCGTTCCCTCATTATTTAGTTACTCCATTCATTTCTAAAGCTATTAAGTTGTGAATAATCCTTCTCATTCGACTTATATTTTTATCACGACCGAAATGAACACGATTTGTAAGAAGAATGATAGAGTAATTGTTCTTTTTAGAAAACCAAATGGATGTACCTGTAAAACCAGTATGACCAAAGCCATCCTGTAGAAACTGACCAGAGAATGATGGAGAATCATACAACTCCCATCCTAAACCTCTGTTTAATTTTAATCCTTTTGTGTAGGAGACTGAACTTAAATTAATGGATTGTGATGAAAGAATCCTTTTGTCATTAGACACACCACTATTTAAAATCATTCTTGCATATAAGGTGAGATCCTCTAACGTGGAAAACAATCCGGCATGACCACTAACTCCTCCAAAGTGAAGCGTATTTTCATCATGAACTTCTCCCCAACGATAATCATTTTCTGTTTCAATAAATTCCGTTGCAGCAATACGTTCTTTTTCATTCTTAGGTGGATTAAAGTATGTATCTTTCATACCTACCGGTTTAAAGATAGATATGTCTGTATAAGAAGCTAGTGATATATCTGCTAGTGATTCAATAATCTTACCAAGCAGGATGTAATTTAAATCGCTATAAATTACTTCTGTTCCCGGACTTTTCTTGTCTTGGATTTGAGCGATCATATCAATAGCTTCTTCCTTGCTAACATTATTGAGATGAAATTTGATTTCTGGCTGAAATCCACTTGTATGGGTTAATAGATGCCTTAAAGTTAAATCAGAATGATTAATTTTAAATTGTGGGATATAGTAGGAAATCTGATCATCTATATCTAATACTCCCCCATCTAGAAATTGTAAGATGGAAGGTAAAGTAGCTGTAACTTTTGTTAGAGAGGCTAAATCGAAAATCGTCTTCTCTGTCATCTTTATTTTTTTATCAAAATGCGCATACCCAAAGGCTTGTTTATATAAAGTTTTTTCAGCGGTAGTAACCCCAACAACTGCACCAGGAATATGGTCTTCTTCTATCATTTTATTAATAAAATGTGCAACTTTTTGAAAGTTAGTTTGTTCCATTCCTGTCCCTTCCTTACTTTAAAGATAGAATTAATCTTATTTGATTGCTCCCTCCGTCATTCCCTTAACTATATGGCGTTGGAAGATGGTGTAAAAGATGATAACTGGGATTACTGCAATACATAAGCCAGCGAACATTACTCCCCAGGCACTCTCGTACTGAGCGTTCGTTTTTAACAAGTCCATTGCTACACCCAACGTATTTTTACTATCTTGTTGTAGAAGAATTAAGGCCATAAAATATTCATTCCAAAACGAAATGGCATTTAATATAGAAGCTGTTATAATCCCTGATTTTACTAACGGGGTTACAATTTTAAGGAGGATACCATATTGACTCATTCCATCCATGGTAGCAGCTTCTTCTAATTCCTTTGGTACATTTCCCATAAAGCTTATTAAAATAAAAATGGTAAAGGGGATATGGGATACAGCATAAATTAGTGACAGAGCCCATAAATTATCCAACATGTTTAGTTTTAATAGTAGGAAGAATAGTGGAATCCAACCTAATACGGCTGGTATCATCATCGAGGCAAGATATGAATTTAATAAGATTTCGCTTCCTTTAAAACGTAATCTCTCAAGTGCATAGGCCGTTGGGATAGAGAAAACTAAACACAGGACCGTTCCTAAAATAGTGACAAATAAACTGTTCACAAAGGCAGTTCCGATTTGATAATCCGTCCAAGCAGCAACAAAATTATAGAAATTAAATTTTTCTGGTAAGCCCCAAGGTGAAGCAAAAATTTCTGCATTTGTCTTAAATGCACCAATAAACATCCATACAAGAGGGAAGATAACGATAATTGACCAAATCAATAAAGGTATTCTTACTGCTAATCTAGATAAAGTTTTAAGAATTTTCATTATTTCCCTCCTAATACTCTACTTTTTCTTTCTTTAGTAAAAACTGTAAAATTACAACAGAAACTAGAGATACAACAAGGATTAAAACGCCTATTGCTGCTCCATAGCCAAACTTAAAATCCTCAAAAGCCCTTTGGTATAAATAAGATCCCATAACTTCTGTCGCCATCCCTGGTCCACCACCAGTCATTACTTGTACAAGTACAAAAGATCCATTTAAGGATGTAATGACAATATAGATAATAGAAGTTTTGATTTGTGGCCAAATTAAAGGAACGGTAATTTTCCAAAATTGCTGCCAGTCACTCGCACCGTCAATGTCTGATGCCTCATACAAACTCTTCGGAATACTAGTAATTCCTCCCATTAAAAGAAGCATAAATAATCCAATCCCAGCCCAGATTGCAGGTACTGCAATACTTGGCAAAGCCCAATTCATGTCACCTAACCAAGGTCTGGTCCATGCTTCTAAACCTACTGCCCGGAGTAACCCATTTACAAAGCCAATATTGGGGTCATAAATGAATTGCCATAAGATACCGATAACTACTACTGACATGATATTGGGGAAAAAGAAAACGATTCGATAAAATGGAGCTTCTTTTATGCGAAGTTGTGTTAGCGCTACAGCAAAAAAGAGAGATAAAATCATAATTCCAAATACTTTTACAAATACAAAAAAGTAATCATTAAAAATAGCTTTAGGAATTACAGAATCACTTAACAACCTTTTATAGTGATCAATGCCAATGAATTCTTTAACTGAACTGATACCCGACCAATCAAAGAATGAATAATAGAGACCACCTAACATTGGATAGACTGTAAAGATACAGAATACTAAAAAAGTTGGAAGCAAACAGAATGCCAAAAAGGCAAATTTTTGCTTTTTTGTTTGAACCACACCTATCACTTCTTTCTATTAACAATGTACCAACTATAAAAGTTAAGAGAGACGTAGATTCTTAGTCTCTCTTAACTTTTAAACTCAGAACCTATTAGTTTCTTAATTCTTTTGCTTTTTTCGTCATGTTTTCTACAAATTCTTCTGCACTAATTCGTCCCATTAATATTTCAACAATTTGTAGTTTTATCTCAGCGGTGATCTCAACTGCGATATCTTGATCATCACCTTCTGGAGTATTTCTTTTATGAATTTGAACCGTTCCAGGGTTGTTGATCATATCATTAATTCCTTTTAAGAATTCTGGGACATTACTATTAGCTGAAAGGTCTACATTTTTTAAGTTCATAATAGCACCTGTTGATTCAGCAAATTTTTGTGCATATTTCTCAGTAAAGACAAATTCAAGGAATGCTTTTGCAGCTTCTGGATTATCAGCTTCTTGAGCAATAGCAACTGTACGGATATCTGGAACAAGTGCCATTGCTTTTCCTGAATCATTCATCGGCGTCGGAACAAACCCATATACAAATCCTTCTGGAGTATCTTTTTTCATTTCGTTTGGAAGCCAAAAACCAACTGGAATGTAGGCATTCTTATGAAGTAAGAAGTTCATTTGAGATTGGGTATGATTATAAGCTGCAAATCCTGAATCTACTAAATCTGCCCCTACAATTGCCTCAACTTTTTTCATAACCTCTAAAGTTTCTTCACTTTCCCATGCCTCAATAACTCCATTGGACAGGTTATTTAGTAACTCTTCACCACCAGCAGCAGCAAATGCTGGATATAATACTCCACGTTGGAAGTATTGAGCATATTGCCCTGTCGTATTAAATGGTGCAATACCAGCTTCATCTTTAATTTGCTTCATTGATTCTAACCAACTGTCGAAATCAGTAGGTGCTTCCCATCCTTGTTCTTCAAACCATGCGCTATCATACCATACACCCCAAGTATCAAATACAAGTGGCAAACTATAGATTTTTCCACCATCTATTTCTTCCGCTGGTGAAATAAAACTATCTAATAATGGTGTCCCGTCTTCCATAGTAATGTCTTTAGCCCAATCAGCAATATCCATTAGCTGACCATCACTTATCATTTGCGTTTCATTAGATCCAGCTCCATCGATGTAAACGACATCTGGTGGATCGTTAGAAATCCAACGGGTGTTCATTTCTGTATTAATATCTGGACCGGAATGTTCGATTACTTCTACATCTGGATAAGCGTCTTTAAAATCTGCGATGACAGTTTTCCACCATTCATCTCCATAACCACCAACAAAATATTGAACCTCTAATTCTCCTGAAATTCCATTATTAGTTGCTTCTTCATTAGTGCCTTCTTCACTAGTTTCTGGTTCTTCCGTTTTCGGTTCTTCTGATGTCGTTTCATTCGTGCAAGCTGCTAATACAAGAAGAAGTGTAGCAAACACTAGCAACCAACTACTTTTGTAAAACTTACTTTTCAATCTGAACACCTCTTTTTTTATATTTGTTTAAACCTGTTAATCACTACATGATAGTAGAAAGGTAATGATTAAATGGTTAATACCAATAAAAAGTTTATAACGCAAAGAAAGTTATTTAGAAAACTTTGAAATCACTTCCCTTGTTTTATCAAGATATTTAACTGATTCATCAAAATGTATAGAGGCTAATCCGGTAAATACTATATCAATTAGAGTAAGTTGTGAGATCCTAGAGGCCGTTGCAGCACTTCGAATAAATTTTTCTGTTGAGGATACAAATAGGTTTGTGTTTGAGAGTTTTTGTAGTGTGTTATTGGAGTATTCTGTTAGTGAAATGATTTTAATGTTGTTTTCTTTCGCAATACTAACCGTATTAATAATCTCTTTCGTCTCTCCTGAATAGGAAATCGCAAAAAGAACATCTTCTTCATTTAAATTTGTTACGGAAACTAATTGTGAATGACTGTCTATTAGTACTTCACACCATTTATTGATACGTTTTAATTTTTGTTCAAAATCCAGAGCAACGATTGCAGATGCACCTATCCCAACAATGGCAATTCTTCTAGCTCTATTAAGTTCTTGAATGACTTTTTTGATATCTTTTTCATCATTAACGGCAAGTGTATTTTTAATAGAATAGATATTGTTAGAGGCAATTTGCTGTATGGTTTCTGACAGACTCGCTCCTGCTGAAATATCTTGATATTTATGTTCAATGGTCTTTTGTTGTGGAAGAGCAGCAGCTACACTCAGCTTTAAATCCCTATACCCTTTAAAGTTTAACGATCGACACATTCGAATAATGGTTGCTTCGCTCGTTCTTGTCTTTTCTGATAATTGTGAAATGGGCATATGCAATATACCTTTCGGGTTATCAAGAATAAATTCAGATACTTTTCTTTCTGATCGATTTAATAATGCTAGTCCTTGTCTAATTCGTTCTATTCCATTCTCCATCCATATCCCCTATCTCAGCTGTTATGTAGTTTTACTTCAATAAAACCTAATTATTTTTGAAGTTTTATTACATTTTAATGATATGTTTGTTTTGTGGACCTTATTCTTAAAAAAATCAGAAAATTCAAACCAAAATACTATTATGTAGATTATTGAATCAGTCTAAAAAGTCATCGTATGTGTACTAGGACTGATACCCGATTTTAAAAGCTAAGGTATAAAAAAACCGCTGGGCACACCAACACTGTACCAAGCGGTTTCAAACTAAAAATCTATTATTTTAATAATCCAACAAGCTCTAAGCCATGTAAAATACCGTCATTATCTACATGCTTTGTCACATATTTAGCTGTGTTCTTCACGAGTTCTGGAGCATTTCCCATGGCTACACTATTATGAACATATTTAAGCATCTCAATATCATTCAATCCGTCTCCGAATGCATATACGTTCTCATCTTTTATTCCTAGATGCCTTATAGCTTCTTCTATTCCTTTTGCTTTTGATCCTCCTTGTGGAAGAACGTCTGTAGAAAATTGATGCCATCGGATAAAATCAAACTGACTGAACTCTCGTCTATATGATTCTTGATGATCGTCCGTACAAAATAATAATGATTGATAAATTTCTCGGTCTTTATAGAAATGTGGATCAAATGTTACAGGATGATCCACTTTTAGCGATCCTATCGCTTCATCTACGTGCGGGTGACTTTCATAGTTTGAGCGCATGTCCTCATGATCCATATAAATCAATGGATGTTTTTGATCTAATGAATACTCAGTTAGCGCACGTAGCGTCGTGCTATCTAAAGGGTTTTTATATATAACATTCCCCTCTATGACAACATATTGCCCATTAAAGCTTACGTACGTATCCAACTCTAGTTCATCCATTAGCTTATATAGGTTGAACGGAGATCTCCCCGTTGCGATCGCAACTAGATGTCCAAGCTCTTTCAGCCTTGTAATTGCTTGCTTGGTGGAAATAGGTAATTGTTTTTCTTCATCTAAAAGGGTTCCATCTATATCAAAAAAAATCATTTTTTGTGAAGTCATTTATTTAGTTCCGCCTTTTTTCAGATTTTCGGTAGTCGTCATATTTTCAGACTAAAAATACCCCTCAATATATAAATATAGAGGGGTATTGGAATTTATCCGATTAACTTCTCATTTTTCATAAGAGTTTCTAGAGCTTCAAGTGCTTCTAATTCATCAGCACCTTCTGCGATTATTTTAATAACTCCATCCTTTGGAATCCCTAAAGACATAACGCCCATGATGGATTTTAGATTCACCTGTTTTTCTTTATATTCAAGTTTGATTTCAGAGTTGAACTTACTAGCATTACTAACTAAGATAGTAGCCGGACGTGCATGGATACCAGTGCTATCGGTAACCGTAAATGTTTTTTCTACCATATCAGTTTCCTCCAGTTACATGATATTTTTTAGAAAGGTTTTACTTAGTAAGATTTTGTCCATTAGTGTCAATGACTTCTTTATACCAATGGAAGCTTTTCTTTTTAATTCTACGCAGATCATGGTCTCCTTCTTCATGTTGGTTCACATAGACAAAGCCATAACGTTTTTGGAACCCATTTAACCAGCTAAGTAAATCCGTAAATGACCATACGCAATATCCAATCATGTCAACCCCATCAGTAATAGCTTCTTGAACGGCAACTAGATGTGAGTTAATGTAGTCTATACGATAGTCATCATTAATTTCTCCGTTTTCTTCCACTTTATCGTATTCACCTAACCCATTCTCACTAATCAAGATAGGTAGTCCATAACGGTTTGTAATACGACGAAGCCCGATACGTAGACCTGTTGGGTCAATATTCCAATCCCAGTTTGTTCTTTCAAGATTTTCATTTTTAACCGTTTTAAATACACCAGGTATTCCTGTATCTTGTGAAGTACCTTTTTTACCAGTCGTATTAAATGTTCCCTCTGAAACACCATCTAATGGGTTTTTCTCAAATGTTGTTGTTTGGTAATAGTTAACTCCCATAAAGTCCGGTGTGCCTTCTTTAAGTAATTCAAGATCCCCCTCTTCAACTTGAGGAGCTAGACCTTGACTTTCTAAGTAGTTCCAAGTCGCTTTTGGATACGTTCCCCAAGCATAGATATCCATCCACCAATGATTATTAAGTTCTTCAGCATTTTCAGCAGCCAAAATATCTTCTGGCTTAGAGGTAGCCGCGTATGCTGGAGAATATGCAAAACTAGGTCCAATTTTTCCATCTGGTACATATTTACGGAATTCTTTAATGACGCTAGCATTTGCTAAGTTGGCATGATGGTTTACTTGATAGAATAGTTTGTTGTCCTTCACACCTGGTGGGTGCATAGCCGTTCTATATCCAAGCATCGTAAAAATATTTTGCTCATTTAAGCTAACCCAATATTTCACGCGATCTCCGTAACGCTTATATAGCGTAACTGCATAATTCGTAAAATCCTCTACAATTTTTCTAGATTCCCATCCACCATATTCATCTTGTAATGCTTGAGGTAAATCCCAGTGATAGATGGTTAAAATCGGTTCAATTTTATGCTTTAAAAGTTCATTAATTAGGTTATCGTAGAACTCTAATCCTTTTTCGTTAAGTTCTCCTTTTCCTGTTGGATAAATACGTGACCATGCTACAGAGAATCGGTACGTTTTCATCCCCATATCAGCCATTAATTGAACGTCTTCTTTATAACGATGGTAATGGTCAACTGCTACATCACCAGTAGTACCTTTAAACGTTTTACCAGGTATACGGACAAATTGATCCCAGTTAGAAGGACCTTTTCCATCCACGTCCCAAGCACCCTCTACTTGATAGGCTGCAGATGCTGCACCCCACAAGAAATTTTGTGGAAATGGTTTAAGTTCTTTATGTAACATTTCATTCACTCCTATACATACTTTGATAACACTTTCACAAACTATACAATGAATTTGGTTCTGGTGTTAAACACCAGAACCCTTATATTTTTTAACTAATAAACTTAATTATGCTTCAACCTTTGAAAAAAACTGAGGTAAATGTTCCTTGTGTGCTTCCATCATTTCATCAATGATTTCTTTGGCAATCTTATCAGATGGAGTTAACGGGTTGATGGTCAAAGCAAGTAATGCTGTGTTGTAATCTCCTGTCACAGCTGCTTCAGCACCGATTCTTTCAAATGACTTAATTTGCTGAACTAATCCACGAACAGCTACTGGAAGATCTCCAACTGAAATAGGTTTTGGACCATCTTTTGTAATGACACAGCTTACTTCAACTGCAGAATCGTAAGGAATGCTTGCAATTGCACCACGGTTCATCGTGTTTACTGGTTGAATATCACGCTTATCATTATAGATAGATGTGATTAAACGAACGGCTGCATCAGAATAATATGCACCACCACGCTTCTCCAATTGAGGTGGTTTGATGTTTAAGTTCGGATCTTTGTATAATTCAAATAGCTCAGTTTCTAATTTTTGAACTACTTCAGCACGAGTTCCTTCATTTTCTGCATTTACTAAATCTTTCTCAATCATTTCTCTCGTTTTGTAGTAATAGTTATGGTACGGACAAGTAAGTACATTCAATGCTTTAATAAAACCTGGTTCCCAGCCTAAACCTTGAATATTTTTAACAAAGCTAGAGTTATTAGGATCAGTTAATAGATCTATTACTTTGTCTTTTACGCTCACTCCATCTACATACACATCTAAGCCATAAACCATGTGGTTTAATCCAGCGAAGTCAATGTGGATTCTAGAGTGGTCAACGTCTAATAATTTGGCAACGCCCATTTCAATTCCGATTGGAACATTACATAATCCAACCACTTTTTTAATGTTTGAGTAGCGAAGAACTGCTTCTGTAACCATACCAGCAGGGTTCGTAAAGTTAATTAACCATGCATCCGGACATAACTCTTCCATATCACGGCAAATATCTAAAATGACAGGGATTGTACGTAAGCCTTTGAATAATCCACCAGGTCCGTTTGTTTCTTGACCAAGTACACCATATTTCAGTGGGATTCTTTCATCTTTTGCACGAGCTTCTAGCAACCCAACACGGAATTGTGTTGTTACAAAATCCGCGTCCTTTAAAGCTGCTCTACGATCTAGAGTTAAATGAACATTGATTGGAAGTCCTGCCTTCTCCACCATACGCTTAGCTAAGTTACCAACGATTTCTAGTTTCTCTTTACCTGCTTCTATATCAACTAACCATAGTTCACTTACCGGAAACTCGTCGTATCTCTTAATGAAACCTTCTACCAATTCTGGAGTATAACTTGAGCCACCACCAATGGTAGCGATTTTAATTCCTTTTTTCATGATATTCCCTCCAAATCCATTTTCTAATCCTTTTAAAAATGAGAACGAAAGATAAACTATAACAGTGATAAATAGTTTAAAAAACCTTATCAGAAAGTTCTAGTATCTGTTCGTTCTCGAGTGATTTATGAAATTAGCTTGAAACTTTCTCTAACTTAATTGTTTCGTATAAATCAACGAACTCATTTGCTAGATCTTTAATTGTGATTGCATTCATTAAATGGTCCTGAGCGTGTACCATTAATAGAGAAACTTCTGTTTTCTCTCCTCTTACTTCACCTTGTATTAAGTTCGTTTGAAATTTATGTGCTTCGTTTAAAGCTTCAGCAGCTTCTTGGATTTTAGCACGTGCTCCTTCAAAATCACCTTGTTTTGCAGCCATGATTGCTTCCATCGCTGAGCTCTTTCCGTTTCCACCATGTAAGATGATTTGAAAAATGATACCTTCTAAGTTGTTTTCCATGACTATTTCCTCCTCTACCATTACCCATTTTCTCTTTAAATCATATTCAGCGTAGCTTATAGACATTTATCTTTTAACGATTATCCCCACTAACTTATCGTTAAGTGGGGACAATTTGATGTTGTTTTATTAGATATTAAACTGCAGTTTTTTCTGAAGTTGTTGACAATCCATCTTCTTCTTTCTTCTTCATAACATCCCACATTTTGAAGAATGGGAAGTAGATCATGAAAGCAATGGCAATGTTGACAGCTTGCATAATAGCACCAGTGATGCTGTTAGTTGCTAAGAATCCTCCGATAAGTGGTGGAGTTGTCCATGGAATCGCAACACCGATTGGTTTTGCTACAAGGCCAGTGCTCATTGCGAAATAAGTTACGATAATTAACACAACTGGAGTCAAGAAGAACGGGATGATTAGTAATGGGTTCATTACGATTGGTACCCCGAAAATAACTGGTTCGTTGATCATAAATGTACCTGGTCCAATTGCTAGTCTACCAAGTTGCTTATTTTGTTGAGATTTTGCGAATAATAGCATGATTAATACTAAACCGAAAGTTGCACCAGTACCACCGATGTTGATGAATACTTCAAAGAATTGAGCAGTTAAGATATTTGGTAACTCTTCACCTGCACGGAAAGCTAATTGGTTTTCTTCAGTTGCCATTAACCAAACAGGGTTTAATACCCCACCTACGATGTTTGTACCGTGAAGACCAGCTGACCATAAAAGCATAATTAACATATATGCAGCGATTGATCCGATTAAGCTTCCACCTAATACTCCAAGTGGTCCACCTAAAACTAATTGAACTACATCATGAATGCTTGCGATACCGAAGTATTCGATTACTAGACGGATAACCCAAACAATTAGAACTACTACAAAACCTGGGATAAGTGCTACGAAAGATTTACTTACTGCTGGCGGAACTCCGTCAGGCATTTTAATAACGATATTTTTCTTAAGGATAAAACGGTAAACTTCTGTAGAGAATAAACCGATAAGAATTGCTACGAATAGACCTTTACTTCCCATTAACGCTACTGGGATTGCTCCACCTACAGCTACTGCATCAGTTGCTCCTTCTGGAGTAAAAGGGACGTTAAACGGTGTTGCTAGTAAGAACGCACAGAGAGAGATAACACCGGCAGTTACAGCGTCGATATTATAACTTTCTGCTAACCGGTATGCTATACCGAATGCTGCGATAAGACCCATCATATTGAACGTTGCGTCCGTAGGATACATAAGCTTAGCTAACCACTGATCACCAAACGTGCTTGCCATAAATTCATTGTATCCAGGGATTGGAATGAAACCTAAGATTAAGAAGAACGAACCGATAATAATCATTGGCATCGCTAGGATAATACCGTCTTTTAGAGCACCAAGGTGTTTTTGAGCGGCTAATTTACCTGCGAACGGCATAAATTTCTCTTCAAGAAACTTTAAAAATCCATTCATTTTTTGTCACTCCTTCTATTAGCTATTAATTAAGTTTAGAGCTGTTTTTAATACTTCTGGACCATTACACATTCCGTAATGAACTGGATTGATTGCATCAACTGGGATTCCTTTTTCTTCACCTAATTTTTTCATCTGTGGTAATAGGTAACGAACTTGAGGTCCTAGTAATAGTACATCTGCGTTATTAATGTGACTCTTTACTGCATCCGCGCTTTCTGCCCAGATTTTACACTCGATACCTTGTTCTTTTGCTGCTGCTTCCATCTTAGTAACTAGTAAACTAGTAGACATACCTGCTGCACAACATAATAGGATATTTTTCATTTTTGAGTACTCCTCCTAAGAATTTTATAAGAATAAATTGAATTAAGTTATTATTGCTGTACCAAGAAGACTTTCATTTTGTAACTTCTTGTTTTTCGCTCTCTTCTTGATGTCTTTATTGTAGGTTAAAAACGTTTTCATTTAAATCTAGCTTTTTTCCGTTACACAACGGAAATGATTAAGCGCTTTCATAAATGCAACGGAAATGATATTCATAGAAATTAAAATAGTAATAGAATTGCACAGTAGCTGAAGAAAAAGGCTTTCTATCATTCATGCTTTCCTATTTAAAAATTGATTTCCTTTGAATCCCATTTACAATGTTTTATAACTTTCAAATAGGAAATCAATAACTGAATCTCTAGAATATCTTTTCCTTTATGAACAAAAATATAAGTAGACCTAATTATCGAACTTCTAAAACAAATCATGTTATAATCTAATTCATTAAATTCAGGAGGTAGAATCGTATGTCAAATAACAAGAAATTCTTAGGATATGTTGGTACATATACAAAAGGCGAAAGTAAAGGAATTTACTCTTTCTCTTTAGATACGGATTCTGAAACGATAACAAACGTTAAAGTTGCTGCAGAACTAGATAATCCTACATATTTGGCCGTAAGCCAAGATAATCAATTTGTTTATTCAGTGATAAAAGAGGGGGATTTAGGAGGAGTTGCATCCTACTCCGTAAATAATCAAACTGGTGAACTTACTGCACTAAATAGTCAATTAGCTGAAGGTGCGCCTCCGTGTCATGTAAGTGTAGGCAGAGGTAATCATAATGTGTTTACATCTAATTACCATAAAGGATCTGTGGAATCTTTTCTAATTAACAAAGATGGGTCATTAAATCCCGTTTCTTCTACTGTAAAACATGAAGGTTCCGGACCAGATCCTAGACAAGAAAAGCCGCATACACACTATGCAGCTTTTACACCTGATGAAAAATATGTGACAGCAGTTGAACTTGGAGCAGATAAGTTATTTACGTATACAGTAAATGCAAACGGAGAATTACATGAGGTAAACCGTTTAGATTTTAAACCAGGAAGTGGTCCTAGACATCTCGTTTTCCATCCTAACAATCTGTTTGCTTATATCATGACTGAATTTAGTTCAGAAGTAGTTTTGTTGCGCTATAACAGTGATAATGGAAGCTTCGAGATATTGCAAACCATTTCTACCATTCCATCAGATTTCTCAGAAAATAATCAAGGAAGCGCTATCCATATTTCTTCTGACGGGAAATTTATTTATGCGGGTAATAGAGGTCACAACAGTATCACGGTATTTAATGTTCATCAAGAATCTGGAGAGTTGACATTTATTGAGCATACTTCAACAGAAGGTAACTGGCCTCGTGATTTTGCTCTAGATCCTTCAGAAAATTACTTGGTTGCTTCTAATCAAGAATCAAGTAATCTTGTCTTGTTCAAAAGGGATACATCCAGCGGAAAACTGTCTCTTTTACAATCTGACATCACCGTTCCTGATCCAGTTTGTGTGAAGTTTCTGAATGTATAACCATAAGAAAACCAGGTTGCATTGCAGCCTGGTTTTTCTTATTAAACCTTAATGGAATTTGCAAATTGAGGAAGATGGTCCTTATGTGCCTCTAGCATCTCATCTAGAATTTGTTTTGCAATTTTATCAGAAGGAACTAATGGATTGATAACCATTGCTAAAAGAGCAGTATTGTAGTCACCTGTTACAGCTGCCTCAGCAGCAATCCGTTCAAAGGACTTTATTTCCTGGACAAGCCCTCTTACGGCAACAGGAAGGTCTCCTACCGCAATTGGTTTTGGTCCTTCTTTCGTAATGACACAGTTTATTTCAATAGCTGAATCATCTGGAATACTTGCTATTGCACCATTGTTTCTCGTATTTACGGTTTGAATGTCTTGCTTATCATTGTAAATAGAGCTTATAAGACTACAAGCAGCATCACTATAATATGCTCCACCACGTTTTTCTAATTGAGGTGGCTTAATATTTAGGTTTGGATCCTTATACAATTCGAATAATTCTTTTTCCACTTGCTTCACAACTTGAGCACGTGTACCTACTGTTTTTGAAGCTTCTAGTTCTTCTTCCAACATTCTACTTGTTTGATAATAATAGCGGTGATATGGACAAGGAATCACTTTCAATCCTTTGATGAAATCAGGTTCCCAACCAAGATCTACGATATTCTTCATAGTAACACCTGACTCATTGTTACTAGTTAATTTATCAATTAAATCTTCTAATATGCTCTCCCCATCTAGGAAAACATCTAGTCCATAAACCATATGATTTAAACCAGCAAAATCTATTTGAATTCGATTAGCCTCAACCCCTAATACCTTTGCAATACCCATTCTTATACCAACTGGTACATTGCATAACCCAACAACTTTATTGATATTCGTGTATCTCAACACAGCCTCTGTTACCATTCCTGCTGGATTCGTAAAATTAACCAACCAAGCATTAGGACACAGTTCTTCCATGTCTTTGCATATATCTAAAATAACGGGAATTGTCCGCAACCCTTTGAATAACCCGCCAGGTCCATTTGTTTCTTGACCGATAACCCCATATTTAAGGGGAATGCTTTCATCTTTAGCCCGAGCATCTAGTAGACCAACTCTGAATTGAGTGGTTACAAAATCAGCGTCTTTTAAAGCTTCACGCCTGTCTAGGGTTAAATGAACATCGATTGGAAGGCCTGATTTTTCTACCATTCTTTTAGCTAAGGTACCTACAATGTTGAGTTTCTCCTCACCTTCTGGTATATCAACAAGCCATAATTCTTTTATAGGTAACTCATGGTATCTTTTTATGAAACCTTCTACCAATTCTGGGGTATAGCTAGAGCCTCCACCAATGGTTACGATCTTAACACCCTTTGTCATGTCTACACCTCCAAGGTATTTATAGAGAGTTTCTACTCTTACAATGTCTTTTTGCCGAATCATTTACTAATCTTAAGTAAACTATCTCGGTGGCATTGTCTAGTTTGATACCCTGAGTGTGGAAATTGATTCGCCTCTCTCTCAGGTATCAAAACTCTCTTATGACACCTTCATTCTCCGGTTTATCATTTTTGAAGGTGTCGGAACTCTCCTATCACACCCTCATTCTTCCGCTTTTCATTTTTGAAGGTGTCGGAACTCTCCTATCACACCTTCATTCTTCCGTTTTTCATTTTTGAAGGTGTCGGAACTCTCCTATCACACCTTCATTCTTCCGTTTTTCATTTTTGAAGGTGTCGGAACTCTCCTATCACACCTTCATTCTTCCGTTTTTCATTTTTGAAGGTGTCGGAACTCTCCTATCACACCTTCATTCTTCCGTTTTTCATTTTTGAAGGTGTCGGAACTCTCCTATCACACCCTCATTCTTCCGCTTTTCATTTTTGAAGGTGTCGGAACTCTCCTATCACACCTTCATTCTTCCGTTTTTCATTTTTGAAGGTGTATAAGCTCATATTTAACTCCTATATCACCACGGGCCATCCAGTTCAAGTTTCAGTACTCATGGTTAACGCATTCATTTTCAGTTCCTAAATCACCAAGTTGCAACTAACCTATCTTCTCATGTAAATGAACAATTTCAGTAGCCAAATCTTTCATCGTTATGGCATTCATTAAGTGATCTTGTGCATGAATCATCAAGAGAGAAATCTCACTTTTTTCCCCTCTTACTTCCCCTTGGATCAGAGAAGTTTGAATATGATGCGCTTGTGCCAATTCCTCACTAGCTTCTGTTAACTTCTCTTTAGCCTCACTAAACTTCCCTTGTTTAGCTGCTGCTATTGCCTCCATGCTTGCACTTCTTCCATTTCCTCCATGAAGGATAATTTGGAAGATGACTTCTTCTTGATTAGACATAATTATCTCTCCTTTAAACAAGAGATTGATGGGAGACCTCTTTATAAGTAGCTAGATCAATTTTTTTATTTACGATTGCTTCTTTAACCTCTTCACTTGTTAGGATTGTTAACTCTCTAACTCTTTGAAGAGCGTAAGAACTGCCTCTTAAAATTGACTCATCAATAAAAGCAGGGTGAGTCATGACCTCTGAAATCTCATATGAAAGTGTTTTATTTATAATCTCGATAAAAAGCTCGGTTGTTAAGTCATCACCGAAGAATTCATGATTAAAATAGTTAACCATTTTTAGGTTCGAATTACTTGAATGACCTTGCTCGGCTGATACCTTACGAACAGGTAGATTATACTTTTGAGCAAGCTTTTCAACAATCGGATAAATCTTCTTATGTCCATGTAAATGATGATGGCTATCAAGATGTGTTGGCACTAATCCAAGAGAGAGGAACTTCTCAATTTGACATGTGTATTCTTTTTCGATATCAGATAGTTCAGCATATTTCTCTAGGCCATCTATCTTGTGAAAGTCACCATTTTCATTTATTAAAGACGGAACCGAATCACTTACCGGGCGTCCACAGTCTAATACAAGGTGAACTCCCACACCAAGATCTGGATTTTCTAATGCTAGAGCTGCTGCATGAGCAGCTCCCGGCATGTTTGTCATCATCGTTGCAGATGTAACAACTCCATTTTTATATGCTTCAATGATTCCAAGATTAACTCCTTTTGAGTATCCAAAGTCGTCTGCATTAATGATTAATTTAGTCATTGTTCTCTCCTAAGCTTTTAAATTATTATCAGATGTGCTTGAGGAAATTGTTCCTTGTTCCTCCGCAAGCTTTTGACGATCCCATATCTTAAAGAATGGATAGTAAATCGCGAACACTACGACAAAGTTAACTAATTGTAATACCGCACCTGAAATTTTCCCACCAGCAGCTAAATATCCTCCAATAATCGGTGGCATAGTCCATGGAACCGCAATCCCTGCTGGTCTAGCAACCAATCCAGTTGACATGGCAACATAGGTGATAATAACTGTTACAAGCGGAGCTAATACAAACGGAACAATCATCAGAGGGTTCATAACAATCGGCATACCGAATGTGATTGGTTCATTGATATTAAATAAACCAGGAGCTATAGCTAACCGCCCAAGCTGTTTCATCTGCTGACTTCGCGCCCAGAACAACATAGCAATTACAAGTCCTAACGTTGCTCCACTTCCACCAATGTAGATAAAGATATCAAAGAATTGGGCTGTGAAAATATTTGGTAAATCTGATGCGCCCTCTTGGAAAGCAATACGGTTTTCATCCATTGATGCTAACCAGATCGGACCCATTACTCCCCCTACAATAGAGGCTCCATGTAACCCACAAGACCAAAGCAACTGTACTAAGAAAACAGCTAACAGACTTCCAATTAAACTTCCACCTAATACACCAAGTGGCTTTCCTAAAATTACTCCAACAATGTTGTGTAAGCTTGCAAAATCGGTTTGCTCGACAATCAGACGTAATAACCATATAATACCAATAACAAAAAATCCAGGAATAAGTGCTACGAAGGATTTACTTACAGCCGGCGGAACACCGTCAGGCATCTTAATAACAATTTTCTTTTGAATAATGAAACGATAAATTTCTGTTGAAAGCATAGCGATTAACATGGCTACGAATAGCCCTTTACTTCCCATTAGGGCTGAAGGAATTGCTCCCCCAACGATCATTGCCTCTGTTGCACCTTCAGGGGTGAAAGAAATTTCATAAGGAGTAGCCAATAGGAATGCTGCCACTGAGATTGCACCTGCCGAGAGAGCATCTACATCATATTTTTCGGCGAGTCTGTAAGCGATTCCAAAAGCGGCTATTAGTGCCATAATATCAAAGGTTGCTCCAACTGGATATAATAGTTTCGTTAGCCATGCATCTCCAAAAGTTGAAGCCATAAATTCTGTGTAACCTGGGATTGGAAGAAAACCTAAAATTAAAAATAAGGACCCGACAATAATTAATGGCATTGTTAAAATTAATCCGTCACGCAATGCTTGAAGGTGACGTTGTGCAGCAATTTTCCCCGCAACAGGCATGACCTTATTCTCTAATATATCATTCACTTTACTCATAATTGATCACTCCCCTATTTAGTGACTAACTGAAAAGCAAACTTTAAAACCTCTGCTCCGTTACAAGTACCATAGTGAACAGTATTAATAACATCAACAGGAATGCCCTTCTCTTCACCAACCTTTTTTAACTGTGGCAGCATGTAACGTACTTGCGGTCCAATTAATAACACATCAGCTTGGTCAATATGATTTTTTACTGCATCACCCGATACTGCCCAGATTTTACATTCCTTCCCTTGCTCTGCTGCCGCCTTTTCCATTTTCGTTACCAAAAGACTTGTAGACATACCAGCTGCACAACATAATAAAATATTCATGCACTTCCCCCTTGTAATGAATTTTATCAATGCCAGTTTTTGTTTCTAGTTGTAATTTCATCCTATTTTGTAAACGCTTACATTAACACATAATTTTTTTCCGTTGCCTAAAGGAAATAGTTGTTTAAATACTCTAAATCTTCAAATAATTATATCAATAAAAAAATCCCCTGGGTTTCCATAGGGATTTTAAATGTAAGATTGTTCTATTGTCCTATTGTAAAAAAATATTAATAAATTGTTTATAATTCGTACATTTTAAGAGCTGCTGTACAATTTTTTCGTTATCTATCACTTTAATCAGTAAATCGTACATCTTCTTTAAGTCAGTTTCGTTTTCTTTTTGCACACATAGTAAACAAACAAATTGAACACGTTTCCCACCCCATTCAATCGGCTTCTGAAGCGTACAAACAGTCCAGAACGTTGAATCTGTTTTTGGCATGATTGGGTGAGGAATTGCAACTAGATTCCCAAAAGCAGTCGAAGAAATTTTTTCTCTTTCCATAACCAAATGGAAAAATGTATCATCTACTAGCCCTTTTGATTCTAATTTTCCACATAGAAACTGAATTACTTCTTCCCTCGTTTCAAATTTCTCCTGTAGAAAAACCAAGTCCTCTTTTGTATATTCTAGCGAATACTCTTTTTCTTCTCTAAGTGCCATCTCAATTTTTTCAAAATCATTGCCACCAAGTATCGTATTTACTTCAATGATAGGAATGGGAACTGGAGTAGAAATTGGTATAGTACTAACTATGAAATCTAGTTTATGAAATGGAACTTCATGAAGTTTATAATATTCAGTCGTTCCTAGAATTTCTAGTTGGTTGCGAAATTTAGATTGAAGTTTAATCGTTAGGAGCCTTGCACTTCCTACTCCACTTGCACAAACGATCATGCACTTTTTAGGTTGATGAATCATTTTTTTTCTTTCAATCGCCGTGCCGATATGAAGGGCTATATAGCCAATTTCGCTTTCTTCAATATTAATGCCAAGCTTTCTCTTGAGAACCATCCCTGCAATAATTCCAGCTTCAAAGGCAAGAGGATAATTAGACTTAATTTCTTCAATCATTGGATTTCTTAAGTTCATCCCATATTTATAACGATTGATTGCAGGCTTTAAATGAAGACTTAATGCAATATTTAACTCTTTATCATTTTGTATTCCTAGGTTTAGCTTTTCTTCAATACCTAATAAGATTTCTTTGGTTAAATCATGAATATCGTCATTAATGAGGTATTCTACCTCTATTCCATTTAATCCAGATTCAGCAACCATTTTCGTTCCGAGTAGATGGATTGCTACATATGCAACCTCAGCTTCAGGGAAAACGACATCCAGTTGGACTTCAATTTTTTCAACAATTTTCCTAGCAACTTCAAATTCTTTCTGGTTAATAATATCGCGTAAATCGTCAGGATATAGGGAGACGTAGTTTTGGTTTCTTATTCGTTTACAGGCAATAGCGATGTGGATAATAAGATTATTGAAAGCAACATCTGAAAGAGGAATGTCATGCTCTTGTATTTCTTCTAGAATCACTCTTTTTATCTCTAACAATTCACTATTTGGGAGAATTGATACTCTTTCATTTATCATATCTAACTCAGTCTTTTTCCTATTAAACAAATACTCAGACATACAAAAACGCAGCTTAACTTCCTCGCCCTTTAGTTTGATTCCATAGTTAGGGCGTTTATCTAACACAATTCCGTATTTATTTAAAACTTCCTTTACATCACGTAAATCATTTTGAATGGTTGATTTACTAATAAATAACTCATCTGCCAAATCTTCTAATTTTACATAATTAGGTTCAAGTAATAGGCGCTTAATTAAGTATTGAACCCGCTCCTCTGGCAAATCCGGATGTTCTTCAGAACGAGATATATCATCCTGCGAGATTTCTTGCAGTAATTTACGGAATAACTGGTTATCATTGATGATTAACTCATATCCAGTTCCACGTGTTGATTTAATGGTGCTCCCATATTTCTCAACTAGTGATTCTAATTCTTTAATATCATTTCTGATCGTTCTGGAAGTAACTTGTATAATGTTTGCCAAAAATTCACTCGTAATAGGAGAATCTGCAGCTATGAGTTCTCGTAATATAGATGTTTGTCTATTATTCAACATCATCGATCCCTACTCTTTCTCCAAAATACTTTACTCTAAAAATCTGTTACAAAGAAAAAAATTCTGTACGTGTAACGCTAAAGATAAGCTAGACTATAAGAATTGCCAATCCGCTCCCTTTTATAAAAGAATGGGATTAGCTTCCTTATTAAGAAGCCCTTTTTAAAAAATCGAACTTAACGTTTTTTTGAATATTAACACTACTAAAAAGTGAGGTCAAGAAGTCAATTTAGATTATTGCCTTATTAAGGTAAACAAGTTACAACATTAGAAACAATTGCACTTAATATTTATGTAGTCTATGTTCACTATTTTACTCTTAACTCAAGATAAAATTCAGCTAATCCCCCAAGAAGAATGTTATAATTATTAAATAATAAAAAAATTTTGAACATTAGGGAGAGAATAGAATGTTACAACAGCTTTTTTCTAAACTGGAAAGCCATTTCGACGAGATGGTTGAAATCAGAAGATACCTACACCAACACCCTGAGCTTTCGTTTCAAGAAGTTAATACGGCTAATTATATCCGTTCATACTATGAAAATATCGGTGTAGAAGTTAGAGGAAATGTCGGTGGAAATGGTGTAGTAGCGAAAGTATATGGAAAGAAACCTGGCAAAACGATTGCACTCAGAGCTGACTTTGATGCCCTTCCTATTCAAGATGAAAAGGATGTCCCATATAAATCCCTAACCCCTGGAGTTATGCACGCCTGCGGTCATGACGGCCATACAGCTACATTACTAGTTCTGGCAAAGGTTCTCCATGAAATGAAAGATGACCTTGAAGGTACATATGTTATGATTCACCAACATGCAGAAGAATATGCTCCTGGTGGGGCAATATCTATGATTGAGGATGGTTGCCTAGAAGGGGTTGACGCTATCTTTGGAACTCACTTATGGGCTGGGGAACCTACTGGTAAAATTCAATATCGGAAAGGACCAATTATGGCTGCTGCAGATCGGTTTGAGATCGCGATCCAAGGACAGGGTGGACACGGGGCACAACCCCATAAAACAAAAGATGCCATTGTTACAGCATCACAGCTAGTTGTGAACCTTCAACAGATTGTTAGCAGAAAGGTTAATCCCATTGATTCCGCTGTCGTAACGGTCGGTTCTTTCGTAGCTGATAATGCGTTTAACGTAATTGCGGATAAGGCTAAGTTAATTGGAACTGTTAGAACGTTTAATGAGGAAGTTCGTAGTTTTATAGAAGCTGAGATTGAAAGAGTCGTAAAAGGGACTTGTTATACTTCCGATAGCAGTTATAAATATCAATATGAAAGAGGCTATCCAGCTGTAGTAAACCATGGAGAAGAAACAGAGTTCTTAATTAAATGTGCTAAGGAAATCGAACTTGTTACAACCATTGAAGAAACGGAACCTCAAATGGGTGGCGAAGATTTTGCTTATTATCTACAACATGTAAAGGGGACATTCTTTTTCACTGGGGCAAGGCCAGAAAATGTTCCTGTAGCATATCCTCATCACCATCCAAAATTTGATATTGATGAGAAAGCCTTATTAGTTGCTGCTAAGACGCTTGGTAGTGCAGCCTTACAATATCAAGAATTTTAATCATTCAAACATCCCCAGATCACATAGGTCTTGGGGATGTTTTTAGTATTCTTAAACGATAAACATTCATCGTAGTAGTTCCTAGATGCTCAAGCAAGTTATAATTTGCGTACGCCCCTACAACTGCTCCAATCCCTGGCACAAGCTGAAACATCTTTACTAAATCAATATAATCTCGATACTCCTGCTGGAACTCTCGCCAATCCATATCAATTAGCTCACGTTTCCTATCCTCCCATTGGTCAAGGATTTCAAAGGTATCCCTTCTTTTCTCATCACTTGAAAAAGCAAGTTTAAAAATATGAAGGATGAAAAGTCTTTCTTCGTATTCATTCGGATCAAATCCGTAAACAGCTGCAGCGTCAAATAAAAATTTCATTTTAATTGAAAGCAATAATGGAAAATCTGCCAACCCTAAGAAAATCCCACCTGCCCCAGTTCCAGCACCTTCAATAGCTGCTGTTTTTCGGTAGACAGCCATTTTCTCCATTACCTTTTGGTCTTGCTCTGCCAATGAAGAAAAGGTTTCTTGGCCTCTTTTCATGGTTAAATTAGACCCAACCAATGTTGCTTTTACCATATTCTTAATACTTTCCGTTACAATCTGATGGGCTTTTTCTGGAATTAAGTTATTTATTTTCACCTGTGCTTTTTTTGAGATTCGATTCATTAAACTAGAGCGCTTTAAAAGCTTTCTTTTCCATTCTTCTATTTCATCAAACACTTTTAATTCGTACTCGTTCATCCGTTATCATCCTTAAAAAGTAGTTCTAAAATAGTATACGGGTAAATTATGATTTTAGTTTCATTTAGAATGGTAATAGTTAAGTATTGGTACCTGATTTCTTTATATTAGCGTGCCAGCTGATCTCATAGATGTGTCTTGTGACTAGGGTGTGCTTTTTGTTGTGCCTTTCAGAACTTGGGCTACCTTCTGACTTGGCTGTGCTATTTTTCGTGGCTCCTGTCAGAACTTGGGCTACCTTCTGACTTGGCTGCGCTATTTTTCGTTGCTCCTGTCAGAACCTGAGCTGTCTTCTGACTCGGCAGCGTTATTTTTCATTGCTCCTGTCAGAACTTGTGCAACCTTCTGACTTGGCTGCGCTATTTTTCGTTGCTCCTGTCAGAACTTGAGCTCTCTTCTGACTTGGCTGTGCTATATTTCGTTGCTCCTGTCAGAACCTGGGCTACCTTCTGACTCGGCTGCGCTTTTTTCCGTTGCTCCTGTCAGAACTTGGGCTTCCTTCTGACTCGGCTGCCCTTTTTTCCGTTGCTCCTGTCAGAACTTGGGCTACCTACTGATTCGGCTGCGCTTTTTTCGTTGCTCCTGTCAGTACTTGGGCTTCCTTCTGACTCGGCTGCGTTTTTTTTCGTTCCTCCTGTCAGTACTTGGGCTTCCTTCTGACTCGGCTGCGCCTTTTTTCGTTACTCCTGTCAGAACTTGAGTTGTCTTCTGACTCGGCTGCGCTTTTTTTCGTTGCTCCTGTCAGAACTTGATCTGTCTTCTGACTCGGTTGCGCTTTTTTTCGTTGCTCCTGTCAGAACTCAAGCTTCCTTCTGACTCGGCTGTGCTTTTTTCCGTTGCTCCTGTCAGAACTTGAGCTTCCTTCTGACTCGACTGCGCCTTTTTTCGTTGCTCCTGTCAGAACTTGGGCTTTCTTCTGACTCGGCTGCGCCTTTTTTCGTTGCTCCTGTTAGAACTTGGGCTTCCTTCTGACTAGACTGCGCTTTTTTCCGTTGCTCCTGTCAGAACTTATGCTACCTTCTGACTCGGCTGCGCTTTTTTTCGTTGCTCCTGTCAGAACTTGATCTGTCTTCTGCTCGACTACGCTTTTTTTCGTTGCTCCTGTCAGAACCTACCTTATTTCTTATAAAATCACATAAAAACCCCGCAAATGTTAGTAAAGTTGTTTAACATTTACAGGGCAACTCAACACGCAAGTTTAGATTAGCTTTTAAAAAAATCACTTCAACGGCTCTAATTTTTTCTTACTATATACATTTACAAAGAAATAGTTAAATGCAAATGCTGCAATTAGAGCAATTGCCCCTGTTACCCACTCCCCTTTTGCAAATAGAGGAATGCTTAGGAAAATTCCTTGAATAGCCAACACCCGATTTAACAAGCGTTGAAAAGAACTTTTCTTTTGCTCGTCCTTGATAGGATAAAGATGCACCCAAATCTTGTTTTGATGGTGATTCCATAGTGGCAAAAGTTGAAATCCTGTTAAAAATAAAAACAAAACTACAAACAGAATTTGGCCGTATCCAAACGTAATCAAGTACAGGCCCGCAATCCCAATGACAGTCAGGCGAATAACTAAACCTAAATAATCGCCACCTCTCACAAATGTGTTTACCATTAGATGAAAATAGGCTACGTCTTGTCGATAAGGCAGACTTCTTGCAATCCAATCAAGCCATCTTCTCCGTTTAACACGATCTTTAAGCTTAGGTACATCAGTAAACATATTCGCTAACCGATAAAAGGACATCATTCTTCGTTCTTCTTGATCTATTAGGAATTCCCACTTTAGCCCTTTATGCTTTGTTTGTGCTTGATAAAACAAGAATAGCCCGATTAACAGAAAGAAAACAGGTAGTACAAACAGTATTCCTCCATTGGAAAATAAAAAATATAAAAATACAGCATTTACACAATACCGTACGATGGAATCCACCATATGTACGCGCGTCTCAACGAAATACTGGATTCTCCAACGAATGAGTATATTTAGCAGTTTTACAACACACATGATTATAAGAAACATGAAAAATGGCTTAAAGTCCCCACCATTCACCCTTGCATATAAAGGCATAAAAACTCCTAGCCCGATAATAAGTAAATAGACTTGAACAAAGAAGCTTAAAACCATTGTACGGTTAAAATACTTCTCAAGTCTCGATTCTAGAGGGAGTAAGAAAATTCGGTCAGCCTCCATTAACATGGTGAAAATGGGACTATACGTTAACAAAACCGCTAATAAAGCTGCCATGATTAGCGATGCAGGAAAAAAATCCGGTGAAAGTGTTTTTACCCATTCCTGATAATAATAAGCTGCCGTACCGATTAGAAATACGAGTACAATGACAACATGTCCATTAAATATATAGCGAAAATACTTGCCGAGCTCCTTGGAGGTTTTTCCAAGCCGCTCTCTCCATAGTTTATTTTCCTCAAACATAATCTTCTTCCTTTGTTAGCTGAATGTATAAATCATCAAGGGTTGCATCCGGCATTGAGAACTGTTCTCTTAGTTCTTTTAATGTTCCATATGCACGAATCGTTCCCTCATGTAAAATAACAAATCGATCACAGTACCTTTCAGCCGTTGCTAAAATGTGAGTGGACATTAATATTCCTGCACCATTTTCCTTCATTTTTTTCATTAAATCGAGAAGGGATTGAATCCCTAGTGGATCTAACCCGACAAAAGGTTCATCAACGATATAAAGGGAGGGTTGTACTAAAAAGGCACACATAATCATTACCTTTTGCTTCATCCCCTTTGAAAAATGAGCTGGGAACCAATTTAGCCTTTTACTCATTCGGAATTCCTTTAATAACTGAGCCTTTCTCTCTTCATAAGTTTTCTCATCAATTCCATATGCCATTGCGGATAATCTCAAATGTTCCTCCAATGTTAACTCATCATAAAGAACAGGCGTTTCAGGAACAAAAGTAAATTGTCTTCGATAGGTTTCTTTATCGTTATGTATCGCTTTTCCTTTAATCGTTATTTCTCCACTTTGCGGCTCCATTAATCCGATAATATGCTTAATCGTTGTACTCTTTCCAGCACCATTTAGTCCAATCAGACCGATTATTTCATTTTCTTTCACTTCAAACGATATATCCTTCAAGACGGGATTTCTTGTATATCCACCCGTTAAGTTTTTGATTTCGAGCAAGCTCATCTAAAACTTCCTTCCATAAAATAGTTATTTTTATTTTAACAAATTGTGCTATTAAAAAATAGAATTTACCCTAATCGCTTCAATATGGTCATTTTAAAGCTATAGTTAATACTACTCAACGAATCAAAACTTTATTAAAAAATAATTACATAATGCTTCCCTAAGCGGGCATGATAATTATCGAGGGGGAAGAAAAAGTGATTTAATATCACTAAACTTTGAAACGGGGTGTCTGTCGCAGACAAGTTCCTTTCAATATAAGCTTCCAACGTTCCTATAAGGGGATGGTTCTGTTGCATGTAATTGCAGTTTAACCTAGATCTTAGAACACACATTTCAAATATGAAAATGGGGTGTTGGTTAAAGACTATCACCATGCTTTATACGTTGAGACAACTTATAAAAAGCTAAGGGGATGGTTCGCTTGAACAAAGATCGAAACTCTTCAGATAACAAATCATATTAAAATGAGGTGTTTATCAAAGAGAATTTACCTTAGTAGAAACGTCCAGTAAGAAGCAATTTCCCCTCAACGACGGCAGGATTCCATGCGGATCCTGCCTTCACTTTTTTATAAGCATTTATTCTGTTCATTTTTAATTCTTGAAGTTTATGGTAAAATATTCTGAAATCAATATCTAATTATGGAAGGAGATCTGAACAGTGAGTGATTGCATTTTTTGTAAAATTGTAAATGGTGACATCCCAGCTGCGAAAGTATTTGAGAATGAACATGTAGTTGCTTTTCTTGATATTAGCCAAGTAACAAAAGGACATACTCTTATCATTCCAAAGGTACATAAAGAAAATCTATATGAATTAACTCCTGAGATTGCCAAAAACCTATTTGAGGTTGTTCCACAGATTGCAAACGGCATTAAAGCAGCTTATAAGCCAGTGGGCCTTAACCTCCTAAACAATAATGGTGAAAAAGCAGGACAATCTGTTTTTCACTTCCACCTACACCTCCTACCACGCTATGGTGAAGAAGACGGCTTCGGTGCAGTATGGAAGTCACATCAAAGTGAATACACTCCAGAAGATTTACAAAAAATTGCTCAAGAAATCAACAATCAAATTTCTTAAAAAAATTCGCTTTTCGGGAACTTCCTGAAAAGCTTTTTTAATCATCTAAAAATAAAGTTTTCCAAATGTTCAATTTTCTATTTACAGCTAGGATTTTTTTGGTAGGATAATGATATTAATCTTTACTTAGTTGACGCGTTGATTGAAAAAACAATTGTATGGAGGCTAGAAGATCATGAGTAGAGCGCTAAATTTCAATGCAGGACCTGCTGCACTGCCACAAACTGTTCTAGAAGAAGCTCAAAAGCATCTATTAGACTTTAAAGGAACAGGAATGTCTGTTATGGAACTTAGTCATCGCAGCAAAGTGTATGAAGAAGTTCATAATGGAGCAAAATTAAAACTAAAAAAACTACTTACTATTTCAGATGAATATGAAATTTTATTTATACAAGGTGGAGCTAGCCTGCAGTTCTCAATGATTCCGATGAATCTTTTAATAGACGAATCAGTTGGATCTTATGTATTAACAGGTTCCTGGTCGGAGAAAGCCTTAAAAGAAGCTAAAAAAATCGGTCAAACACAAGTTCTCGCATCTAGTAAAGATCAACAATATAAGGAAATTCCTTCTGCAGATCTTAATAAACTATCTCAAGATTCAGCCTATCTCCATATAACAAGTAATAATACGATTTACGGAACTCAATGGGATACCTTCCCTGAGGTATCAGTTCCTCTAATCGCAGATATGTCTAGTGACATCTTAAGCAAACCTTTAAATGTTGATCAATTCGGGCTAATCTATGCAGGTGCTCAAAAAAATCTTGGTCCTTCTGGGGTAACGGTTGTCATTATTAAAAAGGATCTTTTAAAGCGCTCAAACGATCAATTACCTACGATGATGAATTACCAAACTTATTCGGATCATAATTCTCTCTACAATACGCCTCCAACTTTTGCTATTTACTTACTAGACCTTGTACTAGAGTGGGCTCATTCAGAAGGCGGAGTTGAAGCGCTAGAAGTAAAAAATACTGAAAAAGCAAACGTTCTATATGATGTGATTGATGGAAGTAAAGGTTTCTATAACGGTCATGCACAAAAGGATAGTCGTTCAAAAATGAATGTTACGTTCACATTACCAACTGAAGAGCTTACAAGTTCATTCCTAGCACAAGCTAAGGATTATGGTTTTGTGGGGTTAAATGGCCATCGATCTGTTGGAGGATGCCGAGCATCAATATACAATGCAATGCCGCTTGACCATGTTATACAATTAGCAGAGTTTATGAAGAAATTTAAATCTTTAACTTAATTAATAGCTGTTTTCGCATAGATTGTTTCTATTCGTATATGGTCTCCAACACGGATTCCATGCTGCTTCGTGGCATCTTTTGTTCCCAAAATAAAGAAAACAGCACCATAATCCGTTTAAAAGCAGTTTAAAGTACTTAAATAGCAACAAAGTTTACGAAAAGAGCCCAATTAATAAACCTATAACAACCTTAAATTAACAGAATACTTTAACTTTTATTATAAAAATGAGTATGCTATAATGATAGAAAGTTTTTCGCTGTAGGCAATGAGTGCACTACAGGAGAAGCCTAGATAAGCTAGAATAGCAGAGGAGAGATGAGAAATGAATACGAAGAATCTTGTTGTACTTTCACTTTTAGTAGGGATGGGTGCTGTTTTACATGCGGTGGTTCCGGGAATATTCCTCGGAATGAAACCTGATATGATGTTGACAATGATGTTTTTAGGAATTGTTCTTTTTCCAGATCGAAAAAGTGTTTTACTTTTAGGATTAGTTACAGGACTAATTTCAGGATTAACAACAACTTTCCCAGGTGGTTTACTACCAAACATTATTGACAAACCTATTACTGCATTTGCTTTCTTTGGTTTATTTTTATTACTAAAGAAATTCCAAAAATCAATTGTTAGTGTAGCTGTTTTAACAGCAGTTGGTACCCTTATTTCTGGAGTCGCATTCTTAACATCAGCTTATTTAATCGTTGGTCTACCTGGACCATTTGCAGCATTGTTCGGAGCTGTTGTATTACCAGCAGCTGCGGTAAATACAATCGCAATGATTATTCTATACCCTGTTGCCCTTACCATTGTGAAACGTACTAAGCTTAACACTCAAACAGTGTAGTTAAACTGAAAAAGAACCCTATTTTGGGTTCTTTTTTTATACCTTTACTGAAAGCTACTGAATATCATCCCGATAATTAAAAATAAGGCTCCCCCTCCAGCTAATGCCCCTGCCCTCTTCTTTAATATCTTCTTGGGAGGATAAAAACCCGGTTTTTGTAAAGCCATAATATTATAAAAAGTACCACAAAACAGGACAGCACTTAATACAAAAAAGGCAAAAATGATTCCTGACACTTTACTCACTCCTTTTATAAGAAGGAAACCCCAAAATACGTTATTATATAACTATGCTTGAAACTCTAGGTGTATGAGCAAACCAGTAGGGTCAAAACGTTGAAGGAATTTTACAGCTCGTGTAGAACTTGTTTTAAAAGGGTAATCCAAATATGGAGGTGTTCTAAGTTGAAACTAAGGTCTTTATTCTTAGGATTTGTTGTCGGTGGTGTTGCAGCTGGAATTGCCACTTTATTATCAGCTCCAACATCAGGAAAAGAGGCTAGGAAAAATATAATGGAAAACAGCCTTGAGTGGAAGTCCCAATTGGCTGACTTAAACAGTACTGTACTCCAATTAAAAGAAACGGTGTTATCTGCATCAAAGGAAGGGAAAGAGTCCCTTTTAACATTTGTACAAGATCTAAAATTATTGATATCTGATTGGAAGCAAGACATACAACCACACCAAATTCGTTTAAAAGAAGAGTTAGATTCTATTCAATCTGCCGTCAGTGAACTTGAAACCCAGCTCAAAACAGACACTAAATAACTACACTTGATAAAAAAATTATGCAATAACAAGCTTTCCAGAAAAATCCTTCCCTAAAAAGAAGGATTTTTTTGTATTTAAAAAGAAAACTAATATACTATTAATTTTCTTGTTTTTTTTGCTAGTACACTCTAAATATCATGCTAAAGTCTTATGAAACTTTAATTTTAAAGATAATTTTTTTAATTTCTAAAAATTTAGTAAATTTTTATCTTTATTAATTTTTGTTTTATTGGCATAATGTTAATAGAGAATCAATAAAGTAGGTGAATATTGGGGATGAATGAAAAACATTATTCAATGAAAGAAGCATTGCTTTTTAGCCAAAGGATTGCACAACTGAGTAAAGCTTTATGGAAATCAATCGAGAAAGATTGGCAACAATGGATTAAGCCTTTTGATTTGAATATTAACGAACATCATATCTTATGGATCGCTTACCACTTAAATGGTGCTTCCATTTCAGACGTTGCAAAATTTGGGGTTATGCACGTCTCAACTGCATTCAATTTTTCAAAGAAGTTAGAAGAAAGAGGATTACTGAACTTTTCTAAAAAGGAAAATGACAAAAGGAACACCTACGTTCAATTAACTGAAAAAGGTGAAAGCGTTTTACTAGAATTAATGGAAACTTATGAACCTCATAAAAATGCTGCCTTTTCTGGTGCCATGCCTTTAAAAGAATTGTACGGTAAGTTTCCAGATATCATTGAAATGATGGCCATCATTCGTAACATATACGGAGATGACTTCATGGAGATATTTGAAAGGTCATTTGACAATATTGAGAATGAATTTATTGAGGAAGATGGTAAGCTTCGCAAAAAAGATACTCCTAAAGAAGTGGTCTAATACGATAAATATTTTTTAAACTCAACCATTAGTGGTTCAAACAGTCTTTGATTAAGACATGCAAAGATAACCTCTTCGACAGGAACATTCGGATGTAAATTCCTTCTGAATTCTTCGTAAAGCGGATGAAAGTACACAAAACCTTCCGCTTTCTGTTTTTCAAGTTCTGTGCTCATATGTTCACATAGTTTATGAAATGATTCTACATCCTTTTGATCTAAAGAATATTTAATAACTAACTTAAAAAAATCATGTTGGTTATCTGTCACCATTTTTAGTAAAAGAGATTGATGATATTCAAGCTTTTCGATTTTCTTAAGTAAGATTTCGTAATTCATGTAAAGACCTCTTTTCAGTTCGTCCAAAGTTATTATACATTAATATACTAAACACTTCATAATATATAAATAACGTTTAAACATTTTCGTAAATACGGTGAAAAAATGAATCAAAATTCCCTATTGATTTTTTGTACTTTTCATCGTAAAGTATCTTAGTAAGTTTGATGAAACCTTATATTACTTACTAATTGAGATTACTTATATTAGCATTGCTAATATATCTTCTCTCCATTTTGGAGGCTTTTTACGATGAATTGTTGGAAGACCATTAATATTACAAAACAATATGGTTCTCAGAGAATTTTTATACTCTCTATCATCACAATGTTATTTGCTTTTATTTTGCTATATATTCCATCGTCTTATTTATTTGTAAGTTCATCTTTTAACGATAATTACTTTTTAGTGTTTTGTGCTTTCTTATTTGCTACTTATCCACTCCACAAACTTTGTCATTATGTACCTGTGATTAGTTTGAGAGATAAATTAAAAATTACAACAAGGCTAAAGTTTGGCTTTTATCCGATTATCCATATAAGAGTCACTGAGCCGATTAGTAAACATCTATTTCTAACAGCATTGTTAATGCCATTTGTGGTTATTAATTCAATATTATTGGCTGGATGCTTCTTGCTACCAGATTATGCACATTATTTTACCATTTTACTAGCTTATCACATCGGACTGTGTGTTTCCGATATGATATGTGCAAAAGATATACTTTTTGCGCCAAAACATGCATACATTGAAGAAAATGAAGATGGCTTTGAAATATTAGTATGTAGAAATTGATAAATTAAGGGCATCTAATAAGATGTCCTTTTATATCCTACTTTGTTAAAGGGTTATTACTATCTTTTTTTTGGAAATTTTGTTATTGTAATTTAAGAGAAAAAACGACTATACTTGGGAGGGATTCAATGATGATCTCCATCTTTATTATATTTGCTATTTTCATATTATTTAATATTAATAAAATGACTAATTCTCTTTGCCTCCAAAAAGAAATACCTGAGGAGCGACAGCCAAAGGTATTTAGAACGATAAATATTTTGGTGACAATTCTGCTTATTTCATCTTATGTAGAGATCCTATTTGCTTGATTTTTACATAAACAATGAGGAACATGGGGCTTTCCCCATGTTCCTTTTATTTTTTAATTAAAGCCAAGCTGCTCCAACGATGATCAATAAAATGAACAATACTACGATTAACGCAAAACCGCCACCATATGCGTGACCCATAGTAACACCTCCTTTAATGTGTATACTCTATACTATTCATGCTTTATTCATTTCGAGTAGGCGCGTAACCCACTTTTAGGAAAAATCCCTTAGCAAAATGCTGTACCAACAATAATTAATAGGATGAACAGCACTACAATTAACGCGAAACCTTGATTAAAATGGCTCATCGTTATCCCTCCTATTGGTTCATTAATTCGACCATCCACTCTCTTTGAACTGAGTGAATGCTGCTAAAATCGTTATGAATTTTTTATAACCAACTGAGTTAATTGGTTATTACACTGTTATCCTATGTAGGAGTCCCAGAAATGGGAATAGGTTCCCGCCTATTTTTACAAAATTCCAATTTTTTCTATCAGAATGGATATTATTTTTGTTCTTGTTTAAAGATATGTTATAGTAGTTGATGTGGTTTTAAGTGGGTGACGATCATGTTACTTCCTCCCAAATGTAGTTAGGTTGGATGGGTAGTAAAGGAACTCACAGGCAGAAATTTTTTATTAGGAGATGGCAGCATGAAAAAATGGATCCTATCCCTCACATTAGCAGCAGGTGTAATTGGTTTAACCGCCTGTAACAATGCAGAGGAATCTGAAGTCGTAGTAGAATCAGAAGCTGGAAATATTACGAAGGACGAGCTCTATGTAGCGATGAAAGAAAAATATGGCCAACAAGCTCTACAAGAGTTACTTTATGAAAAAGTTCTTTCAGAAAAGTATGAAGTAACGGATGAAGAATTGGATAAGAAAATTAACGAATTAAAAGACCAGTTCGGAGAAAACTTTGAACTTGTGTTAATGCAAAACAATATTAAGGATGAAGAAGAATTCAGAGGCATCCTAAAAAGAGAGCTACTAGTTCAAAAAGCATCGATTAAAGATATTGAAGCAACTGAAGAAGAACTTCAGGAGTATTACGATAACTACAAGACTCAAATTAAGGCACGTCACATTTTAGTTGCCGACGAGGAAACAGCAAAGGAAGTTAAACAAAAGCTTAACGAAGGGGCTAAATTTGAAGATTTAGCTAAAGAATATTCAACAGATACTGTTTCTGCTGAACAAGGTGGAGACTTAGGGTTCTTCGGTCCTGGGCAAATGGTTCCTGAATTTGAAGAAGCTGCTTATGCTTTAGAAATAGATGAGATTAGTGAACCAGTACAGTCACAACATGGTTACCATATTATCCAAACAACAGAGAAGAAAGAAAAACCTTCATTTGAAGAAATGAAAGAAGATATAGAATTTGAAGTGAAGGTTGCTAAGCTTGATCAAACGATTATGCAAGAAGCACTTCAAAACGAGCTTAAAGAAGCAAACGTGAAAGTAAATGATGAAGATCTAAAGGGTGTCCTAGGTACAGAAGAAGAAGCTGCTACTGAGGAAGAAGCGAAATAAGATACAAAAAAGGTTCCTTATGGAACCTTTTTTATTTGCCTTTTCGTAAACTTGCATTTTTGAACTGGAAATAGTGCCGTTTCTTTACGAAAAAGTATAAGTTTGTAAATAGATACGAATTACAAAATCCATGCGAGAACAGCCTTATTTTAACCTAAAGAGCGTTTTACTTCTCTCTCCTCTTTTTCTCTTTCAAGACGTTTTATATAAATTTCTCCTTCTCTCTCAATGCTCTCCTGCTCAAGCTGTCGTTCTTCTCTTCCTGTTTTTAAAGCCATATACGCACTAACTGCGATTCCTAGTACAACAAAAAACACCCAAATTGGTATTACTTCCATCACATTTCCTCCATTCAATAGGTTGTCCCATCTTTGTTAAAACATATGCATTTATAAAAGTAAATATGATAGTCTATCAATTTTTTAGAAAAAGAAAACGCCTATAATATAGGCGCTATTAATCATTTATTTATGAAAGCTAGGTTTATAGAATGAACGTTGGTCCAGAGCAAAGACTCTGTCTGAAAACTCACCTGGTTTTACTCTTTCAAGTGCCCTGTCTAGCATATTCATCTTTGCATCTAAATTATCAATATAGTGAAGAATTTCTGCTTCCTTTATTAATGGTGGCTTTGGACTTCCCCATTCTGCTTTTCCATGGTGGCTCAGAACTAAGTGTTGTAGAACCATTACTTCTTCACCTGAAATTCCTAACTCATCGGCTGCTTTTCCTATTTCATTTACCATAATCGTAATATGCCCGAGTAGATTACCTTCTACCGTATAAGTCGTCGAAATAGGGCCTGAAAGCTCCATTACTTTTCCAAGATCGTGGAGAATAACTCCTGCATATAAAAGGTCCTTATATAAGCTAGGATATAAACCTGCAATTGCCTTAGACAGGTCCAGCATACTTACGACGTGATAAGCTAAACCAGATACAAATTCGTGATGGTTTTTCGTTGCAGCAGGATATTCCAAAAAGGCCTGCTGGTATTTCTTTAATAAATGTCGTGTAATTCTTTGGATATTGGGATTCTTCATTTCAAAAATATACTGAGTTATTTTACTTGTCATTTCGTCCTTGCTAACAGGCGCGGTTTCCAAGAAGTCTGAAAGTTTTACTGCATCAGTTGGAGCAGCTGGACGGATTTGACGAAGCTTTAATTGGTTTCGACCACGGTAATTTTGAATATCTCCTAAAACTTTTACAATTTTTTCTGCACTATAATTAATTTCATCTTCCTCTGAAGCGTCCCATAACTTTGCTTCAATATCCCCACTTTGATCTTGTAAGATTAAAGTTAAAAAAGGCTTTCCGTTACTAGCAGTTCCTTTGGTTGAGCTTTTAACTAGAAGAAACTTCTCAACTTGGTCTCCCACCTCATGATCAAGAATTCCCTTAACTATCATTGCACCGACGCTCCTCTCTTTGAAACTAGTATATCATATTTCCGAACACTTTCTTATTTCTATCGGTATTCAGACATCCTACCAATATTAGTTATTATGCAAAGTTTCGTAAAATCAGTATGAAGTCACCTCATACTGATTTTACCAGCCTCTTTTTCTCTTCTTTTTATTAAGGAAAATGAACAGCTGAGCCTGTAGCCTCTTTTAAATGGATGATCTCCGTATGATCAAAAAACGATAATATGTGTTTATGACATGTAAAAAACAAGACCTGATGACCTTCAACCTTCTTCAAAAGTTGAATAACCTTTTCCGCTCTAATATGATCAAAGTTTACAAAGCTATCATCAATAATTATAGGAAGCTGATATTTGTGATAGATGGTGGTAGCAAGCGCAAGTCTTAACGACACATATAGTTGTTCGGTTGTTGCCTGACTTAGTTCATTTGCTTCAAAAACGGTGTGATCAATCCTTTCAACTAAGAAGCCATGACCTTCATTCTTTAGAATAATTCGAGTATACTTCCCATCCGTCAAATGAATTAAATATTCTTCTGCCTTCTTCAACATGGTAGGAAGTCGTTTTTTCTTAAAATAATCAATCGTTTGATTTAATACATTTTTCGCAAAAGCATACTTAGCCCATTTTTTTGCTTCTTCATTAAGCTCTGATTTCAACTGATGATAGCGGTGGAGTAAATCCGTATACTTCCCCCCCTCCTCCAGTACACTTATTTCATGGTTCACTTCAGCAACTCTTTTTTGAGATTTTTTAATAGATTGGCTGTATTCCTCTATATGCGCATGAATCAAAGTTAATTCCTCTACGACATCCTCTATGCTTCCAAATTCAGCTTTCTCCGTTTCTGTTAGAGAAGACAGATGTACTTGTAGAGAAAGATTTTCAATTTCTTCGATTAGCTGGCTCCGCTTCTCTTCCATCCTTCCAGCAAGGCGAAATTCCTCTTCTGTATTTACTGAAGCTAACTCAAATAAGCTATAAAGTTCCTCTTGAATATGTGCACATTCTTTATGAAGACCTTGAAATTCAATTTCAGAGCCCCTTAGCATTTCTTCATTTTCTTTAAATTTAACCTCTTTTTCCATCTCTTCTTTTACTTTTTTCCTAAGTAAAAAAACGGTATCACTTAGAGAAAGAGATTTTTTATCTAAAATAAGTTCACCTAATTGCTCTAGCTTTTCTACTATTCCTTGTTTCGCTTGCTGCTTTTTAATCAATTGTTCAAGAACATACTGTCTATCTCTTGCAGAGCTTTTTAATTGATCAATGATTAAGAATGCATCATGTAAATGATTCAGTGCCAATTCAGTTGGAATATTTAACTCTTCCCCCAAACTTAATAAAAGTGATTCATGCTCAATAAAGTCCTTCTCCCATTTCTCATAAGAGGATATGACTTTCTCATATTGATCATTTTGTTGTGACAACCTGATTTCTAATGCTTTAAGTCGGGCAAATTTTTCTTGATTATTCCTTAATTTCTCCTCCATTAAAGCGAAATCCGGGGAATTAGAATTTATATGTTGGATTAGTTCCCGTTCTTTTTGTACCATGCTCTCAATTTCGTCTCGCAATTCAGTGTTTTCTGCTTGGCGATTCTTGCTCAAATACAGGATAATGATGGTCAATAACCCTACTCCACCAAAAACCGTCACCATCACTTCAGAAACCCAGAGTCCCCAACCTATTACTACCGTTAAAAGTGCACTTAATATGACTGTCTGAACCCTATTTTGAATCAACTGTTTCTTGTGGTGTTTCTTTTCTCGTTGTTCGGTTTTTCTTAGAAGGGCAATTTTTTCTTGTGCATTCTTAAGCTCAGTTTCTAAATTCCCTTTGCTATTTAAAGCACTTACTTTCCTCTCGAGTTGCTCTCTTTCACTTTCTGGTAGAAGCTCTCTTTTTAACTCTTCGATATTTGTTTCGATCTTTTCCAGCGTCTCTTTTTCCTGGCTAAATTGTTCGTCTAAATCAATCTTCTTATCTCTTAATCGTTCCTGTTTCTTTTGTGCATCAAGTGTTTTTTCCTTCATAAAAACACTAGTATTACTCCTCAGCCAATCTTCAAAATTAGTTGTTGGAGCATGGAGCTTGTCTTTAAGAACCTCCATTTCCTCATCTATCTTCTTTAATTTTGACCCCAGATCCTTCTCCTCTTCTAGGAATGATTCATAAAGGGGATAACCTTCAATAGCTGAAGTAATTTCTAATTCTTTTTCTATAACCTTTCTACAAGGTCTATGTTCATTAAGTTCGTTTCTCAAGCGTTCAATCCGCTCACGAAGGGATTTCATTTGACCTTCAATTGGCTGTAAGATTTGTTTTAATTGATTTAGCCTTGTCATCCCATCCACAGGAAAAGACTGACCTTCATATTTCTTTAATTCCTGCTCAAGAAACTCCTTCTCGTTCACGATCGGTGAGATCTTCTTCCATTCCTCTAGTTTTGTAACCTTTTTATGTAGAGCTTCAAGTTTTTGTTGTGCTTTTTCCGCTTGTTCGAGCAACTCTTCTTTTTCTATGCTTAAATCCCAAAACTTACTGTTGTGCTGCTCCGCCTTTTTCAACTCATTTTGAAGATCCCTTAGCTCCTGCAGCTTTTCATTTATGTATGGTTTTTTTCCATTTGGTTTAAAACGTGAATCTAATTCCTTTTGAAGTAGAAGGTCTAAAGTTAATAATCTTTCAGTACCCACTGCACCAGTCGAGAATAGGAACTTCCCAATATCTTCACTTTTTAATTGGTGTACATTCTGCAGCCCATTAAGGTTGAAAGAGAATATAGATTGATATAAGGATTTGTCTACATAGCTTAATAGCTCTTTTAGTAGTTCCTCTCCCCCTCTATTTCCATCCTCTAACAGTACGCTGACATCGCCTGTTGCTTTGCCTTTTACTCTCTCGACGACGGTTTTTCCATGTTGTTCAAACTGAATAATCAATTGACCACCATATTTTGAACCTTTTTTCGGCTCGTATCTTAATTCTGTTTGCTGCTTAGTTGGAAACCCAAATAATATGCTATGTATAAACGACATAATGGTAGATTTCCCTGCTTCGTTTTCACCATAAAAAATGTTCATTCCGCTCAAATTATCAATTGTTACTTGGTCAAATTTTCCATACCCATATATATGAAGGCTTTCAATTTTCATCCCCTTCACCTCCTTTATTTTTACTTAAGTAATTCCTGAAGCAACATCCATTCTGTCTCTTGCTTTAGCTGCTTTAGTTCTTCTGGTGTTAACGATTTTAAGTATTTTCTAGCTAACGGATGATGATACAGTTGACTTAGACTTTCCTCCAACAATTCAAGATTATCTGTCATATCAAACATTTCACTATAAAAGTCATCCTCTTTTGCCAAGAGGTCTCGGTTGTATGTCATTTGGTTTTCAACTTGAATGGAGATGGTCCAGACGAAAGAGTCTTCTTTTTCTTCATTTCCTTGTAAAGCTTCTAGAAGTTCCTCCTTCATTAAATCATCCAAAGTAACCTCGTCTAAATTAACATTTATAATCTTTAAGCATAACAATACTCCCACTTCGTCTAAACGAACCCTCTCTACCAAATCAAGGCATGAGTGATAAAGTTCATTAAAGGATTTCATATGTGTTGCATCTAATTGCTTCTCAAGCCATATAACGTCACTCGTCTCGATAAACTCTAGTGAATGGTTCGCCTGATTTAGAGATACTAGATAGCATCCCTTAACTTCTGCCTCTTTTCGATGACGGCCTTGAAGATTTCCTGGGTACACAATTGGAGGTTCTTCACACAATACTGCTCTTTTATGGATATGGCCCAGTGCCCAATAATCAAATTGCTTTTCCAATAAATCGTTTAACTGAAAGGGAGCATAATTCCCATGTTCTTGATTCCCTTCTAAGTTTCCATGTAAAATTCCGATATGATAGTCAGCATTCCCCGTCCTTTTATAATCATCAATCTTTCTTTCTAGGACATGTCTACTTGGATAACTAAATCCATATAGGTGAACCACTGCACCGTTTCTAGTTTTAAGGGTCTTTGTTTCAACCGTTTCTCGAAAAACTTCAACATTATTAGGAAGATCAAGATGCGGCCAACTTCCTCCCATAAAATCATGATTTCCGTATACAATAAACACACTTATTCCTTCTGATTGAAGCCTTTCCAATTCACTTCGAAGTCTAGCCTGTGCTCGAATACTTCGATCCTCATGATCAAAAAGGTCTCCAGCTAATATAACAAAATCCACCTTGCTAGAAATGGCCTTATCAATTAAAGTCTTTAAAGCTTGAAAGGTACTTTCCTGCAACCTTTTAAAAATGTGTTTCGGTAAATGCTTTAGTCCAACCATGGGGCTGTCTAAATGTAAATCAGCAGCATGTATAAATTTGATTTCGTTCATGTCAGTTCCTCGCCCAGCTCTTTTTTCTCATTTTATCATTTATAAAAAGCGAATGCACGTTCTGTCTTTGTAACATTTATTTCTTTAATTTCGTCTTTTTATACATGAGGCTATGTTCAGCCGCTTAAAAGTAATTACATCATATATGAACATTATTCAAGGAGCACAGATAATGAAACTTCACCATCTAATACATAAAATTGAGGTAGCCTTAACAATTGGATTATTAGGCACTATTTTTATAGGAGGTTTTTGGCTAGTTATAAAAGGGTTACAGAGAGATGGGAACACTAAATAAGTTTTTCTTATGACTTTTTATAATTAAATTAAATTTTACTTATACAATCAAAGGAACTATAGTACAGTATGGGGATATATTCCAAATACTTTTTCATGAGGTCCATACGATGAATCAAATCAAAACGTATATAAATCAATATCAATTTCACCCGATTGTCTGGGTATTATTGCTAGGAACGGTAATGGTTAGACTTGCTTCATTCATGACTCTACCATTCTTGGCCATCTATTTATCTAAAACCCATGACCTACACCCTGTTCTTATTGGGGTCACGGTTGGGATCAGTCCTTTAATGGGAACAATAGGCGGATTTGTTGGCGGACACCTATCAGATCGATATGGGCGAAAACCAATCATGCTCATTGCTTTATTTTGTTTGTCTCTAGTATTCTTCGGTTTTTCGATTGCGAGCAGTCCTCTTTTATATGTATTACTTAATGCACTTAATGGACTTTGCAATTCATTTTTCGAACCTACATCTCAAGCTTTAATTGCCGATTTGACTGATAAGAAAAATAGAATGAAGGCCTATTCCTTAAGGTACACAGCCATTAATATAGGAGCAGCCATTGGACCCTTACTAGGTGCTTATTTTGCAAGTGTTTCAGCAAATTCTACATTTGTCATTACGGGCTCCATGTATCTTATCTATGCGATTGCCCTTTTCTTTTTATTGAATATGCTTGTAGAAAATAAAAAGGTTGATTCTAAAAATGTGATTTCTTTCTTAGATGCTTTTAACATTGTTAAAAGAGACAAAGCACTCCGCTTCCTTATCCTAGGTGTGATCCTTATAAATATTGGTTATGCTCAATTAGAATCAAGCCTGCCTCAGCATTTGGAGAATTCTATTATAAATGGGGTATTCATTTACTCCGTATTGCTTTCCATAAATGCTGTATTTGTTGTTTTCTTTCAAATTCCTATTAGTCACTTTGCAGAAAAATTTAGCCCTATGAAAGTAATGATGGTTGGGGCAATTCTATTATGTGCAGGATTAGTAGGATTTAGCTTTGTGAATGGCTGGGTTTCTGCTATTTTATCAATCGTCTTACTCACAATTGGAGAAATACTAATCTTTCCTTCTAACAGTCTTTTAATTGATCAATTGGCAGATGAAAACATGCGAGGAGCCTATTTTGGTGCAGGACAATTTCGAAAAATCGGTCATTTTTTCGGCCCTATTATGGGTGGAGCCTTGTTAAGTCAGTATGGTGGGCAATGGATGTTTATTATTATTTCCTTTCTCTCGTTAGGGAGTATTCTGTTCTTCGTGCTGGGAAACAAAGTTTATTTAAAGCAAGTCGTTACCAGTTTAAAAAGTTTATAGTACCGGATTGGAAAAGCCCGTCAGAAATGACAGGCTTTTTCCGATTCTTTAATAGTGATACACATCCACTTTCTGACATTTCGTACATCTTCTAAATCCTTCAACTTCTAAGAATACATGCTTACACTGAAACTGAATTTGTTCTATTTTTTCTTCTAAGTAAGATATGTTCGCTTTTAGTTGTTTAATTTCAGCCTTTAAAACAGATACTTTGGGCATATGCGAATCATTTGTAAATAGCTGATCCATGCTCAACAAACTCCTTCGCTTTTTCTTTCATCCCTTCTTCTATAATTTCTTCCTCAGTCTTATTATTCTCGTTTGCCATATTACGAATATCTTGAGAAATTCTCATCGAACAGAATTTAGGTCCACACATTGAACAAAAGTGGGCTGTTTTAGCTCCTTCGGCTGGTAGTGTTTCATCATGATATTCTCTTGCTCTTTCTGGGTCTAGAGATAAATTAAATTGGTCATTCCATCGGAACTCAAAACGAGCCTTAGACAAAGCGTTATCCCTAACTTGTGCACCAGGATGTCCTTTGGCTAAATCTGCAGCATGAGCCGCAATTTTATAAGCAATTACCCCTTCACGTACGTCATTTTTATTCGGTAAACCTAAATGCTCTTTAGGTGTTACATAGCATAGCATCGCTGTACCAAACCACCCAATCATCGCTGCACCAATGGCTGATGTAATATGATCATAGCCTGGTGCAATATCCGTTGTTAAAGGTCCTAACGTATAGAAAGGTGCTTCCTTACAAATTTCTAGTTGTTTATCCATGTTCTCTTTAATCATGTGTATCGGTACATGACCTGGACCTTCAATCATGACTTGAACATCGTGCTTCCAAGCAATATCCGTTAATTCACCTAATGTCTCTAATTCAGCAAATTGTGCTTCATCATTTGCATCAGCAATTGATCCTGGTCTTAAGCCATCACCAAGTGACACGGCAATATCATATGTTTTTAGGATTTCACAAATTTCTTCAAAATGTGTATATAAGAAGTTTTCCTGATGATGAGCTAAACACCATTGTGCTAAAATAGATCCTCCACGAGAAACAATTCCAGTTGTACGTTTGGCTGTCATTGGAATATAACGTAGTAACACCCCTGCATGAATGGTAAAATAATCCACACCTTGCTCAGCCTGTTCAATTAATGTATCTCTGTACACTTCCCATGTTAAATCTTCTGCAACACCTTTTACTTTTTCAAGTGCTTGATAAATTGGGACCGTCCCGACTGGAACGGGAGAATTACGAATAATCCACTCTCTCGTTGTATGAATGTTTTTTCCTGTTGATAGATCCATGATTGTATCTGCCCCCCAACGGGTTGCCCATGTCATTTTTTCTACTTCTTCAGAAATTGACGATGATACAGCTGAATTCCCAATATTAGCGTTAATTTTCACATGAAAGTTTCGCCCAATAATCATTGGTTCGCTTTCAGGGTGATTGATATTTGAAGGGATAATTGCCCTTCCACTCGCAACCTCTTGTCTTACAAATTCAGGTTCCAGTTGCTCTCTAATCGCAATAAATTCCATCTCTGGAGTAACGATTCCCTTTTTCGCATAATGCATTTGTGTAACATTCCCGCCATTTTTTGCTCTTAATGGTTTTGCTACAACATTCGGGAACACTTCTACTTGTCTCGCATCCTCTTCACTACGGTATCCGTTATCTTCTGGCTTAATATCTCTTCCTAAATAGCTCTCTACATCCTTTCGTTCTAAAATCCATTTTTCACGAAGCTTGGGTAACCCTTTGTTAATGTCTACTTCATAAGTCGGATCCGTATATAACCCACTCGTATCATATACACGTACTGGCTTGTTTTCTTCTTCCCCAAAAATCCCTTCAGTAGGGGACAAGGAAATTTCTCTCATTGGGACAAGGACATCCTCTCTTCCCCCTTGAATGTACACTTTCTTACTTCCTGGAAATTGAGATAAAGCTTGAAGTTTATTTGACATGTTTTCTCCTCTTTTCATAAATTTTTCTGAAAACCTGGCTTTTGCCTGGCCGTAAAACCGTCAATTAATTTACAGGAACCATAAAAAAAACGGGCTCAATTAAGAACCCGTTACAAGAAGTATGTAAGTGCATAAGACGCACCTTTCTACTTCCCTACGCTGATATGAATCAGATCAGGTTCAAAGGGTCAAAGACTTTAGCGTTTTTTCTCAGCCCAGCATAATGGACTCCCCTAGTAGACTTGCTATAATATTTTTTATGATTCAAATTTGCTTGTGATGGATTGTGCGGCAAGAGTTGTGTTCTCCGCATTTAGAATGGCTGAAATGACAGCTACTCCATTTAAACCAAGGTGACTTAGATTTTCAACATTATCCATGGTAATTCCACCTATCCCTACCGATGGAATATTTACTTTCGTATTAATCTCTTTTATTAAATCATGGTGAATGAGCTTTGCATCATTCTTGGTAGAGGTTGGGAAACAAGCACCTACTCCGATATAATGTGCGCCTGCCATTTTTGCTCTCGTTGCTTCTTCAATCGTTCTTGCCGAAACGCCTAGAATCATGCCATCAGGAATCATTGATTTCACTACTTTTGCAGGGAGGTCACTTTGACCAACATGGATCCCGTCTGCTTCAATAGCCAATGCGATATCTACGCGGTCATTAATAATGAGTGGGATTTTATAAGAAATTAGTAACTCTTTTAATCGTATTGCTTTATTATAGAATTCATGACTAGAAGAATTTTTTTCCCTTAGCTGAACCATCGTGACTCCGCCTTTTACAGCTTCTTCGACTTTTTTAAGTAGAATATCTATGTGCATATCTTCCTTTGTTACTAAATACAACTTTAAAACTTCATCCATACTCCACTTCATATATTCTCACCTCTCTCCCCCATGTATCTCCATCCATACTAGAAAGCTGATCCATTAGCTTAACTCTATATGTTCCCAATCCATCCGCTTTTTCCAGAGCCTTCTTTGCTCTTTCTCCGCATACTCCCATCGTAGATATTCCAGCAACTGCAGCAAGATAGTAATCGTTTGTAACCGCTGAAAATGAAGCAATTAAAGAGCCTGAAGCACATCCCGTTCCACTTATCTTTGAAAGCCATTCGTCTCCATTTTCAACTATGCACGCTCTTTGTCCATTGGTGACAACATCTATTTCCCCACTTATTACCACGATTGAATCGAATGCTGTTGCGACTAGTTTCGCAATCTTTATCACATCATTCGAGCTCTCTTCAAGATTTACCGAATCCACACCTTTTGCTTTTCCGCCTAATCCAACTAAGCTACTAACCTCAGCGTAGTTTCCTCGTATTATACAAATATCAATTTCTTTTAGAAGTTCCAGTGCTTTGTTTTTTCTAAAGCTTGAAGCACCAACCCCAACTGGATCAAAAACAATGGGAATCCCTAGTTGATTGGCTTTTTTTCCAGCTACTTTCATAGATTGGTACCGCTCCTCGTTAAAGGTCCCAAGGTTTAGCAATAGGGCATCAGCTTTACTAACGATTTCCTCTACTTCCCTCGTGTAGTCTGCCATAACGGGGGATGCGCCAATCGCTAAAGTAACATTTGCACAATCATTAATCGTAACTTGATTGGTGATATGGTGAACTAATGGATTGTTGTCTTTAATAAGCTTAAAAAGATGCTTAATTTCACCACACTTCACGTATTTACCCCCTACCATAGCTGATGGAAATGGTGAGTCGGCCCGTGTCCTTGACCAATAGAAATACTATGCTGGATTGCACCGGTAATGTATTCCTTAGCCAAATGTACTGAATCTACCACACTATTTCCTTTTGCTAAATGTGCAGCAATTGCCGAAGACAAAGTACATCCCGTACCATGTGTATTTTTTGTAAGTATTCTTTCTTGGTAAAAATGATGAAACTCGGTGCCATCATAAAGGACATCAACTGGGTCTCCTTCTAAATGTCCGCCCTTCAAAAGTACATATTTAGGTCCAAGCTCATTTAGTTGTTGACATGCTTCCTTCATATCTTCCTCACAAAGAATTTTCCTTCCTAAAATGGCTTCAGCTTCTGGAAGATTTGGGGTCACAATCGTTGCTATAGGAATTAGGTCTTCTTTTAATGTCTGAACCGCTTCGTATTCAAGAAGGTGATGACCACTTTTTGATACCATTACTGGATCAAGAACAATATTCGTTGCCTTAACATTTACAAGAGTTGATACAACTGTTTTAATAACGTGTGAGGATGATAGCATCCCAATTTTCACTGCACCTACTGGAATATCTTCTAATACCGCTTCCATTTGGTCTTGAATGATGTTTGTTGGAATGGTCGCAATGGAACGTACACCTGTCGTGTTTTGAGCTGTTACTGCAGTAATTACTGACATCCCATAAACCTTTAGGGCTGAAAAGGTTTTTAAATCAGCCTGAATTCCTGCCCCACCACTGGAGTCTGACCCTGCGATTGTTAATGCTGTTTCCACCCTAGTCCCCCTCTTTCTCCAACCTTTTTAAAATACGCTGTTAAAATAATAAAACCAATCGTTGCTCCACTCAGTGAACTAACAATAAACGCAGGAATAAAACCAAATAGAGTTGCTTCACTTCCTAAAAGCAAAGTCGCAATGGGATAAGAAAGCATAGCACCGAAAATCCCTGTCCCGATCACTTCACCAAATGCTGCATAGATGGTCTTTTTGGTTTTTAAAAATACTAATCCTGCTAATAAAGCACCAATCATACTTCCTGGAAAAGCAAATAATGAACCAGTCCCCATGATGTTCCGGAGCAACGAAACCGTGAAGGCTTGAGCGACTGCATAGTAAGGTCCTAATAGGACAGCTGATAATACGTTGATGAAATGCTGCATAGGAAAGACCTTTGCAAAGCCAATTGGAATATAGAACATGTGGCTTGTAAGGGTTCCAATTGCGACCATCATCGCTGTCAAAGTCATTTTGTGTGTTTTCCTCATAAAAAAATCCCTCCAATGATGTAATTTCTTAGCATGGAGGGAAGTTAAATATGCAAATTTCTATTGTTGGAGTCAAAAAAAGCAGACTCCAGCAACAGGAATCTGCGTATGTAGACGTCAGTCAATACACTTCCCTCCGCTGGTACTAACCAGATCAGGTAAAAGGGTCAAAGACTTAAATACGGGTCTTACTCTCAGCCGGCCATTTATCCGGCACCCCTAGTGACACATATTATGCTATTTTCATAGCTACTATAACATAACCATATTTAGTTGCAAACAAATTTTCATCAAAACTATAACCAATATATGAAAATACCCTTTTTAAATACTCAAGAAGCTCCGATAAACGGAGCTTCTCTCATTAATCATTTTTTGTTAAATCAATGGCTTTCTTAATATCTTTAAAAGAGTTAGATTTTCCGTACATAAGTACTCCACCTTTATATACCTTTGCACCAAATACAGCTAATATAATAATTGTTACTAAAAGAATTCCGATACCAAGAATCGGCTCCCACACTGGTAATGATAGCATCCCTACTCGCATGAACATGAGCATAGGTGTAAAAAACGGAATATAAGAAGTAATCGTTATGAATGGTGTTTCTGGCTGACCTAGCCCGAACATGGCAATCATAAAGCCCGCCACAACCATTAGTGTCATTGGCGTAATCATCTGCTGTACATCTTCAATTCGACTTACTAAAGATCCTAAAAATGCAGCTAAAGTTGCATACAGGAAATATCCGAGTACAAAAAACACGACAGCGTAGATAATGGTTGCAACAGGAACGTCACCAAAGCCAAAGAAGCTAAAGAATCCGCCTTCCATTGAGCTTAAATTTTGTTTAATAGAGAAATACCCTACCCCTAACAAAACAGCTAATTGCGTTAAGCTAAGTAATCCAATTCCTAGTATCTTTGCAAACATTTGCTTAATAGGAGATACACTTGAGATCAAAATCTCCATAACGCGTGATGACTTTTCCGTTGCTACTTCCATGGCAATCATGTTCGCATACAGAATAACAGCAAAATAGATAACAAATAGTAAAACATAAACAAGTCCTCTAGCTTGATTTAACTCTTCTGCCGTTTTCGCATTTTCTTCAAGAGCCACTCGCTCAAACGAAATAGGTTCGTATAGTTTACCCAATTGTTCAGAAGTTAAATTGATTTGTGTTGCTGCAAGCTGAGTTTTAATCTGTTGTAAAGAAGATTGTAAATCCATAGGTAAACTAGTATCTGCAATCGTCATGGATTTATAGGTAGCAATAGGAAGATTTTCATTGTTAAAAGATAACACTAGTAAACCATCATAATTACCTTCTTCAACTTCCTTCTCTCCATCCGCTTCACTAGCATCTAATTTCGTTAATTCAACTTCCTCATTAACTAAATTTAATTGTTCCTCCAAGGGTTGAAATAGTGCTCCTGTATCATCAATGACAGCAACTTTATCACTATCTTCTCCATCATTAAAAGTACTGATTATGTTTTCCAAGTTGGTTAATGCTAGAATAATACCCACTGTAATAATGGTTGTAATAATAAATGATTTTGTTTTTAATTTGCTCAGGTAAGTATGAAATAATATGATCCAAAAGTTATTCATAGGATGCACCTACTTTCTCTATGAAAATATCATTTAAGGAAGGCTCCTCTAGAACGAATTTTCGAATAAAACCCTTTCCTACAACCTCACTTAAAATTTTCTCAGCAGTCTCTTCTCCCTCAATTTGTAGATGAATACCTTCCGGAGTTGTTTTTGCTTTAGTCACACCTGGATAGTTTTTAAGGAACCCAAAATCTAAATCTCCATGAATGATTAAATTTTTTCTACCAAAACTGCGTTTAATCTCTTTTAAAGATCCGTGAACAACTGGGCTTCCTCTATGCATGATACACAAATGCTCACACATTTCCTCCACATGCTCCATCCTGTGACTTGAGAAAACAATCGTAGTTCCTTTCTCTTTTAAATCAAGAACTGCATCTTTTAGCTGTTCTACATTTACAGGATCGAGGCCACTAAACGGTTCATCCAGGATTAATAACTTTGGCTTGTGAATAACGGATGCAATAAATTGAATTTTTTGCTGGTTCCCTTTAGAAAGTTCCTCTACCTTCTTATTGGCATATTCAGGAACTTTGAATCGATTTAACCAATAGTCTAGCTCTTTTAAAGCATCTTGCTTTTCCATGCCTCTTAATCTGGCTAAATAGACAATTTGATCCTTAACCTTAAGCTTTGGATAAAGTCCCCTTTCCTCTGGTAAATAGCCGATTAAATGGCTAGTGGTATAGTTAATGGGCTTCCCATCCCAACTAATAGAACCTTCACTTGCATCTAAAATCCCCAATATCATTCGAAAAGTTGTTGTTTTTCCGGCACCATTTGCCCCTAAGAATCCGAACATTTCCTTCTCTGGAATCGATATTGACAAAGCATCTACAGCTGTAAATTTTCCGAACCTCTTCGAAACACCTTCTAGCTTTAATACCATCTCTCATTCCTCCATTTCATTAACTTATACGGGTAAGTTTTAAAAAAGGTTCATTTTTCCACAAAAAATTTTCTTTTGCAAGAAAGAATAAATTATGCAAGAATAATAGTATAATCAACTATCTGAATATTGAAATTAGGGGGATTTACATATGAAAACTTACAAATTAACAGCTTTTGAAGCAAATGGAGAGAAAATCCTTGATGAAGGCTTTGAGGCAAAGGATGACAACGAGGCAAAAGCTTTAGGTGAAAAAATGCTTAAAGAAAAAGATGCTCTAGAAAAAACACACAGATGCACCTCTCCAAGTGGAAAGTTAATTCTGTTCCACCGTTAAACAAAAAGACTGGTCCTCTACAGAGAGCCAGTCTTTTTGTTTAAGAGCATTATTTTCCTCTAAATTGAGGCTTTCTCTTTTCAATAAAAGCTTGAATGCCTTCCATGTGATCTTCTGTTTGTCTCATTTTATGTTGAGCATATTTTTCAAGCTCTAACGTCTTTAATAAATGTGGGCGATTTCTTTCCGCAAGAATCTTTTTCGTTTTAATCATCGCCTGTAGTGGCTTTGCTTGCCACTCCGCAATTTTATTATTTAAAGCCTCTTTATAATCAACTGCTACTTCATGAATTAACCCAATCTTCAATGCCTCTTCAGCTGATAACGGTTTACCTTCCCAAATTAGGTGCTTTGCTTTATCTTCTCCTAATCTGCGCTCTAAGAAGAAATGAGCTCCCCCATCTGGAATGAGTCCGATCCCAATAAAATTCATTGCTAGCTTACTATTTTCATCAGCAAGTATGTAATCAGTTGCTAAGGCTAAGCTTAATCCTAGTCCAGCAGCTGCACCGGATACAGCACTTATTGTTACCATTGGAAGGCTATAAATAGTTACAACCAATTCATTAATAGCATCCATAATATTGTAGAAATCGTTTTCATCTTTAACCGTAGAAAGCATGGATTTGATGTCTCCACCGGAAGAAAACGCTCGCTCATTTCCTGTTAATACAACAATATCAATATCATCGGATGTGCTAATCTCCTTTAATCTTGCAACTAGCCCCTTAATCATTTCCTTATCTAATGCATTTAGGCTTTGTGGGCGATTCATTTGAACAGTTGCTACGCGTCCTTCAACATGAACATTCACCGTGTTTGTTACAAACTGAGTAGACATTTTTATACCCCTCCCATTTATCTCACTATTTTTATTATATCGGCTTTACTATATAGAAAAAACCACTTTCCTAATATTTATGAATATTTTTGTAATTTAATAGATGAAAATAGGATCAGAGATAAATCTCTGACCCTTTTAAACTTAATTCTTTTGTAAGTAATCTTTTTGAACTTGATCTCTTAAAGCGCGTTTTAAAAACTTTCCGACCGAAGTCTTTGGAATTTCTTCTAGAAATAAAATATCATCTGGAAGCCACCATTTTGCAAATTGCGGTTTTAAGAAATCGTAAAGTTCCTCTTTTGTCGCTCCATCTTTTTCTTTTAAAACAACACATGCAATTGGGCGCTCCTGCCACTGCTCATGAGGAACAGCTACTACTGCTGCTTCAAACACTGCTTCATGTGCCATTAACGCATTTTCAATATCAACAGACGAAATCCATTCTCCACCACTCTTAATTAAGTCTTTCGTTCTATCTACAATTTTCATAAAGCCTTCTTCATCAAGTGTGACAACATCCCCTGTATAGAGCCATCCATCACGGAATGTGTCAGCCGTTCTCTCATCTTTAAAGTACTCAGATGCAATCCACGGACCTCTAAGTGCCAGTTCTCCCATCTCTTTTCCATCCCAAGCGACTTCCCCGTCTTTTCCAACGACTTTCATTTCTAAGCCTGGAACTAATATACCTTGCTTCGCCTTAATTTCTAGCTTTTCTTCTTCTGAAAGCTCCTCTTGATAGCTTTTTAAAGTAGAAATAACTGCTAAAGGACTCGTTTCCGTCATACCATAGGCATGCTTAAATGGAATGTTATGCTTCTGTTCAAACGCTTTAATCATTCCTTTTGGTGCAGCTGAACCTCCACATAGAATATAGCGAAGATTGCTTAAATCATATTTCTTTTCTTCGAGTTCCTTTAACAGCCCTAACCAGATGGTTGGAACACCAGCTGTGATGGTAACTTTTTCTTCTTCTAGCAATTCTGCTAAAATCTTCGGAGTAAAATATGGTCCAGGTAGTACTAGAGTTGTACCGAACCAGACTCCTGCAAATGGCAATCCCCAAGCATTAACGTGGAACATTGGTACGACAGGTAGAGCAACATCTTTTTCACTAACAGCCGCACTATCAACCATTCCTAGTGCCATACTGTGAAGAACGGTTCCTCTATGAGAATATACGACCCCTTTCGGATTACCTGTTGTTGCTGATGTGAAACACATACCAGCAGGTGAATTCTCATCAAGGTCGTCAGGATACTCGTAATTAGGGTTCCCCTCTTCAAGCAGCTTTTCATAGTGATAGACAGGAGATAATGTCGTTTCTGGAAGCTCATCCTCATCTGTCATAATGACGTAAGCTTCAACTGTTGTGAATTCATCCTTACATTTTTCTATTAATGGAACGATGTCAGCGTCTATCAGTAATACTTTATCTTCAGCATGGTTAATAATATATGAAATATGTTGAGGTGCTAAGCGAATATTAATTGTATGAAGTACTGCACCACTACATGGGATTGCAAAGTAAGCCTCCAGGTGACGATGGTGATTCCATGCAAGTGTACCAACCTTATCTCCTCGTTGTACTCCAAGCTTTTCAAGACTATCAGCTAGTCTTCTCGTTCTTTCAGCCATCTCCTTATAAGTAAATCGTTCAATCCCTTTTGTTGTTCGTGAAATGACCTGTTTCTTAGGAAAATACTTCTCTGCTCGTTTGATCATTTGCGTCATTGTTAAAGGTGTTTGCATCATAATAATTTTATCCCTCCATTTAGTAAACGCTTTCAAAACCTAGCTCGTAAAATCTTATGACAGGCTATATATAAAACATTCTCTTTTTTTCGAAAAAATCCTGTCTGTAAATTCATAATATTAGAATAATTTAACATCAAAGGAAAAAAGAAGCCTAAACGAGTTAGACTTCTTCTTTCACATTGGTATTTTTCATAAATAATTCATTTAAGATCTTTATTTTCTTATTCGTATAATCTTCGAATCCATCATTATACGATTTAGGATCCTTTGGATTTGCAAATTGAGTGATTTTTCCTGTCACTGGATCAATAAACTTACTAGCTGCCCCACAGCCTAAACCAATGATGGTTTGTTGTTCTTCCATAATCATAATATTATAGATGCTCTCTTGGTCCCGTAGAGAATACCCGACATTCTCAAGATTACCAAGAATGTTTTTTTGGCGATACAGATAGTACGGAAGATAATTGTGATCTTTTGTCCACTTTTCAGCAAGCTCCATCATATCCTCTACTTCATTCCGATCAGCCACTTTGTATTTATCCTTGTTCTTTGTCATCTCAGAAGCACGTTTAAAGGAAAGCGTATGAACCGTTAATGATTCAGGCATTAGTTTTTCCGTTTCATTTAAAGTATGAGTAAACTCCTTGACTCCCTCTCCTGGCAAACCAATAATTAGGTCCATGTTAATGTTATTCATCCCCATTTTTCTTGCAAGATGATACTTTTCAATCGTTTCATCAACCGTGTGATGTCTCCCAATTGCTTTTAATGTCTCTTGAATATAGGATTGAGGATTAATACTGATCCGGTCAATATTCCACTTTTTTAGTACCTCTAACTTTTCAGGAGTTATCGTATCAGGTCGACCAGCTTCCACCGTTACTTCACGAATATCCTGAACATTTGGGAATGAAGCATACATCTCTTCATACAGCATGTCCATCTCTTCTGCTGTAATGCTTGTCGGAGTCCCACCACCATAATAGACCGTGGTAATGTTGATATTGTTATCTTTTAACCACTTACCAATTTGCCTCATTTCGAAATGAAGGCCGCCTAAAAAAGAATTCACTGAACCTTGACGTCCATTAATCGCGTAAGCAGGGAATGTACAATACGCGCACTTAGTTGGGCAAAAAGGAATGCCAATATAAATGCTTACTTCTTTTTGCAATTCATACAAATCTGGTACTGCCGTTAATTGTCGATCAATGATTTGTTGCATTAAAAATATTTTCTCATCCGTTATCAGATACTCATCCATCAACTTCTTATGTGCCTCTTCTTTTGGCATACCTTCTCGAAGTAGTTTATGGAGCAGCTTGGTTGGGCGAATTCCCGTTAAAATTCCCCACTTCTGAATCATACCTGTCCAATCTTGTAAAACGGTTAAATATACATGAGACACAGCTGTTTTTATTCGTCTAAATCGGTCTTTTTCAGTCTCATTATTAGGGAGGTCTTTTTCAAAAGAAGCAGTGAAAATTTGACCCGATTGATCTGTAAGAGTTGCTCGAGCCTTTACTGTTTCCGCGATAATTAGGGCAAACTCTACGGTAATGTCGGTAGACTTGCCTTTATCCGCGAATAGTATCTCAGTTTCTTCAAAGAATAGGTTTGCTATTAATTGAAGGGGACGATGAAACCGCTCATCTTCAATACCTTTTATATAAATTTGCATAAGATCACCTTTAAAATATATTTGAACATAAATTTGTCTTAAAAAGTTAACTTTTTTAAGTGTACTGAATGGATGTTATGAGGTCAATAAATTAGGGAGACTAGTTTTTTGGAAATTCAGGTTATAGCATGGTTATTCTCGAGGTGTATTCCGGAGTATATTGGACTTGTTCCACCTTATTTTCGCCGTCCACATGGTTATAATGGACATATAGAGCAATATATTCGCCGTTGCTTTTGTTTTATTGGACAAACAACCACTTTTATTCGCCAAACCAAAAACTTATTCGAGCGCAGTCAGGATATCGGCTGCTTTTTTATATATTTCGGCAAGTATCTAATAGTTATCGGTCACTTTTTCACATATTTCAGCGAGTATCTTACATTTATCGGCGACTCTTCACAACATTTCGGCAAGTCCTAGGATATCGACCACACTTCACACCTTTCTGCCAGCCTAATAATGTTAACCAGCCCTTTAATTCCCCCCGACTCATCGCAGTATTGTTTAGCAACCTCATCACACACGAAATAAACCAAAAAAGGGATGACCACCAAAGTATGATCATCCCAAATAATTTATTTAATGATATTCATTTTGCGTAGGAATTCAATCGGTTGCTGCTTTCTAAAATGCTCTTTTACCATGTACCCGACACCTTGTTGGTTATTTGAACGAGTTACCCAATCAGCTGCCTGCTTTACTTCGACAGGTGCGTTACCCATTGCAACTCCCAATCCTACTTGCTCGAGCATGTCAATATCATCGACGGAATCTCCGATGACAACCATTTCATCTCTACTAATTCCCAGTTGTTCCCCTAAGTATAACAATCCATTTAACTTAGAAACTCCCTTTGGGACAATATCTAATCTTAAATCATTTAATTTTACAAGATCAACCTCTGCAAACATACTTTGCATTGCTTTTTGGGCATCTTCTAAGTCTTCTTTATGTTCAAAATACACTTCCATTTTAGGAGGTGTTGACGGGTCATCTAGTAGAGTATCACTTAATGTATCAACGAATTGCTGAGAATAAAAGACAGGGTCGCCAGAAGTAAAGACTGTCTTTGCTAGTAGATTATTACTTACTTTTGATTTATTTGCTAATGAATATTCTTCGTGAACAATTCTAATTTGGCAGGAAAAACCTTCTAGTAAACGGACAATCTCGAAAGTAATGTCTTCAGGGATACGTTTTGCCTGAATGGGCTTGCCTAATGTATCTGCAATATATGCACCTCGGTGAGTGACAAGTTTAGAATCTAACTTTAAAGCCTTCGCCACCTTTTTTGCAGATGGAAAGCTTCTAGAAGTAACAAGTGTTACATAAATTCCTTTTTGACGAACATATTCTACAGCTTCTTTTGTTGACTTGTGAAGCCGACCATTTGATTGGAGAAGTGTTCCGTCGATGTTTAATGCAAGCAACCTATAAATCATTTTATATTGCCCCCTATTCTCGATGTTTTTATCCTTACAACACATGTATGTGCGATTTACTTTGATTAGAACAACTAATAGGGACAAAGTTATGATTTCTTTTTTTAGGCTCTTTTCTTAAACTTAGCTGCTATATAAAATACTTTATACTTCCCATAAACGGATTTAGAGAAGAAAAAATCCCACGAAGTATCATGGCATCCATGTTAGTGACAATATTCGAAAAGCAACAAAAGCCTTTTTTATCATGACGAAATTAACCTTGAAAAAATTACCAAGGTCCAGCTATGAATAAATCTTAAATTTCGTAACAAAACTAGAAATGTAACAAACAATAAAACTACACCAAGGAGATGATTAACATGGCAAGAAGCAACAATTCAAACCAATTACTCGTATCAGGCGTAAAGCAAGCAATTGATCAAATGAAGTATGAAATTGCAACAGAGTTTGGCGTAAATCTTGGTCCAGATACATCTTCAAGAGCAAACGGTTCAGTTGGTGGAGAAATTACAAAACGCTTAGTACAAATGGCTGAGCAACAATTAGGCGGAAGACAATTTTAATCTTACTTAATTAGTAAGCAAGTTTACTTAGAAACTGAAAGAATCCTCTCTTATATTAAGGAGGATTCTTTCTTTTAAAAAAACGTATTTATTGTACCATTTCTTTTATCTTTTCAACTGCATCAAATAACGATGCTGCTTGATAATCAGCATTCGTTTCCCCTTCACCAATAAAAACGGTTTTACAACCAGCCTTTTGTCCAGCCTCTATGTCTCTTTCATGGTCGCCAACCATGACGCTTTTTTCTAGGTTAATTTCATATTTTCCAGCTAGGTTTAACAGCATTCCTGCATTCGGCTTTCTGCATTCACATCCGGCTTTAGGTTTATGTGGACAGTAAGTAATCTCTCGAAAACGCCCACCTTTTTCTTCTACTAATTTCTCCAAATGCTGATGTATTCTGTGTAACTCCTTTTCTTTTAAGAACCCTAGTCCAACTCCACCTTGATTAGTTACAACAAAAATTTCAACATCCTCTTTACTTATCTCAGCCACTGCCTCAGCTGCACCATCTAGTAAAAATAACTGTTCTGGCTTATTAACGAACTTGACTCGATCAGTTAAAACCTCATTCAATACACCGTCACGGTCTAAAAAAACAGCTCTTTTCATAATTAACCTCACTGTCTTATAAAAGTAATCTGTCACATTAAAACTTCCTAGTTATAAGAATATACGAAAAGAAATACCTTTAAACAGGAAAAAGTATCTGAAGCGGGATTCAATTTAAGAATGGCAAAATAAAAAAGTCCCCCATATAGGAAGGACTTCTTCATTTACCCTTTATGCTTGCATCGCACCGTACAGTTCTTCTAAAGGCTTCATAATAACCTGGTTTAATTCACCAATTACCATGCTCATTCGTTGTTCTGCTTCCATTAGTTTTGAAATCTTCTCATGTTGTTGAACTAGAGCCACCATTTTTTGAGCTTGGTCAACCTCTTCTTGACCAATCTCTTGGCCCATCATTTGTTTTTGTTGTAGTTGTAACTGAATGTTACGGAAGTTCTCAAACATTTGCTTAGCTGATGGATCAGCATTTACTTCGTCATACATTCTCTTTAATGTATTATACTCATCACTTTGTCTAATTGCCTTTTCTAATTCATACGCCGAATCATGTAAATTTACTGCCATACGTTTCATCTCCCTTTCCGCATTAACCCCCTATAGTAGCCTTTTTCTCTTTAGTGTTAATCCCTAAAGCAACAAGGCAACAATAGAAGTCCATCAAAACAATCCACTCTACTATAACAAACTATGTCATGAATTGCGAATTGGGCACATTTTAATGGCAATAAGGTGGTAGTTGTATTTTATAAAAAAAGGACAACAAAACCTTGAAACAATCCGATTAGGCCACCTAACAAAGCTCCTAAATACGTAATCATTTTTAGTTCGCTTCTTGAAATAGATAAAACCATTTCCTCGAGGCGTTCAACGGAAAACGTCTCAACCTGTTCTCTAACGATTTCAGAAATATGAAGCCTTTCCATTAGTACTTCAATACGAGTTGACAACCAATCACCTAACATCTGAACCGCATTAGGTACAAGTTTTTCAACAACCTCATGTTTATATGGCTCCGCTATAACCGAGATAGGTGTTTGAAGGAATTGATCTACCCTTATAAATCTACGGCTATATTGCTTAATCATCGTACGTAGATGGTCTTTTCCAAATTGTTCTTCAACGGTTTCTATCTTCCATTCGAGAACTTTATCCCACTCTTTTCTTAGTAGGGTAGTAATCAGTTCTTCCGTCCCTTCACTATTTAAAAACTTAATGAGTTCAGGTCGAATCTTATCCGTAAGATTTACATTTCCTAAAAACATCTGAAGCATGTTCCCTAGCATTCCACTTCTCTCATTGAGAAAATCGTTCAGCATTCGTTCAATTCGTAATTCTCCCTCCGTACTTGAGAAATAGTCGGTTCCCTTTGAAAGGATATAGGAACTAATTTGTGGGATCTTTGAGTTAACCTTTTCAATTAACTCTTGAGACAGAATAACCTTGATAGGTTTTTCCCCATACTTCTCCATTAAGCTTTCATACTTTTTATCTATAAAAGCATCTAATTTTGCTTCTATTCGTTCTCCACTATCCTTTAATCCAAACCTTTCAAAGACTTCTTCCAACGTCTCATCACGATTAAGGAATTGATCTAATTCCTTTTGAACTATCAGTGACATGTCATCTTGAAAGTTCTTATTCAAAAATTTACGCTGAATACTTTCAGGTGTTAATAAATGGTTGACAACCATTTTCCCTAACTGTTCTGCAAGCTCTCCTCTACGTTTCGGGATTAACCCAGGAGTAAAGGGAACTTTCCAACTCCCAATATATATTGGCTTATAAGGCCTAAACAACATCTTGATCGCTAGCGAGTTGGTAAATCCACCGATAATGGCTCCTATGACAACCATAAATATGATGGTTAAAGCAATATTCATTTTACATCTACCTTCCATGGTTATAATTTAGCACACATAATTTTACTTTTACATACGATGATATCAGCACATGCCCATTTCTTCATTATAAATGTAGCTCTAGTACGAGTACAAATAAAGTGTGGGCTAAATCATGTTTTCAAACCCAATAAATGAGGAATATATATGTCTGATTCTTATTTACCTATTACGGTCATTGCGGATAAAATGTTTCAAAAAAAGAACGAAAATTACCTTATGATAAGTAGTTCACTCGCCTCCTATTTAGGAATAACCTTTGAAGAAGTTATCGTGTTGAGTTTAGGCATAAAAAAAATACAGGTTAGAGTATTTAGAGGGGATTTACGAAAAGATGAGATGGTATTCGGAAGGGACCTTTACCAGCAGCTCTCTCTTCCTGAAAAAGAAATTCGTTTCCTAACTAAATATCGTAAATCCAATAAAACTCTTTATATAGGCCCTATAATCGCTCTAATGACTGAGCTTCAGGAAAATGAGGAAAATATAGGACCAAATTTTCGATCTGTTCATGCTTTTTGTGAAGAACTTCATCACGGGACATCTTCTATCGGAGGATTTTTTTATGTTTTTCACGTTAAGAACTTTTCTCAAACAGGGATTGAAGGCTACTATTTTGAAGATGGTAGCTGGCGAAAAGACATGTTACCTTTACCAAATGTGATCTACAATCGGATTCATTCCCGAAAACTTGAATCAAGTAGCGCTTTTGGCTCAGTAATGGATACCATTAACTTGCTTCAAATCCCAATCTTCAATGAAAAGTTCCTATCGAAATGGGAAGTTCATAAGATCTTATATTCTGAGGAACACTTACAACCTTATCTTCCTGATTCCATGCTTTTTACGAAGGATCATCTCTTACTTTTATTTAACAAATATAAAGGGGTTTATATAAAGCCGATAAACGGTAGCCAAGGGAGAAATATTATCAGGCTCTACTCGAAAGACTACAGAATACACGCCAAGCTATCCTCTGGAACGAAGAATGAAGATGAACTGTCTTTTGAATCTTTATCTCAATTTACTGAATGGTTTAATAAAAGGAAGTCCAAAAACACCTACTTAGTTCAGCAAGAGATTCCATTATTAAAATTGAATGAACGTCCACTTGATTTTAGGATTTTATGTCATAAAGATTATCAGGAAAATTGGAAAATCACCTCAACAGTAGCGAGAGTATCAGCAGAGCAGCAATTTGTTTCTAACATTGCTCGTGGAGGCGAAACGATGAAACCACTAAAAGCCTTATCGTCATTGTTTGATCGCCAAACTGCTACTCAGCAAGTCATTCTTATGAAGGAATTAGCTATCGAAACAGCCAATATCATTAGTCAGTCCTCTACAGGTATTGTAGGAGAGCTTGGAGTCGATATTGGTGTTGATCATACAGGAAAACTCTGGATCATCGAGGTAAATTCGAAGCCCTCCAAAAACTTTGAGGAACAAGAAGTTAAGATTCGTCCATCAGCAAAAGCGATAATTGAATATTCGACGTCATTAGCTTTTAATCAAATGTTAAGACTTGATGAAGCTTAACAAGCACTAGAATGCTAATAAAATATATAAGGGGGAGTGACTAATGTTAACTCTAGGATTTATAACGTTAAACTTAAGCAGTGAATTAACCTACTTTACTGAAATTGCTAAAAGAGCAAAAAAATTTAATATTAAATGTTATCGGTTTATACCATCTCAAATGAATCCTTTAACTGAGAAAATAGTCGGTGAACATTTTAGTGATGACGATAGATGGGTTCGCTCAGAATTCGAGATCCCAGAAATATTGTATGATCGCTGTTTTTATGGAGACGATTCACATTCTAAACAGTGTATGGCGATTGTCAACTGGTTCAAAAGCAGAGCAGATATTAAATTTCTAGGGCATGGACTTCCAAATAAATTGGATTTGTATGAAGTGCTAGTCCATTCAAAACTATCACCTTATTTACCTCAAACCCATAAAGTACATTCTCCCGAGCAAGTCATCAAGACACTTCAAACCACAAATCCAATCATTATTAAACCAGTAACAGGCTCTCAGGGCTATGGAGTTTATTTTATCGAAAAACTAAAAAATGAATTTAAAGTACGTACAGATAAAAAAGGCAAGCAAGTATCTCGAACCTTCCAAGATGCTCCAAAGTTATTAGCATGGTTAGACACACTTTTAGCAAAAAGAACCTTCTTAATTCAACCATATTTGCCATTAACGAACGAGAAAGACCAGCCTTTTGATATAAGGTCCCTTTTACAAAAGAACAAAGATGGCAGATGGACGGTTGTTGGAAAAGGCGTACGAATGGGTGAAAAAGGTGGTATTCTTTCTAATTTAAGTGTTGGTGCCACAGTGGAAAATTATGAAGAGTGGATCGGCGCAACCACTCTTTACTCAAAGAATTATGTAAACGAAGAAATTGACTTCATCTTAACAAACTTGCCAACGATTTTAGAAAATGAGTTCTTGCCCCTATTTGAGCTTGGTGTCGATATTGGATTAGCAAAAAATGGATCGTTATGGATATTAGATGTTAATTCAAAACCGGGAAGAAAAGTTCTATTAACCGATCAACCTCATTTGAGGGATTCTTTATATGAAGCCCCTCTGATTTATGCTAAATCGCTGTCTCAAGCGGATATAAAAGAGAGGAGATCAAATAATCATGAGAAGACATTATCCGATTGAGTTTATTAATGGTCCTGTGAATAGCCTGTTCATCCCTTCGGAAGTGGAGATACCTTCAAATTTAAAAAGAGTTTCCTTTGGCACTCTCTCTATCGACGCAACGTGTCTTTCGCAACCTAATGGAAGAAAGGTTATCTCAATTAGTAAAGACCTTAAAGAGAATCTAAAAATACCGGATGTGAAAGTTCCTTTACATCTTTTTATAGATGATCAAACCATTTATATTGGTCCTCTCGTTGGCATATTCACTTCAGGATTTACTCCATTTGCCATGAGACCTATTGGTGAGAGATCCATCTTTTTTTCAAAACTACTTTCTGTAAAAAAATCGGTCGGAGCTTTACCTTTTGTATTTGGGGAACAACATATCAATTGGGAAACAGGTACCATCAAAGGTTTTTTCTATCTAGATAATGGCTGGGAAACCATCGAAGTCCCTTTTCCAAATGTGATTTATGATCGTTTGCCAAACCGTAGAAGTGAAAAAAAGGCTGAACTTAACAAGATTAAACAACGCCTTCAATCAGAGTATTTGATTCCATGGTATAATCCCGGCTTTTTTAATAAATTGGATATTAATGATCGTTTACTGCAAGATGCACGTATTGCCATTCACTTACCTGAGACCCACCAATTTTCTTCATTTTCTATGATTGAACGTATGCTGTCTCAATACGGGCATGTTTATATCAAGCCTATAAACGGTAGTCTTGGGTTAGGGATTCATCAGATTATCTATGATAGGGAAAGTAATGAATATTATTGTCGTTATCGAGATTCTAATGGTGAGAATAAATTAAGAAAATATTCTAGTTTGGAAGCATTATTTAATCATACTTTTAAAAATCGAAGACTCACAAACATGCTTGTCCAGCAGGGAATCCATTTAATAAGGTTGGATAAAAAACCTGTAGACTTTCGAATACACACAAACAAAGATAGCAATGGAGAATGGAAAGTAACGGCGATCGCTGCTAAAGTTGCTGGTCCGGGAAGTGTGACAACACATGTAAAAAGTGGGGGCTGTATTAAGACCATACCCGAGTTATTTCCAAGCAAGGAAGAACAAGAAGCAATAATTCAAAAACTAACTAATTCTGCTTTAAGGTTTAGTGCAGCATTGGAAGAACAGTTGGAAGGAATTATTGGAGAGATTGGGTTTGATATGGGTATTGATCGCCAAGGTCATGTTTGGTTATTTGAAGCAAACTCCAAACCAGGAAGGTCCATTTTTAAACACCCGCATTTAAAAGAGTTCGACTTACTAACTAGAAAACTGTCACTTGCTTTCTCGATATTTTTAACAGAGAGAGCAATCAAAACACCAGGAGAAATTTTTAAATGAAGCTGCTTTATGATCTTGAACAAAGAATTTGGGTTCTTCCTAAAGGGGAACGTCCTTCCTACTCTTTCGGAAAGAATAGGATGGAACTTCCCTTTCTTCAAGACAGTTCAATAAATACCCTTAGTTTTGACCTGAAGTGTGATAAATCAGGAAATATCGGACCTCTTGTTGGAATTATGACAGGGAGAAAAAAGAACGATCACGTAGCTGGAAACGGAATTTTATTTAAAAGAATTCAGTCAGAAATCATCCTTAATGGGGGTATCTCTTTTGTTTTTACCCCAGAAGATATTACGAATGAGCGCGTTAATGGTTTTATGTTTGTACCTGACAAAGATCAATGGATCAGGGTAGAATGTCCCCTACCCCATCTCATATATAATCGAATCCCCTTTCGAAGAGTGGAAAATACAAAAGCTTTTCAAGAAGTAATAAAGATTTGTAAGAAAAGAGGGATTTCTCATTTTAATCCCTCTTTTCTTAATAAATACACCCTCTACACCCTGTTTAAATCTCATCCTTCTTTACAAGAGTTTTTCCCTGAAACGATCATGACTAATGACCCAAAAGAGTTTCAGGCCTTTCTAGAGAAACATTCTAGTCTGTATATGAAACCTATAAAATCTGCAAAGGGGAAAGGCATCTGTCGTTTAACCCTACAGAATAATGGAACAATTGTAATGAATTCTACAGAAAAGCAAACTTCGTATGATAATGCCGACCATTTTTGGGAAAGTTGCTCACACTCTATTGATTGGAATCGGTATTTGTGGCAGGAGGCGATACCCCCTGCACTATATAATGGTCAGCGCTTTGATTTTAGAATCCTTGCTCACTATACCGATTTAGGTTACAGCGTAACAGGAGTAGGAATCCGACAATCAGAAGGTCAAGATGTCACCACTCATATCCCTAGGGGTGGAAAGGTAATTCCTTATGAAGAACTCCGAAATCAGCAACATGATCTTTTTATTAAGAAAATTGTTGAAGAATGTGGAGACTACCTTACAAAGGAACTAGGCTTCTTCGGTGAATTTTCAATTGATGCTGGTATTTCAGAAAATGGGAACTATGTAATTTATGAAATTAACTCTAAGCCAATGAGTTTTGATGAGGAGGATATTGAAGAATTACGAGTAAAAAAACTTTGCGAGCTTTTTTTCCACTTATCCAAATTTGAGTTACGGTAAACGATACAAATAAGAGGTATACCTTTAAGGTACACCTCTTGTTTGTGTATTTAATCGTTGTCTTTGTCGTCGTCTTCTTTAACTTTCTTACCTTTTTTTGCTTCTTCTCGTTGCTTTTCTTCTGCCTTTTTAGCTGCTTCATGTTGCTTTTCTTCTGCTTTTTTATCTGCTTCACGCTGTTTCTCTTCAGCTTTTTTTGCTGCTTCACGTTGCTTTTCTTCTGCTTTCTTAGCTGCTTCACGCTGTTTTTCTTCAGCTTTCTTAGCTGCTCCACGTTGTTTTTCTTCAGCTTTCTTAGCTGCTTCACGTTGTTTTTCTTCTGCCTTTTTCACTGCCTCTTGCTCTTTTTGCTGTTCTTTTCTTTCAGCCTTTTGAACTTCTTTTTCTACTTTATGATTAATTTTTTCAACGTCTCTTTCTTCCTCTTCCTCTACCTTCTGCTTTTTATTACTTAATTCCTCTTCTAACTTAGCCTTTTTGTGATTAGCTTCAGCTTCTGAAATTTGACCAGTTGCTAATTTTTCTTCAATTTCAGCCATTTTTTCTGCGAATTTAGCATCCATTTCTTGTAGCTTTTCAAATTTCTTCTCTAACTTTTCAAAAGACTTTTGAACATTTTTCATAATAGCCTCTTGAGCTTTAGGGTTATCAATCTTTTGTAAAACTAACATTAAGGAATCAATGTTGTTCGCTAATTTACTTTCCACTTCAGTTACTTCAGTTACTTCAGTTACTTCTGTTTCTTCTGTTTCAGTAGATTCAGTTTCCACTTCTGTCCCCTCAGTCGTTTCATCTGTTACTTCTTCTGTTATTTCAGTACTGTCTAATTTATCTCCAGCAAGATTTTGCAAATCAATCGCTTCTTTTAGTAGATCCTCAGCTTCGTCTACTTTGCCTTCTTTAAGCAATTTATTTGCTTCAGCAATTCTTTCAGCAGCAAAATCCGCTAAAAGTTGAGCTTCTTTATAATCATCAAGAGTTACTGCAAGGCGGATTTTCTCTGTAATCGTCTTAACAAAATAGAAGAAGTTCCCTGGGATTAAAGTGGGTTCATTAACTTCAACATCTGTTTCATCTTCAACTGCTTCTTCATCTGATTCTTCATCTGATTCTTCTGTTGTATCTTCTGTAGTTGTTTCATCTGTAACTGAGTCGCCAGTTGCTTCTGTTGAGTCAGTAACTGCTTCAGTAGTTGTATCTACTTGGCTACCATCGTTTGTTGTTTCTTCTGTGTTCGTTTCATCTACTATCGTTAAACCCGTAGAGTCATCTTGATTAGCAAAAGCTGAACCAATGCCACTTGAGAAAATTAGAGCTGTACTTAATACACTGCTAGTTAATAAATATGTAACTTTTTTGCTTTTCATATCGAAGTCTGTCTCCTTTTTGGTTGTTTTAATAGAGCTTTCGGATTTGACATGGGATATTTGAGGGTCCATGGGGAAAACATTTAAATTAAAGTATATTAATTCCATACAAAAGAAAGTGCTTGAAGAGGTTCTCTTAAAAAAGCCATAAAAAAAGCCGTCCTTCTCTAAAGAAGAACAGCATCATAAAAATATTTTTGAAATCAGTGCAAAGACTCCTACCAGGAGCCAAACCCAAACCCCAGGTCATATGGGTGGTATAAATCTTTTCTTTGGGTTTTCAGTCGGTACACTTCAAGAGCCATTATGAAAATTTTTGATTGGCTTTTCTTCCATACCAATCCCCTTTCTCCTCCAAATCCTTATTTTACAAGTGGACCAGTCCAGGCTTGAATCCCACCCTCAACATTCACAATGTTTTTATACCCCATATCTTGCAGGGCTTGAGCGGCTTGCATGCTTCTATTTCCACTCCTGCAAAATAGGATAACCTCTGAATCCTTTTGAACATACTCTAACGTAGTTTCAATTTTGCTAAGAGGGATATTAATCATTCCCTCAATATGTCCTGCCTCATACTCTTCTATTTCCCTAACATCAACAAACACTTGTTTTTCGGAAGGATTGATCATTTTCTCTTCTAATTGAGAAGTTGTTATTTGCTCTATACCCCTATTATTGATTGAATTATAGCCGATATATATGATAACTAAGATTAAAGGTATGATTAAGAAACCATATTTTTTTAGCATTGAGAGTTCTCCTAGTAAGTAAAATTTTTTAAAACAAATTCGATTTTGGATTTATAAGATATCCATCCAAATCTTAATAGCAGTAGCTAAGATTATAACTGCCAGAATAACTTGAAGAATTTTCGTATTCATTTTCTTTCCTGCGATTGCACCTAAAGGAGACGCAATCAGACTTGCAATTACCATGATCAGAGCAGGAAAATAATCAACCTGTCCTGTAGTGACCTTCCCGACCGTTGCTCCGATAGAAGAAATGAAGGTAATGGCTAATGAAGAAGCGATGGTCATTCTTGTTGGGATTTTCAAGACAACCAACATAATGGGTACTAAAAGAAAAGCACCAGCAGCTCCTACAATCCCAGAACCTACACCTACAATTAATGCTAAAACTGCAGCTAGCCATTTATTGAATGTCACTTGATCAAGTGGAATATCATCTATCCCTTTTTTAGGGATAAACATCATTACAGCAGCGATTAAGGCAAGAACTCCGTATACTAGATTGATTCCATTCTCAGACATAACCCTAGAGCCATAACCACCAATGAAGCTTCCAATCAAGATGCTAGCACCCATATAAATAATCAACGTTTTATTTAAGTAGCCACCTTTTCGATATGCCCATACTCCCCCAATTGTAGCGAAGAACACTTGCACCGCTGAAATACCGGATACTTCATGCGCTGTAAATGCAGCCATACCTAGTAAAGGTGGAATATATAATAGCATCGGATATTTTATGATGGAGCCACCAATTCCTAGCATACCAGAGATATATGATCCGATAAATCCAATTAAGAAAATTGTCACAATAAATGCAAAATCCATATTTATCCCCCCTCCTAAAAAAAGGGAACCTGATATGGCTCCCTATTTACTACTCCAGATGAAAGTTAACGTACTGCACAACGGTTTGGTCCGATTTCCATTTCACGTTGCTTATCATCATCAGGTGTGATTTTCCCCATATTTGTTTCACGAATTTCTTGGTATGCATTTGGTTGTGGAGGAAGATTCTCAGTAACTAACTTTCTAAATTCGTCTTCGTCTTCAATATTTAAACCATGATTCTCCGCAAACAATGTACCAAGCTTCTTCGCAACACTTCCATCTTCGTTTAACTCATCAATAATCATAAAGTGAGCAGGTAATACCATTAAATCATTTGAAAGCTCTTTATATCGCTTGTAAAGTGATTCTCTTAAGTCGCCTACCCAATCTTCTGCTTTTCCAGCTAGGTCGGGTCTTCCAATTGAATCAATGAACAGGATATCTCCTGAAAGAAGGAACTTTTCATCTACAATAAATGATGTAGATCCGATTGTATGTCCTGGAGAATAAAGAGCATGAATATTAATCGTTGTATGCCCAATCTTTACTTCGTTTCCATCTTCCAAAGCACTATACTCAAAAGTCACTTCTTCCGCATCTTTAGGTGGTAACCAGTATGCAGCACCTGTTGCTTCAGCAATCTTTCTTCCTCCTGAAATGTGGTCTGCATGAAGATGTGTATCAAACACGTGTGTTATTTTAGCTCCGATTTCTTTAGCAAAGTTTAAGTAAACATCTGTCATTCTTGTTGAATCAATAATAGCTGCCTCTCCTTCTGAAACAACCATGTAAGATAGACACCCTTTACCAATACGAACGAATTGATATAGTTCTCCACCACCTGTTAATTCACCTACTTTAATAGGCTCTAGGTACTCACTCCATGTTTTCATACCGCCTTCAAGGTAGGAAACAGTTCTTCCTACTTCAGAAAGCATATCAGCAATCATGATAGAAGACCCTTCTTTAGCACACACCACTAATACTTCCTTGTCTGTTGGAATACGATCTAGAATTTCCTCGACACCATCCAAAAGGTCAAAGTATGGGATGTTAAGATAGTCAAAGTTTTCCCCTTCAATTTTCCAATCTTTAAAATCTGCTTCATTTCGAACGTCTAGAATGAATAATGATTCCTTATTGATTACTTTTTTTGTTACATCTTTTGCCGTCATAGCATGAACCGTCATCTTTATATACCCCCTATAGTATATTAGCGCTTAAAAATTTTTTGTTTATAATTTTATTAAGGCTGTTTTTTTAACAGCCTATTAATGGTTACGAGTTTAAACTTACAGTTGGTCCGTTCCACTGAGTCATTCCAGGTACAACATTAAATACATTCTTAAAGCCTTTTTCTGTTAAGATTTGTGCAGCAAAGTCACTTCTGCTACCAGTGCGGCATACGACAAAGATTTGATCTTCTTGGTTGAGCTTATTCAAGTTGTTTTCCAAGTCTCCAAGAGGGATCGATATAGCATTTGGAATATGATTAAATGCAAACTCCGCTTCCTCCCTAACGTCAAGGACAACAATTTTCTCATTAGATTCTAATTTGCTTACTAATTCTTGGTTTTCAGTAACATTTGGATGTTTTCTTTCGATTTGTTCTTCACCCGAAGATTTACGAAGGAAATGCTTAAGTACATCACCTTCTTCAATTGTGCCTAAATACTGGTGACCAGTGCTCTCAGCCCAAGCTTTTAAGTCAGCTCTTGAGCCTTTATCTGTTGCTAAAACTTCTAACACCTGACCTGCTTCAAGAGAAGTCATAGCCTTTTTTGTTTTTACGATAGGCATTGGACATGCTAACCCTTTAGCATCCAATTGAACATTTGCTTTGATTGTTTCCATAGAAAAGCCTCCTTATTATACATGGTAGGGTATAGTATTTTTCAAAAAAATTACTCCTGCTTGCCCTCCCAAGCTAACATTCCACCAGTCATATTCGTTACATTAAAACCATAGCTATCTAGGAATTGTGAAGCACGACCACTACGTGCACCTGAACGACATACCATAATATATTCTTTAGATTTATCCAATTCATTCATACGAAATTCAATCAAACCAAGTGGGATATTTACAGCACCAGGTATCTTTCCATTTGCCACTTCATCTGTTTCACGGACATCAATAATATTCAAAGTTTTACCTTCATTTAAAAGTGACTCTAGCTCTTTTGCTGTAATTGTTTTCATTTCATATACCTCCTCAATTTAGAAATAGCCTACCATGCGCTCATACCGCCTTTTACATTCGTAATACTCTTAAAGCCGAGCTTCTTCAGAATCTTTGTAGCTTTATTACTTCTCATTCCACTTTGACAAATTACTATTGTTTCTTTTTCTTTCGATAGCGCATTAGCTTTTTGAGCTAGCTGGTGTAATGGAATGTTTTGAAACTGATTAATTTTTCGTTGGTTAAACTCTCCTGGAGTCCTAACGTCAACAAATTGGATATTTTTATTTTTGATCAATTTTTTTAACTCATCCGTTGTGATATGACGTACTCCTTTAGTTGGAATAAAACGTTGAGCCAAAAATAGAATTAAAATTCCCATTAGAACTAGGTTTACATATTCCATTTAGAAGCCTCCTAATTTAGATAAATAAGTTTACGTTTCCGTCTTCTGCATCTGCTAAATAAGCAGCTACACCTGCATACTCAATATTATCTAAAAGTTCCACTTCTTTAAGTCCTAGTAAATCCATTGTCATTGTACATGCTACAAGTTTGATATCTTGTTCTTGTGCCATTTCAATTAGTTGTGGCAGTGGCACCGCATTGTGCTTTTTCATGACATCCTTGATCATTTTAGGCCCCATTCCAGCGAAGTGCATTTTTGAAAGACCCATTTTATCTGCGCCTCTTGGCATCATTTTTGCAAACATCTTTTCCATAAAGCCTTTTTTAACTTCAATGTTTTCATCCTTACGTAGTGCATTTAATCCCCAAAAAGTGTGGAAAATTGTTACTTCATGATCATACGCTGCTGCTCCATTTGCAATGATATACGCTGCCATTGCTTTATCGTAATCTCCACTAAATAGGATGATTGTCGTTTTTTTCTTTTCCATTTTAATATTCCCCCTTATTATCTTTTACCCACCAGGGTATATTTTTATCTATAATTAACCCTTTTTGATCCAGAACTTTAGTACTCCGTTTTCTTCATCTTGTTTTACTAGTTCATGTCCAGTTGACGCTGACCAAGCTGCAAGATCTGCTTTTGCTCCCTTATCAGTCGCATGTACTTCTAGAATTTGACCAGACTCCAACTCATTTATTGCCTTTCTAGTTCTAACAATTGGCATTGGACATGCTAACCCTTTTGCATCTAATAATTTATTTGAATTCATTATGTTTTCCTCCCTCAATTGTTTGTATTAGTTTTCGTCATTACCTTTACCCCTATGGGTATAATGTTAACTGAAAAAAAATTAGGTGTCAACCCTTTTATGTTTATCTACTTTTGACAAGTAAATTAACTGCCTCTTTAATTGTTTCATCTGTTTTCTCGCCATTTTTATCTGCTTCAAGTACACATTCTATCAGGTTTGAGCTTACGATCACCCCGACAGTTCGATCAACGGCAGAACGGACAGCAGATAGCTGAGTAATCACTTCTTTACAATCCTTACCTTCTTCCATCATTCTCAGAATACCCCTTAGCTGGCCTTCAATCCGTTTCACACGATTCTTCATTTGAGTATCGTAGTTCATCTTATTCCCTCCTTAATAAGAAAATTTATATAATATATGAGAAATCGTTAGTATTTTGAGTGAAATTTGCTGTAACAAATACTATAATATACCCATGTGGGTATAATGTCAATACTTTTAAATATTATTACCTACTCCTATGCAACAGGACAAATCTTATTAGTTACACATTTTATTTAATTTCTCCTTATTTATGTACTAATATAGGTTTCTAGTGTCCACTTTTCACTTTTTCCTCTAATTTAGGGCATTAACATCATTTAGAAAAAAAAAAGCAAACTTATTCGTTTGCTCGTTCACCTCATTAAATACTCTTCTCTATACATGCAATCAATCGCTTTTCTATATCAGCTGCCATTTCTCTAAGTTCTACATTGTCAATCATGCTCATTAGCGAAGTAGGTTTAGGCATACCAATTTTTGTCGTTCCCATTTCCTGATAAACCACCATCTTACAAGGTAAAAAATAGCCAACTAGCTTATTTTCTTTAATTACACGCTCTGCTTCTTTAGGGTTACACACTTCGAGAACATAAAACTCTTCGTCTAGACTGAACCCTTTTTCCTCAAGCTTATCCTTTATATTAAATGTCCAGAGAACACCAAATGCTTCTTCTTTTAAATGCCCTTCTAATGAATGAATAGCGTCGTTTACGGATTTATCTGTCTCAACCGTGTAGTGAAATTCCATCTTAATCATCCTTTCTTTAAAACCTTATAGGGTATGTGATCCACTATTTTATTCCTTATTAAAGTTCCCCATAGCTCAAAAATGATAACCAATCATATTGTTACGAAATTTTTCACATTTATTCGATTTAACAACTCAAAGGGTGTGTTAATATACCCTTATAGGTATAAAAAAGGAGGCTATTTAAATGTCCAAAAAGATCGTAATAGTAGGTGGAGTTGCAGGTGGTGCTTCTGCGGCAGCAAGATTGAGAAGACTTGATGAAACGTCAACGATTGTTTTAATAGAACGAGGAGAACATATTTCTTTCGCAAACTGCGGTCTTCCTTATTATATTGGTGAAACCATTAAAGAACGTAATAAGCTTCTTGTACAGACTGCAGAAGGAATGAAGAAGAAATTTAATCTAGATGTGCGTCCGCTTAATGAGGTTATTAAAATTAACCGAGAAGACAAAAATATTATCGTTCAAAACTTACAAACAAATGAGATGTACGAGGAAAGTTATGATGTTTTAATCTTGTCACCTGGAGCAAAACCAATTGCTCCTAATATTCCTGGTTTACAAGATGCAAACAATGTATTTACGCTACGTAACATTCCTGATACCGATAGAATCAAGGGATTTATTGATGACAAACATCCTGAACAGGCAGTCGTAGTTGGCGGAGGATTTATAGGGATCGAGATGGCAGAGAACTTAGCTGACCGTGGGATAAAAGTAACTCTAGTCGAAGCCTCTAATCAGGTGATGGCTCCATTAGATTTTGAAATGGCATCGATTGTGCATAGTCACTTAAAAGAAAAGGGAATCTCTCTCATTCTGAACGATGGAGTTAAAACGTTTAAAGAAGATGGGAATATTGTCGAACTAACTAGCGGTCAAGAGCTACGAACTGATATGGTTATTTTATCTATCGGAGTAAGAGCCGAAAGCAAACTTGCCGTTGAGGCAGGCTTAGATGTTGGAGAGCGTGGAGGCATAAAAGTAGATTCTACTCTTAGAACTAGTGATGAAAGCATTTATGCAATAGGTGATGCTATAGAGGTTACTGACCTTGTTAACCGACACCCAGCAATGATCCCTCTTGCAGGACCTGCTAACAAACAAGGACGAATTGTAGCAGACATTATATACGGTAAAGAAGTAACTTACAAAGGCACATTAGGCACATCTATTGTAAAAGTATTTGATCTAACGGTTGCTACTACGGGAAATAATGAAAAAAGATTGAAGCAACTTAATATCGATTATCAAGTAGTTCATATTCATCCAAGCTCTCACGCTGGGTATTACCCTGGTGCTTCACCTATCGCTTTAAAATTAATTTTTAATGAAAAGACTGGTGAGATTTACGGTGCTCAAGCTGTAGGTAAAGACGGAGTAGATAAACGTATGGACGTAATTGCAACTGCTATTCAAGGAAACTTGGATGTTTATGATCTAGCTGAACTTGAATTATCCTATGCTCCACCTTTCTCTTCTGCAAAAGATCCTGTAAACATGGCAGGGTATGTAGCATCAAATATTATGGATGGAAAAGTAGAAACCATTCAGTGGAATGAAATTGATGACTTAATCAATGATGGCGCATTATTAATTGATGTTCGAGAGCCACATGAAAGAAAGAATGGGTATATACATGGTTCTATTAATATCCCTTTAGGAGATTTACGAAGTCGTCATCATGAGTTACCGAATGATAAACCCATTTATGTTTCCTGTCAAGTTGGGCTTAGAGGCTACTTAGCAGCTAGGATTTTAAAAGAAAACGGTAAAGAAGTTAAGAATTTAGATGGTGGATGGATTACTTATTCAAATGTATTCAAACAAGAGGATAAGGTTAATTCTTAATAGAAATTAAGTCACCCTTGATTGAGGATGATTTTTTCTATTAATGCTCTTTTCTTAAACATTTAATGGTTTCTGACATGTGTTTTTATGTAGTTCTGTATAATAACGGCAAACAACATTCGATTTGAAAACAAGCTTTCATTCATGTTATAAAATGATTCACCATGTTAAAATATGAGTGAACAGGAGGAAATAACATGTTAACTCACTTTCAATTCAAGCCTTTATTCGAGAACAAGCAGATGCCAGGTTGGAGAATTTCTTTTTATTTTAGAAAACAAAAGTATAACGGGATCTATCATCCAGATGGAAAAATTGAGTGGACTTCCGAGGCTCCTCCCAGTCATGATGTTGAAGCAATTATAGACAATATCCATGCACTGATGAATTTCCATGTGTACGACAAATAAAACGATAGAATCTCTCCTTTTGAATGAGTTTTCTTTTTACATGGAAAAATAAAAGGAAATGAAAGGAGAGGATTTCTATGAAAGAAAAGGATACAAATTATGAAGGAAAAGATAAAGCCTTCGTTGACGTCGACCGTATGATAAATGAAGGACTATCTGGAGGGTCAGTACACAAGCGCGAAGATTTTACGAATATTGAGGAAGCAAGAGTGCTGCCTGATGAAGAACCGCCATATGAGTGTGAATAATCGTTAATTAAAAAAGACACCTCATCCATTTGGATGAAGGTGTCTATCTACTTTTTACAATCATATTAACTGCTTCTTGGATAGCATCTTCAGCCGTTCTACCCTCTTCATTTGCTTCGCGAATACAAGATTCTAAATTCTTCGCAACAATATATCCAATTGCTCGATCGACTGCAGAACGAACGGCAGAAAGTTGAGTAACTACATCCTTACAGTGTTTTTCTTCTTCCATTAAGCGAATTACTCCACGGACTTGTCCTTCAACACGCTTTAAACGATTCTTCATTTCTTGAGTGTATTCCATTGGTTTCACCTCTCTGATTATACATTACCCCCTATTGTATCGAATTACAATTAATTAGAACATGTTTTTCATAAAAGTTCTTTTATAATTTATTTTAGAAGGAAATTGTTCTGTTTTTTAAAAGTAACGAATGGAATGGCTACTCTTGTATAAATTTCACCTCATCATAACCACACTTTGAGCACTTATATAAATGTGGACACTGTCCATCTTCATAGTCAGAAGGGTAACCATCCTCTAATTTCATCTGATCAATTGGCATATATGGGCTGTAATCATCATAATAGTCCATAATTCTACCACTTTCTTCGAGCTCTGACCCACACGAAGGACAATTTGTCTGAACAACCTCAAAGCCATTACATACTGGACATATTCCCATGTTAAAACCTCTACTTTACCTTTTTGCTTAGTTTGTGTTCTTTTGTGTGCTGTATGTAATTTAAAAAGAGGATTCAAAACAGGAAAAAATTGGAGTAGAACTTGTCCGAATAAACAACGAAAATCCCGCCATAATATAGAGTAAACACAGCGAAACACACAGCAACAAGCAATCAAACATCTCGCAAAGAAAGTTTTAAACTAACGATGGGTTAAACCCAGTGGTAAGCAAAAGATTTGCTTGTCGGTGCAACTCCGACTAACCCAACCATTAGATAAAAAAATTTTCGAAGGAGAGTGTACATCAATGGCAAACAACAATTCTTCAAACCAACTTTTAGTACCTGGAGTATCTCAAGCTTTAGATCAAATGAAGTATGAAATCGCTAACGAGTTTGGCGTAAACTTAGGAGCAGACACAACAGCTCGTGCTAACGGTTCTGTAGGTGGAGAAATCACTAAGCGTCTAGTTCAAATGGCTGAACAACAACTTGGTGGCGGGTACCAACAATAATAATTTTCGTTAAGTTCTTTGTAAGAACAACTTAATATTGATATGGCTTAGCCCCCTCTTCTTGAGGGGGCTTTACCTATACCATTTTTTCTGGATTCACCCACTCCTCATATTGTTCATCAGTTAGATATCCTGAACGAATAGCTGATTCTTTTAGGGTAATTCCTTCCTTAAATGCATTCTTAGCGATTTCTGCTGCTTTTTCATAACCAATATAAGGATTTAAAGCCGTAACTAGCATTAATGACCTTTCAACATGTCCTTTAATAATATCTTTATTGGCTTCAAGACCTATTAAACATTTGTCGTTAAATGATATAATTCCGTCAGTTAAAAGCTGGACACTCTGAAGGAAATTATAAATAATAACTGGTTTAAATACGTTTAACTCGAAGTTACCTTGGCTAGCTGCAAACCCAATTGTCGCGTCATTGCCAAACACTTGGCATGATATCATCGTTAACGCTTCGCTCTGTGTAGGATTTACTTTACCAGGCATAATGGAGCTTCCTGGTTCATTCGCAGGAATAGATAATTCCCCGATTCCACTTCTAGGACCACTTGATAGCCATCGTACATCATTGGCTATTTTCATCAAATCTGCTGCCAGTGCCTTTAGTGCACCATGTACAAAAACAAGTTCATCATGACTAGTAAGGGAGTGAAATTTATTTTCAGCTGTTATGAACGGAAGGCCAGTTTGTCTGCTTATCTCCTCAGCTACTTCTTTACCGAAAGTTTCGTGAGCATTAATTCCTGTTCCAACAGCAGTTCCACCTATAGCTAATTCTAATAAGTAATTCATGGACTCCATAATCATCTTTTCATTTTTTTCAATCATCTTTCTCCAGCCACTAATTTCTTGACCAAGAGTTAACGGGGTAGCATCCTGTAAATGAGTTCTTCCTATTTTTACAATATCTTTATATTCAATCTCTTTTTTTTCTAATGTTGTTTTTATAAGACTCAATGCTGGTAATAACTGTTCTTTAAGCTTTTTGTACGCAGCTACGTGCATAGCTGTCGGAAAAGTGTCATTAGAGCTTTGCGACATATTTACATCATCATTAGGATGAACACTTTCTGCGCTTCCATCCTTTTTTAGTTGTTCATTTGCACGATTAGCAATTACTTCATTTACATTCATGTTTGACTGTGTTCCACTTCCAGTTTGCCAAACAACAAGAGGAAATTGCTCATCGTATTCTCCATTTAGAATTTGATCAGAAACAGCACTAATAGCGTTCATCTTGGACTTAGACAAATTTCCAAGCTTGTTATTAACTATGGCCGCAGATTTTTTTACATAGGCAAAAGCATAAATTAATTCTAACGGCATTCTTTCTGATCCAATTTTAAAATTCTCTCTACTTCGTTGTGTCTGAGCACCCCAAAACTTGTCTGCTGGAACTTTTATTTCACCTAGTGTATCCTTCTCTATACGGAAATCACTCATCAAATACCTCCTTTTTTGATCCTTTTTCAAAAAGCAAAAAGAAATCTCTACCCTTAAACATATATATTCTTTTCATGTCAGATAGAATTAATAAGTGGTACCTAATAAGTTATTCCCAAATTTGCGCATAAAAAAACTGCTTTGCACATGTGCAAGGCAGTTATGATTTAGCGATTGAAACTCCAATATAATAAACAAGGACCATGACACTAGCAATACTTAAAGTAATTCCGAATTCCTCCATCACTATATCCTCCTTTAGGTGTATGTATAAGTTGATATTATTAGGTTATCACATAGTGGGGGAACATCTTTTGAAGAGTTGGTAATATTCTGTGTCAAGGTAGTGACAGTTTTATGAACGTCATTTTATTTAGTAAAAATAGAGGCTGGGACATAAGTATTTCAAGCAATGATAAACCCGAACTATTAGGTAATATTTTAATGAATATTTCACCTTATAGTTCGGGTATTTATTTGTTTTTAATATTTCTGTTGTTTCTGCACACCATTATTAATAACCAGTGGAATGGAGCGGAAGCCACTCGACTCCTGCGGGAAGTAGAGGAAAGGCTGAGACCGCACAGGCGTAGCCGAGGAGGCTCAGCTTCCTCCCCGCGGAAAGCGAGTGGCTGCAGCGCAATGGAACCGAACTTGTTCTTCCAACTTAACTCATTGATAATTAACAAAGAGAATTAAGATTAATTTTATATATTGTTCGTCTTCCGTATCGTTTATTAAGTTATGTCTCAGCCTCACCTTTATCTATCTTTACCCAGCTAATGAAGAACTTCCAAGCTGAAGTTTGTACAGTTGATAATACTTGCCCTTTTGCTCCATTAAGTCATCATGTGTTCCATGCTCAACAATTGTCCCTTTATCTAAAACTAGGATTTGGTCGGCATTTCTAATGGTTGAAAGACGATGTGCAATAATGAATGTTGTTCTACCTTTCTTTAATACATCCATCGCTTCTTGAATGACCATTTCAGTTTCAGTATCAATACTTGAAGTCGCCTCATCTAGGATTAGAATGGCTGGATCAAATGCTAAAGCACGTGCAAATGATATCAGTTGTCTTTGCCCACTAGATAAGGTACTTCCTTTCTCGATAACAGGTTCGTCATACCCATGCTCAAGGTTCTTGAACACTTTATCTGCTCCTACATCATTTAACGCTTTCTCCACTACTTCCCTTGAAATAGAAGGATCATCTAAGCTAACATTTGAAGCTATAGTTCCTGTGAACAAAAACGGATCCTGTAAGACGATTCCCATATGTTTTCTGAGCGTTTGATGGGGAATATCTTTAATATCAATGCCATCAATTGTAATGGATCCCTTTTGACAATCATAAAAACGGAATAGGAGGTTAATGATAGAACTTTTTCCTGAGCCCGTATGACCAACAAGTGCAATCGTCTCTCCATGCTTCGCCTTAAAGTCGATATCCTTTAATACATACTCATCTGGTTTATATCCAAAGTGTACATGGTTAAAAGAAACATTTCCTTTATAGCGAGGAATGGCCTTGTCACTAACTTCAATTCCCTCTTCATTAAGCAGTTTAAATACTCTTTCACCAGCGACTAATGCTTGCTCTAGGTTTGCTAATTGGTTCACAATTCCCTGAACTGGCTGGAATAGGCGGTTAATATAATCAACAAACGCATAAAGAACACCTAGTGATATAACGGACGATGGCTGTAGAGCTTCCCCTCCGAAATACCAAATAAATGCTACAAATATAATATTTCTTAATACATTCACCAGGTTGTGAGACGTTAAAGAATTTAAGTTGAGAAGTTTATTTTGATAGGTGAAATGCTCGTGATTCAGTTTCTCAAACTCTGCTTGTGTTTCTTTTTCACGATTAAATGCCTGGATAATGTTCATCCCGCTAATTGATTCATTGATCATCCCGTTAATATCACTAACGCGTGAACGGATCACATGATTATATTTAGAAGCATATTTTCTGTAAAAAATCATCCAAATATAAAGGATTGGAAGTAAAATCAAGCAAATTGCTGCTAGCTTTACATTCAAAATAAATAACGCAATATAGATACCTGTAATATAGATAATACTCGTGAAAAATGTGGACAATACGGTTACATACAATTCACGAATAGCCTCTGTATCATTTGTGATTCGCGCAACTACCTTCCCTGCAGGCAAGTTATCAAAGTATTGGACCGGCAGTTTTTGTATTTGCCCAAAAACATCCTCACGCATTTTTTGAATAATTCTATTTGCTGCTTTTTGTAAGTAGAAGCGCTGCCCATACTGAAAAATGGACGCAATGACCAATAAGCCAAAATAAAATGCTAATAAAGAAATAATCTTTGGAACCTCCGGCTTGTAAAAAGCAAGCAGTTGGTCGCCTTTTAGCTCAGTGGCAGAATACGATTCTTTTTGTTCACCTTTTTCAATGGTTAATACACCATCCTGATAGGTACGTTCCCCATCAAATGCTATTGCCCCTGATATGAAGACGTAGTTGCGATTAACCTGGAGGATTCTAGCTTCACTTAACTTTTTATCTTCAGGAGCAAGGTATGCTTCTCTTTTGTAAAAATTCCCTTTGTAAGCTACAGCGTTTGAACTACTTTCAGTTTGAATCCATGTTGACTCGATTCCGAGTATATGTTGATCTATGAGTCTTTTAGCGATGAAAGGTCCTGCTAAATCTGCAGAAACAGCTACTGTTAACATAGCCAACGCTAAAATAATCGTAGTCTTAAATTTTATCGCGTATTGCCATAACCGTTTTCCCGTTTTCATGCAAGCACCTCCTCTTCCGATGCCGATTGTACCTGCTGTCTTTCAAATTGTTCTTTATACCAACCATTTAACTCCATCAACTGCTCGTGAGTGCCTTGCTCAATCATTTTCCCATCATCTAGTACGATAATTTGGTTCGCATGTTGAACAGCTGACATCCGATGCGTTGTGATAATAGTGGTTTTCCCCACTCGTTCCTGTCTAATATTTTCAATAATTTTCTTTTCTGTCTTTGCATCAACTGCCGATAATGAGTCATCGAGAATAAGAATTTCTGGATTTTTAATTAAAGCTCTTGCAATGGAAATCCTTTGTTTTTGTCCACCTGAAAGGGACACACCCTTCTCTCCAACTAGCGTATCCAGTCCTTCTGGTAACATATCTAAATCCTTTTTCAAGTCTGCCAAAACAATTGCCTTATCTAACTCTTCGTTACCGGCTTCTACTTTACCAAATAAGATGTTTTCCCTGACTGTCTTAGAAAAAAGCACATGATCTTGAGGTACATATCCGATCCAATCTCTTACTTGAGTAAGTCCTTGCTTGTCAATAGGTACTTCTGAAATGGACAACATTCCATCTCCCACTGGATACTCTCTTAAAAGCTGCTTAATAAAAGTCGTTTTCCCGCTTCCTGTTTTCCCGACAATTCCAAGTGTATCTCCTTTTTGCAAGCTGATATCAATACCTTGTAAGTTATCAACCTTAGAACTCGGATATTTAAATGTGATACGGTTATACGAAATTTCATTTGGCGTATCAACCTTAATAGGTTGTTCAGGATCATAAACATCCTCCTTATAGGACAGAGTTTCTTGTACTCGATCTAAGGAAGCATTTCCCCTTTGCATAACATTAATGAGCTCACCGATTGCAAACATCGGCCAAATTAACATCCCTAAATAAACGTTAAAAGAAACCAGTTGACCAAGAGTTAAGGATTGGTGAAAAACTAAATAAGCCCCGTACCCTAAACCAATTAAATAACTCAGTCCAACAAGGATTTTAATGGTGGGTTCAAACAACGAATCAATCTTTGCTACCCCAATGTTCTTTTTAAAAACATCCTCTGTTAGCTCATGAAACTTTTGCTGATCTGCTTTCTCTTGAACATAAGCTCTTATAACCCTTACACCAGAAACGGACTCTAACACTCTGTCATTTAGTTCCCCAAATGCATCTTGAGCTTCCATAAAGCGCTTATGAATTCTTTTGCCATATATATTCATTAATAATGCCATGATTGGTAAGGGTAAAATTGCAGCAAGAGTTAGTTTCCAGCTGATAAGAAATCCCATCACAAAAAGGATTGTAAGCATAAAGATGGTTGAATCAATTAAGGTCAGAACCCCAAACCCTGCTGTTATCGAAATGGCTTTTAAATCATTCGTTGCCCTTGCCATTAAATCGCCAGTTCGATTCTTTTCAAAAAAGGTTGGGGTCATTCTTAACATATGTCCCATAAAATTAGTACGTAGTTTTCGCTCAACTAAGAAAGCTCCACCAAAAAGTTGATACATCCATACATACGTAATTCCATATGAAACAATGGTGATTCCTACTAGTAACCCTAAATACTCTAATATTTTCTCGGTATTCATGGTCCCGATGTGAATATCGTCAATTGCCATCCCTACAAGCTTTGGTGGAATTACATCTAAAATTCCTACCACAATAAGCAACACAATGGCAACGGTATATCTCTTCCAATTCTCTTTAAAAAACCAACTTAATTTCTTGAATATCGAAAACACTGATGTCCACTCCTTTCTTATGAAAAACGAATCCTAACTAGCCACCTTCTAGCTCCGCTATAACAATTCCTAGACTACCAACTTGAATGAGTAACATAATCCTTCCTCCTTTTTTAATTTACGGCTTTGTTCGCTTATAGCAATGTACTTAACAAAGCCAAGATGATATATAGAAAACGGGGGTATCCCGATTTTCAAAAAGTTAGCTATAAAAAGACAAAAAGACATACCGCTCCATGCGATATGCCTAAAAAATAGACAAAAAAGCACAAGCTACATACGTAACCTGCGCCTTTGTATACATTCAAAATAAAGCATAAATAAAAGTTTAAAAGCGAGTAGGCAAGGTTACGTTAATCAAATATTTAGTTTGATTCATGTTTTTGTGTGCGACAATCATGTTTGTAACCTCCTATCCTTTTCATATTATTTCCATCGTTGTAAGATTATCATGGAAATAATTGAAAGTCAATTTGTATTTTTACTATTTTCTGAATTTAGTCAACGTATACAGCTGTTCCATAAGCGATAATTTCTGACGCATTCTGCATAACAGCTGATGTTTCAAGTCTCATCGCTATAACTGCATTAGCTCCTTTAGACTTTGCGTCTTCAACCATTCTACCAATAGCCTTTTGTCTCGCTTCATCCATCATCTCTGAGTACTCATTAATTTCTCCACCAACAATGGTCTTTAGACCTGCCATAATGTCTTTTCCAATATGTTTCGACTGAACCGTGCTTCCCCTTACAAACCCTTTTAATTCTTTTACTTCTTTCCCTGGTACAAAATCAGTAGTTACGATAATCATTTCGATCGTCCTCCTCTTTCTCCTTTTTACGTTCATAGACTAATAAAACGAAAATAATAATGAGCACTAATACATAGGTGATATAAAAAATAATAGCTAGCTTTATATTTACAAATAAAAGGCCTATTCCAAGGAATTGTCCAAGAATTGCTATTATTAACAGTATTTGTTTCAATTTATCCATTGTCTAACATCCTTTAATAGACGGATTTTCACTACCTATCTTTTTTCCATATTTTTCGAACAAAAGCCAAGTAAAATATGGTGGGCATCGGAGCCTGAATTAACCCAATAATTCCCCAAAGCCAGTAATTGTGGCCATTTCTCCTAGCATCTGTAAATAAGAATATGCTTTGAGTCAAAAGAATAATCCCAACTAAGATTAGTAAGGGCATAGAAATTTCTTCGTTCACATTCATTTTCATGTTTCGTTCACCTGCTTTTTAAATCGAAGAGCACTATAGGTGATAACAAAAATGGATGCAAAAACTTGTAGAATCAAGAATACAACTGGAAGTTGTTGTAGTGTAAATAAAACTGTACTTACAATAATTAAGGCTACAATGACAAAAATCGTTACATCTCTAATTAACTTCTTTCGCAACTCACTCTTTTGCTGAACGACCATTTGCTCAAACCACTCTATATTAGGAGTCTCTATGTGAAAGCTACTATCAAGCTTTTCTAGCCCAATTTCAATTTCTTCTATGGATTTTAATATCGCTTCATCCTGGTCATGATCCAATTGACCGTTTTTTCGCTCCTTCATCAATTTTCAACTCCTTCCTTACCTCCTGTAAGCCATTATGAATCCTTGACTTAATGGTACCTGGAGAAACTTTCATCATTTGCCCAATTTCATCGTAAGAGTATCCATAATAATGTTTTAGTATAATAGGAATTCTACTATCATCCTTTAATCTCCCTAAAGCCGCTAATACATCGTTCCACTCTTCATTATTACTTTCCATATGCCACTTTGTTTTTCGAATAGATTGCTCCTGTAATTCCCAATCCTTCTGACGCTTATTTCTTCTACGTTGATCAATAAAAAGGTTCGTAGCAATCGAGATTAACCAAGATGAAAATTTGGCCTTCCCATTGTATAAATGGATTTTCTCTATACATTTGGCCATAGTTTCTTGAGCAATGTCCTGAGCTGTTTCCTTGTCCATTGTAACTTTTATTAGGTATTTAACTAAAAAAGAGTAGTTTTCCTGAAACAGTTTGGCAAAAGCTAGCTGGTCACCGCGTTTAGCAGCTACAATAAGTTCCTTCTCCTCTATCAATATAGGACACCACTTTCCCCACCAATCCGCTTTCAACTACTGTTCTGACTATATGACGGCCGACAGGTGTAATTTGTTCATATTTTTTTATGTTTTTTTAAATTTTTTTAATCGTAGTCTTATCCACAGAAAAATCCCCTAAAATTTTTAGGGGACTTAATAAATGCTCCATCTTTTACCATTATAATACACTAGCACTTTCCACGGTAGTAGTTTCTGTCGTATTTTGTAAGTTTTTCGTAAATTTTGGTAATGTAATCATATAGAATACTCCTACTAACGCTAGGCATCCGCCGACCATCCAGTAAAGCATCTCTACTGTTAATATGGAAGGGAAACTTACCGCTATAAACCCAAGAGTCAATGATTGAGATAGCATCATTAATGGACTAATCCATCCTTGTACTCGCCCCATCATCTTAGGGTCGACAATACTTGGCATCCAGCCGCCAATCCCAATGTTGACTAGTGGTAAGCCAAAGGATGCAATAAATAATAAGCCTAAGAAAATATAGGTATTAGTAGCAAAGGATGATAAAATGACAAATCCTCCAGTTAAAATAAGGCCAGAAATAATAAGCTGATGTAGTTTAAGTTTTTGGCTTAATAGTGATGCCACAAAACTTCCTAAGAGCACACCTACTCCAAAAATAATCCCAACGATAATGGACAATTCTTCATACGTATTCGGAGCTAATTTATACTTTAAAATAAAGACAGGCATGACGGAAAAACCACCATTAACAATTCCAAACACAAAGAATCCAACTAATAACGTACGAAGCAGCTTATGCTGAAGAATATAGACCATCCCTACCTTAAAGTCACTAAATACAACTGCTATCTTTAAATCCTTTATACGATGTTTCCCATTTGGCATTCTTACTTCTTCTTTAATGTGACAAGATCTAATCAAGAACGCACTTATGATAAAGGTGACTGTGTCAACCATAATGGCTCCGTATACACCTACAGTCCAATAAGCAGCAATTCCAAGTCCATTACCAAAAAGCATAAATAAGCTCATAACCATTTGGTTTAAACCTGATGCTGTAGTATAATCCTCTTTCTTTAGAATTCCTTGAACCATTGAGTGTTCGGCTGGGAAGAAAAATTTTTGCACAGCACTTCTTAAAAATAATACAGCAAATATAAGAGGCATCCATTCAGTTAAAATTGCACCAATTAACAATATAGATAACAACGCACTAATCCAGTCACAATAGTAAGCTATTTTCTGTCTGTCCATTCGATCTGCAAATACTCCAACTAAAAAGAATACTGCTAGCGTTGGCAGAGAAAACATTAGCTCTGTTATCGTTGCATAAACAGGCTGGTCAGAAAATCGATCTAACAGGTAAAACATAAACGCCGTAAGTCCAATGGTACTCCCCATCTGTGATGTGAAGTTTGCAAAGAACAGGTTCCTATAATTACGATTTTGAAATACTTCCTTAAATTTGTTCATCTTTTTACCCCTATCCGATTTGTTAACCTAAGTATATTGCAAATTTAAGAGTCCCATAATAGTCTTCTGGTTGGTTTTATCTCCGGCTAGAGGCTGATTAAATGGTGAATTTAGGGGAACTGGAAGAGCCAAGGTCAGATTAACCCGTAAAATTCTATTGAACTATTTTAAAACTTTAAAATTATGGCTAGACTGTAATTGGGTCATTCTTATTCCTCTTTTCATTGTTTATCGTCGCTGAAAACATTGTAACTAGAGTGAATATAATGAACCCTTTTTCTTGCAAAGTGATCATTCCATATCTCAGATAAGTGATACATTTAGAAGTGTTGCTAACTAGGATACTATTTTTTACATTTATTCTGTATAGCAAACCAAGTCATTTTCCAATATTATTGCTTATTTTTTGCGTATATCTTTTGGTTATTTTCGTGTACTCTTTTTCATCGATGATTCCCATCGCTTTAAACAAATATGAGTAAGAAATAATCTTCTTTTGAATACGAACAGTTTGTCGCATAATCGTTCACTCCTTTATCTTATCTATATTCCTCATCTCCGCAAAAGTTTCCTTAGTGCAAAATAATTCGTTTAACGAAAATAACTTTAACTGCACCAAACCGGATTTAGATGTTTTTACAATTATTCAAATAAATAGAGACCTAGCCATAAACTAGATCTCCTTTAAATTAGTCTTCAAATGTTCCTTTAACAATCGCAACCCCGTTCTCAACCATCAATTGACCTAAAGCAATAACGTGTTCCACAGTTAAGCTATCCTTTTCCAGAATCACAATGTCAGCATCTTTGCCTTCAACTATCTGTCCTTTATTGTTTAACTTTAGAATTTTTGCAGGATTTTCCGTAATCACTTTAATCGCTGTTTCAACTTCTATTCCTTCATCTAAAATAGCGTCGCGGACCTCTTTAAAAAGGGTAGCAACTTTCCCAACCTGCAGCCCTCTGAATTCACCGTTCTCATCGAAATCAGGTAGACTCGCTTGACCGTCAGAAGTAAATGTTATTTGACTAATGTTTACTCCAGCTTCAAGCATTCTCTTTAATCCTCTACTACATTTCACCTCACCATTATCAATAAATTTAGGTATTGTACTAGTAGTAAAGTCAACAAACCCACCTTTTTTCGCAAAACGGATTCCCTCTTCAAAAAGATGGCCATTTCTATTGATATGTGTAGGGTAGAATTGTTTTATTGGAATATCTGTAGTTTCAACCACATCTTCTATAAGTTTTAGATGGTCATAACTGTCTCCGACATGGACATTCACAATACCTGATTTCCCAGATAGAATCCCCCCTACTCTTGCTGCTGAAGCAATCTTAGCCATTTCTTCAACTGTTGGTTGAGATGAACGATGATCAGCAATGGCTATTTCACCAACTCCAATAATTTTATCTATAAGAATAATGTCATCTTCAATTCTATCGGTTAAGGTTTTAACTGGTACTTGGTAGGACCCTGTCTGAACAAAGCAAGTAATCCCTTCTTCTTCAAGACCTCTTGCTTTTGCTATTAAGTTTGACATGGTCCTAGTCGTTCCATCAGTACCGAGAACTCCAATTAAAGTCGTAATTCCTGATAAAGTAGCATCTGTCAATTGTATTTCTGGAGTTCGAGTCTTAAAGCTTCCTTCTCCCCCACCACCAATAAGATGCACATGTGAATCAATAAATCCTGGAAAAATAAGCTTATCTTTCGCATCAATGACTTTAATCTCTACAAAACTTTCGGGCAAATCAATCTTATCCTTTATAAAACCAATCTTGTTATGTACGAGTAATATATCTTTCTTCCCAAGGTATTCAGGAGCATAAACTTCTCCATTTTGAATTAATGTTAACAACATCATCCCCCCATTTCACTACAACCTATTTAATCATACATAAACTACCTTTCTAGTTGCAAACGCTATGTATGAAATGGGAACTTATATGATTAATTGCTTTTAAGAAGGGTATATGAATAATAAACCTTCTTGAAAGGATGAACGTTAATGGATACAAATTTTAAAAGAATATTAGTTGCTTACGAAGATACCCTTGGTGGAAATAAAGCTCTAGATTTAGGAATTGCGCTTAATAAGATCAATAAAGAATCCACATTAATTGTTGCCCATGTATTTCAAGAACAAGTAAAGAATGTGCCTACTCCTGAAGCTGAAAAGGTAATTGATACAGTGAGGACCAACGGCTATCTTTTAGAAGGAATACAGGTTCCTCCGCTGTCGGTTGAGAACACTGAACATTCAAACCATGTAAAAGTAGAAAATAGCTTAGATGAGGTGCTTTTTAAACTGAAGGAAACGTTGAAAGCTGAAAATGTTCAGGCCTTATACAATACATTAGAGGGGAACCCTGCTGAAAGTCTATGTGACTTTGCAGCTGCTCAAGATGCAGATATCCTCATTGTTGGAAAATCCAATAAAAGCGGAATAAAGGAAATGTTTTTAGGTTCCATAAGTGAAAAAATCGCTAACGAAGCTCCTTGTCATGTATTAATTGCTAAATAATCGAAATACATTTTTTGAAGCATCTCTTTAGAAGGCTAAAAAGGAAGCAAGGTTCACCCTGCTTCCTTTTTAATATTTTTATTAACAAAAAGCTTCTTTACATGTATGGACGACATTTTCTCAATAATCACTTTATCAATTACCCAGATTAGAAAAAAGCTGATGGCTATGTACATAAATGTAAATGTGTTAGGAACTAGTAATATATCAATCCACTGTCTGAAATATAGATCAGTGAATATTTCTATTATTCTCCTAAAATTAAATGTAGTAGAAGTAAACACGCCTTCCACTAACATATATAAGCTTATATTAGATAAGATGTACATTTTAAAAAGGATAAAACAGTTTGTAGCTTTTCCCGATTTAAATAGGGTTTTAAGTAGAATGGTCAGGACAATAACAGCTATCGGAAATATAATAAAAATCACTCTGTATGGAGCCACTTTTTTTCCTCCCATACATTATAGATATAATAAAACAACCTATTTTTTAAAGTTCTCGCGTTAATTCTTCAAAGCGCTCCAATGATGCTGATTCCTCTATGCTGCTAAAAATTCGGAAATATTCATCATCTAATATACGATAATGCTGACTAAGGATATTTTGCTGAAGAATATATCCATCTTTTCTTTTGACCTCACGCCACCAAATTTTTCCTCCAAGGGTCTTTTCTTTCCGATAATCAATTCCATCTCGTGCAACAGTCTCTAATACCTCTAGAGGTTCATTACCAAAAAGAAATTGTACCGTTTCAGTTTCTCTAAAAAGTGCGCAAATGGTTACGACCGTCGGCCAGTTTGCATACATTCTCCCTTTTTCAATTTGAACAAGAGTTTTCTTGGAAACACCGATTATCTCTGCCATTTTATCTTGTGTATAGCCTGCTTCTGTTCGAATAAGTCGAAGCTTCTCGGAAACCTTTAATATAATTTCATCACGGGTCAAGGATCTTCATTCCTTTTTTATCTATTAGTGTAATTTTACACCATATATTTCATTATATAAGAAAGCACTTATGCTTTTCAAGTAAGAGATGATTTATGCTTGTATGAGAACTATTTTTCCTAGCATTACAGGTGACAAAGTTTTTTTTCTTAAAGGAAATTTCCCCTTCATAGCGAATACTTCTTACAATACTAACTTATAGAGAGAAAGAGTGAATTTTGGAGGTTAAGATGTTACCAGCATCGTATGCGAATGTAATTGACTTACTTGAAGAATATAAAGAAGAATTGTTACAGGAATGGGGTAAGGTTATTCTAACTTCTCCTGAAGATCCTTACCGTGAAAAAATTAAAGAGAATGGTGCTGCTATGTTTCAGTTAGTCCTCCTGAGTTTAACTGAAACGACAGAAAAGATAGAAGAGCTCATCAAGAATATAGCCACTAATGTAGCTAAGGAAAGAGTAAAGGCCAATATTAATATCGGTGACTTCGTATACAATGTAAATATCGGCCGATCCATCGTTAATAAGTATCTCTTAAAAGCTAACTTAACAAATGAGGAAATTCAGTACTACTTGAATAAAATTGACTTTTGCTTTAATAAATTTTTATATTATGCAGTTTCTCATTATACCGAAGCAAAGAATAAAATCATCGAAGAAAAAACTCAATTCATTGATTCTACACATAAAGACCGTTTAACACTGCTGGGCCAAATGACTTCAAGTTTTATCCATGAATTTCGTAATCCTTTAACAGCAGTTCAAGGTTTTATTCAACTATTAAAATCAGAAGATGCATCAATAAAATACCTGGATATTATTTCAAATGAACTGGAACAGCTTAATTTCCGCATTTCTCAATTTCTCCTGTTATCTAAAAAAGAGCTCATTGGCAAAGAAAAATCCCTCTTTTTACTTGATGAGCTTATCGATGAAGTTCTCATTTTCCTGTATCCAAGTATTTTGGATTGCAAGGTTAAAGTTGTAAAAGATATCCCTGCACCTATCGAAATTTTTGGTTATTCTGACGAGATTCGTCAAGTTTTCATTAATATTATTTTTAATGCTATTGATGTCTTAAGTCAGTATAGAGAAGATCCTATTATTGAAATTATCGCTAAAAGAAGTGAAGACTCTTATATAGTTCTTGATATTTCAAATAATGGTCCTATGATCCCTGATTCACTTTTATCCTCAATTTTTGAACCGTTTGTGACTACAAAAAAATTGGGGACAGGTTTAGGCTTATTTGTATGTAGAGAAATCATTGAAAAACATAAAGGTTCATTAACATGTAAATCAAATGATTCAAAAACCATTTTCAGTATTAAGCTTCCGGTATTAGAAAGATAATTGCACAAAGCTATTTAGGCTGTAAGAAACACAACGTAATTGTGTTTTTTACAGCCTTTTATAATTGGAGACTTACTCATGCCAGATTTTCAGTCTCCTGGTAGGAATGCTTTTTCAATGTAGCATTCACTTTAAAGGGAATAATTTTCCTCTTTTCCTCATCGAATGAAGATATACAAATCTTATATCGGAGGAGATTTATGTTTAACATAAAAGTGGATCATGAAATTGAACTTCATCTTCTACAGTTAAATCATGCAGAAGAATTATTTTGGCTTGTTCAAAAGAATCGGAGTTATTTGAGAGAGTGGCTTCCTTGGGTAGATGAAGTAATTTCACCCATTCATTTTCAGCACATCATTCCAATCTGGCTAAGACGTTATGCGAATAATGAAGGACTAAACGCAGGAATTCGCTATAACGGGATTCTTATTGGAAGTATAAGCATAAACAACATTGATTGGAGCAACCGATGCTCGACCATTGGATACTATTTAGATCAACATGCAAATGGAAAAGGAATAATGACTCGTTCAGTTAATGCTCTTATTAATTATATGTACCTCCACTTAAAACTGAATCGAATTGAAATTCGATGTGGTGACAGGAACTACAAGAGTCAAGCCATTCCAGAAAGACTTGGTTTTGAAAAAGAAGGAACGATGCGCCAAGGAGAATATTTGTATGGACGCTATCATGATTTAATTGTTTATAGTCTCTTGTTTGAGGATTGGGACCCTCGGCTAAAGGGGAAAAATAATTTCAACTAGGGCTTATCTCCTTTTTTCGGGCAAACTATATATTACATCCCTAATTCGCAACATTCAAATAGGTTGACTTTACCTATCTATAATAATAATGGACTTGGGTATCTTATAAATGTAACCAATCGTTTACTTTAGTTTTCACTCTATTCCATCAAATATTCCACTGATAACAAATGCTTAGGAGGTGATATGATGGGAAATCCATTCGAGGCAATATTTAATCATTTTAAAGTAAAGTTAGATGTTGAAGATAAAGCACCCCTCCATGTAATCGAAGTAGGAGATTGTTGGACCTATGTAGGAATTTTAGAAGAATTTATTAGATATGAGGAAATCGGACTGAATACATCAACAGATGATGAAATTATTGAGATGCTTAACGATGCAATAAAGTTATGCGAATCTCAAGTAAAAAGACTAAGTACCTTTTTAAGAAATGAAGGAATTCCTTTACCTGATGTAACTTCTGCTAAACCAAAGTCCAACCCTAATGAAGTTCCACTAGGAGTTAAGCTAACAGACGATGAGATTTCCAATGGCGTAGCTTTTAAAATGGTAAACCTTATGCAATTATGTGGAAAAGGTCAGGCCGATGCCATTAGAGCTGATGTTGCTATGATGTGGTTAGAATTTTTCTCAGAAATAGTTACGTTTGGATCCACCTTAAAGACATTGATGAGAAAGCGTGGCTGGCTAAAGGTTCCACCTTATTATTATCCACCAGGAATACCAATACGTTAATAAATTTGAGCCGACTAAAAATACGTAGTCGGTTTTAATTTTTTTTGAATCCTTATTTCTCTGATAGGAAAAGGATTTTCTTCATGTTCGAGCCTCTCATTTATAACAACTTATTGTAAAAAGAATGAATATGGGAAAAGTACAGGTAAGGACCTTTTTTAGGAGGTGAAACCAAGCCCATATGAACTTATTGAATTTTTTTCTAGTAGCAATCTTAATATGTTTGACAGCATTTTTTGTAACAGCAGAGTTTGCCATTGTAAAAATAAGAAATTCTAGAATTGATCAGTTAATTGAAGAGGGAAAAAAAGGAGCATTTTCTGCTAAAAGAGTAGTTACCCACTTGGATGACTACCTCTCTGCGTGTCAGTTAGGAATCACGATTACAACATTAGCTCTAGGTTGGCTTGGTGAACCAACGGTAGAGAGAACTTTAAGACCCTATATTGCTCAATTTAACTTATCCCAAACCATTTCATACATACTATCATTTGGGATAGCCTTTACATTAATCACCTTCCTGCAGGTTGTGTTCGGAGAGCTCGCTCCAAAGACGATTGCTATTCAAAAAGCAGAAACAGCAACACTACTTATCTCTAGACCATTAATATTGTTTTATCGAATCACATATCCGTTTATTTGGGCCATGAATCGATTAGCAAGGGTTCTTGTTGGGATGTTCGGATTAAAAGCTGCTTCTGAGTTGGAAATAGGACATACAGAAGAGGAACTTCGCTTAATATTATCTGAGAGCTTTGAGAGTGGGGAAATTAATAAATCTGAATTAACTTATGTGAATAACATCTTTGAATTTGATAATCGTATTGCTAAAGAAATAATGGTACCGCGAACCGAAATTGTTAGTCTCTTTTCAGATGCAACCCTTAAAGAAATATTGGATACCGTGCAGGAAGAAAAATATACTCGCTATCCGGTTATTGATGGAGATAAGGACAATGTTGTAGGTCTTATAAATATTAAAGAAATACTGACAGATTGTATTCAACAGAAGTGCGAAGGTGATAAGCCTTTATTAACTTATATAAAGCCAATTATTCATGTTATTGATTCCATTCCTATTCATGACCTCTTGTTGAAAATGCAAAAGGAACGTTCACATATGGCCATTCTTTCTGATGAGTATGGTGGAACGTCAGGTTTGGTAACAGTCGAAGATATATTAGAAGAGATTGTAGGTGAAATACACGATGAATTTGATCTAGATGAAATCCCTATTATTCAACATCTTGGAGAGGACCATTACATTTTAAATGCCAGACTCTTGATATCTGAAGTCAACGAACTCTTAAATATTGACTTAGAAGAAGAAGATGTTGACACAATCGGTGGTTGGTTATTAACTCAAAAGTTTGATTTAAAACAAGGAGATACCATTAGCGAATCCGGTTATGTTTTTACCATTAAGGAGATTGAAGGGCACCACATATCTTATATTGAAGTAAATAAAGAAGTTGTGCCGTCAGAATCGGATGAAGATTAGATTCTGACGCGCCTTTTTATTTAGTAAAAACTAATCTTAACAGTAACTTTAGCTTATTTTATTAAAATTTATAGAATATTCGTTCATATTGGTAAAATTTTATAATAAAATAGAGGTAACCTATTTCCCCTAAACCACAACGTTTGACTGTACACTTTTGATTAAATTATAATGATTCTTAATCAGGCCTTGTCGAATAAGGTGGTTGAAATGGATATTCCACAACGGTACATTCCTAAAACGTAGGTATGAGGATCCACATTCATTATGACATTTTTGACTTTGCCGAAAAATAATTGATTTAAGTAGAGGTGATATAATGGGGCATTCTATCGTATCGGTGAGCTAGCATCCATAGCAAAAGTATCCAAAAGAACGATTGACTATTATACAAACCTTGGTCTCCTACAAGCAGAACGTTCAAAAGCAAATTACAGAATTTATGCTGAAGAAGCTATTTCTGATTTGAAGTTTATTGAAGAATGTAAAAGTCTGCATTTTCCATTAGAAGAGATTAAGAGAAAACTAGAATTAAAGAAGGAAAAAGACCTTCAAAAAGGGGAAGTTGAAAAACATATTCATTCAGTAGCTCAACAAATGAAACAGCTCCAAAATGACCTATCTACTTTAATCCCATTAATAAATAACCTAAATGATCAACAAGTCAAGGATTTTTCAAAAGAGCTGACAACAGAAGGTGAAATGTTATTGAAATCCCTTTTAAGGTTTACAAGTTAATTAAATTTTTGTAATCACTAGGAGGTGACTCCTTACTCGCCTACTTGCGAGATAAGGAAACTTATTGGACATATTTAACTTGGTTTTTATAGCCATCTTGATTGCTTTAACGGCTTTTTTTGTCGCTTCGGAATTTGCGATCATTAGGGTAAGAAGTTCAAGGATAGACCAACTTATTGAAGAAGGTAACAAAAGCGCTATTGCAGCTAAAAGAGTCGTTTCAAATTTAGATGAGTATTTGTCTGCATGCCAACTTGGAATTACGATTACAGCTTTAGGATTAGGTTGGCTTGGTGAACCAACTGTGGAACATATCCTCAGACCAATCTTTCTTGGGTTTAACATTCCTGAGTCAATCACTCATCTGTTATCCTTTGGAACTGCCTTTGCTTTCATTACTTTTCTTCATGTGGTGGTTGGAGAACTTGCTCCAAAGACTTTGGCTATACAAAAAGCAGAGTTTATTAGCTTAGTAACTGCTAGACCATTAATTTGGTTTTATCGCTTGTTATACCCGTTTATCTGGCTATTAAATGGTTCTGCTCGGTTATTAACAAGCTTGTTTGGACTAAAGCCTACCTCTGAACATGATCTTGCACATTCTGAAGAAGAGCTCCGAATTATTCTATCGGAAAGCTATAAGAGTGGCGAAATAAACCAATCTGAGTTTAAGTATGTAAATAAAATTTTTGAATTCGATAATCGTATTGCCAAAGAAATAATGGTGCCACGTACTGAGATTGTCTCTCTTTCAAAAGATGATACGATAGAGACGTTTCTAAACGTAGTAAACGAAGAGAAATTCACTCGATATCCCATTATTGATGGTGATAAGGACCATATTATCGGAATGGTGAATGTCAAAGAAATTATTACCGAATTAATTGGACATAAAGGAGTATCATCCAAAACTCTTGAGGCTTACACTAGGCCCATAATCCGAGTCATTGACTCTATTCCTATTCATGACTTACTCGTTAAAATGCAAAAAGAACGTATTCATATGGCCATCTTAATGGATGAATACGGAGGAACATCTGGACTTGTAACCGTTGAAGATATTATCGAAGAAATCGTTGGTGAAATTCGCGATGAATTTGATATTGATGAAGTCCCAATGATTAGAAAAGTTAATGATGATCACTATATTATTGACTCAAAAGTCTTAGTAAGTGAGATTAATGATTTGCTAGGGCTAGAAATAAACGATGAGGATGTTGATACGATAGGTGGTTGGGTTCTTACCGAAAATTATGATGCAAAAGAGGGAGATACCATTGTAATTGAATCCTATACTTTTAAAATTATAGAAATGGAAGAACACCACGTGAAGTATATTGAAGTGACAAAGCTTCAAGAAGAAACAATCTCTCATATCCCACATATGGACTTAACACAATCTTCTGTTGTGTCCTAATATTAATCCCCCATCACCTGGGGGATTTTCCATTTTACTATTAATTAACCATTGATGGCTTGATTAAAACCTCTTTGTTGTTATATTTCAACATGTACTCTATAAACCAAACTTGTTTCCCTAGCCTAAAAACCTCAAAGATAAATACTTTATCTTTTTATGGACATTATATAACGGTAAAACTTACATAAAAGGAGCGAAATTAGATTGAGAAAAGTATGGATGATTACCGTTGCTTTCCTATTGGCTATCGTTATCGGAGGTGCTAGTGCAAGTTCTGCTTCATTCGTTTCTCCAGAAAATGATTCAAAGATGAATAAAAATCACCATCACCGCCATCACCTGATGAAGGAAAAAGCTGAGGAGTTAATGAATCAAGGTTACACGAAAGAAGAAATATTTATGGGTGCGATGCTTAGTAAAAAATCCGATAAGAGGATTGAGGATGTCTTATCTTTGTATAAGGAAAAAAATAAATCTTGGGAAGAAACAGCTAAAGAACTTGGTGTTGACAACGAAGAATTAGAAAAAATTAAGTCCATTCAACAATGGGGAAAATTTGTTGAGGAAAACCGAGAAGATGTTATTAAACAGTTAGCAGCCTATTCGAATACGAAGGTTGAAGGAATTGAAGCTTACATAAAAGATGGTTATCCGCTCCATTTCCTAATTGGTGCAGCAGCCGTTGGCAACCTAAGTAATCAATCACTTGAAGAAATTCTTAAGTATAAAAAAGATGGTAAATCTTTTCACGATATAATAAAAGAATTAAATATAGACCATATGGCGTTACGGGACGAAATTGAAAAATTCCAAAATGACGTTAAGAAGGAAGTTGAAAATAAACAGGATTAAAATGAGAAGACCTCAGGAAGAGCTACCTGAGGTTTTTCATATTAACTATAATGATTCGGAAGTCTGTTTTGTGCTTTCCGAAGTGCTTTGGTCTAATTCCGATTGATGTTCATGCCAACCGAATCCCTTGTGACCACCACCTCGTTTACCTCCTTTAAACCCTTTGTCAAACAGTTCTTTTAAAGGAAGAATTCCCAATTCTTCAGCTTTATCCTTATGATCAGTTAATATTTCTTGTAATAGTTCTTTTGTAGTCTTATCGCTAGCTTCAATTCCTAACTCTTTTGCGGCATTAAGAATCTTTTGATTTCGAACTTCTTCGGCTAATTCTCTTATCTCTTTTCCTTCTGCTTTAATGCCTAGCTCTTCTGCCTGTTTTTTAATTTCTGTTTCCTGTACCTCTTTAGCTAATTCTCGGAGACTTTTTCCCTCTGTTTCAACTCCTAATTCGTTTGCTTTATTTTGAAGTACTGTTTCCCTTATCTCCTTGATAAGTGTTTCAGTGTCTTTACCTTCCGTTAAGATCTTTAATTCCTGAGCCTTTTCTAAAACTAACCTTTCACGAACTTCTTTAGCTATCGCCTTAAAATCTTTTTCATCTGTTTCAATCCCTAACTCTTCTGCTGTCTTCTTCAACTCAACTTCTTTTATTTCTTTTACTAAAGTACGGGTATCTTTCCCCTCTACTTCTATTCCAAGCTCCAGAGCTTTTTCCTGAATCAACTCACTATTATGGAAACCCCTATTTAATGCTTTGTGAGATTCTGTTATTGCATCCTCTGAAACAATACTTTTTTCTTCTACATTTGCAGCAAAAACAGGGATTGAAGTTAAAGCTCCGATTGAAATTACTCCAGTCATAACAATTGCTAGTGATTTTTTCATTTTAAAATCTCCTTTATTATCGTTTAATTTGTATCACCCTATAATTTTTTCCAACAAGTATGAAAAAACTAAGAGCAAACTGTTTCTATATCATTAAATTTTTCCTATAGATACCGTTCAATTGCGTATTTCTCTTTTAACTCATCTACCCAAATTGAATATTCTGTCTGCATTTTTTCATTAAATAATAATTTTTCAATTTCGTCTTTATTATCGTCAAAGTTAGCTTCCTTCGCTTCTTTCTTATCTACTACTTTAATAATGTGATAACCATACTCGGTTTTTACAGGTTCACTTGTTTGTTCCTTTTTAAGTGTGAAGGCAACCTCTTCGAATGCCTCTACCATTGTCCCTTTGGAAAAATAACCTAAGTCTCCGCCCTGTTCAGCATTTTCCGAATCTGTAGAGTACTCTGCAGCTAAATCAGCAAACTCCTCACCATTTGATAACTTATCTAATACCTCACTAGCTGTTGCTTCATCCTCCACTAAAATATGACTTGCTTTAATTTGCTCCTCTTGTGTAAAGGATTCTTTGTTCTCTTCAAAATACTGTTCTAATTCTTCCTCAGAGATGGATATTCTAGGAGTAAGCAGCTTTTTCGTAACAATATACTCATCAAGGTCATTTCTAACATCTTCTTTTGTAACTCCACTTGCAGCAATAGCTTCATTAAAAGAATCCTCTCCACCGTATGACTCCATTAATTCTGACATTTCGTTATTGATTTCCTCTTCTGTAGCAGTAATCTTTTGTTTCTCCGCTTCCAAGGCTATTACCTTATTCGTAATAAGTGATTCTAAAGCATCGGCCCCATATTGACTGACCATAACCTCGTACAGTTCTGATTGACTAATTGATTGTCCACTAACTTTAGCGACTACATCCTTTTTTGAAAAACCTAGGCTAATGATTAGGCCGATACCAATAATAGCAACTCCTACTATCGTTAAAATCAATTTTCCCTTAGCTTTATTTACGTTCATAACTCTCCCCTTTTCTATATTCAAAAATTATTCACTCTGCTCATTTTTACTAGTAAGAGTTAACTCAACCTCTTTGAGTTCTCCGTCTCTATACACCTTTACGGTTACTTTGTCTCCCACCTTAACCTCTGAATACAGATACTTTCTTAATTCATTTGCGTCATTAATTTCTGTATCATTAATCCCGACAATCACATCTTGAACAGTCAATCCTGCTTTAGCTGCAGATGAGTAAGGATCTATATAGGTAACCATAACTCCATTTGTCACGTTTTCAGGAAGTTCCTGAAGATAAACAGGCGAGATCTCCTCTAGATTTCCTAAACTAACACCCATATAAGGTCTTTCTACTTGTCCAGTTTCAATCATTTCATTCACAATCGGTAATAAATCATTGCTTGGGATGGCGAAACCTAGTCCCTCAACACCACTTTCTGCTATTTTTAAACTATTAATTCCTATTACTTGACCATTTGTATTAATTAAAGCGCCTCCACTGTTACCTGGGTTAATTGCAGCATCCGTCTGAATTACGTTCAAATCCCATTCGCCTGCCGAGGTTGATACTGAAATAGTCCGATCAACGGCACTTACAATTCCTTGTGTCACCGTTCTTGAAAATTCAAGGCCTAACGGATTCCCAATGGCTAATACTTCATCACCAGCTCTTAAAGTTGCGGAATCACCAAATTCAATAACCGTTGTAACGTATTTCGGATTTATTTTTAGAACAGCTAAATCCGTTAAAGCATCCGCACCTACAAGTGTGGCTGACACTCTTTCTCCATTAGCCAGTGATACTTCTATTTGTCCAGCGCCTTCTATGACATGGTTATTTGTGATGATATAAGCACTATTTTCTGTCTTTTTAAAAATAACCCCAGATCCTGAACCACTTTCCACACTCGTTGTCGTACCTGAAAAACGATTAGGCTGTTCTTGTAGGTTTACAACGCCTACAATCGCTTTTGAAGCATTCTCAACCATATCTGCAATTGAGGTTTCTCCAGTTTGTGTAGTTGAAGTTTTAGTCGGTACAATAGGTGATTGAATGGATTGTTCCTGTAAAACAGCGTCAGTTTGTCCAAATTGATTTAAGTAATCTGTATGAGGGATAACTGCTAAAGTTAGCGCGGATCCAACAACACCTGCTGCTAATGTTGAAATAAAACCCTTTAAAGATCTATTTTTTCTAATTGTTTTTTGTTCTGGTTTGTACGAATGTTCCTCATTCATCTTATTTCCTCCTATTGGGATCGCTTTCTTACTTGTTCTAAGCATACCGAGTAAATATGAACAAACCTTTAACAATTTTTTAAAAGACCTGTAATTTTCTAAAAAAAATAAAGCTACAAGACTTTAATAATCTTGTAGCTTTTTAGGAATTATTTATTTTTGAAAGGAAGTCGAATCGTAAATTTTGTTCCTTTATTCTTTTCACTACTGACCTCAATTGAACCTTTATGAAGCTGAACCAATTGTTTTACAATAGAAAGTCCTAAGCCGAACTCACCAAACGGATTGCTAGTTCTGGATAAATCAGCTTTATAAAACCGATGCCAAATCTTTTCTATTTCAGCTTGATCAATCCCAATTCCATTGTCCTCAATTTCTATCACAGTTTCACCATTCGAAGCTAGACCTCTTAACCAAATATCTCCGTTACTTGTAAATTGGATACTGTTCTTTGTAATATTAATCAATATTTGAATGAGTCTATCATAATCAGCATGTACGATTACGTCTTCTTCAACTAGGACATGAATTTCATTTTGCTTTTCCTTCGCTTGTAAGGTCAATTGATCTTTAATCACTTCAAATACTTCAATTAGTTCTATATCATAGGGAAAAAGCTTAATTTGATTTGATCTGATTTTATCGTAATCAAGATTTTCATTTACTAGCCTAATTAAACGTTTTGTTTCCTGACTGACTAAGTTAATCCCTTTTTCTTTTTCCTCTTCAGCAATCATGTCATTTTTGATTCCTTCAATCACACCACTAATCGTTGTCAGAGGCGTTCTTAGCTCATGGGAGACATCCGACATAAAGTTCCTTCTACGATTTTCAAGGCTTTCAATCTCTTCCATAGAAACCCTCAGTTTATTTACCATCTTGTTAAAATCCTGAGCTAATTCGCCTATTTCATCAAAATTTGAGTCAGAAATATTCACATTATAGTTACCTGCAGAGATATTTGACGTTGCTTCTTGAATTCGTTTAATTCGATTTACATGAATTCGTGAGAATAGCCAACTAAGAAGTAAGGATATCGTTAAAGAGATTAAAACCGTATAAAACAAGTATTGATTGATCTGGCCAATCATTTCTCTAGAACCACTAATCGGAGAAGTAAGCAATATCCCTCCTGATAACCTATTGTTAACTAAGTAAGGTAATGCTACCAACGTCACTTCTTGATTTAATCGTTTAATTTTGTTCCGTACAACAACAGCCTCACCGTTAGAAATCTGATTTAAGACTTCATCAGCCAGTTTAATATCGGGTCCCAACCGATCAACAGGATAGAGAATATTACCTGAGCGATCAAATATACTGAAGTTTATCTTTCTTCCTTTAAGTACAGTGCTATATTGATTGATGACTCTTTCTTGCTGACCTTGGTTTCGAACTAGATCATCTAATATATGCTCTCCATAGACTACTAACTCGTCCACTTTATTTTGATACACTAGTCTCTCAACATAGTGAGCAAACAACAAACTAAGTACCAAGAAAGCAACCAGGATGACACTAAAATGACTGATCAATTGCTGATACAAATATTTAATCTTCATTTCATTCTACCGTTTCATCAAACTTATAACCAATCCCCCATATAGTATGGAAAAAAGGTTGAGTCTCTGTTCCAATCTTTTTTCGGAGCCTTTTAATATGAACATCTACCGTCCGTTCATCTCCATAAAATTGATAGCCCCAAACTCGTTCTAATAATTGCTCTCTTGTAAACACCTGCTTTGGATGCTGTACAAAAAAATAAAGCAATTCGAATTCTTTAGGGGTTAGATTATCGACTAACTGTCCATTTAATAATACTTCCCTCGTATCCTTATTAATTGCCAAATGCTTTGTGTGTAATTGTCCTCTTTCTCCCCGATTATCACTCATACCACTATTTGCCCGACGTGTTACGGCCTTAATTCTTGCCATCAGAGCTAGCGGACTAAATGGTTTTGTTACATAATCATCCGCACCCATTTCAAGTCCGAGAACCTGGTCAGATTCACTGTCCTTAGCAGTTAGCATAATAATAGGTACAGCACTTCCTTCCTCTCTAATTTTTCGACATAAGGTTACCCCGTCCATACCTGGAAGCATCCAATCTACAATCAACAAGTCCCAAGTATCTTTTCTATATCGTTCATAACCTTCAAGTCCATTATGCACAAATTCACCATGGATACCTTCTTTTGAGAAAAACATTTCAATCATGGAACAAACACTTTCATTATCCTCTATTACTAAAATTTTCATAATTTCCTCCATTTAAATATCCAATCTATTATATAAATTCACCTATCAACCAACACAGTTCTAGGGTATACATACTTTCTTTTTATCAAAAAATAATTAAAATGCAAACTAATATCATTTGTAATCTAAAGATTTCCTTATTTATTAATAAATTTGAAATAGTTTGTTCATAATTGCCTTCATTATAGCGTTCCATGGGTGCAACTTTTTTGTACTATAAATTCACCCTCAGTAGATCTTAGAATTAGAATTTATTTATTAAAGGACCCCCATAACCAAAAAATGAGAAACGAATAATGTATTAACAACTGAAAAACTAAGGTTTAAAGTTTCGCTTTTCTTAGAAAAGGGAATATAATAGGACGAATAGGAGGAAAACTTATGAGATTAATAAGAACGGACATAGATGAATTATTAGAAGCGACAAATGAACTGGTGGAAGAGGATTTTAAGATGTCTACAATCGAGATTGATCATTTATTAGAAATGACTCAAGATTGGTAAATAAAAAAGGCTACCCAAACATTATGAGTAACCTTTTAACTATTTATACTAATTGTTGATTGCTTTCTTTTAATTGAATTTGTACGTTTTCTGGCTCCTCAGATAATAGTAAATGGAAAGTTCCTTTAGAAATACTAACTGTTACTAGGAAATCAGCGTTAACTCCTTTGGTGCTAACTTCATTCACAACTGACTGTGGCTTCATATTTAGTTCAATGCCTTTATTAGACATATTCACTAAGAATATCCCATTATGCAAATTTAAAAATTCACTTACGGAAGCCTGTGCAAGCTCATCTACAACTGCAAGATCTTCTTCTGCATATTTTGAAGCGATATAAAGGAACACGTCCTCATTTGCCGCTACTCCTGTATAAAGCGGCGAGTCTCCAGTAATTTCTTGATACACATACCAATCTGATAGGTGACCATCATTCATTCCTGAAAATTCCAAATAGACTTGATCATCAACAAATCTTATTAGATTCTTAGCGAAAAGTGATAAGTATTCTTTATAGAAGTCTTTACTAGTCGAAGCTTTTCCATCAAGCAGCGTTTCAACCAGTGCATCAATATCTCCACTCTTAATAGCCTCAAACTTATCATCCGTAAGACTGTAATCCTTTTTATAATCATTTAAAGCTTTTGAAAAAGCATCAATGGTCATATATTCACGATCTACCAAGGCTTGAGCCAACAGCAAGTGATTCTGTTTTTGAGAAGATAACATGTCGTCTACTTGATCATTTGTTAGATAGCCTAGTTCAACTGCAATCTCTCCAAATCGCTTATCCACCTGTTTTTGTTTTTCATGTACTTCGTCTACTTGAACTGCTGTCATATATCCTTCATCGACTGCTATTACTCCAAATTTAACGTGTACCGATTGTTGAAACTCTAATGCATCCGTTAACTGCTCCTTCGTAATTAGCCCACGGTTTAAAAGATAGTGACCGAAGTATTGACTAAACATTGATCCTTCCCTCCTTATCCTCCACTAGAACCTTCTCAATTAAGTATGTAATGGCCTCAAGAGAAATAGGTTTTTGGATAAAGTCATAAGCACCCTTTTCTAATGCTTTTTTTAAATGATCCTTTGTACCAGCAGAAGAAGCCATTACCACTTTTATGTCACGATTGAATTCTTTAATCTCGCCTAAAGCTTCAATCCCATCCTTATCCGGCATAACTATATCCATAAATACCAGATCAGGATTATGTGTCTTTGCCATCTCGACAGCAACTACACCATTCTCAGCTTCTAAAATATCGTTACATTTACACTTTTCCAGTATGCTTCTAAATTTTTTGCGTATTAAGACTGAGTCATCACAAATTAACACTTTTAAATTGTTTTCCACATCTGTCATCTCCTTAGTCAAAGCTACTTAGTAATTTCTACATGAATATTAAAGAATCCTTTACCTCTCATTGAAAAGATAATACTTTTTGACTATTTTTTGAACAATCAGGAGGTAATTCATCCTAGAACTATAACAAAAAACGTCAGTCTAATTTGATAGACTGACGTAGGAGTTTAGGATTCATTTCTTAACTTCTTACGGTAATTGTATTGGATCCATTTGTACCTAACAAAGCAGCCAACGCAAAAACCAAGGATTGCGATCAATGCTGCTAATGCAACCATCGCTGTAAAAATAAATCCTACAACCTGAAAACCGGATAGATAACTAATGAAACCTAAAGATAACAACATTACGGAGATGTATTGATTAAATCTTTGTTGTGCGAAATCTTCTTGAGGATAAGATGATGCAGGCTTCTTAAAAAAACGTTTAGCTATATTCATTAGCGGATTTTTATTAAAAATTAAACTGGATAATCCCGTAACTAAAGGTAGTAGCAAGATATAATGATTTTCTACTATCCATGTTGATAATACACTTATAACAATAAACCATTGATTTGTAGTCACTAGCGGTTTTGGGATTGAAGAAGTTCTTTGTTGCAATTAAAGCCCACCTTACTTATACGAATGTACCAAACCTTTATGCTTTTAATATGTACAGAAAATGATTTGTTATATTTGTATAAGATTAATTAAGAGATGGAAAAATGATAAGAGTATGAATATAAGGAGACCGCTAAATTGAGGATAATAGGAATATGTAGAAAATGTAATGGAGACGGCTTTGTAAGAAAAAATATCTTCTTTAAAAAAGAATGCCCAGTTTGTTCCGGTTCAGGAAAATTCGCACGTTCTTTACAAGAATATAAGGGATTATAAAAGGCCATGTCAAGTTTGAGACATAGCCTTTTTTGGCATAAAAAAAAGCCGGTTGGCCGGATATATGTATGTTTTGGCTCCGCAGGTAGGATTCGAACCTACGACCGCTCGGTTAACAGCCGAGTGCTCTACCACTGAGCTACTGCGGAATAATATAATAATATTATATACAATTTAATGAATATCATTTAATTATTTTTATATGGTGGGCCTAAATGGACTCGAACCATCGACCTCACGCTTATCAGGCGTGCGCTCTAACCAGCTGAGCTATAGGCCCATATATAATAAAATGGAGCGGGTGATGGGAATCGAACCCACGACATCAGCTTGGAAGGCTGAGGTTTTACCATTAAACTACACCCGCAGGTATAAAACTTTATTGGAGGCGGCACCCGGATTTGAACCGGGGATAAAGGTGTTGCAGACCTGTGCCTTACCACTTGGCTATGCCGCCTTTATTGGCTGGGCTAGCTGGATTCGAACCAACGCATGTCGCAGTCAAAGTGCGATGCCTTACCGCTTGGCTATAGCCCATTTATGGGGCGACTGATGGGAATCGAACCCACGAATGTCGGAACCACAATCCGATGCGTTAACCACTTCGCCACAATCGCCATAACAGTCACTTGGCAGGGGTAGTAGGAATCGAACCCACACCAAAGGTTTTGGAGACCTTCGTTCTACCTTTAAACTATACCCCTACATTAACTTATATACAATTAAAAAGCTATTTACCCAATAATACTAAATGGTGGAGGGGGACGGATTCGAACCGCCGAACCCTAAGGAGCGGATTTACAGTCCGCCGCGTTTAGCCACTTCGCTACCCCTCCAAATAAAAAGGTGGCTCAGGACGGAATCGAACCGCCGACACAAGGATTTTCAGTCCTTTGCTCTACCAACTGAGCTACTGAGCCATATATTATAATTCTTTCATATTTAAATCTAACGTCGTCCTTCGTCCCGATTTAACAATCGGTACGCTGGATGTGAAACCAGAGTAGCATACTCATCGTGCTCTACCAACTGAGCTACTGAGCCGTATATTATAATTAATGGCGGTCCCGACGGGAATCGAACCCGCGATCTCCTGCGTGACAGGCAGGCATGTTAACCGCTACACCACGGGACCAACATTTTTAATAAATTGGTTGCGGGGACAGGATTTGAACCTGCGACCTTCGGGTTATGAGCCCGACGAGCTACCAGACTGCTCCACCCCGCGATAATAGAATATATATAGTTATCCAACATGCTTTTTGTAAGCATAAGTTTCTACGGAATGACCGCCCCGATTTCAGTAAGTACATTCAAGAATTAACTCAATCGGTGCGCTGAAGTTTAATCGAAGAAGTAATATCGATCGTGCTCCACCCCGCGATAATAGTAAGGAATAGATAAAAATGGAGGAGGTAGAGGGATTCGAACCCCCGCGCGGTTTGACCCGCCTGTCGGTTTTCAAGACCGATCCCTTCAGCCAGACTTGGGTATACCTCCAAAGGATGTTTAATTATTAAGTAGCGGCGGAGGGAGTCGAACCCACGACCTCACGGGTATGAACCGTACGCTCTAGCCAGCTGAGCTACACCGCCAAAATATTAGTAGTATTTCTATCTTATGGAATAAAAATGGTGGAGCCTAGCGGGATCGAACCGCTGACCTCCTGCGTGCAAGGCAGGCGCTCTCCCAGCTGAGCTAAGGCCCCAATGTTATAAGAATGGTCGGGAAGACAGGATTCGAACCTGCGACCCCTTGGTCCCAAACCAAGTGCTCTACCAAGCTGAGCTACTCCCCGCAAAATATATGGCGCGCCCGAAAGGAGTCGAACCCATAACCTTCTGATCCGTAGTCAGACGCTCTATCCAATTGAGCTACGGGCGCATATTATTAGTTTAAAAGTGGTGCCGAGGACCGGAATCGAACCGGTACGGTAGTCACCTACCGCAGGATTTTAAGTCCTGTGCGTCTGCCAGTTCCGCCACCCCGGCACATCTATTAAAACTTGGAGCGGAAGACGGGATTCGAACCCGCGACCCCAACCTTGGCAAGGTTGTATTCTACCACTGAACTACTTCCGCATATATGGTGCGGGTGAAGGGAGTCGAACCCCCACGCCTTGCGGCGCTAGATCCTAAGTCTAGTGCGTCTGCCAATTCCGCCACACCCGCATATAATAATATAAATGGTGAGCCATGAAGGATTCGAACCTTCGACCCTCTGATTAAAAGTCAGATGCTCTACCGACTGAGCTAATGGCTCAAAAATGGTGCCGGCGATAGGAGTCGAACCCACGACCTACTGATTACAAGTCAGTTGCTCTACCAACTGAGCTACACCGGCATTTTTTGAAAGGTTGTACATTTCACAAAAATGGTGGAGGATGACGGGATCGAACCGCCGACCCCCTGCTTGTAAGGCAGGTGCTCTCCCAGCTGAGCTAATCCTCCATATAGGATGTTTATTTACTTCACTACGTTCCGTAAAAAACTTGGTGACCCCTACGGGATTCGAACCCGTGTTACCGCCGTGAAAGGGCGGTGTCTTAACCGCTTGACCAAGGGGCCATTATCTTTTCTTTAAAAGTGACAACTATATTAATATAACATTTTTTCTATGAATCGTCAACGCTTTTTTGTGTGTTTTTTTATTACCTACTTAATTTTCTTAAGCAAGAATTAAATATTAACAACGTTTTTGTTTTTCGTCAATAATACTTAAATGGTAATATTTATATCCAAGAGAATAAAAGCTTATCTCTTCCGCCTGGCGACGTCCTACTCTCACAAGGGGACAGCCCCTAACTACCATTGGCGCTGAGAAGCTTAACTTCCGTGTTCGGTATGGGAACGGGTGTGACCTTCTCGCCATCATCACCAGACTATTTAATTCA